>JAPLOZ010000090.1 GCA_026400435.1 Hyphomicrobiales bacterium | reverse complement strand
AGTACTCGTCGACAGCCTTGGGGATGACGTCGAAATAGAGCTTCTTTGCCTGCCGGGGACGTTGGAACATGTAAAGGCCGAGGCTCTCGGTCGGCGCATAGGTAAGCCATTCGTCGATGGTCAGCCCGTTGCCTTTGGACTTCGAAATCTTCTGCCCGAGATCATCGAGGAAGAGTTCGTAGACGAAATGCTCGGGCGGACGGCCGCCGAGGATGGCGCAGATCTTGTCGTAGACCACAGCGTTGGTCTGGTGGTCCTTGCCGAACATCTCGAAGTCGACGCCGAGTGCCGCCCAGCGCATGCCGAAGTCAGGCTTCCACTGGAGCTTCACGGCGCCGCCGGTCACGGGAAGCGTGGTCTCCGTTCCGTCCTCGTCGTCGAAAGTGATCGTGCCGGCCTCGGCGTCGACCGACTTCATAGGCACGTAGAGCACCCGGCCAGTCTTCGGCGATATCGGCAAAAACGGGCTGTAGGTCGCCTGCCTCTCGGCCCCGAGCGTCGGCAGCATCACCTTCATGATCGCATCATACTTCGCGGCAGCCTTCAACAGGACGGCGTCGAAACGGCCGGACTTGTAGTAGTCCGTGGCGCTGGCGAACTCGTAGTCGAAACCGAAAGTGTCGAGGAACCGGCGCAGCATCGCATTGTTGTGATGCCCGAAGCTCTCGTAATCGCCGCCGAACGGGTTTGGCACCGAGGTCAGCGGCATGTGCAGATAGGGTTCCAGGAAGGCGCGGTCCGGCACGTTGTCCGGGATCTTGCGCATGCCGTCCATGTCGTCGGAGAAACACAGGAGCCGAGTCTTGACCTTATCCTCGGTCAGCACGCGGAATGCGTGCCGCACCATCGAGGTGCGCGCCACCTCTCCGAAGGTTCCGATGTGCGGCAGGCCGGAGGGGCCATAGCCGGTCTCGAACAGCACCGTCTCGGGAAACCCGTTCCCGGCATAGCGGTCGATGATCTTTTTGGCCTCCTCGAAGGGCCACGCACGGCTCTCGGCCGCAGCGGCGAGCATCTGCGTGTTGAGATCGATGCTGGCAGAACGCGCCATGACTGACTTCCGATCACGTTTCCGATTTTTTTCGCCGGCATTGGGCCGGCGTCGCGGCCATGCTCTATGTAACCTAAGCGGTTCCGTCAACGATTCCGGGTTTTGATCGCAGGCGAGCAAGCGCGTTCTGCAACCGCCGCGCGTCGTGCCGGACACTCGATGGGCGTGATGTCCCATGCGTTTTTCGCGCCGTGCTTGCTGGAAATCGATTCCGATCTTCAGGCCGATGCTGTAGGTACGTGGCCGAACGGGGTGAAATCACATGAAGAAGACAACCGCCCACGCAGCCATCATCTACCTTATGGTCGTCACCTCCGCGTCCGATCGGGACATGACGGATGTCGAGCTGGCGCGGATCGGCGATGTCGTGCGGTCATGGCCGATCTTCGAGGATTTCGACGCCGACAGGCTGGTGAAGGTTGCCCAGGATTGCCAGAAGCTGCTGCACGAGGACGGCGGGCTTGAAAGGGTCGTCGGGCTGGCGCGCGACACGATACCGGTCCACCTGCACGACACCGCCTACGCAGCTGCTTTCGAGGTCGCCGCTGTCGACCTTGAGATGCGCATGGAAGAACTGCGCGTGCTGCAGATACTTCGCCGCGAACTTGCCGTCGACCCGCTGACCGTTGCCGCGATCGAGCGGGCGAACAAGGCCCGCCACCGGACACTGACCTGAGCGCTCAGTAGAAGCTGACTGGAAAATAGCGCAGATAGAGTTCGGTGAAGCGGCCCTTCAGCGCCATCTGCTGAAGCGCATAGTCGAAAGCCGCCGCGAGCGTGGGGTTGTTCACATCCGTCGCCAGCGCGAGGCCGGGGCCGAGATATTCCGGCGCCAGGTAGGGTCCGCCGGCAAAACGGCAGCATCCGCCGGCCTCGGAACCCGCCAGCCAGAATGCGAACCGCATACCATCGCCGAACGCACCGGCGATCTTGCCGGCCTTCAGATCGGCGTACATCCATTCCTGGCGAGAGTAGGTGACGACCTTCGCACCGGGGAAATACGCGCGCAGCATCTCCTCCTGGCCCGATCCGGCGATCACGCCGATGCGCTCGCCCTTCACCTTCTCGTAGAGAGGCTCTGTCGCGGCGCTGGTCTTGGGCATCATGAAGCGCGCGGGAAACTGGAGGTATGGCCGTGAGAACGCGTATTTGGCGCGGTTCTGTTGCGTGATCGCCAGCCCCGCTACGATCGCCTCGCCTCTGCCGCGCTCAAGCGCATCGCCAAGCTGCTCCCAGGGCATCGCCTGAATCTCGCACTTGTCGGCAATCTCCAGTTCCTCGCAGATCGCTCGTACCAGGTCGACATGGAATCCCGTCAGTCGGCCGTCGCGGTCGAGATAGTTGAAGGGCGGGAAATCGGTGGTCGTCAGAAACCGGACCCGACCGACCGCGCTGAGGTCGGGTTTGGGGAGCCGTTCCTTCATGTCCCAGAACATCGGGGCGGGTGGTTGTTCGCCAGCCTGGGCGGCGGACAGAAACGCCACGGCCGCAACCGCCAGAACGATGCACCGAAACGTCATTGAGTCTGCTCTGTCCTGACACATGCGGGCTGCGGCGACACAAGGGTCGCTCGACCGTCGAATGAACTTTTTTGCTACAGATCACGTCTTTTCGCAATTGTCGTTGCGTCGGAAGAGGGCGTGGGTCCTTTTGCGGGGACAGCGCTGGCGTTTCCTTGCTGTCACAGCATATTTCTACCACACGGCAACCGGTTGTGGTATATTGCAATCGTCGGTTAATGGTATGAGGCGGTTCGGGGGGCTACCTTAACCGCACAGAGTGTGGGCAACATGGGTGGGTGTTGCAATGAGCCATTTCGACCGAACGCTGGCCTATATGAGCAGCCTCCAGCAGGCCGAAACCGCTGCGGCGGTGTGCGAGCGGCTGCTTGACGTCACGTCCCAGTTTGGTCTGACCGCGCTGATGGCCGGTACCGTTCCGCAGGCCGGTACGCCGATCGGCAAGCAGAAGGATCACGTCCTGCTTTGCGACTGGCCGGTGGAGTGGCTGGAGCGCTACGTCTCGCGCAACTATGTCGACCACGACCCGGTGGTAAGCCGGATGAAGCAATTGCAGGCGCCTTTCCAATGGCGCGATGCCGCCGGCGAAATCCGCATCGACCGAGGCGGCCAAGCCGTCATGGGCGACGCCGGCGAGTTCAAGCTGAAGGACGGACTGGCTTTTCCTTTGGTGACGCTCGACGGCCAGGTCGTCATGGTGTCGATGGGCGGCGAACAGGTCGACCTGTCCGGGCTCGAGTTCGGCATGATCTCGCTGGTGGCCACCTATGCGGTCGGCCGCGCCATGCAACTCCTCATCGCTCCGGAACGCACCATCGAGCACGTCGACTTGACGCCGCGCGAGCGAGAATGTCTCAAATGGGCAGCCGTCGGCAAGTCGGAATGGGAAATTTCCCAGATACTGGGGATATCCGAACACACGTCGGAAAAGCACCTTCTCAACGCCAAGTTTAAGCTGGGTGCCGTTAACCGTGTTCAGGCTGTCGCAGAGGCCATACGGCGCGGTTATATTTGAATTTCGTGTATTAAATCATAGATCGTTACATTCCTAAACGATCGCGTAATTATCCATAAGGACACGCTTTAATAGTCTGCCTTGAGATATCAAGGAGACCTGTGTGCTTTACGCTCTTACAACCGAAGAATTGATGCAAAGGCCGGACCTCTGGGAGGCGGTTCACCGGCTGAGGCATCGCATTTTCGTCGAGGAGATGGGGTGGGAGGACCTGCATCGGACCGACGGCCTGGAGATCGACCAGTTCGACCATGACGAAGCGGTTCACCACATCGTCATCCGCAACGGCGAACTTGCCGGCTACCAACGCATGCTGCCGACTACCCGGCCGCACCTGCTCACCGAGGTCCTTACCGATCTTTATGTCGGCGTTCCGCCGTCTGGCCCCAATGTCTGGGAACTGACCCGCTACGCCGTTGCGACCGGTTTTCGCGACGGCCGCCGCAACGTGTCGACCGTCGGGTCCGAATTGATTGCGGGCTTCGTCGAGTGGGGGCTCCCGCGCGGCGTCAACCAGGTCATCATCGAGTTCGAACCGATGTGGGTGTTGCGTGCGCTGCAACTGCACTTCCTGGCGCGACCGCTCGGCTACCAGCGCACCTACGGGCGCCAGCAGGTCGTAGCGACATTGCTCACCTTCAACGAGAGCACGCTCGAAGTGGTGCGCAGCCGGCGCGCCCATCACGCTCCGGTCCTCTCCCGAGGATTTCCCGAAATCCTCGGCCAGCGGCAGGCATCATGAACATAGCTCAGAACTTCCTTGCCGCCGAGTTGGCCCCCGACCTGGAGATTCGACCGGACACCGAGTTCCGCAATCATGTCCTCACCATCAGCGTGACGGCCGACGACGGCAGGCCGGTGCTTGACCGCAAGGCCTACGACAGGCTTGCCGCGACGCTGCGCGCCGCGGCCGACGATGACGAAGTGCGCGTGGTGGTTCTGCGCGGGCTTTCCGGTTGCTTCTGCCTCGGCGGCGATCTCTCGGAGTTTCTCGACGCGACGAAGCATGAGGCGCTGATCGCGGCGGTCACCGGCATGTTCCGCGCGCTGGCGACATTCCCGAAGCCGCTGCTTGCGTGCGTCGACGGCGATGCGGTCGGCGTGGGATGCACCATCCTGTTCCACTGCGACATGGTGATCGCCTCCGCCGGCAGCACGTTCCGCGTGCCCTTCGTCGACCTCGGCCTTGTGCCCGACGCCGCGACCAGCATCCTGGCGCCCGAGCGCATGGGCTATGCCGCCGCCTTCCGCTTCTTCTGCCTGGGTGACACGCTGGCGGCATCCGAAGCAAAGAGCCTGGGCCTCGTCGCGGAGATCGCCCCGGACGCTGCCGAGGACTGGACGCATTCACGTGCCCGACAGCTTGCCAAGAAGCCGGTCGAGGCATTGCGCCAGACGCGCGGCCTTCTGCGCGGCGACGGAGCCCACCTGTGCGACAGGATCGACCAGGAGATATCGCTGTTCCACAAGGCACTGCAGGACGATACGACACAGCGCCGCCTGGCCCGGATCGCAAAGCGGGCCGCCTAGGGCCGGCTGGCGCCTAATATAAACCGTAGCGCGTCGAAAATCTTTACTGGGTTTACTACCGCTTCATTTCCGCTAGGCTGTATTGGCTTCAGCTTGGGCGGCCCGAGCCGGCGAAAAGCTGATCGGGGGTCAGCAATGAAGCGCCATGCGGTTTGATGAACCGCCGCATTTGCTTGAGGCGGCGGCTCCTTTGGAGGCGGCCTTCGGGGCCGACCCCTCCGTGAATCCTGTCGACGAAGGCTTCGTGTTTGCGCTGCACCTGTTTCCCGAACTCGGCGAATGGCTGCCGCTCCTGCGCGCATTGTCGGTTCCGGCGGGCGATGCCGCGTATTTCGCATCGCTCGCGGCACGCAACGGAACGGATTTTCAGACTGAACTGCTTGCGTCGGGCATGGTCGCGGAAGTCGACTATTGCGCCGTGCTGGCCAGGGAACTCGGTATCGGACATGCAGTCTCGGTCGATCCGGAACGGCTGATCGTTTCCGACGAATTCGCCGCCGCCTATCTCCGGCGAAGTTCCTGGCACCTGCCGATCAAGCTGGCCGAGAGAAACGGTGCCACGAGCTATCTCATTGTTCCGAGCCGCCTCGGGATCGGGCACCTGAGCAGGCTGATTGCAAGCCATCCGAAGATCCGCGAGCGGTTGCGGATGATCGCTCCTCAGACCTTGCGCGAAGCGCTCCTGCGTCGGCTTGGCCCGTCTCTCGTCAGGCAAGCCACCAACGATCTTTTCGACCGTTACCCCGACCTGTCGGCGCGGATTGTTGCAAACGCATGGCAGGGCTCCATCGTCGGTGCTTTTCTGATCGCGCTGCCGGCGGCGCTGTGGCTGTCGCCCGGCGGCACCTGGGTAGCGATGCACATCCTGTGCTCGATTTTCTTCCTGTCGTGCGTCGCGCTGCGTGTTGCTGCGGCGGTGTTCGGTCGCCCGGGCCACGAACCCGAAACGGACAATCCCCCGCCGG
>JAPLOZ010000021.1 GCA_026400435.1 Hyphomicrobiales bacterium | reverse complement strand
TGTCGCACTCGATTTTCGGCAAGCGGCTGCTACCGATCGGAACGCTCTATGACCCTTTCATCCAGCGCGGTCTCGATGCTCTCAACTATGCCTGCTACCAGGATGCGCGCTTCCTGCTGGTCGCCACGCCTTCGGGTATAACGCTGGCACCCGAGGGCGGCGCGCATCAGTCGATCGCCACCCAGCTCATCGGCATGGCGCAGGACGGGCTCGCCGCGTTCGAGCCGGCCTTCGTCGACGAGCTTTCGACGATCCTGCGCTTCGCCTTCGACTACATCCAGCGGAACGGCGACGGCGATGCCGACGAGCGCACCTGGCTGCGCGACCAGACCGGCGGCTCGGTCTATCTGCGCCTCTCCACGCGTCCGGTGGAGCAGATCACGCGTGACATCACAGACGACCTTGCCGAGGACATCATCGATGGCGGCTATTGGCTGAGGCGGCCGGGGCCTAATGCCGAGATCGTCGTCGCCTACACCGGCGCGGTCGCGCCGGAAGCCATCGAGGCCGTGGGCCTGATGGCCGAGGATCGCCGCGATGTCGGCCTGCTGGCGGTGACGTCAGCCGACCGCCTGAACGCCGGCTGGACGGCCGCGAGCCGGGCACGCGAACGCGGTCTCACGCATGCGAAGAGCCATGTCGAGCGCCTGCTGGCGGGCCTGCCTTCACATTGCGCGATCGTCACCGTCGCGGACGGACATCCGGCGGCACTGGCCTGGCTCGGTTCGGTGTACGGGAACCGCACGCGCAGCCTCGGCGTCGAGCATTTTGGACAGTCCGGAACGATCGACGATCTCTACCGTCACTTCGGCATCGATGCTAATTCGATCGCGACGGCCGGCGACCGCATGGCCACGGGGCGGCCTGTACGACATCTGCGCGTGCTGGATTGATCGGCGCGGACGCCGATCAGGAATTCAACCAGGCGGGGTCGCGGAAATTGTCCCATGTGGCGCCGATGCCAGCGTCGACGGGAATTGCGGCCCCGGTGATGCCGTTGGCGATCGGCGAGGCGACAAAGGCGATGGCCGAAGCGATATCGCGCGGCGTGAGCACACGGCCAAGCGGATGCCTCTGCGCATAGGAAGCGAGCACTTCGTCGCCGTTGGGCAGCGTCGCCAGCCTGCCGGCAAGCAGCGGCGTATAGGTGACGCTCGGACAGACGCAGTTTACCGTCACGCGATCGCGCGCCAGATCGAGGGCCGCGGCCCGCGCCATGTTCAGCAAAGCTCCCTTGGACACGCAATAGGAGAACATGCCGTGTTCGGCCTGCAGGCCGTCAAGGCTGGACAGAAGCACGATGGCGCCCTGCTTGCGCTTGCGCATCTCTTTCGCGGCTTCGCGCACGACGAGAAACGACCCGCGCACGTTGACGCCCATGACCTGCTCGAAGTCGTCGACCGATGTCTCGAAAACCGGACCGCCCCTGCCGAGCACGCCTGCGCAGGCGACCGCGACGTCGATATCTCCAAGCTGGCGGCGGGCGGAGGCGAAGGCATCGACGACGATCTTCTCGTCGCCCGCATCGCCTTCGAAGGCCACCGCCTTGCGGCCAATCTTTTCGACCTCGCGTACGGTTTGAGCCGCCGCACCCGCGGTCCAGTCGAGAATGGCGACATCTGCCCCGAGATCGGCCAGCGTCAGCGCTGTCTCGCGGCCGATGCCGGACCCGCCACCGGTCACGAAGGCCACCTTGCTCTTGTAGGACAGCCCGGGAAATTTCTCGCGCGCGGTCATGGCTTGGCTTTCATCTGGATGGCGCCCTTGTAGGTGGGCGCCCCGCCGCCTGGGAATGTCATGCGCCAGAGGCGGCCGGCATAGTTCGGCTCGGCGCTGCTGGCCAGCACGCTGGCGTCGGTGACCCAGAGCGTCTCCCCATCGAAGGCGAGGTTGGTCGGGCATCCGCCGGTCCTGACGAAGCCCTTGGGCGTCCCGTCACGCGCCAGGACGTGGAAGCCTTCGCCGACAAGATCGGTCACGAGCAGCGAACCGTCCTTGGCAATGGCCATACCGTCGAGGATCGGGTTCTTGCCGGGCATCCGCCCGAGGTCCTCAATCTTGCCGTCGGTGCGCAGACGCCTGACATGGCCGGTGTAGGATTCATCCCAGACGATCGAGCCGTCGGCCTCGACGACGACGCCGTTCGGGAACACCGGCTCGGGGAACGCCACCTTGACCGTGGCCTTGCCATCCGGCGACAGCGCGAAGATGTAGCTCGGATCGGGACTGGCGGGATTGTACGTTCCGGGATCGGTCCACACCAGCGTCCCGTCGGGCGCGAACACGAGGTCGTTCGGGCCATTCAGCTTGATCCCGTCGACCTCCGTGACCAGGATCTCCGGCTTGCCGCCGGGACGCACGCGCTGGATCGAAGGCACGCTCATCTCCGCGGCCCGCCACGGCCCGACCGTGCCGCCGTTCTGACAAACATAGAGCGCGCCGTCCGAGCCCAGCACGCAGGAATTGGGTGCCCCTGTCACATAGGCGAATTGGCGCGCCTTCGCGTCCTTGCCGACAACCGTCAGCTGGCTGCGGTAGCTCTCGACAAAGACGACGCTGCCGTCGGGCATGACGGTCGGGCCCTCGGGCCAGCCTAGGTCGGATGCGACGAGTTCCGGGGTCAGGTCGTAGTTCATTTTACGGCTCCTGCGGTTAGCCCGCGCACGATGTAGCGCTGGACGAAAAGCGAAAAGAGGAGGATCGGGATGACCGTGACGACGCCGACGGTCGCGGCAATGTTCCAGTCGATCGGCCGCTGTGCGCTTACCAGCGTGGCCGCACCGAGTGAGATCGTCTGGAAGGCCCGGCTGTCGATGACATAGAGGGCGACCAGGAATTCGTTCCAGATGAACAGCGCTCCGAACAGAGCGGCGGTCACGAGACCGGGCCGCACGATCGGCAGCATCACATGCCACAGCACACCGACGCGGGTGCAGCCGTCGATCAGCGCTGCCTCGTCGATCTCGTTGGGAATCTCGTCGAAGAAGCCGATCATGATCCACACGACCAGCGGCAGCGAGAAGGCGATGTAGGGCAGGATCAGACCCGGATAGCTGTCCTGGAGGCCGACGGCCTTGACCATCAGGAACAGCGGGATGGCAACTGCGATCGGAGGCATGAAGCGCATCGAGAGGATGGTGCTGGCAAGCCGCTCGCTGTGCCTGAAACGCAGGCGCGAGAACGCGTAGGCGGCGGGCGTGCCAATGACGATTGCGGCTGCCGTCGCCGCGCCAACTACAATCGTTGAATTCAGGGTGAACGAGAGCATGCCCTGGCTGAACAGCACCTCGTTGTAGTTCTTTGTCACCTGCGTCCAATTGAAATTCAGGGTCGGCGGCACCTGCGCCAGGATCTCGATGCGCTTCTTGGTGGAAAGCACCGCGAGATAGAGAAAGGGTGCGGCGCCCACAATGCCGAGCACGATCAGGAACAGGTAGGCGATAACCCTGCCCGGGCGGACGTTCATCGCGACGTCCCGGGCCTGATCTGGACGAATTTCAGCATCAGCGTGGTGCCGAGGGCGAGGATGATAAGCATCATGTAAGCCACTGCGGCCGCGTAGCCGTAGTTCTGGAACTGGAAACCATTCTGGAACGAAAAGAACGCAAGCGTGGTGGTGCTGCGCGCCGGTCCGCCATAGCTCAGCCCGTAGATAAGGTCGAATGATCGAAACGCGTCGACAGCGCGGAAAACGGCCGCGAAGACGATGGCCGGCATCAGCATCGGGAGCGTGATGCGGCGAAACGTGACGAAAGGACCGGCGCCGTCGACCTGGGCAGCCTCGAAAACGTCCTGCGAGAGCGCCTGCAGGCGCGCGAAGACGATGATGAAGACGAACGGCGTCCATTGCCAGCAATCGACCATGACTACGGTCACCATCGACATGCCGACCGAGCCGAGCCAGTCGGGAGGTGTGAGCCCGACCTGCTTTATTGCCCAGTTCACCAACCCCCAATCGGGATTGAGAAGGGCGCGCCACATCACGCCAACCACGATCGGCGTCATCAGCATGGGCAGGAGCAGGATGCCGCGGACAATCCAGGAGCCGCGCAGATGAAGGTTGAAGAAAAGCGCCAGGGCCACGCCGAGCACGACCTGGATCGCCACAGAAAAGAACATCATGATGGCGCTGTTCTTGGCGGCATTCCAGAATTGCGGATCGACCAGCAGGGCGCGGTAGTTTTCCAGACCGATGAAATTGCCGGTTCCGGTCGCCGCCGTCAGATCGGTGAGCGAAAGCCGTAGGCTGTGGAACAGCGGATAGATGCTGAAGACGACAAGGTAGAGCAGACACGGGCCGAGGAGCAGCCATGTGGCCCTCCCCGGCTCGTCGCGCGTACCGAATACATACTTTGTCGCGGCGGCAGGCGTGTTCTGCAGGCTCATCGATGTCTAACCCCGAAACAAGCCCTCGCACTCACTCAAATCAGGCAAGATGGCCTGCTTTGCGCAAGATGTCTTCCCACTGCGTCTGCACCTTCTCGCAGGCAGTCTTGGCGTCCTGCTGCCCGATCAGGGCGGCGTTGAATTCGACGTTCATCACGTCGTTCAGCTGGAAGAACTCCGGGATCCGCGAGGTCGGGATGGTGTCGGCTGTCTCGATCGCCTTCAGGGCGTCCTTGAGGTAGGGGAACTTCGCCACCAGTTCCGGGTCGGTGAAAGCCGATGTCCGATTGGCGTCGATGTTGTACTTCTCGATCGAATACCGGTTCACCTTCTTGTTGGTGATCCAGGTCAACGCCAGCCACGCCGCGTCCTTCTTGGCGGGATCGATGTTCTTCGGAATCCCGAGGCCCCAGCCGCCCTGGATCGCGCGCGGGGAATTGCCATCGCCCGAAGGCACCGGTCTCGTCCCGGTGGTCTCCGCGACCATGGAGGTCTCGGGGTTGAGCACCGGTCCGGCAATGGTCGACCAGAAGATCATCTGCGCGATCTTGCCGGTCGAGAAGCCGTCGACATTTTCCGCAAAGCCATACTTCGTGACGTTCGCCGGCGCGAAGGGCAGCAGGTCGATCAGCATCTGCAAAGCGCCGATGCCTTCCTTCGAGCTGACCTGGGGCTTGAAGGTCTTGTCCTTTGGCGAGCCTGCCATGAGAACGCCACCGGTGGTGATGAACCGCGTGTACCAGTCGACGGCGGCCAGCGAGAAATCGTTAGCGCCAATGAAGGAGCAGCCGGCGACGTCGGCGGTATGCAGCTTCTCGGCGGCGGCCTTGAACTCGTCCCAGGTTTTCGCCGGCTGAAGGCCGGCCGCCTCGAAGAGATCCTTGCGGTAGAAGTAGATCACGGAACCGGAATGCATGCCGGGAATACCGTAGATGTCGCTCCCCTCGCCCACCGCGCCGGTCGCCATATCGAAGATGCCGACGTTCTTCATGGCGGCTGGAATGAGATCGCCGACATCCCAGTCCGGAGGCGTCTTCTCGGGATTGTCGATGTAGGCATTGAGCTGCTCGTAGTAGCCGCCGCCGACCTGCTGGGTGGTCAGGAAGCCGAGGTACTCGATGAGGTCGAACGACGACTGTTCGGCCTTGAGGTTCTGAAGCGTCTTCTCGATCAATGCTCCAAGCGCGGGCGAAGTGACCTCGAGTTCCATGCCGGTCTCTTCGACGAATTGCGGCAGCATGTCGTTGAGCGCCCGGTGGTCGTTTTCGTCGCCGGTCATCAGAATGCTGATCTTGGTGCCCGCAAATTTCTTCATGTCGAAATCGGCAGCGAAGGCCGGCATCCCGCCGAGACCGCCGAACGCGGCGGTAAGTCCCAGCATACTTGCGCGCTGCATCAGGTCGCGGCGGGTCAAGCCGCCTTTCAAGGCGATCGCATCGCCTACTTGCGGACCATCCGTCCGATCTTTCACGGTCATTTCTCTCTCCCCAATTTTCTTTGTGCCGCCGACGGCGCTGCGCCGGGCTGTCAGAAGATTGCAACGCTGAAATCAAATAGTCAATCGATTGCTCAATCAATTTTTGTATGATATTTGTGAAAAATGCAAGGTTGCGAGTCATTCGTCGCAGGTGCCTGATCGGCATCTGCAACGGAGGGGGAGATATGGTCGAAGGCCATTGCTTCGATGCGTCCGGCGCCACAGCGCAGTCGCCTGGCGGGCGATGCCCGGCACCCCCCATCGACATACGACAATCGAACGACGACCAGGGAGATTCCAGATGAGTTTGGGTAGTGTTGTGGTGACCGGCGCGGGCGACGGCATCGGCCGCGCGATCGCCGTTCGTCTTGCGGCGGACGGCTGGCGCGTGGTCGGCCTTGAGATCGACCCTAAGCACACCGCGTCGCTCGCGAAGACATTGGGCGACGACCACCGGGCCATCTGCGGCGATGCATCCGACCGCGCCGTACTCAAAGCTGCGCGGGAGGCCGCCGAAAAGCTCGCGCCGCTGCGCGGCTGGGTAAACAATGTCGGCGTCGCGCTGATGGGCAACCTGCATGAACCCAACGATGCGGAGGTCGAGCGGCTTTTCGCAGTCAATCTGATGTCTCATTTCTGGGGTTCGTCGGAAGCAATCCAGACATGGGTGAGGGATCGCGTGACCGGCTCGATCGTGAACGTTTCTTCGGTGCACGGGCGCTCCGCGTTCAACATGTGGGCTGCCTACGACGTCGCCAAAGCCGGCATCGACGCGCTGACGCGCTACATCGCCGTGGAGTATGGACCGATCGGCATTCGGGCCAACGCAGTGGCGCCGGGCGCGGTTCGGACAGCCCTGGTGCAGCGCGTGATCCGCGACAGTCCAGACAGTGCGGTTGCCGAGCGCGAGATGTCCATCCAGCACCCGCTCGAACGGATCGGCGAACCGGAGGAGATTGCCGCTGCGGTCTCGTGGCTGATCTCGGCGCAGGCTTCATTCGTCACCGGCCAGTCGCTGGCTGTTGACGGAGGCTTGACTTCGCGCTGCTATCGTTATGAACCGGATGCGAAACTGATGGCCCTTTACGGGAAAGGCAAGACTTGACGCAGATTCAGCCGACGCCACCGGGGCGCGCAACGCTCAAGGATATCGCGCGCGCGGTCGGCGTCGATGTATCTACCGTCTCCAAGGTGCTGAACGACGGCGTCATCAGTGTCAGGGAAAGCACCCGCCAGGCGATCATCGACGAGGCCGCGCGGGTCAACTACCGGCCTCATGCGCTGGCTCGCAATCTGCGAACCCAGCGCACCGGCGCGCTCGGTATTCTTCTGCCCGATCTGACCAATCCCGTGTATGCAGCGACAGTCCGCGGCGCGATGCGACAGGCCGAACTGGCTGGCTATGTGATGCTTGTGGCGGAAGTCGCCGACGAGCGCACCTCCGCGGCGGCCTATCTCAAGCTTGTCAGCGAGAGGCGCATCGACGGGCTGATCATCGCGGTCACGGCCGAAAGCAAGGAGATGATCGACGCCATCCAGGGCAGCCCCGTCCCGCATGTATTCGTCAACCGCCGCTCGACCGTCGGGCGAAGCGTGACCGTTGACGACCAGGCCTCTGGCCGACTTGCCGCGCGCACGCTGATCGAGGCCGGCCACAAGCGCCTTGCGTTCATCGGATCATCCCCGGAACTCGATACCTCGCAACGCCGCAGGGCCGGCTTCGTCGAAGCGTGCGAGGCCGCCGGCCTTCCGCCGGTCGTCGCTGCGGTCGGCCCGGTTTCGCGGCGCGGCGGGTTCGATGCGCTCAATCGCCTGCTCAGCGAGCCGACACACCCGACCGGCGTCTTTGCCTTCAACATGCTGGTCGGCATAGGGGCGGCCGCGGCCGCCCGGGTGCGGGGCGTTCGCGTTCCGCAAGACCTGTCGATCGTGACACTCGACGGCGACGATGCCATCTTCACATCGCCGCCGCTCACCGCGATCGCAACCCCCCTCGGCGAAATGGGCGCGCGGGCCGTGGTCGAACTCGACGCGATGATCCACGGCCGCGAGCCGCAGGACGTCGTCATCGACATTCCGCCCCAACTCATCGTGCGCGAATCGGTTGGCCCGCCGCCACCCGAAGCCTAGCTAGTCGCTGACGCCGGCGACGATGCCCCGGTCGTGCAGGCGGGCGATCTCGCCGTCGCCCAGGCCGAGATCAACCAGAATCTCGTCGGTATGTTCGCCAAGTCTCGGCGCTCGCAATGCCGGTACCCGGTCCACATCTGAGAAATAGAGCGGGGAGGCAGGCGTGAGCAGCGGCCCAAGCCCGGGATGCTCGACTGTCGCAAAGAGCGGGTTCGCCGCCGTGCAACGCGGATCCTCTTCCAGGAGCTGCTTAAACGTCTGGTAGGGGCCCCATGAAACATCGCATGCTTTCAGCAGTGTTTTCAGTTCGGCGAAGTTTCTGGCCTTGAACCAGGGGGCAAGCGCCAGACCAATCTCGTGGCGCGCGGCATAGCGTCCGCCTTCGGAATCGAGGTCGGCGCCGGTCTGCGCGGCGATCGCCGAGGCATCGATGCCTGTTACCTGCCGCAGCGCTTTCCATTGCCTGTCCGTCAGTGCCATGACCATCACGCGCCTGCCGTCCGACGTGACGAAGTCGCTGCCGAACGCCCCGTAGAGATAGTTGCCGTCCTTCGATGCAGCTGCGCCCAGTTCGGCGTGCGACAGACGCCCGAGATTGGCTACCGCGGCCAGTGCCACGTCGGAGAGCGCCAATTTGACCAGCGATCCGATCCCGGTGCGGCTGCGACGGCGATCGGCCGCAAGCAAACCGATAGCGGCCATCTCGCCCATCGCGATGTCCCACGCCGGGAGTACGCTGTTGACCGGCTCGGCTAGTCCACGCGGGCCTGTGATCTCGGGGAATCCGGTCGCCACGTTGACGGTGTAGTCGACTTCGCTTGTGCCGTCCGGATTGCCTGACAGCGCGACCATGATGACATCGTCGCGACGAACCTTCAGGGCCTCGTAAGACAGCTTGCCGCGTGCCGGAAAATTGGTGAGGAAAATCCCTCGGTCTGGTCCCGGCCGGGTGACGAGTGCTGCGACCAGTTCCTGTCCTTCGGCCGAACGCAGGTCGACCTGGATGGAGCGCTTGCCCTTGTTCATGCCGGCCCAGAACAGGCTGCGTCCGTTATCGGCCACCGGCCAGCGATGATAGTCGAGCCCACCGCCAATCTGGTCATAGCGGATGACGTCGGCCCCAAGCTGCGCCAGGGTCATCCCGCCGAGCGGCGCGGCCACGAAGGCCGATCCCTCGACGACGCTGAGCCCCGCCAGGATCGCGCCGGTCACGCGAAGAGGCCCGTCAGCCGCCAGTCGAGCACGTCCGACACGCCACCCTCGGCGTCCGTCGCGCGAACTTGCGAGCGAAGCTGGACCAGGCCGCCCCCGCCAGGAAGCGGTTCGCACTGTTCGATGGAGACCATCGAGTGCAGCGTATCGCCCTCGTGTACGGGGCCGAGATGGTCACAGTCCTGCCATGCGAGAATCGTGACAAGGGATGGCAGGGCGCGCGTGATCTGCGCCGCGGCCAGACCGATGGTGTGGCCGCCATAGACCAGGCGCTTGCCTGCTATCGTCCGGTCGTGGTGGATCATCGCCAGGTTCATGGTAAGCCGCGCCAGTTCCGGCGCGCTGCTGACCACATCGCCGCCAACGACGCGATAGACCGTCCCCGCCCGCAACTCGGCGAAATGCGGCCCTGGAGCCGCCTCCCGATAGGCGCCGAGGTTCCATCCGGCGACTGCCGACGTGAGCTGGGCTGCGCTGTGGTCGACGCGCGGCGGGTCGGTTTCGCCGCGCGGTGCCTGGCTGCCGACGTCTTGGCGGGCCGGCAGCATGGCGCAGCGGTGGAAATCGAGAACCCGTCGGCTGGCCTGATCGGTCGTCGCGATCCGCATGGTTACCAGGCCGCGCGCCGGACGACCGGACCTGGCGCTTGCGGGCCGAAGTCCAACTATGGTGGTCACGGTCCTGATGCTGTCGCCGATTGCCGGCGCACTGGCGAAGATCAGGCCGCGATAGAACAGGTTGGCGATTGCCCGCTGTGTGACCAGCGTCGATTGGCCGATGGCGGTGTCCCAGACGAAGGCCGGCGCGGCGAGTTGATGGGTGCGCCCGGTGACTTCCATCGAGAGCGTGGCGTCGAACGCGAGGCGCAACCTGCCTCCGACGATCGCGTGATGCGCTGCCGCCAGTCCTTCCGTCAGCCGAATGGCCGGAGCACTGTCGAAACGGTCGCCGATCCGCAGATCGTCGTAGAAGGGGCCGTCGACATCGACTGTGCTGGAAGACATCCGACCGGCCCGCTCCTATGGCGCCTCAGGTTCTGCCGGGATCGGACGGGTGGGATGCAAGAGGACGCACCACCACCTTGAGCCACGGATAGAACGGCAGCGAGGAAATTGCCTCGTGCAGCGCGGTGGCGTCGGGCGCCTCCCATATGCCGAAATTCGCCCAGCGCCCAGGCTGCCGCCACAACCGCCGCACGACGCCTGCCGCAGCAAGCTCCTTTGCCCTGCGCCCTTCTGCCGCGATCAGTTCGGCTTTTTGCTTCGGATCGCCGTCCGGTGGAAACCCTACCTCTATTTCGACCAGAAATTCCATCGCTGGTCTCCCCCGCCGGAATAGGCGCCCACATGCGCCATGATCTCGCCAAGCTCCGGTCCAGGCGACTGCAGAACCTCGGCCGTGGCAAGCTCCACCGCTTCCCGCACCTCCGCCTTCAACTTGTCGAGGCCGCCCGCGGCAAGGATGTTTTCCTCCACCATACGGTTGGCGAAGATGTCGATGGGATCGCGCTTGAGCCAGGCATCGAGCTCGCCGGCCGGGCGGTAGGTTGCGGGGTCGGAGCGGGAATGGCCCGAATAGCGGTAGGTCTTCATCTCGACAAGGGAGGGTCCATCGCCGCGCCGGGCCCGCGCCACTGCCTCGGCCATCGCTTCGGCAACCTTGTCGGCGTCCTGGCCGTCGACGATGACGCCAGGCATGTTGTAGCTCGCCGCGCGCACCGCGATATCCTCGACGGGAGTGGACAGCTGGATGCGGGTATATTCGCCGTAGAGATTGTTCTCGCAGACGAAAACCACCGGAAGCTTGCGGATTGCAGCGAAATTGAGCGATTCGTGGAAGGCGCCGATATTGGCAGAGCCGTCGCCGAAGATGGCCACCGCAACGCGATCGTTGCCGCGCGCGCGCGCGGCCATTGCGGCGCCGCAGGCGATCGGCAGGCCGGCGCCGATGATCGCAGCGGTCGGCAGCAGGCCTACCGAGGGTTCGACAAGATGCATCGATCCGCCAAGCCCGCCGGCGCAGCCGATGACGCGGCCGCATATTTCGCCGAGCACCGCCGCCGGGGTGACGCCGAGCGCCAGCGCATGGCCGTGCCCGCGATAGGTGCAGGTGACGATGTCGTCTGGATCGATCGACCGCGCGATACCTACCGAAACCGCTTCCTGGCCGTTGGCGAGATGGGTGCTGCCGCGCACGTGACCCTCGGCGAAGAGTTTCTGGATACGCTCTTCAACCGACCTGATCTCGATCATGCGCGTCAGCTGCTCAAGCCTGTCCTTGAGGGCTTCGCGCCGTGCTACTGGAGCGTTGGAGTTGGAGATGGTCATGCTGCGTTCCTCCACCATGGCGCGGGAGATTTGTTGGTCGAGACGAGCGCGTCAACCTGCTCGGCCACATAAGCGGGGCTCGGCAAGAAGCGGGCCTCCAGTGGCCCGCTGTAGGGCACCGGAGCCTCGGGAAGCGTGATGCGGTGCGGCGGCGCCTTGAGCGAGCCGAATGCCTGGATCGCGATGTGTGAAACGACATCGCCGCCCCACCCGCTTCCCTCGGGCGCTTCCTCAAGCGTCACAAGGCGACCTGTCCGTGCGACAGAGTCTGCCACGGTCTTGCGGTCCCAAGGCCACAGCGTCAGCAGATCGATCACCTCGATGTTGGCCTTGCTGCTCTCGGCCGCCGCAAGCGCGACGCGCACCATGGAACCGCAGGTCACCAAGGTAGCATCCGTTCCCTTGCGAACGATTTCCGCCTGCCCGAGCGGGATGCGGTAATTGCGGTCGAATTCGTATTCCTCGCGTTCGGCATAGAGCACGCGCGGCTCAAGCACGACGACGGGATCGGGATCCTCGATGGCCGAACGCAGGAGCCCATAAGTCGTGCGGGCGTTGCTTGTCACCACAACCTTGAGCCCGGGCGTTCCCCTGAACCAGTGGTCAAGCATCTGCGAGTGCTGGCAGCCGAACCCCTGCCCTGCGCCGGCCGAAGCGCGCACGACCAGCGGCGCCGTCAGCCTGCCGCGCGACAGATAACGCATCGTGGCGGCCTGGGTCGTCAGCTGGTCGAGTGCAACGCCGATGAACTCAATGAACATCATCTCGACGACCGGCTTCATGCCGCAGACGGCGGCGCCTACGGCTGCGCCCATGAATGCCATTTCGGAGATCGGCGTGTCGATGACGCGGTCTGGGCCGTGGGCTGCCAGCAGCCCCTCGGTCACCTTGAAAGGACCGCCTGCCGCGGCGATGTCCTCTCCCATCATGATCACGGTCGGATCGTCCGTCATCGCATCGTCAAGCGCCCTCAGGACCGCCTGTCTTATCCAGATTTTAGCCAAAGTTCAGACCTCCCAAAGCGCAGTTCCGGCCATTCGGTGCAGAGCGCGAAGCTACCGCACGAAGACAAATTTGGAAACGTTTTTATTCTGAAATTTCATCATTCCGGCTTATAGCTTCCGAAGGCCTGTGCGCTCTCGATGAGTTCGACGCGAAAACCGTCGGGGTCGATCAGATAGACGGCCTTTCCGCCCTTGTTCGGCCCGATCGTCGGCGTCACCGGAGCCGAGACCGATTCGACGCCCAGCGCCTTCATTCTCTCGTAAAACGGCATGAGATCGTCGACGTTGAAGGCAATGTGGCCGTTGCCGACATTGCCGTTGCGCATATCGACCGGCGTCTGCTCGACATTGCGGTATTCCAGGAGTTCGAGGCAGACATCGGTGCCCGGCAGGCGCAGGATGGCGCCGTGCAGATCGACATCGGGATAGCCAACCAGTTCGCGGATGTAGGCGGCCTGCGGGTTCCAGCGAAACGCCAGTTCGAAACCGAGAACGTCACGGTAGAAGGCGATCGAGCGGTCGAGCGATCGCACGGTGAACCCGGTGTGGTGGGCCTTCGTAATTCTTGCCAATTCGATCTCCGACAACTATCGCTCGCATCCCCGAGCCGGGCTGTTCAGGCGGTGAGGTATCCATCGTCGCACATCACGATGTGGCCGGTGACGAGTTCGGAGGCGTCGCTGGCAAGAAACACCGCGGTGCCGATGAGTTCCTTGGGCAGGCCGAGGCGCGGTCGCAACATGCGCGCCTTGATAAAGTCGGCGGTGATCGAGGTGGTCGAACCGGCAGCTTTGGTCAGCGGCGATTCCATCAGGGTAGGTCCGATGCCGTTGACCCGAACCCCACGGTCGCGCCACTCCAACGCCAGCCCCTTGGTGACCTGCAGCACCCCGCCCTTCGATGCGAGGTAGGCGCTGGCCCATGGATAGCCGACGAAGGAACCTATCGACGCAATGTTGATGATGCTGCCCTTGCGCTGGCCAAGCATGACGCCGCCGAACGCCTGGCAGCAGAAGTAGGTGCCTTTCAGGTTGAGATCGAGAATGAAGTTGAACTTGTCCTCGGGGAAATCCTCGGCCGGGGAACGGAACGCGGAACCGGCGCTGTTGACCAGGATGTCGACGCGACCGTGGTCGCGCTTCACGGCGTCGGCAAGCGCGAAGCACTGGTCCCTGCTGGTTACGTCAAGCATGGCGACGGTCGCCTGGCCGCCCTGCTCGGCGATGGTGGCGCGCGTTGCCTCGGCACCGGCAGCATTGACGTCGGCGACGACGACCGTCACGCCCAACTGCGCGTAGCCGATCGCGATAGCCGCGCCCAAACCGCTGCCGCCACCGGTGACGACCGCCACACGCCCCGCCAGGTCGAAAAGCGTGGTTGCATAGCCTTGGGGGACAGTCGGTTCGTCCGTCATTTTCGTCTCTCGCTGCTGGTGGTCAGCGCCCAGCGTTCAGTCCAGTATGTGGTCAGGGTCCTGGTGGGGCTGGCTGAGGCACCACTCCTTGTCGATCATCTTGCCGAAGCCCGGCCCCTGCGGGAGCGGCTTCATCAGCCCGCCTGCCACGACCTCAGGCTGCGCCAGGGCATCGTCGTAGGGGTGGACGCCGGTCCAGGGCACGCCCCATTCGATCGGTTTGTCGTCGAACCCCCAGGCGCTGAACACCTGGCTGTGGGTATGCGGAAACATATGCGGCCCGAAATCGACTTTCGCGGCAAGACACTCGTCGATGATTGCGCGGCCGCCGGTTATCCCTCCCATGCAGGTGAGGTCGACTCGGACGCGGTCGACCGACCCCGCCAGGATGAACGCTTCCGGATAGTAGGAGCCACCCTGTTCGTCGCCCTGCCAGATCGGCATCGGGACGCGCTTGCGCAGTTCTGCCAGCTTGCGGGCGTTGCCAGGCGGGAAAATGTCCTCGATGCAGCCCATGTCGATATCGGCGATGCTGTTGGCATAGGCGGCCGCCTCGTCGACGGTCTTGAACATCCAGACCAGATCGGTGCCGAGCCAGGCATCCGGCGCGGCCTTGCGCGCAGCACGCAGCCGCGCAGCCGAAATCTCCCAGGTAGCGGCCATAGGGGCCTTGAAGCGCCGCCACCCGTTTGCGTAGAATTCCGCCGTCTGCTGGCCTGTCTTCTCCGGTGGCATGATCGCCGGGGGATAGCCAATGATACAGGTTGCCGGCATCGGCTTGACCGTGCCGCCGAGAAACTCGGCGATCGACTTGTCGGCGATCTTGGCGGCGACATCCCACGCGGCAAGATCGACAATCGAGAGCGCCCGAAGGCCCACCCCCGCACTGTGCGAGCCATACGTGCGACCCTTTGCGGTTCTGAACGTCGCCTCGCGGTCGGCAACGTCGGTGCCGACGTAGACCGCCGCTATGCTCTTGCGGATCTGCTCGGCGACGGCGCCGTCTCGTGTCAAGGTGAACGCCCAGCCCTCGTGTCCAGACGACGTGCGTACGCGCACTGTGGCAAACTCGCGGATCTTCATCACCCAGTCGCCGAAGATCACCGGCGCCGGCAATTGAGCCTGGATGGTGGCTACGCTGACGTCCGTAATGGTCGAAAAACCTGGCATGCCACTCCCTCCAGAGGGTCACGGCTGACCCGATACCGACTTGAACATAGCCGTCGAATTTTGTTTGGTCAACCGATTGATCTAATTTGGTCAAACGATTGACATGCTTACTGCGATTGCCTAGTCTGACCTACGATTTAGCCGCAAGGATCGCACGCTGGCGCTACGGCGAACAGCACTTTTCTTGCAACGGCCGGGTTGGAGATCGGCAGGCCGGAAGGGGTTTCGATGGGGTCGATCAGTCTCAAGAATGTCGGCAAGTCCTACGGCGCCGTGGAGGCCGTCCGGGCCGTCGACCTCGACGTCAAGGACGGTGAGTTTGTCGTGTTCGTCGGCCCTTCCGGATGCGGAAAATCGACGCTGCTGCGCATGATCGCCGGGCTTGAATCGATTACCTCGGGCGAGATCACCATAAACGGCAAGCCAATGAACGACGTATCGCCGCGCGACCGCGATATTGCCATGGTGTTCCAGAGCTACGCGCTGTACCCGCAGATGACCGTGCGCGAGAATATCGCCTTTGCCTTGCAGTTGCGCAAATTCTCCAAGGCGCAAATCGACGAGCGGGTCAGCGAGGCGGCACGAATCCTCGATCTTACAGACCTGCTCGACCGCAAGCCCCGGCAACTCTCCGGGGGCCAGCGCCAGCGCGTCGCGATGGGCCGCGCAATCGTGCGCAATCCGGAAGCGTTCCTGCTTGATGAGCCGCTGTCCAACCTGGACGCAAAGCTGCGCGTACAATTGCGCGCCGAACTGAGCCGGCTGCATGCCCGGCTGGGCGTCACGACCATCCACGTAACGCACGACCAGGTCGAGGCGATGACGCTTGGAAGCCGCGTCGCCGTCTTTTCGCGCGGTGCGCTGCAACAGTACGACACGCCGCATGCGCTTTATCACGCGCCGTCCAATATCTTCGTGGCGGGATTCATAGGCAGCCCGGCGATGAATTTCGTCGAGGCCGAAATTATCGAGGCTGGTGACGGCGAAGCGGTCGTCGATATCTGCGGCGACCGCGTGACCGTCGTACCGAGATCGGCTTCAACCGCGCTCAGGCCCGGCGACAGGATCGTGGTCGGCATCCGGCCGGAGCACCTTGCGTGGAAACCGGCGGAAAACGGCACGGGCGGCGGGTTCACGGCCCGTGTTGAACTCGTCGAACAATTGGAGCCAGAGTCTTTCATCGCAGTGACGCCAAGCGATTCTTCGGTGAAGATTCGGACCTCGGACGACTTCGCGGCCGGGGCGGTATCGGACCCAACCGAACTCATCCGCACCGAGGCCCGCCTTCTGGTCTTGCGCGTAAATGCCGATGCAGTCCCCAGGCGGGATACCTTGCTGCATCTCATCGTTGACGGCAGGCGGACGCATCTGTTCGACATCGCAACGGGAAAGGCGCTGTGATGCCCCTGAACGCAAAGCGTTTTTCGGGCAATCGCGGCGTCTGTGGCCTTGGCGGAACCGCCGGTATCTGGCATCGAAGGACAGGGTGTATCAACCACCCTTCCGATCTTTGCACAGCGCTGCTGGCGAAGGGCGGAGTACCCTCAGACCCCACCCTTCAGACGGAGAATTGAAGATGCGTTCCACGCTAAAGATGCCCAAGGTTGGCGACGCTGTCGACGAAGTAGTCATCAGCGAAATCCAGGCCCAGGTTGGCGCCAAGGTGACCGAAGGCCAGACCCTGTTCGTCGTTGAAACCGACAAGACGCAAGTCGAGGTCCCCGCGCCATTTGCTGGAACCGTAGTCGAGGTCAAGATTGCCGTCGGCGACGACGTGCGAACTGGGGCGCCGACCATGGTGCTCGAGGTCTGACATGCCCGCGGTCCATTCGGCCAGAGAAGAGAGGTTCGGTCGCTATCTCGACGAATTCGAGACAGGCGAGGTGTTCAAGCACTGGCCTGGCAAGACCGTCACCGAAGCGGACGACCACCTCTTCTGTCTGCTGACGATGGCCGCGAGCCCGCTGCATATCGACCGCCATTTCGCGAAAACCGAGATGCCCAGCGGACGAAACGTCGTCGTCGGCACCTACATCTACTCGCTGCTGCTCGGCATGAGCGTCCCGGACATTTCGGGACGCGCGATCGCCAATCTCGGGGTCAGCGATCTGCGCCATGTCGCGCCGCTGTTCCACGGCGACACGCTTTATGGAGAAACGGAAGTGCTGGGCACGCGCCGTTCCGGGTCGAGGCCCGGGCAAGGCATCCTGACCGTGCGCACCGACGGCTTCAATCAGGATGGGCTCAAGGTCTGCACGTTCACACGCTCGGTCCTTTTGCCACTGCGCCCCGGGAAGGACCCATGATGGAAAAGCCCGCTTCGTCGACGCAGGCCGACGGGACCAGCAAGGGTGCACTCGAAGGCGTGCGCGTCGTCGAACTCGCTACCGTGGTTGCCGGGCCGGGCGCAGGGCGATACCTCGCTGATTTCGGGGCCGAGGTCATCAAGGTGGAAGGTCCGGGCGGCGATCCGACAAGGCGCATGGGCTGGACGGGACCGGGCGAGACCGATTCCTATTTCTGGAAGCTCGTCAACCGCAACAAGCAGGTTATCGCGCTCGACCTCAAGACGGCCGAAGGCAAGGCAGGCCTGTGGTCGCTGCTGCAGGATGCCGACATACTCATCGAGAACATGCGCCCAGGCAAGCTCGAAGCGCTCGGGTTCGGTCCCGTCGAACTGCTGCGCCGAAATCCCAGACTGGTGGTGCTGCGGGTAACCGGATTTGGGCAGGACGGTCCATATGCCATGCATCCGGGTTTTGCCACGATCGCCGAAGCGATGAGCGGTTTCTCGGGGCTGCTGGGGGAAGCCGGCGGCCCGCCGCTTTTGCCCCCCATCGCCATGACTGACGAAGTGACCGCGCTGGTCGGCGCGTTCGCGGCGCTCGCGGCCCTTCGCCATGCCGAACGGACCGGCGAAGGGCAGACGATCGACGTCAGCCTGCTCAACTCGATGTTCCAGATCATGGGGCCCCTGCCCTCGGCCTACGCTCATATGGGATATCTGCAGCCGCGGCTCGGCGCCGGCATTCCCTACACCGTACCGCGCGGCACCTACCGATGCGCCGACGGGGTATGGGTCGCGATTTCCAGCTCGTCGGATTCAGTGGCGCGACGCGTGCTTGCTCTGATCGGTCTTGGCGATGACGAGCGTTTCTCGAGCTTCCAGGCCCGGAGCCAGAACCGCGAAGCCCTCGAGGCGTATGTCGCCGCATGGGTTGCAGAACGTCCATCGGAAGAGGTGTTGCGCGAATTCCGCCGAGTCGACGCGGCGATCGCCAAAGTGCTGGACATGAAGGACATCTTTGCCGACGAACATTTCCGGGCGCGCGGCATGATCGCCGAAGTGGGCGGCGTCGTGATGCAGGACGTGGTTGCCCGGATGTCCAAGACTCCCGGACGCCTGCGCCACCCTGGCAAGGCTTTCGACGCCGACACCAAAGAGGTGCTCGCCCGCTTCGCGACCGTTGGCAAGCAGCCCGAAGAATAGCCAAACCGCTCAGGCGCCTGAAGGCGCTCCTGGGGTCGGGGACACATCCACTTCAAGCAGGGCAAGATCGCGGCGCAGCAGCTTGCCGTTGGCGCTGCGCGGCAGGCCAGGCACAAAGAATATCTGCCTTGGCCGCTTGTAGGACGCCAGGTACCTTTCGGCGATCGCCGCTATGTCCCCGGCCGCCACGCCTGCGCCGTCCTGTCGAACGACGTAGGCCACGATAACGCTGACATCGTCGCGCACCCGCCGTTCGGCCACGGCGATTTCCGCGATGCCGGGGCAGACCGAAAGGGTCTCCTCGACTTCCAGCGGAGACACCCGGAAGCCGCCGGCATTCATCATGTCGTCGGCGCGTCCGTGAAACCAGACATAGCCGTCCTGATCGAAGGCGGCCAGGTCGCCGCCGGCAAACCAGTCGCCAAGGAAAACGCGCCGCTCTTCGTCGGGGCGCCGCCAGTAGCCGAGCATCAGGCCCGGTTCCTCGCGGTGGATGGCAAGCAGCCCCACTTCGCCCGGCGCGACCGGTTGGTCGGAGCCCGACAGCGGCAGAATCGCGACGCGCCGGCCACCCTGCGGCTTGCCCGGGCTGCCGGGCCTTACCGGCGTGCCTGCCCCGTTAGAGATGAACGTCGAGCATTCGCTCATGCCGAAGGCTTCGTAGAGTTGCTTGCCCGTGGCCGCCCGCCAGCTCTCGAGCAGGGCCGGGCTGAGCGCCTCGCCTGCCGCCAGACCGTGGCGCAGCGTCACGAGGCGATCGTTGTCGAAGTCGCAGTATTTCAGCATCTGCCGGTAGAGCGACGGCACCGCGGCGAACAGCGTCGCGCCAACCGCTTCGATCAGGACTGGCCACGCCTCGATGTCTTTCGGGCCGTTGTAGAGCACCGCAGTTGCGCCGCAGGACCAGGGATCGATCAGGCCGACACCGAGCGTATAGCTCCAGTTGAAGGCGCCGGCATGCAGCATCACGTCGTCGCCGGTCAAACCCTGCCAGTCGCGATGCATTGGTACCCGACCCACGACAGTCCGGTGCGCATGAATCACGCCCTTTGGCCTGGTCGTCGTGCCCGAGGTGTAGATCATGTAGGCGGGAGCCTCGGCCAACGTATCGGCATGGCCTGGCTGCGGCGCGGCGGCCTTGAGGCGCGCGATCGCCCTCTCGTCGAGGATCATGCAGGTTTCGGGCGCCGGCAGCCGAGGCGAACCGGTCTGCGCGATTGCTGCCGCGCCCGAATCCTCAAGCAGGAATGCCGCTTCCCGTTCCGTCAGTTGGGTGGAAATCGGGACCGGCACCATTCCTGCCGAGATCGCGCCGAGAAACAGCAGGGCGTAGTCGCTGGTGTTGGGCAGCCGCAGCAAGATCCGGTCGCCGGCGACAAGGCCTTGCGCGAGCAGTCCGGCGGCAGCACGGCGCACCGCCGTGTCGAGTTCGCGGTAGGTCCAGCGCTCAGCGAGGTCGGGCCTCGCCGCATCGGTGACGACGATCAGGGCGATCTTGTCGGGCGTCGCCATGGCATTGCGACCCAGGCAGTGGTGCGCAAGGTTGAGGCGGTCAGGAATGTCGAGCCTGTACATCGTTCAGCACACACGCTTCCGCAGGTCTTGCGCCATCGGGGTCGGCGACAAGTTCCGTCATTCAGCCGGCGGCGCAGGCTTCAGCCAGTCGGCTATGTGCACCATGCCCTGCACGGTCCAACCGCCATCAACCACCAGTGTCTGCCCGGTGATATAGCTGGCCCGGTCGCTCGCCAGATAGACGACCGGGTCGGCGATTTCCCAGGGCTCGGCAAGCCGCCCCATCGGAATGCGCTCGATCTGCCATTCGCCGCGGATGGAACCGTTCCTCAGGCCCTCGTCGATCAGCTTGGTGCGGGTGGATCCGGGGGCGACGGCGTTGACGCGAATTTTCGCCTCGGCCGTTTCCACGGCATAGACCCGCGTCAGGCTTTCGATGCCCGCCTTGGCGGCGCTGTAGGGACCGCGCCCGGGCACGGCGACGATGCCCGCGGCCGAGGCGATGCTGACAATGGCGCCGCCCCTGCCCCGCGCACGCATGCGCCGGATCGCCTCGGCGCAGCACAGATGCATGCCGGTAAGGTGTGTGTTGATCACCAGATGCCAGTCTTCGATCGGCATGTTCTCGGCCAACGCCACGCGCTGCACGCCCGCATTGTTGACCAGCACGTCGATCTGTCCGGCGTCCTGGTCGATGCGGCGGAAGGCATCGGCTACACTGCCGGGATTCCCGACATCAAGAGTCAGGTACGTCACGCCATCGCGTGGTTCATCGGGTGCGTTGAGATCGAAGGAGAACACCTTGGCGCCCTCGTCGAGAAGGCGAAGGGCGATAGCATCTCCGATACCGCGGCCTGCGCCCGTGATCGCTGCGACCTTGCCCGAAAATTCGCCAGCCATTCTCGCATCATCCCTTCAGTACATCAGCCAGCCGCCGCTGACGTTGATCGTCGCGCCGGTTATGTAGCCGGCGTGGTTCGACGCCAGAAAAAGCACGGTGCCGGCAAGTTCCGATGGGGCCGCCATGTAGCCGAGGGGGATTTGGGCTACTGTCGCGGCCAAGGCGGCTTCGTCCATCCCGGAACGCATCATCGCGGTGTCGGCCGCGCCCGGCGAAACGGCGTTCACTGTGATGCCATCCTTGGCGAGCGTGCGCGCAAAACCTCGCGTCATCGAAACGATGCCGCCTTTCGTGGCGGCATATGCGACCGAGCCGCCAAAGCCTCCGCTCTGCCAGCCTTGCGACGTGAAATTGATGATACGCCCGCCCGTTCCCTGTTCCTTCATTGCACGCGCGGCGGCCTGGCACATGAAAAACGAGGCCTTGAGATTGATGTCGTGCTGCAGGTCCCAGTCGGCCTCGCTCACCTCGAAAACGCTCGGCCGGCGGATCAGCACGGCGGCTGTCTGCACCAACACGTCGAGCCGGCCGAACGCGGCGGCAACCTCCCCGACCAGCGCAGCATGGCCGGAGACCGGCTTCAGGTCATAGGCTATTCCCAGATGCGGGCCGCCTTCCATCTCGGCCACGACAGCATCGACGCGCTGCTTGTCGAGATCGACAACCGCCACCCGCGAACCGGCTGCGCCGAAAGCGAGGCAGACCTCGCGGCCGATGCCGCCAGTCCCGCCCGTCACGATCACGCTTTTGCCTTCCAGCCCGGAGGCGATGTCGAATGCCATGGTCGTCCTTAAACCGGTGGGCCCTGGAACAATTCGATCGTGACGCCGTCATGCACGCGCAGGTACGCTGCGCGCGCGCCGATGTTCGGTCCACCGTCGATATCCACCGGGCCGTCGGTCAATGGCCGGGCGCCACAGGCAACCGCATGTTTCCATGCTTTTGCCGCATCCTCGACCTTGAGGCAGAGATGCACGTTGCCCGGATCGGCAGTGACGTCGTTGCGGGGAACCCGGCCATCGATCTGATAGTCCAGGAGTTCCACAACAACTCCGCCCGGCAGGTCGACGAAGGCGCCCTTGATCTTGACGCCCGGATATCCGGTAACGGCGCCGAGATAAGGCCGTTCAAGCAAAGTCTTCCAGCGCGGCGGCTTCTCAAGGAAGCGCTCCCAGAAATCGAGCGCCGCGTCGAGGCTGGCGACGGTGATCCCCACATGGTGGAGGTGTTGCATGGAAGATGCGCCGGGCGTGTCGGACATAGCTTTTCACCCTAAATTCTGAACAGTCTTTCCGCGTTGCCGGAAAACATGGCGACCTGTTCCGGCTTTGTGAAGGCCGAAATGATCTCGGCATATGCGTTGACCACGTCGGGATAGGAACTGAACATCCGGTCGACAGGCCAGTTGGTGCCGAAAACGACGCGGTCCGTACCGAACGCTTCGATGCTGCCCAGCACATAGGGGCGGATCGAGGCTACCGTCCACAGCGGATCGCCCATGCCGAGGCCGGAGATTTTCATCGTTACGTTGGGCGATCTGGCCATCGTCTCCATGGCGGCGCGCCAATTGCGGAAGCTCTGCTGGTCCCGGCCCATCGGAATTGCGCAATGGTCGATGCAGATCTGGGTGCCGGGAAAAGTCCGTGCCAGATCGAGGATATCGCCAGCGAGTTCAACGCGGGTGTCGATGCACGACACAAGGTTGCGGGGCGCCAGTTCGGCAAAACCGCGCCGCCAGGCCGCATCCACAAGATAGCGGCCTTCGCCAAAATTGCGGATACCCCTTACGTTCCTGAACCGCAGGTGCTGGTCGAGCACGCTGGCGGCATCGGGCCGAGCCAGATGGCACTCGGCAACGATGCCGTGCGGATAGCCGGTCTCGTCGGCAAACGCCTGCAGCCACGCCGTTTCCACAACAGGGTCGGGCGTATTGACGGCGGCCTGGACGTGGATCGCCTTCGGGACATTGGCGAAGCGGATTTCGGCGATGTAGTCCTTGATGAAATAGTGCTGCGACTTCAGCGGGTCGGTGTCGGCAAGAAACCCGTGCGCGGCATCCGGTTCCAGCCAGCCGTACCGCAATTCCTTGTGCTTCAGGTCGTGCAGGTGGAAATGTGTATCGACAAAGGCGAGCTCAGCCATGGCGGCGTGCCTCTGCCGGATGGACCGACACCGCGTCGGCGATCGCCTGTCCGATAGCCACGGTGGAAGCTGTGCCTCCCATGTCGCGGGTGAGGTTCTCGCCGGACGCAAGGACGCGTTCTATCGCCGTCACGATTGCCTGCGCCGCTTCCTTGGCGCCGAGATGCTCCAGCATCATCGCGCCCGACCAGATCTGGCCGATCGGATTGGCGATGTTCCTGCCGGCTATGTCCGGGGCCGACCCATGAACCGGTTCGAACATCGAGGGGAATCTGCGCTCCGGGTTGATGTTGCCGGATGGCGCGATGCCTATCGTGCCGGTGACGGCAGGCCCAAGATCGGACAGGATGTCGCCGAACAGATTGCCTGCAACGACAACGTCGAAGCTCGAAGGCCGATGGACGAAATGCGCCGTCAGGATGTCGATGTGATATTGCTCCGTCGCGACATCCGGGAAGTTCTTCGCAACCGCGCGGAACCGCTCGTCCCAATACGGCATGGTGTGAATGATGCCGTTCGATTTGGTGGCCGAGGTAAGCTTGCGCTTACGCTTGCGCGCAAGTTCGAAGGCGAACGTCATCACCCTGTCGCAGCCGAACCGGGTCATCACCGTGTCCTGGATCACCATCTCCTGATCGGTCCCGGGAAACATCCGCCCGCCGACCTCCGAATATTCGCCTTCGTTGTTCTCGCGCACAATGTAGAAATCGATGCTGCCAGGATTGGCGAGCGGCGAGGAAACGCCTTCGAACAGCCGGACCGGACGCAGGTTCACATATTGCTGGAAGTTGCGGCGGATCGGCATCAGCAAGGTCCACAGCGATTCGACGTCGGACACAGTCGGCCATCCGATCGCGCCGAGAAAGATCGCATCATGTCCTGCAATCCGGTCGAGGCCGTCTTGCGGCATCATTCGACCTAGCCTGGCATGGTGGTCGCAACCCCAGTCAAGGCGATCCCACTTCAGGTCGAATCCGAAGGCGCGCGCGGCCGCTTCGACCACCTTCACCCCCTCGGGAACCACTTCCTTGCCGATCCCGTCTCCCTCTATCAACGCAATCGTCGCAGCGGCCATTGGCTGTACTCCGGGAGAGTGGCTTCGGACAGAACATGCTAGAAATATCGTTTCAATTCATATGCGCAGGTGAGCGCTATTGCAAGAGCGACAAATGCAAGCCTGTCGGCCCCCAGTTTTCAAACTTTGGGTCATGCAACCCCAAAGAAATAACGATTTTTTTGCAAAGCCGGACGGTCGGTTAGAAAATGCTTGCCACCTTCAATAACGTTTCAATATAGTCACCTGGCGAACGGTTGGCACCCGTTCCGGAGGAGAGTCGTCGGCTGCAAGCGAACCTGCCGCAACGCCAGGTTTCGCGTCGTTGCCGGCAGGTGTTGTCGGGAGCCAGGGAGCGTCATGAATTCGCCAGCGCGCAGCCGTCGCGGCGTTGTCACCGGAGCCGGCAGCGGCATCGGAAAGGCCGTCGCGCTCAGGCTTCTGCGCGAAGGCGTCGATGTGCTCGCCGTCGACATCGACCAGGGCAAGCTCGCCGAACTGCCCAAGGCGAGTTGCAAGTCGATGAGCGGCGATCTTTCGGATGCCGGCTTTCGCGCCAAGGTGGCCGACGCTGCCGAAGACGCCGACTATCTCGTCAATTCGCATGGCATCATCAAGGTGAAGTCGATCTTCGAGGTGACAGTGGACGACTGGCGCTCGATCCAGGCGGTCAATGCGGAATCCGTGTTCTTTCTTTGCCAGCAGATCGGCCCCCGGCTGCGTCCCGGCGGCGCCATCGTCAACCTGTCGTCCAGCTCTTCCAAACTGGCAACGACTATAGAGGTGGCGCCCTACGCGGCCTCGAAATCGACGGTTCTGTCGATCACCCGCTCATTCGCCTATGCACTGGCCAAACGGCCTGTGCGTGTCAACGCCATCTGCCCCGGGATCATCGATACGCCGATGCAGGACAATGTGCTGGCCGGCGTTTCAAGCTTGCGCCACACCGATGTCAAGGCGCTGGAATCGGCCCGCAACAGCGCGGTACCGCTTGGCCGCGCGGCAAGCGCCGACGAATGCGCCGGCGCCATCTGGTTCCTGCTCTCCGATGAGGCGGCTTACATGACGGGGCAGGCGGTAAACTTCACGGGCGGGCTGGTGACATGGTAACATGCAGGAGCAATTCATGAAAAAGCCGATGATCACGCGCGCCACCGGCCTCGGCCACCCCGAGGGTCCGTGCGTGCTCGATGACGGGCGCGTTGTTTATGCCAATTCCTACGCCAGCGAGATCGGCGTCTGGGATCCGAAGACCGGCAAGCAGGGCGCCTATGCGTTTGTCGGCGGCGGACCCAATGCCTGTATGCTGGGCAGCGACGGGGCCATCTATTCCACTCAATATGCCAAGATCGGCGCCTGGATCGCCCCGGTACAGCGTCCATCCTCCATCCAGCGTACCTGGCCCGATGGGCGGGTCGAGGTGCTGGTGACCCATGCCGATGGCGTCGCCTTCGATGGGCCGAACGATCTGTGCTTTGCGCCGGACGGGCGCCTCTGGTTCACCGATTCCGGCGACTGGGACCCGGCCAACAAGCCGCACAAGGGTCGGATCGTCGTCGTCGAGAAGGACGGCACGGCAAAGATCGTCGAGGAGCTCGATCACGTCTATCCCAATGGCCTGGTCGTCGAGGCCGATGGCAGCGTGGTCTGGGTCGAGAGCTACACCTTGCGTGTCATCCGGCGCCGCCCGGATGGCAGCAAGAAGGTGATCCATACCCTTCCCGAAGGGCACATCCCCGACGGGCTCAAGATCGACATCAACGGCGACCTGTGGATCACCACCGTGGCCTCGGGCGGGGTCGACTGGCTCGGCGCCGATGGCACGCACAAGGGGTTTCTCGAAGTAGGCGGTACGATTTTGAACTGCTGCTTTGCCCCGGGCGGTCGGCTGTTCTGCTGTGACATGGGGCCTTTTGATGTCTCGGGCGCGGCAATGTCGGGCCGCCTGGTCGAGGTCGATCTCGGCGTCGAGGGCCTGCCGCATTGGCGCGGCGCCATAGCTTAGGAAGAACCTATGAAGATCGAACGTATCGAAGCCATCCCAGTCAGCTATCCGGAGCCCAACGATTTCGACGCGTTGCGGCACCTTTGCCTGGTCAAGATCACCGCCGACGACGGCCAGGTCGGCTGGGGCGAATCCATCACGCAGTTCCCGGAAGCGAATTTTGCCACCAAGGCGATCGTCGAGGGAATGGCGCCCAACCTGATCGGCAAGGACCCGGTCCAGACCGAGGCGCTGTGGCGGCAGAACAAGCAGCAGGCGTGGTGGTATGGCTATCATGGCGGCATCGCCAGCTACGCCACCGCCGCCATAGATATCGCGCTGTGGGACCTCAAGGGCAAGGCGCTGGGCAGGAGCGTGCTCGACCTGCTGGGCGGATGCGTCCACACGCGGCTGCCCGCAATCGCCTCATGCCACGCCCACTATGAATCGATCGAGGACATGGCCGCCGAGACGGCCGAGTGGGTGTCGACCGGGCTGCAGGGCCTCAAGACCGGCTTCGGCAAGCGTGGCAACGCCAACCTTGGCTACGACCACAAGCGCGACGTCGCCTACGTCAAGGCGATGCGCGAGGTGCTCGGCGACAAGATGCTGATGATCGACAACGGCATCAACATCAGATGGGACGTCACCGACGCGGTGCGCCGCGCCAAGGCGATGGAGGAGTATGACCTCGCATGGATCGAGGAACCGCTCGGCGCCTGGGACCCGGAGGGCTACGCGAACCTTCGGTCCAAGACCACGACCCGCATCGCCTATGGCGAGCGCGAATGGACGCTTGAGCAGTTCGAGCGTGTTCTGGCCACTGGCACGGTCGACGTCATCGGCGTCGATCCCGGCCGCGCCGAGGGCATTACCGGTTTCAAGAAGGTGACCGAGCGCTGCGAGTTCTATCGCCGGCAGGCCAACGCCCATGCCTGGTCGTCGGCGATCGTCACGGCGGCGAGCCTTGCGATTTCCTTCAACTCACCGTCCTGCAAGCTCTTCGAGTTCAAGCCGCTGCGCAATCCGATGCAGCATGATCTCGTCACCAAACCCTTCGAGCATATCGACGGCTGGGTCTATCCGCCGACCGGCCCCGGCCTTGGCATCGAGGTTATCGAAGAGGTCGTCGACGGGTACCGAAGCGAAAGGGTACTCGGCAAACTTTAACTCTGATCCAGAAACGACAATTCAACGGGAGGAAACCTTGAAGACGATCCTGAAATATTCGCTGGCAGCCGCGTTTGGCTGCACCATGCTGACGAGTGCCGTGCTTGCGCAAAGCACGGACACGCAGATCCCGCTGACCGGCGAAAAGGTCGAGGGTGCGCCCTTCGAGATTAAGCGCGACTGGGGCACTTTCAAGCTCGCCGATCGCATCGCCGCAAAGGTTAAGGCCGGCGAGCCGCTGAACTACGTGTTCTCTTACCAGGCGTCCGGCATTCCGCTGTTCTCGCCGCAATACCAAGCTGGCGCCAAAATGGGCTGCGAGATGGCGCAGGGCATCTACAAGATGAACTGCACCGAGATCGCGCCGGTCCAGAACGACGCCAACCAGCAGGTCGCCCAGATCGAGGCCAAGCTTGCTGCCGGCGAGATCGACTGCATCGGCATCGAGCCGGTGGACTCGAATTCGCTGACCGCGGTCACCAACAAGCTGCTGGCCGAGGGAATTCCCGTGTTCACCGTCGGGGTGCCCTCCAATGGTAACGAGTTCACGCGCTTCACCCAGGTCCCGATGAAGGAAGGCGCCTTTGCTGCCGAAGCTGTCCTGAAGTGGATCAAGGACAACAACATGAACGACATCAAGGTGTTCGCGGTGTCGGGTGGCGATCCCACGCAGGAATGGGCGCAGGGACGCATGATCAGCTTCGAGCAGACCATCAAGGCCGCTATCCCTGACGCGACGTTCGTGACCGGTGCGGCCAACGGCCTCAACACCAGCTACGAGCCCGGCCAGACCTACGACGTCTATCGCTCGTTCCTGACCGCAAACCCGAATGTCCAGTTCATCGAGAACGTCGACATCGGCGCCGAACACGCGGTGCGCGCCATCGAAAGCCTCGGCCTGCAGGGCAAGGTGTTCACCGTCGGCTGGAATTCCTCGCTTGGCCAGCTCGACGCCATCGAGAAAGGCATTCAGGTAGCGCAGTTCGACCAGCGCTGGCCCGACCAGGCCGGCTTTGGCGCCGTGGCCTGCGCAGCGCTCCTGAAGAACGGCGAAATCCTGCCCAACACGCAGACCCTGAAGGCCGTGACCAAGGACGGGGTCGCCCAGGCCCGCGAGGAACTGAACCGTACGATGGGTCAGTAATCTGCTAAGAACGGCGAGCCGCGCCAACCCGCGGCTCGCCGTTATCCGTTTAATCAAGAGGATGCGATGACCCGTACCGAAACCGCCCAGACCGCGGCCACGAGGCCGTCAATGGCTTTGGCAGGCAAGGCGACCGTCGATGTCGCTCTGCGTCTTGGCGGTCTGTTCGCGGCAATCATTGTCGTCGCGCTGATCTTCATCTTCATCAACCCCAATATCGCCAACCTGAACATGGCAGGCTCGGTGCTGCGCTCGATGAGTTCCGTCGCCATCATGGCGCTCGGCCTCACGCTCGTCATCGTCGTCGGCGAGATCGACCTATCCTTCGGGGCGATCTACGGACTGGCGATCAACGCGCTGGCCGTCCTTTGGGTCGTGAACGGAGTACCGGTCTATCTGGCCATTCCGGTCGCCATCGTGATCGGGGCGCTGGTCGGGCTGTTCAATGGCGTGCTGGTGACGCAGCTCAAGATCCCTTCGTTCATCGTGACGCTGGGCAGCTACAATCTGCTCTATGGCATCACTCTATGGGTCTCGAACACGGCCACCTACAACCCCGCCTACCCGCCTCCGGGAAAGACGGTACCCCAGGGCGAACTCGATTTCTTTGTCGGGCTGACCCAAGCGGTCGGTTCATTCAGACTGTCGCTCGAAGTGATCTGGATGATCGGCATTGCGATCGTCGTTGGCCTTCTGCTGCATCGCTCCCTGTTCGGCTTCCGCCTTATGGCGATCGGCGGCAATCCCGCCGCGGCGGCTCTCGCGCGCCTCCCGGTGCGCAGCTACAAGGTGATGGCGTTCGTACTGTGCGGCGCATTGGCGGCCATCGCCGGCGTCCTCGATTTTTCCTTCATCCAGACCAGCCAGCCCAACACCGGACTTTCGGCAACCTTCCCGGTCTTCGCGGCCGTCATCATCGGCGGCGCCAGCCTCAGCGGCGGCAAGGGCACTGTCATTGGAACGCTGGGCGGCGCGCTGCTCCTGGCGGAACTTCAGCTTGGTCTGTCGATCCTTTCGCCCGGCGCACACGTCCAGCAGATATTCCTGGGCGCGGTTACCATCGGCGCCGTCGCGCTCGACCTCTTCCTGACCAAGCTGCGCAAGAGCCGGGCGACATGACGGGCGAGGTCGTCGAGCGGGGAATATCGCTTCGCGGCGTGGTCAAGACCTACGGCGCGACGCTGGCGCTGGCCGGAGTGGATCTGGACCTGAAGCCTGGCGAGGTGCTTGGCATTGCCGGGCCCAACGGCGCGGGCAAGTCGACGCTGGTGCGCATGATCGCGGGGGAAGAGAGACCGACGCTTGGAAAGCTTACTTTCGACGGCATACCCTGGTCGCCGGTCGAGGAGTGGAAAGCGGTTGCGGTCGTGCACCAGGAACCGCAGCTGTTCCCCAACCTGACGGTTGCACAGAACGTCATGGTAGGCCGGGAAAACAGCGGCAGGAAGCGCCCGGCGCTCAGCGACGCCGACGCGGCTGTGATGGATGCGCTCGGAATCGGCCATCTCAGGGACAAGCCGCTCGAGGACTGTTCACTGGCGACGCAGCAGCGCACCGAGATCGCGCGAGCCGTTGCACGCGATTGCAAGGTGTTCCTGTTCGACGAACCGAACTCGGCCTTGACCGCCGAGGAATCCGACGAACTGTTCCGTGAAATGCATAAGCTCGCCCAGTCGGGCCGGATTGTCGTTCTGGTGACGCATCGCCTTGCGGACTTCGTCGCGCACTGCAGTCGCGTGGCGATCGTGCGCGACGGCAAGGTACGCGTCATCCTCGAAAACGAGGCGCTGACGGAAGACGGCATAGCCCGGCAGCTGGTTACGGAAAGTGCCACCACTGTTGCGGCCACCAACCGCGACGGCAGCCGCCTAGCCGATCGGGAGCCTGTCTTTCGCACGCGCGGCTGGACGCATCGCAACTCCTTCCAGCAAATCGACATGGAAGGCCGCCCGGGCGAGATTACGGCGCTGTTCGGTGTGGAGGGGTCGGGTGCCCGCGAGTTGCTGCGTTCCCTGGCGGGACTGGAACAGTGCACCGGCACGGTCCAGATCGGCGATCTCCAAGGATTGTCGGCGCTGGACAAGCTGACCGCCTATGTGCCGGCGACGCGGCAGCTCAGCCTCTATTCCAACTTTTCGGTCGGCGAGAACCTGCTGGTCCGGTTGGGCTATCCGGAGATCGCCGGCGCCGGCTACATGCTGAAGGTGCGCCAGATGAAGTCCCTCGCGCAAACCGCCGTAACCCGCTTCCTGGTCAAGACCGGCACCACCACCCAGCCGATCCGTTCGCTGTCGGGAGGCAATCAGCAGAAGGTGGCGATCGCCCAGGCGCTGCACTGCGCGCCGAGGTTGCTTCTGCTTGAGGAGCCGACGCGCGGCGTCGACATCCACAGCAAGGCAGAGATTTATCGTCTGCTGCGCGACTATGCCGACCAGGGCAATGCCGTCGTCATCTTCTGCACCGAAGTGCTGGAGGTCTACGAGGCCGCCGACAAGGTTCACGTGGTCAGCCAGGGACGGCTTCTGCCGTCTCTGGAGGTCGGCGGCTTCGATCAGGTCGAGCAGCTGGCGACCGCCGTCATGAGCCTCGAACAGTCCGGACGGCCGGAGGCGGCCTAGACCGTATATTTCTGAATGGTCTTCGCATCCAGAACGAGACCGAACCCGGCGCCCTGAGGCACATCATAGTAGCCGTTGTCGAATTTCGACCGGTTGGCCACAAGTTCGTAGAACATCGGGTCCCGATCTGGATGAAACGTTTCCAGGAATGTGCCGTTGGGGATCGAGGCGAGCAGGTGTGAGGATATCTGGGGTTCCTCGTGGTGTCCCATTTCGACCGTGAAGCACGATGCGAGAGCGGCCACACGCCGCCACTCGGTAGGGCCGCCGCCCCAGCTGGCGTCGAAGTTGCAGACATCGATCGCGCCCGACATCATCAGGTCGCGGCAGCCTGCGCGGCTGATCTCGCTCTGCCCCGCACAGATAGGGATGCCGGTCTGGTTGCGCGCCGCCGCGAGATCCAGCCGGTCGTTGTACCAGCGCACCGGCTCCTCGAACCATCGAATGTTCAGGTCGGCGGCATGGCGCGAAAACGCAACCGCGTCCGCCAGGCTCCACCCCTGGTTCGCATCGACGAGCAGCGTGAAATCGTCGCCAACAGCGGCACGTGCGGCGCGCACGCGTTCTGAATCCTCCTTGGGGCTGCGGCCGCCAACCTTGAACTTGCAGCCGGCGAAGCCGTTGGCCTTGATCTGCTCCATCTCGCGGCCGAAATCCGCTAAGGTCTTGTTTTCTTCATAATATCCGGCGATGCAAATCACCGGCAGGCGATCGCGATAGCCGCCCCAGAGCTTGTAGAGGGGCGTGTCCAGCGCCTTGCCGACGGTGTCCCACAGCGCGCTGTCGACGCAAGCCTGCGCGCACATGGCAAGCTTGCGGTCCCGCAGGATGTTGTAGCTCGGCTTGCGCATCGCTTCCCAGCAGCCCTCGATGTTGAAGGCGTCCTTGCCGATCAGGAGCGGCTGGATCTCGTCGAGGATGATCTTGACGACTTCGGCCTGGGTCTCGAACTCGTCGCCGTTGTAGACCTCGCCGACGATGCCCGCTGACGTATAGATGCGCGTGATGATCGTGCATCGATGCGTCATGAAATAGTTGCTGCCCCGGAAGGTGCGCGGCAACGGCATGCAAAGCGGTACGCATTCGATGCGCTCGATCTTCAGATGATTGGACATTGGGACCCTGCGTCAAGCCAGAAATCGAAACGTTTCCAATCTAGCCGCGCCGGCAGCGCCCGGTCAAGAGGCTGCAGCCCCCTTCGCCTCTTGATGGAACCCTGCCTGTCACGGTAGGATTGCGGATTACAAGGGCTTTCCTGAGCTCGATGGTGTTGGGGCGGGACAGCGCACCTGAAGGGAACCGCGTGAACAAGGGCGCCGGAAAGGCCGCGACCATACGCGATGTCGCAAGGGTTTCGGGGGTATCCGTCGGAACCGTTTCACGGTCGCTGAACGCACCCGATACCGTGAGGCCGGGAACGCTCGGCAAGGTCCGGGCAGCGATCCAGTCGCTCGGCTTCCAGCCGGATTTTCGCGCACAGAACATGCGCCGTCGAAACACCATGACAGTCGGCTTCGTCATCGACGACATCGCCAATCCGTGGCACGCCAGTTGCTTCAAGGCCGTCGACGCGGAAATGCGCCAGCGCGGCTTCTCGCTCTACCTGATGAGCACCAACGGCAAGGCGAGCGAGGAAGCCGCCGCGATCGACATGCTGCAGCATGGCCGCGCCGACGGCGTGATCATGACAATCAACAACGAGCAGGATGCGCGAACCATCAAACGCCTCAAGGAGTTGCGCATTCCCTCGGTCCTGCTCGACCGCGACATCCCCCTTGAGATCGACGCGGTTCTCACCGAGCACGCGACGGGCCTGCGCCAGGCGACCAGCTACCTCATCGGGCTCGGCCACAGGCGGATCGCGATCATCACCGCGGGGCGCGACATTAGGCCCGGACGGGAACGGGTGCGCGGGTTTGTCGAAGCCTTCGAAAAAGCCGGGCTGCCGGTCCCCGAAGACCTGATCCGTTCGCAAAGCCTGTCGGTCGATTTCGGTTTCCGCGAAGCGACCGCTTTATTGCAGGCGCCCGACCGGCCCACCGCCATCATCGCGGCGGGCAATCGCATCCTGGTCGGCGTTCTGCGCGCCATTCAGCAGCAGGGGGTGTCGGTCCCCGGCGACATTTCGCTGATTGCCTGCGACCGTTCCGATATCGCGCTGCTCTATCCCGGCCCCATCACGCTGATCGACCGGCCGGTCGAGGACATCGGCCGCACGGCCGCTCAACTCCTGCTCGAACGGCTGAGCGGCCAAAGCGAAAGGCCCGCGCAGCGGATCGCGTTTCCCACGCATCTGATCATGGGCGGTTCTTGCCTTCCCGTTCCAAAGTAGCCGAAGCCGTAATTCATTGTCGAGTTAGCTGCGCAGCGTCTCCCGGCTTCGCTCGGCGCGTCGCGCGCGCTGGAACTTGATGAGCCGGTCGAGCGAGACCGCAAGCACGATGACCGCGCCAGTCACAAAGGTGCTCCAGGTCGCGTCGATGCCGAAGAATATCAGGCCGCTCGATATAACCTGGATGATCATCATGCCCACGACGGCGCCGATGATGGTGCCGTGTCCGCCCGACAGCGGCGTGCCCCCGATGATCACCGCGGCGATCACCACCAGCACGAAATCGCCGCCCTCGTTGGGGTCGATGGCGCCGCGGAAGCCGACATACATCACCCCCGACAGACCGCAGATGGCGCCCATGAGAACCAGCGTCTGCAAACGCACCCAGTTCGTTGGAATGCCTGCATGGGCCGCCGCCTCGGGATTACTGCCGACCGCCTGCACCCGATAGCCGAAACGCGTGCGGTGGAGCACGATGTGCATCGCAATCGCCAACACGATGAATACCAGCGCCGCCACGGGAACGAGGCCGAACAGTTTCGTCGAGATCACCGAAAAGAAGCTGCTGCTCTGGTCGGCTGGCACGATCGCGCGGCCCTTGTTTACGACCAGGGAGAGACCCTGAAACATCGAGTAGGTGCCGAGCGTCACGATGATGGCGGGCAGCCGCAGCGTTACCGCGATCAAGCCGTTCACCAGGCCGAGCCCGGCCCCGAACAGGATGCCTATGAATGCCGCCAGCCATGGATCGAGCCCTGCCACCATCAGCAGCGCTGCAACGACGGCGGAGAAATTGAACATCCAGCCGACCGACAGATCGATTTCCCTGATCGCCAGCAGAAACACCATGCCCACGGCCAACATGCCGAGGAAGGTCGTGTTGCCGAGCAGCGAAAACAGGTTGATGGGGTTGAGAAAGCGCGGCCGCGCGATCCCGATGACCGCCATCATGGCGACCAGGGCGACCACGACGCCGATCTCTTCCGGCATTCGCCAGCGGCGCCTTGTGGCAGCCGTCGGGTTGCTGTCGGTTTCGGTCATGCAACGGTTTCCTGGTTGGCCTGCGGCCGCCGATCGGCTTGCGGCATCTCACCCGTGTTCGTCAGATGCAACACGGTATGCTCGTTCATCTGCGAACCCGACACCTCGCCGGCGATGCGGCCCTGATAGACGACCAGAATCCGGTCGCAGAGTCCGATCAGTTCGGGCAATTCGGTCGAACTGAAGAGTACGATGCCGCCCCCGGCGGACATCCGCCTGATCAGCCCGTAGATCTCGCGCTTTGCGCCAACGTCGACGCCACGGGTCGGGTCGTCGAGCAGGAAGACCTGGGGGTCGATCTCCAGCCATTTGCCGATGACGATTTTCTGCTGATTGCCGCCCGACAGTGAGTTGGCGAGCGCCAGCGGCGCGCCCCTGATCCGGAGGACCTCGATCTGCCGGCGGGCGCGGTCGAGCGCGGCCCTCGCCAAATACCACGGCGAACCATGACGAGCACCGACAACGACGTTGGACAGGTTGAACAGGATGGATTTGTCGAGCATCAAGCCGTCGCGCCGACGGTCGGAGGGAACGAGACAAACTCTTCGGCGCGCTGCCTCCGTGGCACTTCTCGGCATTCCCCGCCCGTCGGGAAAGCGCACCTCGCCGCCGCGCGCCTTGCGCATGCCAAACAGCATGTCGAACAGATCGGAGACCCCCGATCCCTCGAGGCCGGCAAAGCCGACGATCTCGCCCGAGCGAGCCGTGAAACTGGCCTTGTCAAGCCTACCGCCTGCCAGGTTGGAAACCACGATTTCGGTCGGGGCGACGTCGGATCGCGGCGGCAAGGCGGGTGGGAACAAAGCGTCGCGCTGTTGACCGATCATGCCCTCGATTACCTCGGCAATGGTCAGCCCCGATCGATCCCGCGTGAGGACGTCGCGTCCGTTGCGCGTTATGGTGACGCGGTCGCAGATCGCGAATACTTCCTCCAGCCGGTGCGAGACATAGAGCATCGTAATGCCGCTCGTGCGCAGACCTCTCAGGACTGCAAACAACCGTTCGGTTTCCCTGCTGTTGAGCGCGGAATTCGGCTCGTCGAGGATCAGAAGTTGCGGCCTTTCAAGAAGCACTCGCGCAAGCTCGACAAGCTGCTGTTCGCCAATGCTGAGCCGGCTCACCGGAGCATCGACGTCGACGTTCAGGCCGAGCCGGTCCAAAAGGTCCGAACACGCGGCTTCCATCTCGCGTTTCGAGATCAGGCCGCGCCGCACTGGCTCGCGATTTACAAAGAGATTTGCCAACACCGAGCGCTCGGGAAACAGGCTGAGTTCCTGGTACACCATGCCGATGCCGAGTTGTCGGGCGGCATTCGGTCCGTCTATGACAACGGGGGTGCCGTCGAGTTCGACAACACCGCCATCGGGCTTGACCACTCCGGCAAGCACTTTCATCAAAGTGGATTTGCCAGCGCCGTTTTCCCCTACGACGGCATGGATCGTCCCCCGCTCGACCGAGAGGCTCATGCTGTCGAGCGCAACGACGCCCCCATATCGCTTGGCGAGATTGCGCACCGAGATCATTGGCGGACGAGGCATGCCTTACCAGCGTACGGTTGAATAAAAGACGGGGGCGATGTTTGTCGCCCCCGTTCGAGGATCAGATCACCCGAAAAGTCATTCGGATTCCGCGGAAATCGGCTGCGGCGCCGCCGACAGGATCTCGGCGGTCAGCGATTGCGTCCAGGGCTTGTAGTACTCGATGGTGGCCGCAGGATCGGCCGCGAGCTTCTGTGCCTCATCGAAGGAGATCGGCTTCAGGCCGTTGCCCATATCGACGCTGTCGGCCGTGACGATCTGAGCGCCCGAATTGTGGAACCCCGAGCCAAGCTTGGCGCCATTCTTGACCGCGTTGACCAGGAGGGCGACCGGGAGGTAGCCCTGAACGAAGGCGCTCTGGCCGATCGTCACATAGGCATGGCCTTCCTTGATCGCCTTCAGGTTAAGCTCCGTGAGATCATAGCCGCCGGCAACGAACTTGTCGCCATTGGCTGCGTTCAGCTTGCCGAGGCTCGTCACATCCGGCGCGCAAAGACCGATCAGCGCAACCGCTTCCGGGTTGGCGCCATAGAGCTGCTCCCAGCGATTGAAATTGTCGACCGCCGAAACCTTGACGTCGAACGGGCCGATGACATTGAGCCCGGGCGCCGCCTTCAACGATTCCTGAACGCCCTTGGCGCGGTTTTCGAGGACCGGGAAGCCGGGGAAGCAGTTGCCCAGTATCACGGTGCCCTTGGCCTCGGCGCCACCGAGCTTCTCGACGATCATCTTGCCGAGAACGCGGCCGCTTTCCACCGATTTCTCGCCGACATACGGTGCATTGACCGCTGTCGACAGGAGATTGAACTGAACGATCGGCACGCCGCTGTCGATGATCTCGTTCAGGCCCTTGGCCATGGACTCGCCGGGTACGGATGTGGCGATGCCCTGGGCGCCGGAGTTGGCAAAGTTCTGCACCAGCTTCAGCTGGCCTTCAGGCGCGCCGCCGGCCTGCTGGGCGACGACAAGTTTGACGCCAAGGTCGTTGGCGGCGGCCTGGGCTCCGTCCTGGATCTGTTGGACAAACGGGTCACCCTGGGCGTGGGCAACGAAGCCTATGGTGACGTCCTGCGCCGATGCCGTGGATACACCCAGCGCAAGCGCGAATGCGCCGAGCAGAAGCGTCTTCGAATTTCTGGTCATTTTCAAATCTTCCTCCCTTGATTTCCGTTGCTTCGTGTCCCGTTTCGCGAATGCCCTCCTCAAGGCCCTCGCGTTCCGTCAGATCGCGGTCAGGCCTCCATCCACGAACATGAAAGACCCCGTCATGTAGGAAGCGTCGTCGGACGCCAGGAAAGCCACCGCACCTGCGATTTCGGCAGGTTCGGCGCCGCGCCTCAACGGGATGTTCTGGACCTGCCACTCATAGACCTTCGGGTCCGCCACCAGTTCGCGCACGATCGGCGTCAGCGTGAAGCCCGGCACCACGACATTGACGCGGATGCCTTCCGGCGCGTGATCGACAGCCATGACGCGCGACAGGCCGTGAACGCCACCCTTGCTCGAGCCGTAGGCGATGTTGGCAGGCGTGCACCCGGACATGCCTGTCGGCGATCCCGTCAGCACCACGGCGCCCTTGCCGGCGGTGGCCTTGATCGCGGCCACGCCGTGCTTGCAACTCAGGTACATGCCGGTCAGGTTGACGCCGACGATCTCGTCCCACACGGCCTTGGGCAGGTCATCCACCTTGCCGTCTCGCTCCGCGGAAAAAATCCCCGCATTGGAGACGAGGATGTCCAGCCTGCCGAAGTGTTCGACGATTTTTTCGAAAGCGGACTTCACCTGAGGTTCGTCGCTGACGTCGGCGACTATGGCTATGGCCTCGCCGCCTGCCTTGTGGATACGGTCGACGGTCGCCTGCGCGCCCGATCCGTTCCAGTCGAGCACTGCAACCCTGCAGCCTTCCTCGGCCAATCTTTCGGCAACGGCCTGGCCTATCCCTGAACCGGCCCCGGTCACCGCCGCCACTTTCGTCCGCAGGCCTCGCATTGCATGTCTCCGCGTCAGCGACTGCCGAGTGGCGATCCGAAAAATAATATCGTTTCCGAGAATTGAGTCAAGAAACTCCGAGGCGGATTGCGCTATGAGATGGTGCGGTCCTCTAACCACTTGATAAAATTATACAATTCTATGTCTAACCCATTTTCCAATGGCTATATCGTTTCCACCGGGAGGCCAACCGTCGCCAGAAATGCATCGTCGTTTTCTGCAAGTTTCCGGCCGATGGGCGGCGAAGCTGGCTTTGAAATTCTGCATCTGGCGCGTCCGGAACTGGTGGGGAGGTCCGCATCCGCGACATCTATGGTCATTGTCGAGGCGACGGCTGTCTGATCCAAATCCGCCGCCTGCGCGTAACGCCACATTGAATGGAAGGTGACAACATGAGCCCCCTCGCTGGATACGTCTCTGCGCTGATCGTTTTCGGGATACTCGATGCTGTTTGGCTGACGACCATGGCAGGTCGTCTCTATCGGCCGGCACTGGGCGAGACGATGCTCGACAAGCTGCGGCTCGGTCCCGCAGCCGTCTTCTATCTGTTGTACCCGGTGGGAATTGTCGTTTTTGCCGCCATGCCAGCTCTGCAGAACGGATCAGCGGGCACTGCGCTCGCCCATGGTGCGCTGTTCGGGTTTCTGGCGTACGCCACCTACGACCTGACAAACTACGCGACGTTACGCAAATGGACGTTGCAGGTCACTTTGGTCGACCTCGCCTACGGCACGTTCTCGGCCGCGGTGATGTCATTGGCGGCGTATCAAGCCGCGCGCTGGTTCGGCGCGTGATGCGTCGTCTCAGGAAGGCTTGAGCCGGTAGTGGCTGATGCCCCACGCTGCGCCACCGGCGTGCCCGAACAGACCTGACGTCGCCAGAAAGAACAACCGCCAACGGCGACGCCAGAGCGCCGCGCCCTTGCCGTACACCTCCTGCAGGATTCGGTCGATGTCGACGGCATTGGCGTCGTAATTGGCCAGCCATGCATCGGCCGTGCGGCGGTAGTGTTCGCCGCTCCAGCGCCACTCACGCTCGACGCTGAAGCTTTCCGGAAACTCGTTGATCAACGCGTGGCTCGGCATGATTCCGCCGGTGAAGAAGTGCTGGGCTATCCAGTCGGCCCGGTTGCCGACGTCGAAGCGGTAAGGCGCATTGACGTGGCTGAATACGTGGATGAACGCGCGGCCGTCCTTCGCCAGCCATCCCTTCAAGCGCCCCAGCAGCAAACGCCAGTTCGCCATATGCTCGAACATTTCCACGGAAACGACCCGATCGAACAGTTTGTCGGTGGAAAAGTCGTTCATGTCGGCCGTCAGCACGGTCAGGTTCGCAAGGCTGCGGCGTGCGGCCTCTCCAACGATATAGGCGCGCTGCGTGCGCGAGTTGGAGACGCTGGTGATGCGCGCGTTCGGAAAGTGCTCGGCCATCCAGAGCGACAGGGATCCCCAGCCGCAGCCGAGTTCGAGTATTGCCTGTCCGTCGATCAGGTCGGCATGTTCCGCCGTAACGGAAAGCGCGATCTCCTCGGCCTCGCGCAGCGAGGTGTCGGCTGCCGGGAACAGGCAGGACGAGTATTTGCGCCGTGGTCCCAGCACGAGGCCGAAAAAGCGCTCCGGCAGTTCATAGTGCTGCGTGTTGGCGTCGGCGGTGTGGATCGCGATCGGATAGTCGGCCATGGCGTCCGCAAAGGAGCGACCGCTCCCGGACGGTGCGCCTTTCAGCCGACGGTCGGTGCGGGCAACCAAAAGGCCGATCCCGCTTTTCAGCACCGCATCGGGCCAGGCGATGGCTTCGCCAAGCTGCGTGGTGCGGTCGATCAGGCCCATATGTGATACTCCCTTAGCGCGGCGGGGCGGGAAAAAATGCGTTCGTCCGCGCCTGGTACGCCCGGTATGCGTCTCCTCTGGTGGCGACCATGTGCATTTCCAGAGGCGGCACGCCCGAGACGTGAACGAGCAGCCAATACATGCAGGCGGGCGCGGCGAGCGCGAGCCAGCCCCATTCCCAACCGCCAATGGCAAGCAGCGGATACGCCAGCCAGCCCAGCCACTCGAAGAAATAGTTCGGATGGCGCGACCAGCTCCAAAGCCCGACATCGCAGACTTTGCCGCGGTTTGCCGGATCAGTGGAGAAGCGGCGCAGCTGCGTGTCTGCTACCGCCTCGCCGACGACCGCGATCGCAAAAATCAGGACCGCAAGCCAATCCTGTGGCCGCAGCCCAGGCTCCGGATTCGCTGCTGCAAGCACCATTGCAAGGCCGAACGGGATGCTGACCAGCGCCTGCTTCTGGACCATGAAGAACATCTGTCGCGATGCATCCGCGCCCCAACCGCTCAGCATCCTGGCGTAGCGTGGATCGTCGGTGATCCCGCGTGTCCGCCGCGCGATATGCAGGCCGAGCCGCAGCGCCCACGCCAAGGCGAAAGCCGCCACGACGGCCCGGCGCGAGCCAGACGCCGCAAGGCCGGTCGGGGGCACCGCGTCGCCAACCAGTCCGACGATGCCGATGCTGAAGGTCCAAACGGTATCAATCCAGCCAGAATTGCGGGTCGCGCGCCAACACATCCAGGCAAACGTCATGCCGGCGCACATTGCGGCGGCGACGCAGGCAATCGTCAGGATGAAATCCGCGAGGTTCACGGCAAGGGTCGCGTCAAAGCTTGACGAGCGGCTGCAGAATACGGCCGAGCCTGCTCTGCAAAGCGATGCCGCCCCTCAGTGCGACGATGCAAATGCACGGCGGCCCGTCGCAAACGGTAGGCTTGTGTTCCATTGTCTCGTCGGCTTCATCGAAGTCGCCTGGGCCGTAACGACCCAGTTCATGCTCGAAAGCACCTTCCAGCACGTAGGTCCACTCGTAACCCAGGTGCTTGTGATGCGGCAGCCTTGTTCCCGGCGCCGCCTTCAACATGAAGACCTTTATTCCGTCGATCTCCGGCAGCGAGACGCTGCGCCGGTGCACCCCGGGGCCAACCCATCGCCAAGGGCCCAGCGAATAGCTGCCGAGAGGATCGTCCTCGGAAGCGGTCTCGAACGCAGCCCTTTCCTCGGCGATCATGCGCAAGGCATTTTCCAGGGCGCGTGGTTTCAGCGAAACGACCGGAGCAGTTTCAAGCAGGGCACCGCCGACCGCCTCGAACTGCGATACACCCTGTTTGCAGGACGGGCAGCGTGCAACATGCATCGCGACGATCAGCCTGCGCGCTTCATCGAGCGTACCTGCCGCGTGGGATGCAAGCGTCTCGTCCGAGGGGTGATGGGTTATGCTATTGATCATTGCAGTTCACCAAGTCCGTCGCGCAATCTCTGAAGCGCAAGCCTTATTCGCGATTTGACAGTGCCAAGCGGCAATCCAAGCAGTTCGGCGATTTCCGAATGTGCCAGCCCATCGAAGAACGACAGCCGGATCACGCGCAGTTGTTCGGCCGGCAGCATCTCAATCTTCGACCGAACCGAATCCTCGCGTTCGGCAATCAGCAGATACTGTTCGGGCTCGAACGGATCGGCTTCCTCCTCGGCACGTTGTTCCTTCATCCAGGCAGCCGCGCGCCCTTCGCGGCGGCCAAGATCGACACTCACATTGCGAGCGATCGCGTAAACCCAGGCTGAAGGGCTTGCCCGGGCCGGGTCGAATTGCCTTGCCTTGTTCCACAGCCGCAGCAGCGTCTCCTGGGCCATATCCTCGGCCCTGTCTGAGCTGGCGCCCCGGCGCATCATCAAAGCCTTCACCCGTGGAGCATAGTGCTGGAACAGCTTCGCGAACGCGGCAGTATCCTGCGACGCCGCGATCTGGGCGATCAGCCGGGTAGGGTCAAAATCCTCCATCGCTCTGCAATATATGTTCAAGCGTGCCCCGACTGGCAAGACGGCGCGCCAGATGGCGTTCCACCTACGTTTCGATCCCAGTTACGCCCGATCGTTCGACTTGGATCACAGCTTTCTGCCGTTTTTCGTGATCCATTTTCGATTTTGACTCGTATCTGTTGCGAAATGCGGCGCAAGCCGGGCCGGCTGGGGTTAGCAATGCACGGGAACGACAAGGGAAAGCGCATCGCGGTCATCGGCGCCGGGATTTCAGGGCTGTCGGCTGCCTGGCTGCTGGGCAAGAGACATGACGTTGTCCTCTATGAACGCGATAGTCGACTTGGCGGCCATTCCAACACGGTGATTGTCGGCGGACCGCAAAACCCCTTGCCCGTCGACACGGGATTCATTGTCTATAACGAGGCGACATATCCCAATCTCAAGGCGTTGTTTGCCCACTTGGAGGTTGCGACGCAGCCGTCGACAATGTCCTTCGCCGTGTCGCGCAACAGCGGCCGGCTCGAGTATTCGGGAACTGGGCTCGGCGGGCTGTTTGCACAGCGGCGCAACATCGCCAATCCGCGTTTCTGGTCGATGCTGCGGGATGTCATGCGCTTCTACAGGTCGGCCGCGGAAGACATCGAAACGCTGCCAGCCTCGCACACGCTCGGAGAATACCTCGAGACCGGCCGATATGGGGCAGCCTTCAGGGACGACCATCTTCTGCCGATGGCCGGCGCGATCTGGTCCGCTCCCTGTTCGGCAATCCTGGGCTACCCGGCAAGCGCTTTCATCCGCTTCTTCCAGAACCATGGGCTGTTGATGCTGACCGGCCGACCCCAATGG
>JAPLOZ010000015.1 GCA_026400435.1 Hyphomicrobiales bacterium | reverse complement strand
CCTGTTTCTCCGCCGTATGGGCCTTGAGGATCGACAGATCCTCGTTGAGGGACTGGTAGTCGCCGGCGACGAAGAGCTGGTTGCCGTCCATCATCGTCTTCAGCGCCTCGTCGGGCGTCAATGTCGTCTGGGCCGCGGCCGGCCGCGTGCCGATCGTCGCTGCCCCCGCAAGCGCCATCACGGCGCCGGCCACCGTGCTGCACAGGAAGCGTCGGCGCGGCATGCCGGCGTCTTTGGTGTCTCCGGGCGGGCAAGCGCCGCAACCGCAGGCGGAAAGCGAAGTTTCAACGTCGGTGTCCTGTTTCATCATCGGTCGGTCCTCGGGTTGATCGGTCTTGCTGACGGGAAAGCGCTGGGGACCGGATTGGGGGTCTGCCTGCCGTTGCGACCGCAAAATCAGGTACAGCTAAATCAAAGTGCCGTCTCCGGGTTTTTTCGCGTGCCGGCAGCCAAGGGCACACTTTCGCTGCAACCGAGGTCATTCTCGGCTAGTGTCGCCGTTGGACTGATCGCGAAAGTCAGTCGACAAGTCATGGTTGGCGCGCCAACGGCTGGTGACGGGAGACATGCGATGCTGGACGCTGACAAGCTCTTCGCCGGATCGATACCGGAAAACTATGACCGCTACATGGTGCCGTTGATTTTCGAGCCGTTTGCCGCCGATCTGGCAAGACGGGCGGCGCAACTGTCGCCGCGAGCGGTGCTCGAAACCGCCGCAGGCACGGGGGTCGTCACCCGCGCACTGGCGTCGGCGCTGTCGCCCGACGCGCGCTACGCCGTGACCGACCTCAACCAGGCGATGCTCGACTATGCCGCGACCCGACAGACAGCCAACGGGCGAATAACATGGCGTCAGGCCGACGCGATGGCGCTGCCGTTCGAAGACCGCGCATTCGATATGGTCATTTGCCAGTTTGGCGCGATGTTTTTTCCCGACAGGGTGTCGGGCTATCGTGAAGCGAGGCGCGTGCTGAAGCCCGGCGGACATTTCCTGTTCAATGTGTGGGATCGCATCGAGGAGAATGTCTTTGCGAACGACGTCACGAACGCCTTGGCGACGATTTTTCCCGACGATCCACCACGCTTCCTGGCGCGCACTCCGCATGGCTACCACGACAAGGCGCGGATCCTGAGAGACTTGGAGGAGGCGGGCTTCGCGCGCGTGACGATCGACACGAAAGCAGAGCAAAGCCGCGCCGCCTCTCCGCGTATTCCCGCCGTCGCCTATTGCCAGGGAACCGTCCTTCGCACCGAAATCCTGGCGAGGGACGCGGGCAAGCTCGAAGCAGCTACAGACCACGCTGCATCGGTGATCGCCGAGAGGCATGGCAGCGGCGAGGTTTCGGCCAAGATCCAGGCGCATGTCATCACGGCCCTGGCATAGGCAATCTCTGCCAAATCCGGATCGCTCTGCCGAAGGCTCCCGGCCCCGTCTGGGCTGGCGCGCCGCCCTGTCAGGCGTTGCCGATCGTTTCTCCGATGTTGGTGACGATCTTGTTCCAGCCCTTGCTCATGTTTTCAAAGGCTGTGTCGTTCGTCGGCATGACGAAGCCCGAATGAACGACGCGCAGCCGCGTGCCAGCTTCGGCCGGGGCGAGCGTGAAGGTGACGAGCGTGTCGAGTAGCGAGCCGTAGCCGACATTGGCCGCGTCGCCGCCCTTCCACGAGTACGCGAAACACTCCATCGGCCTGACCTCGACGATTTGGCAGCGGATGACCCCGTCCCAGGCGCCTGCCGCCGTGGTCTGGAACGAGAAGCGGGTGCCTTCGACTGCCGCGAAACCGGTCGGCTTCATCATCCAGCGACCGATGAGGTCGCCTGTCGTCAAGGCTTTCCAGATCGTGGCGGGCGGGTAGGGCAGGATCTCGTCGACGACGATCGATTGCGTGCGGGGGGCCGCTGACGCGGCGCCGGCCTTGAGGGCGGTCTGGCTCATGTGTCGATCTCCTTGAGAAGGCTGCGCAGGTCGGCGAAGCGGTTGCGCCAGAAGGCGTTGTAGTGGCTCATCCAGTCAAACAGCGGCGCCAGCCCCTCCGGCGCGGCCCGGTAGTAGACATTGCGGCCTTCAGGCCGCTCGGCGACAAGGCCCGCCTGCTTCAGCGTCTTGAGGTGCTGCGAAACAGCACCTTGGGTGACGCCGGAGCCGCGGGTGAGTTCGACCACGGTGATCTCGTCGACGCCCGCGATGCGCTCGAAGACGGCGCGCCGCGTAGGGTCGGCGAGCGCGCGCATGACGGCGTTTATGGCAGCTGGCTGGGTCATGGAAATCCAATTAGTCATCGCTAAGAGATTAGTCAAGGCTAATTGCTGTGGCGATGCTCGATCGGCGCGCACTGCGTGCTTCATGCGGCTGTCACGCAGCGCGGCTATGCAAGCCGGATGCCCGCACTTCGCAAGAGCGATTCTTCCTTTTCCGAACTGTCCTATGCGCGTGCCACCGATCCGCGCCTCAAGCGATGGTTCATCCGTTCCGTGGAAGGGTTATCGGGCAGAGACAGATACGCAGCGATCTACGAATTGTGGCGCAAGAACATCGCGCCTACAGGGGACCGCATCTTCGGGCAAATGCTTGAACTGACCGGCATCGGCGTGCGCACTTCAGGCAACTGGCCGCCCGCCGTGCTTCCCGACACGCCGCTGGTGGTCGTCGCCAACCATCCATTCGGCATCGGCGACGGAATCGCCATCCTGTCGCTGGCCGAACAGCTTGGGCGTCCGTTCCGCGTGATGATCGCGGCCGAGCTTTTGAAGATCAAGGAGATGGAGCCTTACTCGCTCCCGGTCGATTTTTCCGGCACCAAGGCGGCGTTGAAGAACAACCTCGAAATTCGGCACGAGGCGGTGCGCCTGCTGAAGTCCGGAACGACGATCGTGGTATTCCCGGCAGGCGGCGTGGCGACCGCGCCGAAGGGGTTCGGGGCGGCCGAGGACCTGCCCTGGAAGATGTTTCCGGCGAAGCTGATCCAGGAAGCGCGCGCGTCGGTCGTGCCGATGCATTTTTCCGGCCAGAACGGGCGGCTGTTCCACATCGTGAGCGGGCCGATGAACATGACGGAACGGGAAGGGCGGCTGGCGAAAATGGTCGGCAAGGTTTCGCTGACACTCCGCCTTTCGCTGCTGGTGCGCGAATTCGCAAGGCTTTCAGGCAAGACGATCGACGTGCGCATCGGCCGAACGCTGGCGTGGGACGAGCTTGAAGTGCTGCGCGACCGCAAGGCGCTGCTCGACAGGCTGAAGGACGCAGTGTTTGCGCTGGCGCCGCCAAAGCTGGAGCGACGCCGCATCAAGGTGCGCTTCCGGCGGCGCGGCGGGCCCACGGCGATGGCCGAACGGGTCTAGTGTTCCAACAAGTCTGGCAGGACGCACGCGGTTTTCATAAAGACCCGCGCCTGCCTCGGCCTGGGGCGGTAGCTGCCGCGCAACCTCGCCGTATCCGGCGTCTAAGCTCTCCAGATTATGGAGCGGTGTGGAAGTCCAGCACGGTCTCGGGGTTGATCTCGCCGTCATAGGACGCATCGACGTCGTATTGGACCAGCGTGAAGCGGCCGTTGCGGAAGATCCACGTTCCGTGTGCGGAGGCATCTCCGACGCCACGCCATTTCGGGGCGGAGGTGATCGTCTGGGCGGATTGGTCATAGGCGGAATTCACCAGCATGTCGTCGGCCGTGTAGCCGATGATCTCGACGCTTTCGAGCTTGCCGTCTGTGTCGTCGTTCTCGTAGCGGATATCGAGCTCTGGCGTGGCGAACTGCAACTGGCGCAGGCCTCCATCCTGATCATACTGGTAGTAAACGTGGTTCTCGTTGTAGGCGCCCGCGCCGCAGTAGAAGCGGAACAGCCGCGCCTGGCGTTCGGGCTGCTCGTCGCCATCGGTCGAGTAGCGGAACGGTATCGTGTATTGCTCGACAGCGGCTTGTGCCGGGTCGGCTCCCGGGAGCTGGCGGTCGCAATCCGCGTAGGCCTCGGCGAACCGCGCTTTCGCCTTGGCGAGGATGGTGTCGGTCGCCTCAGGGGGCGGCGCATCCGGGCAGCTTGCCGGCAACGCTTCGTTGAGGCTGACCCTGGACGGCTTGAGCGCTCCTTTCTCGATGTGCAGCGGGCGGAAGGGCGGTTCCTGGATCGACGGATTGGCTAGCCGCAGCGTGTAGCAGCCCGAGAAGACCTGCTCGCTTCCATCGGGCGCAAAGGAGGCGATGGATACCGGCAGGTAGTAGAATGTGCTTCCAGCCGCGCCCTCCATCGCTACGTTGCCGGTGATGACGTTGACCTCGGCTGTGTCCTCATAACCCTTGGCGAAGGCTTCTACGTCCGCCCCCGGCTTCTCCTCGCCGTAATAGTCCCAGGCGCGGGCGTACTCCTTGCGGTTCACCGCGTTGTAGAAGGATTGGATGATGGCCGAGGGATCGGAGCGGTCGTCGATGTAGCGCGCTTCCAGCGCGAAAGACCGGTCCGCAACGAGACTGGCCAGCAAGGCCGCCGCAGGAAGCGCCAGGTGCATGTACCGCATGACGAGAATCTCCGCCGCTTTGGTCGCAGCATAGCACCGAATGCGGCGGGCCGATGACGGCTTGAAAGCAAGGGGGCCGCGACCCTATCTGTGCGGGGCGATTTTCGCTCCTGGAGGGTTTGCCGTGATTTCCATGTATGACGTTTCCGTTCCGGTCTTTTCGGAGCGGCTGAGGGCGCTGGCGCTGATACTGACCAAGGCCGAAGAGAACGCGACCGAACGCAAGATCGATCCGGAGGTGTTTCTCAAGGCGAGGCTTGCGCCGGACATGTTGACGCTGGTTAGCCAGGTGCAGATTGCGACCGACAGCGCCAAAGGCGCGGCGTCGCGGCTCGCCGGACGCGAGGCGCCGCGTTACGAGGACAATGAAGCGAGCTTCGCCGAGTTGCATGCGCGCGTGGCCAAGACACGCGAATACCTGGCGACCTTCAAGCCCGAGGAACTTCAGGGTTCGGAGGATCGGACCGTGACGCTGAAGGTCGGCGGCAACGACATGCAACTCAAGGGGCAGAAGTACCTGCTGGACGTGGCGATGCCGAACTTCTACTTCCACCTCACGACTGCCTACGACATTTTGCGCCACAATGGCGTGCCGCTGGGCAAGAGTGTTTTCCTCGGCCGTGCATAGCGCACCTTAGCCGATCCCGAGGCCGTCGGCGGCTTCGGGGTCGGCCTTATCGGGCAAGCTCGCGGGCAAGCCGCGGGAAGTCAGCCGGACGGACGCCGAGATCGCTGCGATCTGCCTTGCACATGACATGGAGCAGCGCGAGGTGAGCGCCATATTGCGTCTGCTCGCCGGGTCGCGGGCGGGAGAACAGCTCGGTTCTGAAAGCCATCTGGCCAGCTCCAGTTGACTCCTCCCGATGACAATCTAATCGATTCGAAATCTATTGTGCAGTGCAACATAAACATGGCAGCCATGCGCTGCCGGGGATGCTAGCTTAGCCGAGTTGGGATCCCGCCAATTTCGGGCCAGACGCTCCAGTGTCTAAATTGCCGGCGACCCCGAGCAATAATTTTTAACGACGGACGTGTACTGTCGATAGCCGGAAGCAGACCGCGTTTTGCGTAAAGGGAGGCTGTCACGGGCACGAACCGCGATTTCGCGTCGCTGCTCGACGACTTGTTCGTGGCGGCCGAGGAGCAGGCGGAACCCGCCGGCCCGCGCCCGACGATTCCCTTCGACTACCTGGCGGTCGCCGAGGAGCTTCATTCGGGGCGCATCAAGGTTTCGGGTGACGCGGTCGCGGCGGAATATCGCGATTCGGGTGCGGCGATTGAGGCCGAACTCGATGCGCTGCTGAGCGATGCAGGCGTCGCAAAGAGCGCAGCGCCTGCAACGGAGATGTCGGTCGAACCGGCCATCGAACTGCCGGTCGAGCCCGAGACGATCGCCGTCGAGCTTGGGCTTGACGACGCCAAGCCCGCCGATCTCGGACGGCTGCGCCGGGTCTTCGCGCTGAAGAACCACCCCGACCGGGTGCAGCCGCATCTCAGGGCCAACGCGCTGAAGCGCATGCAGGTGGCGAACGGGCTGATCGACGACGCCAAACGCCGGGCGCTTGCCAAGGCGAGGGGCTAGGCCGCGGAGGCCTTCCCTTTTGCGGGCGTCGGCACTAGGTACGGTCTTTCGTCCCGCCAAGTGCTTTCAGAGAACAGTCCGGAGACCCTGCATGGAAATGCGCCGCCTTGGCCGCACCGATCTGTCGGTTTCGCGCATCTGTCTGGGTACGATGACCTGGGGCCAGCAGAACAGCGAAGCCGAAGGGCACGAGCAGATGGACGCGGCGTTCGCGCAAGGCGTCAATTTCCTCGACACCGCAGAACTCTATTCGATCCCGCCAAAGGCCGACACGCAGGGCAGCACGGAGCGGATCGTGGGAAACTGGATGAAGGCGCGGGGCAACCGCGATCGGGTCGTCCTGGCGACCAAGGTGATAGGCCGCACGCAGATGGAGTGGTTTCGCGGCGGCCGCCCTTCGAAGCTGGTTCGGGCGGACATTTTCGATGCCATAGACAAGTCGCTGGCCAGGCTCAGGACCGACTATGTCGATCTTTACCAGCTCCACTTCCCCGAGCGGAAAGTTCAGTGGGGTGCGAACCCGACGCGTTACGGCCAGTGGCCTGCTGAGCGCTACGAGCAGGAGACGCCGATCGAGGAGACGCTGGCGGTGCTGGACGAGCTGGTCAAGGCCGGCAAGATCCGGCATTTCGGCGTATCGAACGAGAGCTCGTGGGGCGTGATGCGCTTTGTGGCGGAGGCCGACAAGGGCGTCGGCCCGCGCGTCGTCTCGATCCAGAACGCCTACAATTTGGTCAACCGGACATTCGAGGTGAACCTCGCGGAAGTCAGCGAGCGAGAGGATGTCGCCCTGCTTGCCTATTCGCCGCTCGGACAGGGCTACCTCAGCGGCAAATACGACAACGGGGCGCGGCCCGCGGGCGCACGCACGACGCTGTTCAACCGGGGGCAGCGCATGGAGACGCCGAACGCCGCGGAGGTGATCGCCGAATACAGCGCGCTGGCACGAAGCTTCGGCATGGAGCCGGCGCTGTTTGCCAACGCCTTCGTGCTCAACCAGAACTTCGTAGCGTCGAGCATCATCGGCGCGACCACCATGCCTCAACTCGCGATGGCCCTGTCTGCTGCCCAAGTGCAGTGGACGGACGAGATGCAGCGGGCGGTGGACGCCATACACCAGCGGACCGGCAACCCCTGTCCCTGAGCGGAGAGGCGACTGCATGTGCCCCAGTTGGACTTGCCCCACTTGGACTTGCACCACTTGGACTTGGCAGGCGAAAGCCCTACTGCTTGGCCTATTCAAGCAGGAGGCGGCATGCTGAGAGTGATAAAAGTCCCGGTCGAGGGCATCTATGTGCCGACGGAGCGCCGCAAGACGCTGCATCCCGAGACGGTGCGGGTTCTTGCCGAGGACATTGTGGAGAACGGCATGAAGACGCCGATCCAGGTGCGCCACGACGGCAAGCGGCACATTCTGGTCGAGGGCCTGCACCGGCTCGAAGCCATGAAATGGCTGGGCGAGGCCGAGATCGATGCGTATCTCGTGCAGGCCAAGAAACACTGACGGCCGACCGATATTCGGGTGAGGTCGGCCTGCTGAAGTGCAGCACCCCCCCTCACCGGTTCGCTTCGCGAACCACCTCTCCCCTTGCCCGGGGGACAGGAAACGCCAATCGCGAGGGGCAGCCATTCGATTTCGCGGGGATTCCGGGCTAGAATAGCGACCGGGCTTCATGTTAGGAGCCGCGATCCCCATATCCGGGGTCGAAAAAAGCAGCCGGCGCACAAAAAGCCGGCCAAGTTCTGGATCAAGACAATGACGAAATGGTCGCCGAATTCGTGGAGAGCAAAGCCCATCCAGCAGGTGCCGTCCTATCCGGACGCCGCCGCGCTGAAGGATGTCGAGGCTCGCCTGGCGACCTTTCCGCCGCTGGTTTTTGCAGGCGAAGCTCGCAAGCTGAAGAAGCAGCTCGCGCAGGTCGCGGCGGGCAATGCGTTCCTGCTGCAGGGCGGCGACTGCGCCGAGAGCTTCGCCGAACACGGTGCGGACAACATCCGCGACTTCTTCCGCGTGTTCCTGCAGATGGCAGTGGTGCTGACCTATGCCGGCGCACAGCCGGTGGTGAAGGTCGGCCGCGTGGCCGGCCAGTTCGCCAAGCCGCGCTCGTCCGACAACGAGACCAAGGACGGCGTGACGCTGCCGTCCTATCGCGGCGACATCATCAACGGCATCGAGTTCGACGCGAAGTCGCGGATTCCGGATCCGGCGCGGCTGGAAATGGCCTATCGGCAGTCGGCGGCGACGCTGAACCTGCTGCGCGCGTTTGCCCAGGGCGGCTATGCGAGCCTGGAGAACGTTCACCGCTGGATGCTCGGCTTCGTGTCCGACAGCCCGCAGGGCGAACGCTACGAGGCGCTTGCCAACCGCATCACCGAGACGATGGACTTCATTAAGGCCGTCGGCATCACCTCGGAGAGCAACTACGCGCTGCGCGAGACGGATTTCTACACCAGCCACGAGGCGCTGCTGCTCGGCTACGAGGAGGCGCTGACCCGCGTCGATTCCACCAGCGGCGACTGGTACGCCACGTCAGGCCACATGATCTGGATCGGCGACCGCACGCGCCAGCCCGACCATGCGCATCTCGAATACTGTCGCGGCATCAAGAACCCGCTCGGGCTGAAATGCGGTCCGTCGCTGACGCCGGACGGCCTATTGCAGCTCATCGACATGCTGAACCCCGACAACGAGCCGGGACGGCTGACGCTGATCGCGCGCTTCGGCTCCGACAAGGTGGCCGAGCACCTGCCCAAGCTGGTGCGCGCGGTGAAGAAGGAAGGCCGCGAGGTGGTGTGGTCGTCCGACCCGATGCACGGCAACACGATCACGGCTGCGGGCTACAAGACGCGGCCGTTCGACCGCATCCTGAAGGAAGTCCAGACCTTCTTCGAGGTGCACCATGCCGAGGGCACGCATCCGGGCGGCATCCACATCGAGATGACCGGCAAGAACGTCACCGAATGCACGGGTGGCGCGCGCGCCATACGCGACGACGAGTTGCAGGACCGCTACCACACGCATTGCGATCCGCGCCTCAACGCCGACCAGGCGATCGAGCTGGCTTTCCTGGTGTCGGAGCTGCTGAAGAAATCGGCCCGCCCCGCGCAGACGGTCGCTGCGGAGTAGTTGTCTCTCACAGGCTTTGAGGAAGGCGCCGGAGACGGCGCCTTTTTCTTTGGCCGCGACTCAGCCCGTCCTGTCCCAGACGAGATCAACAATCCTCGGATCACCGGAAAGATCGGCGCGGCCGAAGCCGATGCGCTGGTCGGGAAATTCGCACAGCGCCTGCACGCCTGATGACGACAGCCGGATGCGCCAGGTCTGGCGGTCCACCGGCTTTGGTTTTGCAAAGGCCAGGCACGAAAGCACCGCGACATTCGCGCGTTTCGCGGGATCGCGCGCCGACTGGTAGCGGATCGCGAGAAGCCCGGCGTCGCGTGCGGTTTCGGCGATGGCCTGGCATGCCTCGTAGTCGGAAAACGCCGTCCACCTGATAGCATCCGACGACAGTGGGGGACGTGTCAGATCGATAGCTCCGTCGGTGCGGATGGCGGCGGAGAAGGCGGTGTATTCGGCCGCATCCCGCGGCCATGGCGTGTCGGGCGAGTCGGCGAAAAAAAGCAACCGCCAGAAGGCCATCTCGGCGACCGATGTCGCGACCTCTTCCGAGGCGTAGAAGACGCCAGGTGTCCGACCGGCGCGGCGAAACCGGGAGCCGTGCGGATAGACAGCACCGTAGCGGAATGGGGTGGCCAGAAGGTAGTCGAGATCGCGGCATTCCGCGGGGATCGTGGACTTGGTTTCCTCGATCAAGTCTTCGAGTATCGCCTGTTCGTCCAGCGTGTCGACAAGCTTCAGCGTCGAGACACGGTGCTGCGCCTCGACCAGACGCCACACCTTGCCCTCCAGCCGGACGGCTTCAGACGAGAGCGCGGCGGCTGTCCAGATAGGCGATGACATCGATCAATCCGGCGATGGTGACGATCTTCTCGAGCGGGCGGCCGCCGAGTGTGAGGTTGGTGTTTTTGATCCAGGCCCGGGCAACAGACTGGTCGCCGCCGACAATGGCGTCGAGCGAGCGGAACAGCCGCACGAACAGGACGCCGAGCTCGAAAGGTTTCGATCCGCGTTCGAGCAGGAAGTCGCTGCGGCGCATGCGTGAGACGGTGGCCTCGGACACGCCGAGCACGGCCGACAATGTGCGGGCACTGACGCCGAGCTGGTCGGCGGAGCGGATCACCGCCTGGGTGAGGACGGCGGCTTCCTGTGCCGGCAGTGCCTCGGATTTTGCGCGGAGCATCAAATTCTCCATTTCTGGAGAAAGTATAGGTCGTAAAAGTTTATGTGGAAAGGGCTTTTCAATCTTTCTTGTAGAGCATCCAGCCTTTGCCGCCGCGTTCCGTCAGCGTGGAGAAGCGGGTAACCCGGTTGCGGCCGGCGACCTTCGAGCGATAGAGCGCCTGGTCGCACTTGGAGTACAGGTCCTCCGGGCCGTCTGCCTCCGAAGCCATGCAGATGCCCATCGAGATTGTGACCGGGCCGTAGTGCGCCTTGGTCTGCGGGTTCACGAACGGCGTCTGCTCGATGAGGATGCGGATACGGTCGGCGATGCCGAAGGTGGCTTCTTCGCTGGCTCCCTCGACGATCAAGGCGAATTCCTCGCCGCCGGTGCGCGCGGCGAACATGTCGGCCCGGATCGAGGAGCGGAAAATGTCCGAAACGCTCTGCAGGATGCGGTCGCCGACCGGGTGGCCGAAACGGTCGTTGATGTCCTTGAAGCGGTCGATGTCGGCAAGTATCAGCGCCTTGAAGAGGATGCCCCGGTTGCTGTTGTAGATGTCGGCGATTTCGCGGTCGAACGCGCGCCTGTTCCACATCTGGGTGAGCGGATCGGTGTTGGCGAGGACCTTGTATTCCTCAAGCTTCGACTTGACGCTTTCGAGTTCGTGCGACTTTTCGCTGAGCGCGCTGGCGACCTGCCTGCCGTGGTCGATGGTCGAGGTCGTGGCTACCGACATGACCTCGACGATCTTCTGCAAAAGGTCCTTGCTGACGAGGCGACTGTTGAGACCTTCGGCCGTCTGGCCCAGCATGCGGCCGTATTTCTCGACATGGCTGCGCTCGTTGCGCAGGATCGAGGCGATTTCCTCAAGTTCCTTGGCGATGGTCTCGCGGGCGTGTTCGACGATGCCGCTGGCGTGGTTGGGCGCGAAGAACCTGCGGCCGATCTTGTCGAGATCGTCCTGCGTCGGCCGCTTGTTCAGCGACACCACCTCAAGGCTCAGCTCCTTGTTGGAGCCCGACAGCGCTTCGTAGAAAATCTCGTAGTTGCGCGGCAAACCGACGACCCCGAGCTGGCGCATCGTCTTCAGCACGTCTCCGGCCAAATCGGAGGTCTTCTCAACCGTGGCGCCTGCGGGCTGCATACTCATGATACCTTGCGTCGTTGTCGCGCCACCGTCGCCCGAGGGATACAGTTGACGAATTGGGCTACTCGGTAGGAGCACCAGCGTAAGGTCTGCAATGCCGCGAAAGCCTTGGCACCCCCACGGCGACCTTCACGCCGGATGACTATAGGGAACTTCGAGCTAAATTTTCCTTAATTTGAAACGGTTCGCACGATATCTTGCGAAGCGGCGATACGTTGTAATTGCAACCGCATTCAGCCCAGCAATTGAGTGCGCCGTCGCAGAAAAATATCGGTGCGTCTGCAAGACATCGTGGCATCGCGGGTGAGTTGAACGGAGATTGAGATGACAGAACAGCACAATGGATCGTGTCTCTGTGGAGCGGTCCGCTTCACGGCATTGGGTCCGCTGAGGGGCGTCGTCTATTGCCATTGCTCGCAATGCCGCAAACAAAGCGGGCACTACTTTGCCGCGACCAATGTGGCAAACGACGCGTTGACCATCAATAGCGGCGAAACGATCACCTGGTTCGCTGCCTCGCCTTTTGCAAAGCGCGGATTTTGCGCGGTGTGCGGCTCGGTGCTGTTCTGGAAGCACAACGAAGCCGACGAGATATCTGTGATGGCGGGCGCATTCGAGCAGCCGACCGGTCTGAAGGCCGAAGCCCACATATTCGTGGCGGACAAGGGCGACTACTATGAGATCACCGATGGGCTGCCGCAGTTCGAGCGGTCGACGCCCGATATCAAGGTGGGCGATTGAAGACCTAAGCCGGATCGCGGGGAGGGAGCGGCAAAAAGCCGTTCCCATTTCGCTGCGAGTTGCTGTAAAGCGTTCGCCTTCCACATCCGGGGACCATCATGGATCGGCTTATAAAGGCCTGGCAGAATTCGGTGCGCGCGTTCCAGCGCCTGTCGGTATCGGAAAAGGCCTTCCAGCAGGAACTGGCGCTTCTGGCGGTCGCCGTGCCGGTCGCTTGGTTCCTGTCGACAACCTGGCGCGGCTACTGGCTGCTGGTCGGCGTGTTGCTGCTCCTGATTATGGTTGAAGTGTTGAACACCGGCATCGAGGCCGCCTGCGACGCCGTCTCGCGCGAGTTCGACATCGACATCCAGCTCGCCAAGGATTGCGGTTCGCTGGCGGTGCTGATCTCGGTGATGATCGCGATGATCGTGTGGGGGTTGGCCGTGGTGGAGGCCGCGACGGGCGTTCCGCTTTAGGCCTTGGGCGCGGTCACCAGCGCCTCGATGCGTTCCAGTTGCGAGGTCAGCTTGGCGAGGTCCTCGCGCAGGATCATGATCTGGCTGTGGCGCATCTCGTCGAGCTTTTCGTGCAGCGCCATGATCTCGATCTCGGCCTTCAGGTTCACCTCGTAGTCATGCGCGGCGTCGATGCGGTCGCGCGCGCTCTGGCGGTTCTGCGACATCATGATGACCGGCGCCTGGAGCGCTGCGACCATCGACAGCACGAGGTTGAGGAAGATGAACGGGTAGGGGTCGAAGACCCGTTGGCCGAGGAGCCAGACATTGCCAATTGTCCAGACCACCAGAAACAGGACGAAGGTGATGATGAAGCTCCACGAGCCGCCAATGCGCGCGATGCCGTCGGCGATGCGGTCGCCCAGATCCTCCTGCTTCGCGACGTCGACGTTGACGTCGCGCGAAACGGGCTGGCGGTCGATGGCGCTCTGGAGCGCGCTGGTTTCCTCGACGCTGAGCGCCTCGGGCTTGCGCCCCAGCCAGCGGCCCGCGAGTTCGGGAAGGGTCCTGTGCATGCGGATCTCCTGAAGAGCTTGGCAGCGAAGCATCCTTATAGGAGGATGCGCGGCGGTCACAAAGCCGCCGGTATCGAGGGTCCGATGGCAGGTTTCAGGAAGATCCGCGAACGCGCGGCCAGGCGCAAGGGCGGCGAGGCCGCACTGCTGAAGCTGCTCGGGCCGGCGCCCGACAACGCGGCGCTGGCGGAAGTCCCTGATGACCGCATCCTGTCCACCATGGCTGAGCGCATCTTTGCCGCAGGCTTTGTCTGGCGGGTGATCGAGGCGAAATGGCCCGGGTTCGAGGAGGCTTTCCTCGGTTTCCAGCCGAAAACGCTGCTTTTTCAGCCGGAGGATTTCTGGCACGACCTGACTTCGGATACGCGCATCGTGCGCAACGGCCAGAAGATCATGGCGGTGCGCGACAACGCGATGTTCGTCGAAAGGATCGCCAAAGAGCATGGCAGCTTCGGCAGGTTCATGGCGGCATGGCCGGCCGACGACCAGATCGGGCTGACGACCTATCTCGGCAAGCATGGCAGCCGGCTCGGCGGCGCTACCGCGCAATATTTCCTGCGCTGGCTCGGCTGGGACAGCTACATCCTGTCGCGCGACATGGTGCTGGCGCTGCGCGACGCCGGGCTCGACATCGCCGATACGCCGGGTTCCAAGAAGGACCTGCTCAAGGTGCAGACCCAGATCAATGAGTGGGCGAAGGAGACCGGGCTGCCGCGCATGCACATTTCGCGCATCCTCGCCATGTCGATCGGCGAGAATTATGCGACCGAAACGTTGGAGGGGTATGCGGGCGACTAAAGGGGTGGGGCCGTCTGCTTAGATAACGATAACGCGCGCGCGGTTGCGCACCGTACCGAAGAGCTCAAAAACATGCTCGTTCAGCATCCGGATGCAGCCGGATGACGCGGCGTTGCCGATGGACCACGGTTCATTGGTCCCGTGGATACGAAATAGTGTATCGCGCCCATCACGATAGAGATAAAGCGCCCGGGCTCCGAGAGGATTTTGTGGACCGCCAAGCACCCGCACAGGCAGGTTCGGATTGCGGCGGCGCATGTTGGCGGTGGGCGTCCATGTCGGCCACTTGGCCCTGCGCTGGATGATTGTCGTCCCGCTGAATCTCGCGCCGTCCCGACCGACCGCGACCCCGAAGCGGATCGCCCTGCCGGGAGCTTCGATATAGTACAGGAAGCGCTGCGCCTTGTTTATCAGGATCGTTCCGACGGCTTCCCGGCCCGAATAGGGCACGGAGTGACGGTGAAACTGCTGTGGAATCAGCGACATATCGACCAGCGGGATGTCGAACGGCTGATCGGGGATTCTGCCGATATACCAACGCTTCCCGGGCGCGGCTTCCGCACGGCCGAATAGCGCCAGATATGAAGCTGCGCCTACGATCAGGGATCTTCTATCCAGGGAACCTAACAAACGAATCTCCCTCGGCCCGCCAGACGGAAGCGATGTAAACCAGACCCCGCGCAAACTGACAAGCGCACCAGCGCCGCGTCCGGCCGCCCGGCGCAGGCGCGGCAATGTTTGGCACAAGGACCCGCTGCGGCCAACGGCATTGCGGGGCTCACCACGTCGCGCTAAACGCTGAGGCATGACCAAGAAAGCCCCAGACGTGCTGCGCATTGCGGTGGCGCAACTGAACCCGACGGTCGGCGACGTCGCCGGCAACCTCGCAAAGGCGCGCGAGGCGAGGGCGGACGCCGCAAGGCAAGGCGCCGATCTCGTGCTGTTCACCGAACTGTTCATCGCCGGCTATCCGCCCGAGGATCTTGTGCTGAAGCCGGCATTCCTCGCGGCCTGCGAACGGGCGGCGAACGACTTTGCCAGGGATACCGCGGACGGCGGGCCGGGTTTCATCATCGGCACGCCGCTGAAAAGAAAGAGCGGCGTTCACAATTCCATCGTCGTCGCGGACGGCGGCAAGATCATCGCCGAGCGCTTCAAGCTCGACCTGCCGAACTATGGCGAGTTCGACGAGAAGCGGGTGTTCCAGGCAGGCCCCGACATGCCGGGCCCGGTGAACTTTCGCGGCGTGCGGCTGGGCATCCCGATCTGCGAGGACATCTGGGGCGACGTCGACATCTGCGAGACGCTGGCCGAGAGCGGCGCGGAAATCATCCTGGTGCCCAACGGCTCGCCCTACTATCGCGGCAAGGTCGACGTGCGCCAGCAGGTGGTGATCAAGCAGGTGATCGAGTGCGGGCTGCCGATCGTTTACGCCAACCAGCTTGGCGGCCAGGACGAACTGATTTTCGACGGGGCATCGTTCGCCATCCAGGCCGACAAGTCGCTGGCCTTCCAGATGAGCCAGTTCGAGGAGACGCTGGTCGTCACTGAATGGAAGAGAGGCCGCGACGCAGCAGGTGCGCAGAACAAGGACAATCCCGACGGCTGGGTGTGCGTGGATGGGCCGATGTCGCGCATCCCCGAGAAAGAGGAAGCGGACTACCGGGCCTGCATGCTGGGTCTGCGCGACTATGTGAACAAGAACGGCTTCAAGAACGTGGTGCTAGGTCTCTCCGGAGGCATCGATTCGGCGATCTGCGCCGCACTGGCGGTGGATGCGCTGGGCGAGGAGCGGTTGCGCGCCGTGATGATGCCCTATCGCTACACGTCGAAGGATTCGCTGAAGGATGCGGAAGATTGCGCGCGCGCGCTCGGCTGCCGCTACGACGTCGTGCCGATCGCCGAGCCGGTCGAGGGCTTTTCGCACGCGCTGGCGGGGCTGTTCGAGGGCACCAAGGAAGGCATCACCGAGGAGAATTTGCAGAGCCGCGCGCGCGGCACCATCCTGATGGCGATTTCCAACAAGTTCGGCTCGATGGTGGTGACGACCGGCAACAAGTCGGAAATGTCGGTCGGCTACGCCACGCTCTACGGCGACATGAACGGCGGGTTCAATCCGATCAAGGACCTCTACAAGATGCAGGTCTATGCGCTGTCAGCATGGCGCAACACGACCGTGCCGCCCGGCGCGCTCGGGCCATCGGGGGAGGTCATCCCGAAAAACATCATCGACAAGGCACCGTCGGCGGAACTGCGCGAGAACCAGACCGACCAGGATTCGCTGCCGCCCTATCCAGTGCTCGACGACATCCTCGAAAGCCTGGTCGAACATGAGATGGGGGTCGACCAGATCGTCGCGCGCGGCCACGCACGGGAAACAGTGACGCGCATCGAACACCTGCTGTACATCGCCGAATACAAGCGACGGCAGGCGGCACCCGGCGTCAAGATCACGAAGAAGAACTTCGGGCGCGACCGCAGGTATCCGATCACCAACAAGTTCCGGGACGGGGACAAGCCCTGATGGAAATCAGCGGCGATCTCGATCGCCTCGACTTCGAGGCGACATCGCGCATGCTCGGGGAAACCTACTGGGGTGTCCAGCGCACAAACGAACTCAACCGACGCGCGTTCGCAAACTCGGTTTGCGCGATCGCGATGATCGACGGGCGCCAGGTCGGCTTTGCCCGGGCTTCTGGCGACAGGACCCTGTTCGCGCGCATCTCCGACGTTATCGTGTGGCCGGACCATCGCGGCATGGGCATCGGCAAGGCGCTGGTGGAAGCGCTGCTCGGCCATCCGGAATTGCGGACCGTGCGGACATGGATGCTGAACACGGCGGATGCACACGGGCTCTATGAGCGCTACGGGTTTCGTCATTGCACCGACGGCAACGAGATGCGGCTCGACAGACCGGCAATCGGGTGATCTTCGCTGCAGGGTTGGCGAGCGGCAAGCGCTGGAACTGACGCGGGGCCTATTCGAGCAAACCGGCGCCAAGAGCGCCTGACGCGGGCCGCGCGACCGTCTTGGCCGGGCCGCTTTCCCTTGGGTGCAGCGCGCTGACCTTTCCAATCGGCGCGGCATACACTATGTGTCGGCCCCGGTGGCGGTGGCGTTTTGTGTTGTAAATCAGCCAACCTTCGGATACGGCCCCGCAAATGCCCGTCACAGTACGTTTCGCACCATCTCCCACCGGAAACATCCACATCGGCAATGCGCGTACGGCGCTGTTCAACTGGCTGTTTGCCATGAAGAACAGCGGCAACTTCGTGCAGCGCTTCGACGACACCGACGTGGCGCGGTCGAAACAGGAATACGCCGACGCGATCCTCTACGACCTCCACTGGCTGGGCATCTTCCAGGATGCGACCGAATACCAGTCGCGGCGCTTCGACATCTATGAGGACGCCGTGGCGCGGCTGAAGCGCGACGGCCTGCTTTACGCCTGCTACGAGACGGCGGAAGAACTGGACCTCAGGCGCAAGGTGCGCCGCACTCGGGGGCTGCCACCGGTCTATGGCCGCGAGGCGCTGCGGCTCACCCACGCGCAGATTTCCGAATACGAGGCGGACGGACGCAAGCCGCATTGGCGCTTCCTGTTGCCCAATTTTCGCGATGAGCCGTTCGAAACCGAGCGGACGGAGGTCGAATGGACCGACCTGGTGCGTGGCGAGGAGACGATCGACCTTGCGTCGCTGTCGGACCCGATCCTGATCCGCGAGGACGGCACCTACCTCTATACGCTGCCTTCGGTGACAGACGACATCGACATGGGTATCACCCATGTCATCCGCGGCGACGACCATGTGACCAACACGGCGGTGCAGATCGCGCTGTTCAGGGCGCTTGGCGCGGAACCGCCTGAATTCGGGCACCACAATCTGTTGACCACCTCGACCGGCGAGGCATTGTCCAAGCGCACAGGCGCGCTGTCGATCGCCAGCCTGCGGGAATCCGGGCTGGAGCCGATGACGGTAAGTTCGCTGGCGGTGCTGACCGGCACGTCGGAGAATGTCGTGGCGACATCCTCGATGTCGGAACTCGCCAAGGCATTCGACCTTTCTACCGCCTCCAAGTCGGCGGCCAAGTTCGATCCGGAAGATCTGAAGACGCTGAACCGCGACCTGCTCAGGCAAATGCCATTTTCCGAGTCGCGTGACCGCCTGTCGGCGCTGGGCATACTCGGCGAGCGGGCCGAAGATTTCTGGCTTGCCGTGCGCGGCAACCTCGACCGACTTGCCGATGCGGTCGACTGGTGGCGTATCGTCGAGCACGGGCCGCAAACGCCGGTGGCGCTGTCGGACGACGACAGCGTGTTCGTGCGCGACGCCATCGACATGCTGCCGCCCGAGCCGTGGGATCGCGACACCTTCAAGGTGTGGATTGGCTCGGTGAAGGAACGGAGCGGGCGCAAGGGCAAGCCGCTCTATGAGCCAATCAGGCTGGCCCTCACCGGACTTGCGTCGGGGCCGGAGCTAGCGGATCTGCTTCCGCTTCTGGGTCCGGCAGGAATACAGGCCCGACGACCCTGACTTTGCGTTCGTCGGCTGGCGTCTTCGTTGTGTTGACCTTTGGCGTAACGGCCATTCGCTTCAGCGCTTCGGCGTCGAGCCTCCCATTGATGTTGGCGAGCGTTTCGGGGTCTGCGGCCGGATCGGGGCGCGCGGTCGGATAAGGCAGCGACGGTTCGGGCTCGACGATTGGAGCGGGCGGATTGCCGGCGATGACACTGAAGTTTGCCGAAGGGTCCGTGCGCTGCGCGCTGCAGGTGCATCCTGCAGGGCTTGGCACGCCGGTCTGATTGTAGAGATATGCCGTCGAGAGGTAGGCATAGGGTTCACCGGAAACGCCCGACACCATCGACTCGGATTCCTCGCCGGGGCGCGTGTAGTAGATCTCGGTCGTAGCGCCGGGACAGCTCGTCTGGCAGTTGGCCTGATCGCGCTCGAAGTCCTGCGGAGTCGACGACGACGACATCGGGAAAAAGTAGCCGTCGCAGGTGCGCACGCAGAGCGTGCGGTAGCGGCCGGGCGGTGCGGAAAAATGAATGCGGCCGCCGTCGTTGACCCAGCCGCCTTCGCGTTCTTGCGGAACGCGGCGTAGGTTGCGGTCTTCCTCGCGGACGCGACCAGGTTCGCCCAGCTCCTCGGACGAATCGCGCCTGCGGATGCCGCCGCCGAACAGCTGTTGGAACAGCGTGCGCGTCTCATCGGCGTCGCGCGGGGCCCGGCGCTCGGCGACCTGTTCGTCGCGGCAGCCATTGGAACGAAGGGCCGCGTTGATTTCGGCGCGAGACCGGCCTGAACCGCCGCCAGCGAGCTGGGCCCGCTTGCGCCGCAGGCTGTCAAGGTTGCGTTCCATGCGGTCGATCTTTTCGTTGATGGCGCCGCAGGAAGTGGCGCCGCCGCCGAACAGCTTGAAGCCGCAGCCGGCGCCGCGCGCCTGGCGCTTGGCGCGTTGCAGGACCTCGCTTTGCCGGGCGATGGCCTCGTCCTGCCTGCGCACCTGACCGCTCGAGCCCGCTCCGCCTCCGCCCGAAGAGAGTTCGGCCTCGAGTTGGCGGCATGCGCGGGACGCGGCAACCGCAGTGTCCGACACGACAGCGCTGACCACAATGAGCGCGAGCGAAATCGCCGCTGCGAGCAATGCGGCGCGCCATCCCTGCCTGAGCGGCGCTGCCGCCATTCCACTTGCTCCGCGCTCTGCCGACCGGTTGAATGTCGATTCTATCGGCGACGAGGTTAACCCTTCGTTCGAGCCCTGTCGTCGCCGGCGGCCCGAAACGCCATCACGGAACCGCGAGTTCCTGGTTCATCTGTGCACGTTCCTGCGTGCGATGCGCGCCTTCCGCAACCGCCAGCGCCGTCATGTTGACGACGCCCCGCGAGGTGACCGACGGGGTGAGAATGTGAGCCGGCTTCTCGGTGCCGAGCAGGATCGGCCCGACATGCAGCGCGTCCATCATCTGCTTGACCGCGGTCAGCGTGATATTGGCGGCGTCGAGGTTGGGGAATACCAAAAGGTTGGCCTCGCCCTTGAGACTCGAGTGCGGATAGACCCGCTGGCGCAGCGTTTCCGAAAGCGCGGTGTCGGCATGCATCTCGCCGTCGAACTGCAGGTCCGGCGCTATCTTCCTGAGGATCGCGCCGGCCTCACGCATCTTGACGGCGCCGGGAGAGTCGCGCGAGCCGAAGTCGGAAAGCGACAGCAGCGCAGCCTTGGGCTCGATGCCGAAGCGGCGGATCTCCTCGGCCGCAAGCACCGTCATCTCGGCGACTTCCCCGGCCGTCGGATCGACGGTCACATAGGTGTCGGTCAGGAAGATGACGCCCCGCTGGGTGATGAGCATCGATAGCGTCGACAGGTTGCGATCAAGGGTGGATGCGCGCCGTCCGACGATCAGCGTGACGTTGCGCAGATGGCGCTCGAAGCGGCCTTCCAGCCCGCAGATCATGGCGTCGGCATCGCCTCGCTTGAGGGCAAGCGCTGCGATGACCGTCGGATTGCTGCGCACCATCAGGCGCGCGGCCTCCTGCGTCACGCCGCGCCGCCCCATCACCTCGATGAGCAGATCGACATAGGCGCGGTAGCGCGGGTCGTCCTCGGGGTTGATGAGTTCGAAATCGACGCCTGGCCGGACGCGAAGGCCGTAGCGTTTGAGGCGGGCGTCCACGACAGTGGGGCGGCCAATGAGGATTGGCTCGGCAATGCCTTCCTCAAGCACGACCTGAGCTGCGCGAAGCACGCGTTCGTCCTCGCCGTCGGCATAGATGACGCGCTTTGCCTGCGAGGCCTTGGCGATGGAGAAGACCGGCTTCATGACCAGGCCGGAGCGGAAGACGAAGCGGTTGAGCTTGTCGATGTAGGCGTCGAAATCCTCGATCGGACGCGATGCGACGCCACTGTTGCAGGCCGCTTTGGCCACCGCCGGCGCAATGCGCAGGATGAGGCGCGGGTCGAACGGCGAAGGGATCAGGAAATCCGGTCCGAAGGTCGGCGTTTCCTCTGCATAGGCGCGGGCGGCGACGTCAGACGGCTCCTCGCGCGCGAGGGCGGCAATGGCGCGCACGGCGGCCATCTTCATCTCCTCGTTGATGGCGCGCGCGCCGCAATCGAGCGCCCCCCGGAAGATGTAGGGGAAGCAGAGCACGTTGTTGACCTGGTTGGGAAAATCGGAGCGGCCGGTGCATATCATCGCGTCCGGGCGCGCCTGCCGCGCGATTTCGGGCATGATTTCGGGAGTCGGGTTGGCAAGCGCCAGGATGAGCGGCCGGGCTGCCATGTCCTTGAGCAGTTCCGGACCAAGCACGCCGGCGGCCGAGAGGCCGAGAAACACGTCGGCCCCGCCAATGACATCGGCGAGCGTGCGGGCTGGCGTGTCCTTGACGTAGGGGTCCTTCCAGCGGTCCATCTCCTCGACGCGGCCCTTGTGGGCGACGCCGAAACGGTCGGTGACCCAGATATTCTCGATTTTCGCGCCAAGCGAAACGAGAAGGTTGAGGCAGGCAAGCGCCGCAGCACCGGCGCCGGAGGTGACGATCTTGACCCGCGCGATGTCCTTGCCGGCGAGTTCGAGGGCGTTGAGGACGGCGGCGGCGACGATAATCGCCGTGCCATGCTGGTCGTCGTGGAAAACCGGAATCGCCATCCGTGCCTTGAGGCGCTCCTCAACCTCAAAACATTCGGGCGCCTTGATGTCTTCGAGGTTGATCCCGCCGAAGGTCGGTTCGAGCGCCGAAATTGTGCTGACCATGCGCTCGATGTCGGGCGCATCGATCTCTATGTCGAAGACGTCGATGTTGGCGAATTTCTTGAACAGCACCGCCTTGCCTTCCATGACGGGCTTGGAGGCGAGGGGGCCAATGTTGCCGAGCCCAAGCACGGCCGTGCCGTTGGAAACGACGCCGACCAGGTTGGCGCGGCCCGTGTATTCTGCGGCGGCCGCCGGGTCGTCCCGGATGGCGAGGCAGGGAGCGGCGACGCCCGGCGAGTAGGCGAGCGCCAGATCGCGCTGGTTGCCGAGCGGCTTTGTCGCCTGGATCTCGAGCTTTCCGGGCGTCGGATATTTGTGGAAGAAAAGCGCTGCCTGATCGAGGTCGAAGCGCGCGTTCTTCTGCTTGTCCGTTTCCATCACGATATCCGGTCCGTTGGCATCAGGCGTTCTATCACGCGCACAGTGATTTGCGAGGCGGCCGCCCGCAAAAAGGGTTGGTCGATTGCTGCGGTCAAACCGCAGCCATTCCAGTGGTTTGCGCCGATCGGCTGAAATCTTGAGTCAGATCATCAGAAGGCGCTGACGTAGAGCCCGCCATCGATGAGGATGCTTTGGCCGGTCAGGTAGCCGGCATGGACAGAGCAGAGGAAGGCGCAGACCTGGCCGAACTCCTGCGGCGTGCCGAGGCGCTTGGCCGGGACGTCCTCGGCCTGCTTGGCCTTGCGCGCCGCGGCTGCGGCAGGCTCCTCTACGGAGCCCGGCTCGTGCGGGCCGCGAAGGCGGTCGGTGTCCAGCTTGCCGGGCAGGATATGGTTGATGGTGACATTGCGGTCGGCGACCGTGCGCGCCACGCCTGCAAGAAACGAGGTAAGGCCGGCGCGCGCGCCCGACGAGAGGTCGAGGCCGGGTATGGGCTTGTAGACCGACAGCGACGTGATGTTGACGATACGGCCGAAGCCGCGCTCGGCCATGCCGCCCATCACTGCCTGGATGAGTTCGAGCGGCGCCACCATGTTGTTGACGACGCCCTTGAGGATCGCCTCGCGGTCTAGTTCGCTGAACGCGCGGTAGGGCGGGCCGCCGTTGTTGTTGACGAGGATGTCGACCTGCGGGACGGCGGCGAGCATTTCCTTCTGGACAGCCGGGTCGGCGACGTCGCCCGCAACCTCGATGACGGAGACGCCGTAGCGGTCGCGGATCTCCGCGGCGGTGCGCGCCAGCACCTTTGCGTCGCGGCCGTTGACGACAAGCTCGCAGCCAGCTTCGGCCAGCGCTTCCGCGCAGCCCCGGCCAAGCCCCTTGCTCGACGCGCAGACGACGGCCCTTTTTCCGCGAATGCCCAGATCCATCTTCGTTTCTCCTCGAACGATTGAGCAAGGCACGTTAGTGCGCCTGCCGAAAACCGCAACCGTCACACTGCTGTTGCAGGAATCGGGGCATACGCCAGTCAAACGCAACGGTTGGACGACCATGCCGGGCCAGGCCGCCAAGCAGTTTCGCACCCTTTTCATCTCCGACGTGCATCTGGGATCGCGCGCCGCCAAGGCCGACTACCTGATCGACTTCCTGCGTCACCACGAGGCCGAGACGATATTCCTGGTCGGCGACATCGTCGATGGCTGGCGGCTGCGCCGCACATGGCACTGGCCGCAGAGCCACAATGACGTGGTGCAGAAGCTGCTGCGGCAGGCACGCAAAGGCGTCAGCATCACCTATATAGCCGGCAACCACGACGAGTTCCTGCGGATGTTCCAGGGCGTGCATTTCGGCGGCATCGTGGTCGCCGACAGGGCAACCCACATCGGCGCGGACGGCAAGCGCTATCTCATCATCCACGGAGACCAGTTCGATACCGTGGTGATGAACATGCGCTGGCTCGCCTATCTCGGTGACCGCGCCTACGAACTGGCGATGTTTGCCAACCGGCTGGTGGCGCGTGTGCGCCGGGCCTTCAAGCTACCTTACTGGTCGTTTTCATCCTGGGCGAAGGTCAAGGTAAAGCAGGCCGTCAACTTCATCGGCGCGTTCCAGGACGTGCTGACGGAAGAGGCGCGGCGCTCGGACGTCGATGGCGTGATCTGCGGTCATATCCACCACGCGGCGATCGAGTCGATGGGCGACGTGCAATACATCAACACCGGCGACTGGGTTGAAAGCTGCACGGCGGTAGTGGAACATTTCGACGGGCGCATGGAGATCATCCACTGGCCGCACATCATGGCAACCACGCCGCTTGCGATCGACCACCTCGTGCCGGTGACGATCGAGGGACGCCCGCTCGATGGACGCCTGAGCGGTGGCCTGGAGACACCGGGCGAATTGGCTGACGGGCGGGCGGTCGAGGCCGCCTGAACTGACTGACATGCAGAGAGCAAGCAAGACAGCGGACCGCCGTGCCGGTCACGATTCGGCAAAAGCGGCGGCAATGCGGCCGGCTGATCGCCGTGCGGAACTGCTGGGCGTGTTTGGCTCGGCCAGTCAACCAATGCAGCGGTCCGGCCGGCCGGCCGCTGTGGATGCATCGATTGGTCCAGTCGGTTCCGCAACCAAGGGGCGCATGGTAAGGGGAGGCGACTCTCGGCCAACGATCCGAAGAGCGCCAGCCGGACCAGCCGTTCTTCATGTCCTTGCCGCCGTTACAGCCTGACCAGCTCATCAAGCCCAGCCATTTCGAATTGCGGATTTCGATCCTGTTCGGCGCGATCTTCCTGCCACTTGGCATCCATCTGCCGTATTTCCCGCTGTGGCTGGAAGCGAACGGCTTCACTGCCGAGCAGATCGGGATCGTGCTGGCCGCGCCAATGTTCCTGCGCGTGGTCACGACGCCGATCATGACGACGATGGCGGATCGCGCCAAGGACCGGGCGGACATTCTGGTAGCGGTCGGCGCGGCGTCGGTCGTCCTGTCTCTGGGATACTTCCTGCCGCCGAGCTACGGTGTGGTGCTTGCGGTATCGGTGCTGCTGGCGATCTTCTGGACGCCGCATTCGCCGCTGGCCGATTCGATCGCGCTGTCGGGCGTCAGGCGCTTCGGCGCAAGCTATCCGCGCATGCGGATATGGGGCTCGCTGATGTTTCTAGCGGGCAGCTTTCTTGGCGGACTTGTCCTTGCAGCGACCAGCGCGCAGGTGGTTCCGGTCATGATCTCGGCGGGCTTGGCCGGCACGCTCGCGGCGGCGTTTGTCACGCCGCGTCTGGGGCGTCCGCGCCGCGCTTTGCCGGTCTCAGCGGTGGGACTGCACGAAGCGGCGCCGAAACTCTTCAACCGCTATTTCCTGCTGTTCGTGGCTGGCGTGGGCATCATCAATTCCAGCCACGGATTCCTGTTCGGCTTCGTGTCCATATACTGGAAGGGGATCGGCATCAGCGACAGCGTTATAGGCATGCTGTGGGCCTGGGCGGTGGTGGCCGAGGTCGTGATATTCATGTTCTTCAACCGCCTGTTCGGCTCGATCCCGTCGACCACCGTGCTCGCCATAGCCGGCGTGGCGGCGATCGTGCGCTGGATCGCCTATCCGCTGATCGAGCCGGCCGGCCTCGGCGTGCCGGGTTTTTTTGTCGTGCAGAGCCTGCACGCGCTGTCCACCGGCATGCTCTTGATAGGGCTGCAGAAGATGATCGGCGAAACGGCTCCGGAAGAGCGGACCGGGGCGGCGCAGGGCGTGGCGTTCTTCTCGACGGGCTTCTCGATGGCCGCGGTGACGCTGGCATCGGGGCCGCTCTACGAACGGCTCGGCACCGGCGGGTTCTATGTGATGGCGCTGGTGGCGGCGGTTGGGCTCGGCTGCATTGTCGCCGCCGCTCTCAGCCCCAGAGTTCCGGTTCGGGTGGCGAAACGAGCGAACCACGGTAGATGAGGCCGGGTTGGCGGTCGCGGGCCAGCAGCAGCGGCCCGTCGAGATCGACGAAATCGGCGTCCTGCGCCAGCAACACTGCGGGCGCCATGGCAAGCGAGGTGCCGACCATGCAGCCGACCATGATCGAAAAGCCGAATTCCCGGCCCCGGTCGCGCAATGCCAGCGCGGCTGTGAGGCCCCCCGCCTTGTCCAATTTGATGTTGATGGCATCGTAGAGGCCGACAAGCTGTTCGAGGCCGTCGGCGGTGTGGACGCTCTCGTCCGCGCAGACTGGAACCGGCCGAACGATGCGGCCAAGGATGGCTTCCCTTCCGGCGGGGAGCGGCTGTTCGACCAGCGCGACGCCGAGTTCGGCGGCAACCGCGAGGTTCTCGCGGACATTGTCGTCGGTCCAGCCTTCATTGGCGTCGAGGATGATGCGGCTGTCGGGCGCTGCCTCGCATACCGCCCGGATGCGCTCGATGTCCCCTTCGCCGCCAATCTTGACCTTCAGCAGGGGACGGGAGGCGTTGGCGCGGGCCTGCGCGGCCATGGCTTCGGGCGAAGCGAGGGACAGGGTGAATGCCGTTTCGAGCAGCCGGGGCTCGGCGATTCCCAGACGCTCGGCCGCACCAACGCCGGCCAGCTTTGCCTCAAGATCCCAGAGCGCGCAGTCTACAGCATTGCGCGCCGCGCCCGGCTGCATGACGGCGAGAAGCGCATCGCGGCCAATGCCCGCGGCGACAGCCGCGGAGGCTGCCTCGATCGCGGCGCGCACGCTTTGCATCGTCTCGCCGTAGCGCCGGTACGGAACGCATTCGCCGCGTCCGGATTTGAGACCTTGGGACACGGTGCAGACGATGACCTCGGCCTCGGTCTTGGATCCCCGCGAAATGGTGAAAGATCCCGCGATAGGAAAGCGTTCCTCGACAACCGAAAGGACACGGTCCATGTTTAAATGCTCCGCAGCAGGCCGAAGGCGCAGGCGTCAAATCGACAGCCGTGGCGCGACGGGTTAAGACGATTCATCATGGTTATCAACGCCCAACTGGAAGCCAGCAAAGCCCGAGATCCGGCACCTAACCTTGAACCGCGCATCGAGGAGAGCGAGGCGGGTGGCATGCTGACCTGCCGACTTGCCGGCAACTGGACGACGCGCCGGGTGGCCGGCGTCGACAAGGCAATGCGTGCGATTGCCGACCGAAAGGGACTTACGGCGCTGGTCGTCGACGTCGCCCAGGTTGGCCGCATGGACACTGCAGGGGCCTGGCTGATTCAGCGGCTGGTTGCGACCGCGCGCGAAAAGGGCGTGGACGCACGGCTCGAAGGTCAGAGCGACGTCACCAAAATCCTGCTTGGCGCGGTCGCCGACGCTTCCGACAAGACGATGGGCCGCCGCGCCGAAAAGCCGGCTAACTTCGTCGTCCTGATCCTCGCGGCGATCGGCGCGCGCGTCTATGAGATGCGTGACGACTTCCTGGGCGCCATGAACATACTGGGCGCCACGATACGCGGCGGGCAGATGAAGCTCGGGCGCGGACACGGCATCAACATGGCCGCGATCTTCTCGCAGATCGACCGCATGGGTGTCGGCGCCATCCCGGTCGTGGTCCTCATGTCGGGCATAGTGGGCGCCATCGTCGCCCAGCAGGGCGCCTACCAACTCTCCTATTTCGGCGCCGACATCTTCGTGGTCGACCTTGTCGGCATCCTTGTGCTGCGCGAACTCGGCGTGCTGATGACGGCGATCATGATCGCCGGTCGCTCGGGCAGCGCCATCACCGCCGAAATCGGTTCGATGAAGATGCGCGAGGAGGTCGATGCGCTGACCGTGATCGGGCTGAACCCGGTCGGGGTTCTGGTTTTCCCGCGCCTCGTCGCGCTCGTTGTCGCGCTGCCATGCCTTTCGATCCTGGCAAATTTCGCAGCGCTCGGCGGCGGCATCGCCGTGACCTGGCTCTATTCGGACATCCCGCCGGTGCAGTTCATCGACCGCCTGCGCGTGGCGATCGACGTGTCCACGATCTTCGCCGGGCTGATCAAGGCCCCGTTCATGGCGCTCATCATCGGCATCATAGGCGCGGTCGAAGGGCTCAAGGTCGGCGGCAGCGCGGAGTCGCTCGGCAAGCACGTCACCGCCTCGGTGGTGAAGTCGATCTTCGTGGTGATCATCCTCGACGGGGCGTTCGCGGTGTTCTACGCCGCGATCGATTTCTAGGTGGCGAGATGAGCGATGCGGCCATGATCGAAACGCGCGACGAGCGGGCTGGCGCGGCAGACGCCAATGTCGTGCTGTCGGTGCGCGACGTGACCGTGGTGTTCGGCGAAAACATGGTGCTGGACAAGCTCTGCCTCGACGTCAAGCGGGGCGAAATCCTCGGTTTTGTCGGCGCTTCCGGCGCCGGCAAGTCGGTGCTGCTGCGCACCGTCCTCGGCCTGAACAAGAAGCGGTCGGGGACGATCAAGCTGTTCGGCGTCGATCTTGACAAGGCCGGCGAGGCTGAGCGGATGCAACTCGACATGCGGGTCGGCGTGCTGTTCCAGCACGGGGCGCTGTTTTCGGCCCTCAGCGTCCTGGAAAACATCCAGGTGCCTATGCGCGAATATCTCGACCTGCCGCAGGCGTTGATGGACGAGCTTGCGCTGCTGAAGATCGAACTGGTCGGCCTGCCGCCCGACGCGGGCAAGAAATTCCCGAGCGAGCTTTCCGGCGGCATGATCAAGCGCGCGGCACTCGCGCGCGCGCTGGCGCTCGATCCGGAAATCGTGTTCCTCGACGAGCCGACTTCGGGCCTCGACCCGATCAGCGCGGCCGAATTCGACGAACTCGTCGTCAAGATGCGGGACACGATGGGCCTTACCGTTTACATGGTGACTCACGATCTGGACAGCCTGTTCTCGACATGCGACCGGGTTGCGGTGCTGGGAAAGAAGCGCGTTCTCGTAGCGGGCCAGGCAGCTCGACCTTGAAGCGCGTTCTTAGGGGCTGAATGGAAACCAGAGCCAACTACGTTGTCGTCGGTATATTCACGCTGATTGCTATCGCGGCCGCCTTCGCGTTCGTCTACTGGGCGTCGGCAATTGGCGACCGTGGCGAAACGACGACGCTGCGCATTCGCATTCCGGGCTCCGCCTCGGGCCTGGGCAGAGGCAGCGCGGTGCTTTTCAACGGCGTGAAGGTGGGCGATGTGCGGCGCGTCTACATCGACGTGCTGAATCCGACGGTGGCCATCGCCGACGCCGAGGTGGACCGGCTGACGCCGATCACCAAGTCGACGCAGGCCGACGTCGGCATCGCCGGCCTGACCGGGCAGGCCAACATCGAACTGAAGGGCGCCGACCCCAAGGAGCCGAACCTGCTCGACGAAGCAGAGCAGAAGGGACGCGTCGCCGAAATCACGGCCAACCCGTCGGCGGTGACGAACCTGCTGCAGACGGCGCAGACCATCTTCACGCGCGCCGACCACGTGCTGAACGACCTTGAAAGCTTCACGCGCGACGTGCGCGGGCCGCTGACCCAGACGGCCCAGAACGTCGAGAAATTCTCGCAGGCGCTGGCCAACAATTCGGACGGCATCGACAAGTTCCTGTCGGCCGTATCGGCCCTGTCCACGGAACTGGCCGGAGTATCGGGCAAGCTGGACGGCACGCTGAAGGCGGCCGAGGAATTGCTGAAATCCGTGGATACCCAGAAAATCCAGAACATCGTCGGCAATGTCGAGGTGTTCACCGACAGCCTCAAGCAGCAGAGCGCGCGCTTCGACGAGATCGTCGGCGGCGTCGACCAAGCGGTGGGAACGATCAACGGGTTTGCAAAGCAGGCTGAGCAGACGCTGGCCAAGGTGGACGGCATCCTAGACGGCGTCGACAAGGAAACTGTTCGCACCGCGCTGACCAACATCTCCGAAGCAAGCGCCAATGCAAACAAGGCGGCGGCCGACATCTCTGCCTTCACCGGCAAGCTCAGCCCGCGCGCCCAGGACATCGAGAAGGTGATCAGCGACGCCAGGGAAATCTCGGGCCGGCTGAACGTGGCATCGACCCGGGTGGACGGAATACTGGTCAAGGTTGACAAGCTGCTTGGCTCCGACGATGCGCAGGGCGTGATGGCGCAGGCGAGCGAGACGCTGAAATCGTTCAAGCAGGTGGCCGACACGCTGAATGCGCGGCTCGCCTCCATCTTGGACGGGCTCGCCCGCTTCTCCGGCCAGGGGCTGAGCGACGTCGATTCACTGGTTCGCGACAGCCGGCGCTCGATCAACCGCATCGAGGAGGCGATCACCGACCTCGGACGCAACCCCCAGCGCATCATTACCGGCGGCGAAGGGACGGTTCGCCAGTATGACGGGAGGGTGCGGCGTTGACTTTGCTGGCGCGCGCCCGCAAGAAACCGGGTGAGGGATTGACGGCCACGTCCACCGCGCGGGGATATTTGTTGCGATCAGTCAAGCTGATGTCGGGAGCGATTGCCCTGTCGGTTGCGCTTTCCGGCTGCGCCCTGCTCAGCGCTCCGAAGGCGCTCGATACCTATGAACTGACGGCGCCTGCCGCGGGCGACGGGCGCGGCCGCAGCTACAGGCAGATCCTGATCGCCGAACCATCGGCGCTGAAAGCGCTCGACGGGCAGAACATCGTGATTACGCCGGCTCCCGGCAACATCCAGTACCTCAAGGGCGCCCAGTGGGCCGACAGGCTGCCCAAGATCGTGCAGGCGCGGCTGGCCGAAACCTTCCAGCGCTCAGGCGAGTTCCAGGGCGTCGGCAGGCCGGGCGAGGGGCTGGCGATCGACTACCAGGTGATCCTGGAAGTGCGCGCCTTCCAAATCCGCGTCGAGGGCGCCGCGACGGCCGACGTCGAATTGTTCGTGCGGTTGCTCAACGACCGCAACGGGGTCGTGAGGGCGGAGAAGGTCTTCACTGCCAGCGTGCCGGTGTCGGGAGACGGAAACAGCGCCTATGTCAGCGCGCTGGACGCCGCCTTCGGGCAGGCCGCGGTAGAGATCGTCGACTGGACGAGCAAGATTCTCTGACTGCGGTTCCCGGCGGAAGCAGCCATGTACGTTCTCAAGCCGGGCATCAAGAAGGATCCCGTCAGGCGATGGGCGCTGCCGGACCGGATATTCTTCGGCCACGGCGCCTGCCACATCCTTGCAGGAACCTATCTCCAGCAGCCGCCTCTCGACGGATTCCGCGCGGAGCGGATCGTCCCTGCCGAGGGGTTTGCCGGGAACCACGTCTATGTAACCGACGGTGTCGTCGCATTCGACTACCATGGCTATTCGCTGCTGGAGCGGCTGCTCGCCCATCACCGCAAGGGCCGGTCGGCGCGTAACGCGGGCTGGAACTGCGAGATCCTGGCGGTCGACTTTGGCCTCCTCCACACGTCGGAACTCAACAGCCGCAAGATGCTAGGTCCAGACCAGTACCTGGGCGATCCCGTTGAGCGGGCGCGCCGGTTCATCGATCGGATCGATCACCAGAGAGCTTGCCACGGTGCACGCGCTACCCTGCGCAAATGAAAAGGGCGGGGAAATCCCGCCCTTTCAGGTACCGGTGTCCGTCGCCTAGCGCAGGCGGCCCGCAGCATGGGCCAGCATGGTGTATACCTTGCCGGTGTCGGAGGTCAGATAGGTCTGCGTCATGACGTTGTCGCGGTCGTTGCGGGCGACGTCCTTGAGCAGCCGCTCGAAATCCTCGCAGTAGCGGTCGACAGCGGCGCGGAATTCGCCGTCCGTCTGGTACTTGCGGCGGATTTCGTCGAACGTCTGCTGGCCCTTGAGCGTGTAGAGGCGGCGTGTGAACACGTCGCGCTCACCACGGCGGTAGCGGTCCCACAGTTCGATCGAGGCGTCGTGGTCGATGGCGCGGGCGATGTCGACCGACAGCGAGTTCAGCGATTCGACCACCTGAAGCGGCGAGCGCTGGCTGGGCGCCGTACGCGGCGCATCGGCGACCGTGGCAGGCGCCTCGTCACGCGACGCGTTGGTCAGCAGGTCGCTGACCCAACCGCCTTGGGGCGTACGCTGCGCCTGAGCGGAACGCTCGGCAGTCAGCGTGCCGGCGCGGGCCGGAGCCTGCGGGGCGGGGGCTGGACGCCTGGCGGCCGTCTGGGGCTGGGCAGCCTGCGGCAGCGGGGCGGCGGCGGGGCGGGGCGGCTGCTCAGCCGCGCGCGGAGCCGGCTGTGCCGGAGCGGCCGGACGCGGGGCAGGCGATGCCTGGCGTACGGGAGCGCTGGCCGGGGTCGTCGACTGCGACACGTCCGAATTGCGGCCCGACTTGGCGACGATCGCCGAAAGTTCCTTCAGTGCGTTGATCTGCTCGCTGACCGCGCGGCGGATGGCGGTGGTCGACTCCTTGGCCTCCAGGGGCAGATCGAACACGCCCTTCTTGATCTCGGCGCGGGTGTCTTCCAGTTCGGCGCGGATGCCCTGCGCGGTGCGGCGCATGTCGTCGGTTGCATCGCTGAAGCGCGAGGTCGCCGATTCTATGAGGTCCGCGAAGGCGTTGCGCATCTTCTCGGTGGATTCGAGGGTGCGGCCCTCGGCCTTTTCCATTGCGTTCCCAACGAGATTTTCGAAGGAGCGCATCACGCGTTCGAGGTCCTCGGACTTCTTGACAAGGCCAACGGCGAGGTCTTCCAGCGACGACTGCCGCTCAAGCGTGTGCTCGAGGTTGTTCTGGGCGGAGCTGAGCAGGTCGGAAGCGCTGACCAGCAGCCGTGAATGCGCCTCGAACTTGGTGGCGATGGAGGCCACCTCGCGCAGCGTATTGGAGGAGAGCTCGGTGAGCCGGGTCGTGTTCTGGTCGACCAGGCGCGCGGAACTGGCGAAGGTCTGAGCCGCCTTTTCGGTGCTGGCCGCGAAGTTCTGCGTGCTGCCGGCCAGATGCTCGTCGACATTCGACAGGTTGACAGCCGCCGCCTCGATGAGCCCGTTCAACTGCGTGCTGGATTCCGACAGGCGGTCGAGCAGCCCGACGACGCCTTCGGAGAGGCTGCTGCGCGCGCCCTCGACCGCGGTGAGCGTTTCGGCCGTGCGGTTGGCGATTGCATCGACGAGCGTCTGGTTTTCGGACCGCAGGCGCTCGGTCGAACGGGTCGTGACCTCGCTGATCGTCTTGGCGAGCTCTTCGCCAGTCTCGCCGAAACGGTCGACCAGCGGCCGCGCGGTCTCGTCCAGGATGCGGGTGATCTCGGCGGACCGCTCCGCAAGCATGGCGTTCAGCTCGCGCGTGTTGCTGCCGATCGTGCGCGCCGCTTCGTTGGTGCTCTGGCCGATATGCTGGCCGACCGCCGCGAAGGTCTCGGAAATGACGTTGGCGCGCGAGATAAGCTGCTGCTCGGCCTGCGAAATCTGCTCACCGAGCTTCTGGCCGACCGCCTCGACGCCAGCCGCCATGCGGTTTTCGGCGTCCTCGACGTGGGCGTTGACGCGCGCGGCGACGGCCTGGGCGCCCGTCGCCAGCCGCTCGTCGGCGATGGTGAGCGTCTCGTCGATGGCGCGAGCGCGGGCATCGAGTTCGGCCGAGGTCTGGTGGGCGCGGGCGACGATGCGCTGCTCGGTTTCGCTGAAGGCGTTGACGATGCCCTCGGCATGTTCGCCGATGGCAATCGCGCTGTCGCTGATCCTGGCGGCGAGGCGCTGTTCGGCCTCGTCGAACAGGGTGCTGACTTCCAGCGCGCGGCTGGACAGCACCTGCGTCGTCTCGTCGACGCGGGCCGCGACCTGGCGGTCGGCCGCGGCAAAGACATTGCCGATGTCGGCCGCGCGGCCCGAAAGCAGGCTTGCCGTCTCGGCGACACGGTCGGAGATGCGCTTGTCGGCTTCCTCGAAGTTGAAGAGGATTTCGCCGGCCTTGGTGCCGAGCGTCGCGGCACTGTCTGCAACGCGGTCGGCGAGCCGCTGGTCGGCATCGTCGAAGATGCGGCCGAGCTGACCCGCGCGGGTCTCGAGCTTCTCTGCGCCGTCGGCGATACGGGCAACCAGCTTCTCGTCGGCCTTGTCGAAGATGCGTCCGAGTTCGGCGGCACGGGTGGCCAGAGCGTCGGCGGACTCGCCGATGCGCATGCCAAGCCGCTGATCGGCATCGTCGAAGTTGCGCAGAATGTCTCCGGCGCGCGCGGCGAGCGAACCCGCGGTTTCCATGGCGCGGGCGACGAGCTGCTGGTCGGCCTCGTCAAAGGCCCCGGCGATCTGCTCGGCGCGGCTGGCCATGCGGTTGGCGATTTCGTCGCCGTGCGAAACCAGCGCGCTCGAGGTCTCCTTGGCGCGGGCGGCGAGCCGCTGGTCGGCCTCGTCCATGACGCGGGCGATCTGCTCGGCGCGGGTCGCCATCAGGTTGGCGATCTCGTCACTGTGCGACACGAGAGCAGTCGACGTATCCTTGGCGCGGGCGGCAAGCCGCTGGTCGGCCTCGTCCATGACGCGGGCAATCTGTTCGGCGCGGCTCGACATGAGGCTTGCAACCTCGTCGCCGCGGGCGAGCAGGGCGCTCGACGTAGCTTCGGTGCGCGCGGCAATCGTGGCGTCCGCTTCGCCGAACGCCTTTGCGATGTCGCCAACGCGGGCGAGCAGGGCGCTTGAAGTCTGGTCGGCGCGCGCGGCGACGCGCTGGTCGGCCTCGGCAAAGGCATTGCCGGCCTGCTCGCTCAGCGTGTTGGTGACTTCCAGAACCTTGTCGCGCAGGGCGCCGGCGACGCCGACAGCGCTCTTCTCGAGCACCTGACGGACATTGTCGATGCCGATGTTGAGCGCGCGCTCCATGGTGCCGGTGCGCTCATCGATGACGCCGGTCTGACGACGGAAGGCGTCCTCGATCTTCTCGACGTCGGCTGCGACCGCCTGCGAGATGTCGATGCGCTTGCTGGCGATGGTGTCTATGTGGGCGGCGATAGCCGCGTCGATCTCGCGGCGGGCATCGGCGAGCTTGCCGAGGTCCTCGTCGAGCGCGCGTGCCATTGTATCGCGTCCGTCGGCAAGGCGCGTAACGTGGCCGGCGACAACGTCGTCGAACGATGCGCGGCCTTCCGCGACCTTCTGCAGGTCTGCCTGGAGCGCCCTGGACAGGGTCTCGCGGCCCTCGGCGATCTTCTGCACCTGTGCGGCGACAAGACCGTCGACCTGGACGCGCGCCTCGGTCAGCTTGTCGAGGTCGGCCTGCAAGGCGCGGGTCAGGATGTCGCGACCCTGCGCGAGCTTCTCGACCTGGCCGGCGACAAGGCCGTCGATGGAGGAGCGGCTCTCCGCCAGCTTGGAAAGGTCGTCCTCCAGAGCCTTGGTGAGAATGTCGCGGCCTTCGGCGAACTTCTGCACCTGGCCGGAGACGAAGGCGTCGATGGTGGCGCGGGTGTCGCCAAGCTTGTCGAGGTCGGCCTGCAGGGCTTCCGAGAGCACGCCGCGGCCCTGTGATATCCTGTCGACGTGGCTGGCGACCAGCGAGTCGACCTCCGCGCGGGCCTCCGAAATCTTGTTGAGATCGACTTCCAGGGCGCGCTTGAGAATGTCGCGGCCTTCAGCCAGCTTCTCAACCTGGCTTGCGACGATGGTGTCGATGTTGGCGCGGCTCTGCGTGAGCTTGGCGAGGTCGTCCTCGAGAGCGCGGGTCAGTCCGATGCGGCCTTCGCCGAATTTCTCGACATGGCTCTGGAGCAGGCCATTGATGCCGGCCAGATCAGCTTCGAGCGCCTGGGCGAGCGTTTCACGGCCGCGATCGAGCCGCTTCAACTGCTCGGCGACCATATCCTCGACGACCTGGCGGCCTTCCTTCAGCTTGTCGACGTCGCTCTCCAGCACCTGGGCGATGGAATTGCGCCCGTCGGCGAACTTCTGGATCTGGCTCTCGACCAGATTGTCGATGGCGCCAAGGTCTGCCTTGAGGGCGCGCGAGAGGATGTCGCGGCCTTCGGCAAGCTTCTCGACCTGGGCGGCCACGATGCCGTCGATGTTCGTGCGCGTTTCGGAAAGCTTGGAAAGATCGGCTTCCAGGGCGCGCGCCAGAATGTTGCGGCCCTCGGCCAGTTTGCCGACGTGCCCGGCGACCATTTCATCAATATTCATGCGGGTTTGCGCGAGTTTCTGCGTGTCGTCTGCGAGGATTTTCGCGAGGCTGTCGCGGCTGGCGGACAGCCGGTCGAGCTGGCTGCTCAGCGCGGCGTCGATGGAGGAGCGCTGGTCGTTGATCTTGCGCAGATCCTCTTCGAGGGCGCGCGACAGCATGTTGCGGCCTTCAGCGAGCTTCTGGACCTGCGAGCCGACAGCGGCGTCGATCGAAGCGCGACCCTCGGCGAACTTGGCCAGGTCCGACTGCAGGGCGGAAGCCATCCGATCGCGGCTGTCGGCGAGTTTGCGGGTATGGTTCTCGACCGCCTGCTCGATGCCGGCGCGGGCATCGGTGAGACGCTGGATGTCGGTGTCGAAAGCACGCGACACGACATGGCGGGCATGGTCGAGGCGTCCGGCGAACTCGGTAGCCCGGGATTCGAGCATCGAAGAAGTGGACTGGACGATGTCGGACATCTCCGCGCCGATGCGCGACTTGCCCTCGTCGATGAGGCCAAACAGGGTTTCCTTGCCCTCGATAAAGGTGGTGGCGATTTCCTTGGCGCGCTCGACCAATGTCTCGTTGATCTGGCGGGCGCGGGCTTCCAGCGCCGCGTTGAGCTTGGCAGTACCGGTATCGAGCGCGTGGGCGCGGGTCTCGAACTCGCTGATGAGGCCCTGGCCACGCTCCGAAAGCGTGCGCTCAATGCTGTTCAGGCTCTGCTCGAACTCCGCGCTGAGCGTACGGGCAGCGCCGCCGAGCAGCGAAACCATCCCGGACGTGCGGTCGTCGAGCAGGTCGGTCAGCGAACGGGTAAGGTTGTCGGTCGAGTCGGTAAGCTTGGCGATACGGGTGTCGAGCAGGCTGGCGAAAGCCTCGCCCGAGGTTGTCAGCCGATCGGTGATGGAATCGACGCGCGTGTCCATCGAATCGAACAGGTGCATACCGCTTTCGTTGATGCGGTCGATCAGCGTGTCGCCGGAATTGGTGATCGTCATCGACAGATTGGTCGATGCGTTGAGAATGGAATCGCGGATGATGTCGGAGGCCTGCCCGATCTCGTCGCGCAGCGTCTCGTGCGCGCCGGTGATCGAGGCGCGGACGCGCTCGGCATGGGTGACGACGGACTCCCGCTCGCTGCCGAGGCCATCGACCAGCGCACGGATGCGCGCGGCGTTTTCGGAGTAGGAGCGCTCGATCTGGTTGACTTCGGTGTGGACCAGCGTTTCGAGTTCGACGGCGCGGGCCAGAGTGCGCTCGATGCCTTCGCCCATGGCCGCGACTTCGCGGCGGACTGCCTGACCGACCATCATCACACGGTCGAGCGCCAGGTTTTCAGGCTCGGCAAGGTGGAATGCGACTTCCGTCATCGACTGTGCCGCGATGCTCATCTCCTGAGCCCGCCGCACCATGGCCGCGAATGCGAAGATCAGGATGACGGGCAGGATAGCGCCGACGGCGAGCAGCAGGACTTCGGGACGCGACAGGATCTGGTCAATCGAGCCGGACTGCCACAGTCCGGGTCCGAACATGCGCTGTGCGACAAAGGCGGAAGCGCCAAGCCACAGGACCGAAAGACCGGCGGCGATCCAGTAGACGGTCTTTGACGCGCGCTTGTTCAGCCCGTTCAGCAACGAGCGGAAATCCTTCTGGCGATCGTCGTTGGCGGGCGCGAAGCTCGCCGGCTGGGCGGCGAGGGGCCGCTCGACCGGCCTGTCCATCGATCTGTCGACCGGTCGATCAACCGGCCTGTCCACTTGCCTTTCAGAAGGTCGGAAGTCCTGGGCCGGCTGGCGGGGGGCGGGTTTGTTGCCGCGTCCTTCGCGCGCCAGTTCGTCGGCCGCCTGGGAAATCTGCGCCTCCAGGTCATCCATCGTGGCGGAGACCTGAGGATTTTTACGGGTTTCCGCGAAGTCCAGGTCGAGAGCGTTTTCGAGCTCCCTTGAGACGTCGCTCTCGATGGATCTGGTATTTTTCGCCATGCCGCCGTTACCCTCTACTTGGCGCGTGCGGACGCCATGAACTGGCACAATTGTGTACGCACGCGAAGGCTTTTTATGGACCCGCCGTATCGTAGTGACACGGACAGGTAAAGGAAACATGCAATCGGGCCGATGTGTAAAAGTTTAAACATAAGGTTAACACCGAACGGATTTGCGGCGATTTTGTGCCCGGTTTACCGGGTTTCACAGGTTAACGCCTTGTCCACTGACAGCCGCTAGTCTGGCTACAGGCCCAAGCCCCGGGAGGCAGTTCTTGGCTATTTTGCGCAATGGTTACGAGAACGTGGCGTTTTCCATGCCGGGAGGCGAAGCGTCGGGCACGCGGCGGGCGCGCCCGATCGACCTGTCGCATCTTGCCAGCCAGACCATGGGCGACCGAGGCCTCGAACGCGAGGTGCTCGGTCTGTTCGTGGAGCAGGCGCAGACGGTGCGCCGGCAAATGGCGAACGCCGCCATCAAGGAGCGGCTGTTCCTGGCACATGCGCTGAAGGGCTCGGCGCGCAGCGTCGGGGCATTCCCGATCGCCCAATGCGCCAGCGCGGTGGAAGACAGTCCGACGGACCGGCTGGTTCTCAGGCGGCTGACTCAGCTGATCGACGAAGCCTGCGATTTCATCGCCTCGATAGACCGCTAGAACCGCCAGCGGCGATTTTGCGGCCGCAAACGACGTTTCCTCGCAGCAGTTGACTCAGGCGGCGGAGTCATTATCTCGGGAGGCGGTTCTCGGGAATTCCCAATGGCAAAACTCACTTTCATCGCGTTCGACGGAACGCGCTTCGACGTCGAGGCTGAAAACGGCTCGACGGTCATGGAAAATGCGATCCGCAACGCGGTCCCCGGCATCGAGGCCGAGTGCGGCGGCGCATGCGCCTGCGCGACCTGCCACGTCTATGTCGACGAGGCGTGGACGGCCAGAACCGGCGAGCCCGAGGCCATGGAAGAAGACATGCTCGACTTCGCCTATGATGTCAGGCCGAATTCGCGGCTATCATGCCAGATCAAAGTGCGGCCCGAACTCGACGGACTGGTGGTAGCCGTCCCGGAACGGCAGGGCTGACGAAGCGCCACGGCATCGCAGGGTTCTGCGACGACGGGCATCGAAAGGCGAAGGACATGCCATGAGCACAGTCACCAAGACGGACGTCCTGATCGTCGGCGCGGGGCCTGTCGGCCTGTTCGCGGTGTTCGAGCTCGGCCTGTTCGACATGAAATGCCACCTGATCGACATTCTCGACCGGCCGGGCGGTCAATGCGCGGAACTCTATCCGGAAAAGCCGATCTACGACATTCCGGCGCTGCCTTCCGTCGGCGCGCAGGAACTGGTCGACCGGCTGATGGAACAGATCGCGCCGTTCAGCCCGCAATTCACCTTCAACCGCATGGTTTCCGGGCTGGAGAGGCTGGAGGGGGGCGGCTTTCGCGTGACCACCGACGAAAACGAGGTGTTCGAGGCGAAGGTGGTGGTGATCGCGGCCGGCGGCGGATCTTTCCAGCCCAAGCGCCCGCCGATCCCCGGCATCGAGGCGTTCGAGGGCAACAGCGTGTTCTATTCCGTGCGGCGCATGGAAGAGTTTCGCGGCCATGACCTGGTGATCGTGGGCGGCGGCGATTCCGCGCTCGACTGGACGATCAACCTCCAGCCGATCGCAAAGAGCGTCACGCTTGTGCACAGGCGGCCGGAGTTCCGCGCTGCACCCGACAGCGTCAACAAGATGTACGCGCTGCAGGAGATGAAGCAGCTACGCTTCCAGGTCGGTCAGGTGACGGCCATCAAGGGCAGCGACGGCAAGCTGCAATCGACAACCGTCAAGGGACCGGACGGCGACGTCGAGATCGCCTGCACCAGGATGCTGCCATTCTTCGGGCTGACCATGAAGCTCGGACCGATCGCGGAATGGGGCCTGAACCTGCACGAGAACCTTATCCCGGTCGATACCGAGAAGTTCGAGACTTCGATGCCCGGCGTTTTCGCTATCGGCGACATCAACTGGTATCCGGGCAAGCTGAAGCTGATCCTGTCGGGCTTTCACGAGGCAGCGCTGATGGCGCAGGCGGCAAAGCGCATCGTCAGCCCCGGCGAGCGCATCGTCTTCCAGTACACGACGTCCTCGACAAGCCTGCAGAAGAAGCTCGGGGTCGCCTAGGGCCGCCTACCCGGGGATCTTGCCAGACTCGATCAGGTTGATGCGCTGGCGCATCAACCTGATCAATCGCTTCTCGTAATTGGCGCTTTCGGCCCGGTCGAATGCGGCCTGTGCCTTGTCATGCCGGGCGAGAATCGTGTCGGCGGTCGCTGCTGCCTTCTGCTGTGCGATTGCGCAGTCCGGTTGCCTGCCCAGCATCATCAGCTTCGATTCCAGCTTGCGCGCATAGTCGCGCGCGATACCGACATGCTGCTCTTCGTGGCGCTTGATGTCGTCAGACAGCGTGTCCCAGATGAGCCGCGTATCAGGATCGGCGGCGCCACGCCTGCGCCACCGGGGCAGGATTACCTTTGCCTTGACGGTGACCTTCGCGTCGACGACGCGGCACTTCCCATCCTTTTCGAGATAGCCCAGCCGGGTGTTGAACTGCATCTGTGTAGCGCCGGGGTGGCGCTGGCCTGTGCTCTTGACCCTGGGGCCGCGACGGTTGAGCTCGTCTTCCAGTTGATCGAGCGTGGTGCCGCCGACCGAGAAGTAGCTGTATGTCTTGTTCAGGGTTTCGGCTGATGCGGGCACGACCGCGAGCGCGACCATGCAAGCTGCGACGAGGATGCGGATCATGGCTGCGCCTTGTTTCGGGCGACATTGCGACAGCGCAAGGGAGGGCGCAACGGAATTCGCCGCCCGGGCGCGGATTTCCCGCTCTCGCTGCCGGCGCAATGGAAAGTCGTTGATTTTCGGTCACATCAGCGGCATGGCTCACGCGAATTCGGACGACGCCCGACGATGACCGACAGAAGCTGGATGCTGGCGCATGGACGCCACCTTGACCTTGGCGGCAAGGCCGTGGTGATGGGCGTGCTCAACGTAACGCCGGACAGCTTCTCCGACGGCGGACAGTTCGACACAACGGAGAATGCGCTGGCGCAGGCCAGGCGCATGGTCGCCGAAGGGGCGGCGATTGTCGATGTCGGCGGAGAATCGACGCGGCCGGGCGCCCAAGCGGTTACGGCGCTGGAAGAGCAGCGGCGCGTCCTCCCGGTCATCGAGGCGCTGGCAGCCGAACGCGGCTGCCTGGTCTCGGTGGACACATACCGCGAAGAGACCGCGCAGCTGGCTTTGGCTGCCGGCGCGCATATCGTCAACGACGTGTGGGGGCTGCAGCGCGAATCCGGCATCGCGCGGCTTGCCGCTGCGACCGGGGCAGGGCTCGTCATCATGCATACCGGGCGAGGCCGCGAGAAATTGCCGGACGTCATCGCCGACCAATTCGCCTTCCTCGACCGTTCTTTGGAGATCGCCGGGAAAGCGGGCGTGGGGCGCGAAAGCGTCGTGCTCGATCCCGGCTTCGGCTTCGCCAAGGAGGTGGACGAGAACCTCGATCTGATGGCGCGTTTCGACGAACTCAAGGCATTCGGCTTGCCGCTGATGGCCGGCACGTCGCGCAAGCGCTTCATCGGCCACGTGACCGGCCGCGACGCCGAACACCGCGCCGCCGGCACGGCGGCGACAAGCGTGATCCTGAGGCTCAGGGGCGCAGCGCTGTTTCGGGTGCACGATGTCGCAATCAACGTGGACGCGCTGGCCCTGGCGGATGCTATGCTTGCGCGCGACAAGCCCGGAAGCAGCTGATGTACCAGATACGCATGAAGAACTGCGCCTTTTTCGCGCGCCACGGCGTGTTCGACGAGGAGGAGATGCTCGGCCAGCGCTTCTATGTCGATGCGACGCTGACGGTCGATCCAGGCCGCGCGCTCGAAGACGACACAATCGAGGGGACGGTGGACTACGGCGTGGCGTTCCAGGTGATCGAAAAAATCATCACCGGCGAGCGGCGTTTCCTGATCGAAGCGCTGGCGCTTGAGGTCGGCAAGGCGCTGACGCAGCGCTTCCCGCAGATCGCACGCGCGGAGATCACCGTGCGCAAGCCGAACGCGCCCGTGCCCGGTGTGCTCGATCATGTCGAGGTGACCGTTGCCTGGCCGCAGTAAAGATACCGTCTATCTCAGCCTTGGCGGCAATCTCGGCGAGCCCGACAAGTCGATGGGCGCGGCGCTCAGGATGCTCGACGCCGACGCGCAGAACGACGTGGTTTGCGTGTCGTCGCTCTACCGGACGCCGCCATGGGGCAAGATCGACCAGCCGGATTTCCTGAACATCGCCGCCGAGGTGCGAACGGAGCTATCTCCGCGCGCGCTGCTCGATGCCTGCCTCGATGCGGAACGCCGCCTGAAGCGGGTCAGGCAGGAGCGCTGGGGACCGAGGCTGATCGACATCGACATTCTGGTGTTCGGCGACCGGACGGTGCACGAGGCGGGGCTTGAGCTACCGCATCCGCGCATGCTCGAACGCGGTTTCGTGCTGGCGCCGCTCGCCGAGATCGCGCCGGATTTCGTAGCCAAGGGACGCCGCCTGACGGAATGGCTCGCCGAACTCGATACGGCGGGGATTGAGCGGCTGCCATCCGGTCGTGACTGGTGGAAAGATTAGTTCAGCCGGCGAAGCCGCCTTCATCGAGAAATGCCTCTTCCTCTGACGTAGTCTCGCGGCCGAGCAAGGGATTGCGGTGCGGGAAGCGGCCGAACCGGTCGATAACGTCGCGGTGGACGATCGCGTATTTGAGGTAGTTGTCGCCGTAGGCGGCGAACAGTTCGACCGAAAGGTTCTGGTCTTCGATATTCTCCGAATGCTCGAAGGGAAGCAGAAAGAAAATCTGCAGTTCCTTCGCCACGCCACCGACGTGACCATCGGCCAGCGCCCTGCGCGCGAAATGGCGCGCCAGCGGGTCGGTGGCGAACATATGGGCGGTTCCGCGAAAGCAGTTGCGCGGAAACTGGTCGAGCAGGATCATGAGCGCAAGCGCGCTTTCGGGGTGATCGAGCCAAGCGTCGAGTTCGCGCGACGCGGCCTGAAAATGCAGGGCGCGGAAGCGGTCGTGGAAGCCGGCGTCGAACGCGGCGTCCTTGGTGAACCAGGCGTCATATCCAGCGTCGGCCCAGAACCTCACGATTTCCGTCGCGCGCGGATCGATGGTGGCCATAGGTCGCTCCGTCAGCTTTGCGCCGCTGTCTTGCCGAGCGCGTCGGCGGCACCTTCGTTCATGGCCTCGCCGCGCCGCCTGGGAGGCGCCAGCGGGGTCGGCACCGGTTCGGGGATGTTGCCTTTCATAAGCTTGCGGCCAGCCTGCAGTCCTCCCGCGACTTGCAGCTCCAGCCTTTCGGCGTCGCGCCGGCGGACATCGGCGATGACTTCGCCGACCTCCGTCTCCTCGACGCCGAGCGTCTGGAGCGTCGCGGCGCCGAACTGCAGCGCCGACTCGAAGGTTTCGCGGATCTGGTAGTCGACGCCGACATTGATGAGCCCAAGCGCCGCGCCGCGGTCGTATGCGCGGGCAAGCACCGGCACCAACGGGAACTCAGCCTTCAACTGTTCGGCAATGCGTACCGCGGTTTCCGCCTTGTCGACGCAGACGAGCACAGCCCTTGCCCTGCCTGCGCCCGCCGCGTGCAGGATGTCGAGGCGCGTGCCGTCGCCGAAATAGACCTTGAAGCCGAAATCGGCGGCGGCCTGGATCATGTCGACGTCGTTGTCGATGATCGAGACGTCGATGCCGCGCAACAGGAGCGGCTGGCTGGCGATCTGCCCGAAGCGCCCGAAGCCGATGACGAGCACGCTGCCCGACAGGCCTTCGGCGATCTCGACTCCCTCGAGCGTCTGTTCGTCCTTCGGCGTCAGGGCGCGCATGACGATGATGCAGAAGGGAGTGAGGATCATCGACACGATGATGATGGCGGTGAGGATGGCGTTGGCCTCGCCGTCGATGATGCCGACGGCGGTCGCAGCCGCATAGAGGACAAAGGCGAACTCACCGCCCTGCGCCATGATGACCGCGCGCTCCACAGCGTCGCGGTGGCTGGTCCCAACGAGGCGTGCGACGGTGTAGATGCCTAGCGAATTCATGGCCATGTAGGCGACGACGTAGATCGCCACGGTGCGCCAATTGGCGGCCACGACCGACAGGTCGAGCGACATGCCCACAGCCATGAAGAAGAGACCGAGCAAGATGCCCCGGAACGGCTCGATGTCGGCTTCAAGCTGATGGCGGAAGGTGGATTCCGACAGCATGACGCCGGCCAGGAACGCGCCGAGCGCCATCGACAGGCCGCCAAGCTGCATGGCAAGCGCGGAGCCGAGCACGACCAGCAGGGCAGCAGCCGTCATGACCTCGCGGGCGCGCGAATCCGCCAGTATCCGGAACAGCGGATTGAGCAGATAGCGGCCGGCAACGACCAGGCCGACGATGGAGGCGACGCCGATGGCGACGTCGGTGAGGCGTTGCGAAAGAGTGACTTCCTCGCCCGAGGGGGCGAGGAAGGCGACGAGCGCCAGAAGCGGTACGATGGCAAGATCCTCGAACAGCAGGATCGAGACGATGCGCTGTCCTTTCGGCGTCGAGACGTCGCCGCGCTCCTCCAGTATCTGCATGACGATGGCCGTCGACGTCAGCACGAAGCCCGCGCCGGCGACGAAGGAAACCGACAGCGGGAAGCCGCCAATCACGCCAACCAGTGTGAGCAGAACCGCACAGACGCCGACCTGAAATGCGCCAAGCCCGAAGATTTCCCGCCGCAACCCCCACAGGCGCGAGGGTTGCATTTCCAGGCCTATGATAAAGAGGAACATCACGACGCCGAGTTCGGCGACGTGCAGGATGGCGTCCGGGTCCGAGAAGACGGCGAGGCCGAAAGGTCCGATGGCGAGGCCGGCGGCGAGATAGCCGAGGATCGAGCCAAGACCCATGCGCCGGAATATCGGGACAGCAACGACGCCCGCCGTCAGGAGGGCCACCACCTGAACCAGATCGCTGCCCGAAGCTTCAACCGCCATGCCTACCCCGATTTCCTGAGCGCTCCGGAAGCAGTCTAGTCACGGACGCGCCTGCCGAAACGGTCAAGATAGGGTCTGACCGGGCGATCGAACAGCCCGAATCGCGGCATTGCGAAAGCGGACCGCCTGAAGAGATGCGGAACCCGGATTACTGCTTGGCGATCGCGCCGACGGCCATGTCGTCTACGCGCTTGAGGCTCATGCCGATGACCGGCACCATCGATTCCTCGACGCGAACCGAGATCGTCACGTTCATCGTGTCGTTGTCGGGCAGGCGAGCCTGCATGATGCCGCGCAGATCGTTGCGGTGGATGCCGAACACCACCTTTCGATCGTTGATGACATTGCCGGAAATGATGTCGAGACCCGACCCGGCCGCACCGTCCATGAACTGGCCGCGGTAGCCGACCTGACTGGCCTGGACGACGCTGGCCGACATCTTCTGCATGAAGACGCCAACCCGGCAGCCGCCGTCGAGAGCCATGCCGAGCTTCTGGTCGGGCGTGGAGCCGGCGAAGGTGCAGTTGAACTTGGTGCCCTTGTACTTGCCGGCAACGATCTCGCCGGCGCCTGACCACGTGCCCTCGATCGACTGGAAGAACTGCTGGTCGCTCTCGGCTGCCGCAACCGGCGCGGCTGTGCCCGACGCAAATGCCAGGGTCGCCGCTAGCGGCAGGACTATGGACTGGATTGCACGCTTCATCGATAGAACATCCGGCAACGCACGACGGGGGAAAACGACCTCCCGGAACCATGACCAGAAATGGTTAATGGAACCTCTATGGAGGCCATGCGGCGTGATCTGCGGGACGACTTATTCGGCGTCGCCGCTGGTGGCCTTGCGGCGCGCGAAAGAGGCGAGGGCGGAGAGGAAATCGGACATGCCCGGGCGCTTCAGCGCGGTGAAGGGCAGCGGGCGGGTGACTTCCATGGCGGCGACGCCGATGCGGGCCGTCATCATGCCGTTGACGACGCCTTCCCCCAGCTTGGCCGATAGCCGGGCGGCAAGCCCCTGTCCCACGATCTGGTGGACGAAATCGTCGCCGGCCGCGATGGCGCCGGTAACCGCAAGGTGGGCAAGCACGCCGCGCGCCAGCCGCAGGAAGCCAAGCGTACCGGGGCGACCGCCGTAAAGCTCGGAGAGGCGACGGATCAGCCGGCCTGCCTCGAAGACGACATAGGCGAGATCGACCAGCGCGCGCGGGCTGACGGCAGTGACGATGGACACGCGCTTGGCGGCGTCGAGGATCATCTGCTGCGCGCGCGCGTCGAGCGGGGCGAGGAGTTCGGTCTCGGCGATGCGCACGAGGTTGGCGCCGTCGATGACATCGTTCTCGAGGTCGGCGAGCGCGCGGCGGCCGGCAGCCGTTTCAGGCTTGTGGGCCAGGAAGCCAGTCAGTTCCGCCACCAGCCTGCGCGCCGCTTTCGGGTCGTCGCGTGCAATCGCATCGAGCGCGGTGGCGCGCATTTTCTCGACGGACGCCAGGCGTGCGACAGCCAGCATCTCGCGGCCGAAAATTACGAGCAGCGCCAATCCGGTAAGCGCCGCGAGGCCGGCGGCAAGCCAGCCCAGCCACTGGGCGCGCTCAAAAAGATCGCGGATGAGTTGGTCAGTCCAGAGGCCGAGGGCCAGAGACAGAAGCGCGCCGAAGGCGCTGACGAAAATCGTGCCCAGCCAGGAGCGACGCCGCGGCGCGACCGGCGGCGGCGGAATATCGTCGGCGGGTTGGTCGAAGACATCGACCTCGGCCGGCGTGACGACGACGGCCGACCGGTCGTGCGCGCGCGGCTTGCGCGGCGGCGCGTCGGGTTCTGCCCGATGCCCGGGCACCGGCTCAATGCGGAAGGCCGCCGGCTGGCGGGGCGCCTTCACGGGGGTGCTCATGCGAGATGGTCTCCGATCAGGAACTGCAGCGCGCGGTCGAGCCTGATGTGCGGCAGGGAGAGTTTCAGGCCGTCGGCGTCGCGTTCAAGGCGCGGCGGACGGAACCGCACGAAGCGGACTGGCGTCTCCGGCTGCATGTCCGCCCGTCCGGCTTCTTCAAAGATTGAGTCAAGCGCTGACGGCAAGTCACCGGGAAATATTGCGGTTTCGGACTTTCCGTCGAACGTCTCGCCACCGATCGTTTCGCCCTTCAGCGGCGTGCCGATGATGACCGGCAATGTCTCTCGGCCCTGCTTGACGGTGCCTTCGCGGGTGGCGCGCACGGCAGCCAGCGCCAGCACGTCGACAGCGGCGCCGGAAAAATCGGCGCGGCTGATGGCGCGGTCGGCAAGGCGGCGCACGATCGCCTGGAGGCGGTCGTGACTTTCGTGATGCAGGTGATCGGCCTTGGTGGCGGCGATCAGGATGCGGTCGATGCGGCGGGCAAAGAAGTCGGTAAGGAAACTGCCCCGGCCGGGCCGGAAACAGGCGAGGATCTCGGTCAGCGCGCGCTCCAGGTCGGCGACGGCGCCCGGTCCCGCGTTCAACGCCTGCATAGCGTCGATCAGGACGATCTGGCGGTCAAGCCGCGTAATGTGTTCGCGGAAGAACGGCTTGACGACGTGCGTCTTGTAGGCCTCGTAGCGGCGTTCCATCATCGCGTGAAGCGAGCCCGGACGTGGTCGAGACTCGGCCAGCCCAGGCAGCGGCGCGAAAGTCAGCGCCGGCGAACCGTCCATGTCTCCTGGCATGAGGAAACGGCCAGGCGGCAGTGTTGAGAGCGCGCGCTCGTCAAGTTTGCAGGCGCGCAGATAGGCGGTGAAGGCTTCCGCCAGGCGGCGCGCCAGCATCTCGTCGGCCCCGGCCGCAGCATCAACCGTGCCGGCAAGTTGACGCCAGTCCGCCGATAGCCCGGCGCGAACCGGCAGGGCCGCGAGCTCGAAGGCGTCGCGGCTGAATTCGGCGTAATTCTTGCCAAGCAGCGGCAGGTCAAGCAGCCACTCGCCCGGATAGTCGACGATGTCGACGGACAGCTTGCCGCTGGAAAACAGACGGTTCCAGCCTGAGGCGGACTCGAACTCGACGGTGAGCCGCAGTTCGGAAATGGCACGGGTCGAGTCCGGCCATGAGCGGTGATCGACCAGCGCCGCTATGTGATCCTCGTACTGGAAGCGCGGCACCGCGTCGTCTGGCTGTTCCTCAAGAAAGGCTCGCGCGATCCGTCCCGTCCGCTGCGCTTCGAACAGCGGCAGCCTGCCGCCGTGGATGAGATTGTGCACCAGCGCCGAAATGAACACCGTCTTGCCGGCGCGCGAAAGCCCGGTGACGCCGAGGCGCACTGATGGGGCAAACAGCGTCGTTGCGCGCCCCGCGAGGGTATCGAGCGCAATGCGGGCCTCGTCGGTGAATGTCGTCAGCGATGTCGCCAAAATCCGTTCCCGGCAAATGAAGGCTGGATATAGGCTTAAGCGGCTGGCTTTGAAATGGCAGGATGCCCCTTCAACCGGTCGCCGGCGTGTGGAACGCTTCAAGATAGCCGCCGCCCGGCAGGGCATTCCTCAGGCTGCCGGCAAACGCGATGACCGCCAGCGCCGAAGTCGGGAAGCCTAGCCCCAGCGTCGAGCGTGCCGACGCATTGCCGCCGCCGGCCACGGCGCCGGCCAGATCCTCCATCATCGGATTGTGGCCAACCACAAGGATCGAGCCGCTGTCGGAGTTTTCGCGAATGAGCGCGAGATAGCCGGCAGCGTCCTCGCTGTAGAGGCTGTCGCAGAATATCACCCGACCGGTATCAGCTTGGCCAGCGATGTCCTCGAGCGTCTCGCGGGCGCGCCGGGCGTTGGAGCAGAGCGTTACATCCGGCACATACCCGCGATGGCGCATCTGCGCGCCCATCGCCTCCGCATCGGCGTGGCCGGTGGCGTCGAGCGGACGGTCGAAGTCGCGCATCCCCGGCAAGGCCCAGCCGGCCTTGGCATGACGGAGCAGAAACAGCCTGCTCACGATTTTTCCTCCCGGTTCCGCCGCCGGCGCGCCGGCGTTGCTGGCTGGCATTTAGACATGCGCGGTGGCAGGAGCAACAGCGCGCCCGACGAAGTCCCGCGGCAAGGCGATTTTCGCGTCAAACTTCCGCCACGGAAACGGGCGATCTGGCCTGAAAAACTGGCATGGGCCTTGCTTTTTACTTTTGCGTGAGGGCCAGACCAAATGGGCTTGTGCCAGTATTTGTGCCCGAATATATAGGCGCCCAAAACGGGTCCTAAGTGGGGTGAGTCGAATGAACGATCTCGTTACTTCCAATTATGTGCCCACCGACGAGGAGCCGTTCATGAACGAGCGGCAGAAGGCGTACTTCCGGGCCAAGCTGCAGACCTGGAAGAATGACATCCTGCGCGAGGCGCGCGAGACGCTTGAAATCCTGCAGCAGGAAAACGCCAATCATCCCGACCTTGCCGACCGCGCGTCTTCGGAGACAGACCGTGCGATCGAACTGCGCGCCCGCGACCGCCAGCGCAAGCTGATCGCCAAAATCGATTCGGCGCTGCAGCGTATCGAGGAGGGCACCTACGGCTATTGCGAGGAGACTGGCGAGCCGATCGCGCTGAAGCGCCTCGATGCGCGGCCGATTGCTACCCTGTCGATCGAGGCGCAGGAGCGTCACGAGCGGCGCGAGAAGGTCTATCGCGACGATTGACGCTACCCATTGCAATTTTACGCAAAAAGCGGCTTCGGGCCGCTTTTTTGTTGGTCGTGGAAGCGGTCGGGAAAATCAGCGGCCGTTGTTTGACAGTTCGCCAAGCAGTTTGGTCATCTCGTCGTCGAGTGTCATCTCGACCGGCTTGGGGGCGCTCTTGGGCATTGTGGTGTCGAAGGTAACTTCAAGTTCCCTGAGCAGCGCGTCGTCCAGGTTGTTCGCGCGCGACGGCAGCGGGCGCACGCCAGGGGCCACGCCGACCGGCGACACCGAATGGGTCACGGGCATGGAAGCAGGCGGCATCCGCGGCGGGTTTGACCGTGCCGGAGGCGGCGCCTCGCGGGAAGGCGGCCGGGACCCGGTCTGCCGCGCGGGGCGGGGCGGGGTAGCCGCAGCACGTTCGGGCTGCCGCGCCGGCTGTTGCTGGTGGTCGGGCTGTCTCTCCTGCGTTCTTGCAGGCTGCGGCGGCGCGGCGCGCGGCGGCAGCGGCGGAAGCTGTGCGGGCTCTGGCGCGCGATGGCGGGTAGGCTGAGGCTGTGGCGTGGTGGGCAGGGGCGGCGCGCTCTGCTGCATCTCGAATTCGCCGTCATTGCCGGTCTCGGGGCCGAACACGGACTGACGCCCGCGCGCCTGTCCCTGGCCGGTGCGGATTTCGCTCTCCACGACAACGTCGGTCGGCCCGCCGATCAGCAGCAGGTGTTCGATGTCGTCGCGGCGCACCAGAACCAGCCTGCGGTGGCTGTCGACGGCGGTCGCGTCCATGACGGCAAGCCGCGTCTTGCGGTTGCGGCCGCCGGCGACGAACGTCCCAAAAGTCATCGAGCGGACCAGCCGGACGACAACCAGCACGATGACCAGCAGAATAAGGGCGGCGAGCGTCCAGACAACCGCCGTGGCGAATTGCGGACCGGCCATGCCTTCTAACCAATCCGTCATGGAACTCCCCGTTGCCGACGTGAGAACCGCACGTCGCGCCCCCAGAAACGCTTCGCCGCTTCCATATGCCTGCCAAAACACCGAACCGATCCGAAAGCCGTTTGACGGCTTATCGGTTCGATGCTGCAGGCGCGACAGTAAACCCGGACGGCTGGCATCCGCAAGTTGCCTTTCCGCCAGCCTTTTTCCCCGACGCAATCTGCTCGGGCACCTTCCCCCGCAGGAGAGAATGTGATTCAACCGGTCGGCGGCGGGGCTGCCGCCTTTCGGGAATCACCTTCGATGGCACGAGAGTAATGGCAAGAGAGCCGCGCGGCGACTTCTACCCGCTCCCGATCGTCGACCAGAACACGCGACCCGGCGCTGTCACCCGCCTGATCATCTTCATAGTGGTCCTGACCGGGGCGGCCATAGTGTTCGGCATTTTCCGCGATCGGCTGGGCGACCCGTTCCTGCTCGGCATGCTTGGCGTGCTGGCGATGATCGGCGTTGGCTACCTGTTCGCGACGGCGATCGGCTTCGTGCAGATCGCGCCGCGCTCAACCACCGACGAACTGTCCAAGGCGTTCGTCGATTCGACGCCGCAGGGCCTGGTGGTAACCGACACCAAGGGGCGTGTGGTCTATGCCAACAAATCATACGGCGAGATGACGGGCGCGTCTTCGGCCGCCGACATACGCACGGTCGAAAACCTGCTTTCCGACGTGCCGGAAGCTTCCTCCACCATCTACAGGCTGGCGTCGGGCGTGCGCGACGGTATTGCCGGGGACGGCGAGTTCCGCCTGTCGCAGGCGATCCGCCCCGGGTCGGAACCCGGCGCGCGTTGGTACAGGGTTGGCGCCCGAGCGTTCACCGCTCCCGGGCAGCGGCAACCGCTGCTTGCCTGGCAGATCGACGACATTTCCAAGGAGCGCGCCGAGCAGGAACGCTTCTTCCTCGACCTGCAGAAAGCGATCGACCATCTCGACCACGCGCCGGCCGGGTTCTTCTCGGCCGACCCGGAGGGCCGCGTCACCTACATCAACGCCACGCTTGCCGAATGGCTGGGCATCGACCTTGCGAGTTTCTCGCCCGGCGCGACCACCCTGCAGGAGATTGTCGCGGGAGACGGCATGGCGCTGATCCGTTCGGTGAAGGCCGACCCGGGCACGGTGCGCAACGCGGTCATCGACCTCGATCTGGCCACCACGACCGGCAAGGCGCTGCCGGTGCGCTTCATGCACCGGGTTTCGGCGAGCCGGGAAGGCCTCGCCGGAGCGAGCCGCACCATCGTGCTCAACCGCATGCAGGGCGAGGATTCCTCGGCCGAATTGCGGGCTTCCGAAATACGCTTCACGCGCTTCTTCAATTCGACGCCCATGGCGATCGCAGGCGTCGACATGCAGGGGCGCATCGTGCGCACCAATGCGCCGTTCCTGTCGCTGTTTTCGGGGGTCGTCGACCGCGACGCGGTGGATCGCAAGATCCGCCTCGACGCCGTCATCCACGAACGGGACAGGGCAGCTTTCGCCGCCGCGCTGGAAAAGGCCGGGCAGCGGCAGGCCGATATCGCGCCGATCGACACCGCGCTTCCCAACAACGAAGAACGCCATGTCCGCTTCTACGTCAACGCCGTGGCCGACGGCACCGGCGGCGAGGAAGCCGAGGAAGCCGCGATCGTCTATGCCGTCGACACGACCGAGCAGAAGGCGCTCGAGGGCCAGATGGCGCAGAGCCAGAAGATGCAGGCCGTTGGCCAGCTTGCCGGTGGGATCGCGCACGACTTCAACAATGTGCTGACCGCCATCATCATGGCGTCTGACCTTTTGCTGGCGAACCACCGACCGTCCGACCCATCGTTCCCCGACATCATGAACATCAAGCAGAACGCCAACCGGGCGGCGTCGCTGGTCAGGCAGTTGCTGGCGTTCTCGCGCAAGCAGACGCTGCGTCCCGAGGTGCTGAACCTTACCGACGTGCTGGCGGACCTGCGCATGCTGCTGGCCCGCCTGGTTGGCAATCAGGTCAAGCTCAAAGTGGACCACGGGCGCGACCTGTGGCCGGTGAAGGTCGACATCGGGCAGTTCGAGCAGGTGGTGGTGAACCTGGCCGTCAATGCGCGCGACGCGATGCCGAGCGGCGGCGAGCTGACTGTCAGGACCAAGAACGTCCGCGCCGACGAGACGGCAGCCTTCGGGTATCGCGAACTGGCGCCGGCGGACTACGTGCTGGTCGAGGCGGAGGACACAGGCACCGGCATACCGCCCGATGTGCTGAAGAAAATCTTCGAGCCGTTCTTCACCACCAAGGACGTCGGCAAGGGCACCGGGCTCGGCCTGTCGATGGTGTACGGCATCATCAAGCAAACCGGCGGCTTCATCTTCTGCGATTCCGAGGTGGGCAAGGGGACGGTGTTCCGTATCTTCCTGCCGCGCCATGTGCCGGAGGCTGTTGCGCAGCCAGCGGCGGGCGAGGCGCCTCCCGCCGCTCCGGCCAAGCCGGCGGACGCGATGCGCGACCTCTCGGGATCGGCGACCGTACTTTTGGTAGAAGACGAAGACGCGGTGCGCATGGGCGGCATGCGGGCGCTGACGTCGCGCGGCTACACCGTGCACGAGGCTTCGTCCGGCGTCGAGGCGCTGGAAGTCTATCATCAGCTCGATGGCAAGGTGGACATCGTGGTGTCCGACGTGGTGATGCCAGAAATGGACGGGCCAACGCTGCTTGGCGAGTTGCGCAAGCTGCAGCCCGATATCAAGTTCGTGTTCGTGTCGGGCTATGCCGAGGACGCCTTTGCCAGGAACCTGCCCGCAGAGGCGAAGTTCGGTTTCCTGCCCAAGCCATTTTCGCTGAAGCAACTGGCGACGGTGGTGAAGGAAGTGCTGGAAGGCGCCTGACCCGCGACACCGTGACGATGGCGCGCCCGGCCTGGCTGCTGCCTGCCGCGAATACAATGCAATATATTTGTGATAATATTGCCTCAACTGATGAGTCGAGCGTCCAACGTGTACGTCTCCAGGCCGCGTTGCAGCCGCAGACAAGGTCCGCGCAAGCAATGTAGCCGACAGTGTTCCCGGAATTCATTTTCCTTCAGTGCGTTGAGCCAACGAACGGGGGCAGTTCATGGATCATTACGTCGAGGACAATGCCAAGCAGCGGCTGATTGATCGGCTGGACATCCTGACCGCCGTGAACATCCTGCGCTCGCAGGGGTATGAACACGAGGAACTGATCCTGGAGATCACCAGGATTTTCTACGTCGACCTTGACGAGTTCAACGAAATCGTGCGCGCGGCGGCGTAGCTGCCCATTGCGAACCCGGCGTGCCGGGATCTGGCCGAGCTGTGGGGCGCAAGCATCGCGGCATCACTCGTCGCCGCTGGCGCTCTCACCGTTACTGCGCTTGCGGCCGACAACGCTGAAATCCCGAGACTTCGACTGCGGATCGGCGAGCAGAAAGCCTTCCGATGCCAGGCCGCGGCGCAACAGTTCGCGTACCGCGGCGGCGCGGCTCGGCATCCGCTTGTCAAAGCGGAAGTTCTCCAGAGCCGTCAATTCCTCGGCGCTGAGCATGATTTGCAAGCGCTCCGGTCGTTCAAGGTCATTCATTCTTCACCCTCAATCAGGCGAGAAACGAATTAGTAAGTGACGGGTTCCACCCATTGTTGTCACAAGAGGTAAAGGCCTGCAAGATTGGGTTATTTGCCGTTTGACGAATGACATCAAAAGACCAGAAATGTGCGGCAACAGCAAAGTGCTAACTAATTGAAAATAAACAGATAAATTGTTTTCTTTTGTTGCTTTGCGTGGTCAGGCGCCCCATATTGCAAGCTCACGCGAGCCGTATGCGGAAGCGCTCGTCTTACAAGGAGCGGCCCAATGGAAATGAGATTATCGCAGCAGTTGATGGACGACCTGGCTATGTCGGTTCACACCGCGCTGGCCACAAATGGGATCGTCAACGTGTCCCAGCTCGCGGAGGACATCCGCAGGCGTAACGAGATCGACAACGTCGCCCTCGAAGACATTACAGCGCACGTGATGGCGCATGCCCAGCGCCTCAGCGCGGCCATGGAATTCGCGCGCCCTGCCGATTGAAGGCGACGCTACAAAGGGATGTTGTCGTGCTTCTTCCAGGGGTTTTTCAGATCCTTGTTGCGCAGCATCTTCAGCGCCCGCGCAACACGCCGACGGGTTGAGTGCGGCATGATCACCTCGTCGACATAACCGCGCTCGGCAGCGACGAAGGGTGACAGGAACCGATCCTCATAGGCCTTGGTATGGGCGGCGATCTTCTCGGCATCGCCGATATCCTTGCGGTAGATGATCTCGACCGCGCCCTTGGCCCCCATGACGGCGATCTGGGCGGTTGGCCAGGCGTAGTTTACGTCGCCGCGCAGGTGCTTGGACGCCATGACGTCATAGGCGCCGCCGAATGCTTTTCGCGTGATGACGGTAACCTTGGGCACGGTCGCCTCGGCGAAGGCGAACAGCAGCTTGGCGCCGTGCTTGATAAGCCCGCCATATTCCTGCGCCGTGCCGGGCAGGAAACCAGGTACGTCGACGAAAGTGACGAGCGGGATGTTGAAGCAGTCGCAAAAGCGCACGAAGCGGGCGGCCTTGCGGCTCGCGTCAGAATCTAGCACGCCGGCCAGCACCATCGGCTGGTTGGCGACGAAGCCGACCGAGCGGCCCTCGACGCGGCCGAAGCCGGTGACGATGTTTTTGGCAAAGCTCTGCTGTATCTCGAAGAAATCGCCCTCGTCGCAGGTCTTCAGGATCAGTTCCCTGATGTCGTAAGGCTTGTTGGCGTTCTCCGGCACCAGGCGATCGAGTGAGGGATCCATGTCCGACGTCGATTGCGCGCATGCGATTTCGGGAATGTCGGCCGTATTGGACGCCGGCAGGAAATCCACCAACCTGCGCATTTGAAGCAGCGCCTCGACATCGTTGTCGTAAGCGCCGTCGGCAATGGACGATTTCGTCGTGTGGACCGACGCGCCTCCGAGTTGCTCGGCGGTGACGGTCTCGTTGGTGACGGTCTTCACTACATCGGGCCCGGTTACGAACATGTATGAGGTATCGCGCACCATGAAGATGAAGTCGGTCATGGCCGGCGAATAGACGTCGCCGCCCGCGCACGGTCCCATGATTACGGAGATCTGCGGGATGACGCCCGACGCCAGAACGTTGCGCTGGAACACCTCCGCATAGCCGCCGAGTGCCGCGACGCCCTCCTGGATGCGCGCGCCACCGGCGTCGTAGATGCCGACGATGGGCGCGCGGTTCCTCAGCGCCATGTCCTGGACCTTCTGGATCTTCTCTGCATGCGCTTCCGACAATGAGCCGCCAAAGACGGTGAAGTCCTTGGCGAACAGGAAGACGGTGCGGCCGTTGACAGTGCCCCAGCCGGTCACGACGCCGTCGCCGGCCACCTTCTGCTTCTCCATGCCGAAATCGGTCGAGCGGTGTTCGACGAACATGTCGAATTCCTCGAAGGAGCCTTCGTCGAGGAAAATGTCGATGCGCTCGCGTGCGGTGAGCTTGCCTTTCTGGTGCTGCGCCTCGATGCGCGCCTTGCCGCCGCCCTGCCTGGCGATCTCGCGGCGGCGCTCAAGTTCCTTCAGCACGTCCTTCATCAGCGGGTCTCCCTCATCGGATTGTCGTACCATGACGGGAATGCGGTGCAAGCGGGGGCTGGCGTCACGTGCGCGATACTGCGTTGCAGCAATGGGCTTGCTATTTCGGAAGAACAGGACCATATGCGGCGGCATAGGCGCTTGGGCCGGATATCCGGCTCTCCTGCAATAGGACTGGTTGCGTCTGTTTTCTCCCTTTCCGGTTTCCCGGCAAGCGGCGGAAAAGTCCCGCGGATGATCCGTGGGCACGGCAGCGCAGCCGCGTGGACACCAACAGTGTCCGCCGCCTTGTCGTTCACCACATGTCCAAACCCGACGCAGGTTGCGCCCTGCGCCATGGGTCGTTTTGCGGCCATTGGCCGCGTGAAAGAAGATGAAATTGACGATTGAAAACACTGCGGAACTGACCGGTTTCGCCAAACTGGGCATCTCGGGCCAGCTGCTGAAAGCGACCGTGACTGCCGGATTCGATGTACCCAAGACCATCCAGGAGCAGGCGATCCCGCCATTCCTCGCTGGACGCGACGTGCTGGGCGTCGCACAGACGGGTTCAGGCAAGACGGCGGCGTTCAGCCTGCCGATCCTGACCAAGATCGTTGCGCTTGGCACCCGGCGGCTGCCGAAGACGGCGCGTGCGCTCATCCTTGCACCGACGCGCGAACTCGCGGTGCAGATCGAAGAGACGATCCGCGTGCTGGCCAAGGGCCTGCACATCTCGACGGCGCTGGTGCTGGGCGGCGTTTCCCGTTCCAGCCAGGTCAGGAAAATCGCGCCGGGCGTCGACGTTCTCGTCGCCACGCCGGGGCGGCTGACCGACCTGGTGCGCGAAGGGGACATCACTCTCGCCGAGACGCGCTGGCTGGTGCTCGACGAAGCCGACCGCATGCTCGACATGGGCTTCATCAACGACGTCAGGCGGATCGCCAAGGCAGTGCACCGCGACAAGCAGACCGCGCTGTTCTCGGCGACCATGCCCGAGGAGATCGAGCAGCTCGCACGCGGCATCATGAAGGATCCGGTGCACGTCGAGGTCGCCAAGCAGGGCACCACGGCCGCCGAAATCACGCAGGGCGTGGTGATGGCGCGCCTCAAGCAGAAGCGCAAGGTGCTGTCTGACATGCTGGCCGACGCCGCGATGAGCTCGGTGATCGTGTTTGCACGCACCAAGCACGGCGCCGACCGCGTGGTGCGCGACCTGGAGCGCGACGGCTTCAACGCCGCCGTGATCCACGGCAACAAGAGCCAGAACGCTCGCCAGAAGGCGCTGAACGGCTTCCGCGACGGTTCGGTGCGCATTCTGGTCGCAATCGATATCGCGGCGCGCGGCATCGACGTGCCCGGCATCAGCCATGTCGTGAACTTCGACCTGCCGGACGAAGCCGAGAGCTACGTCCACCGCATCGGCCGCACCGGCCGCAACGGGGCCGACGGCATTGCGATTACGCTGTGCGATCCCGCCGAAGGCGCGAAGCTGCGTCAGGTCGAGCGGATCATCCGCATGAAGCTGCCGATCACGGCTGACCACACTGGCCAGCCCGACCCGCAGCGCAATCCCGCCGAAGCCAAGGAGCGGGCGGCGGAAGAGGCGAGGGACCGCGCAGGCGATCGCCGCGACAGGGGTCCGGGCGGCATCCGCAAGCCGGCACAGGGCTTTGGCCACAAGCAGCATGCGGGCAAGCCCGAAGGCGGCAGGCCGCACAATGGCAAGCCGGGCGGCGGCAAGCCTTTCCGCGGCAAGCGCCGCGGCTTCGGCGGTGGCGGCAAGCCGGCGCGCGCTGCATAAAGGCTAGACCTGTCGACACCTTCGTCGACGATAAACAGAAGGCGGTCGGGCAAATGTCCCGGCCGCCTTTTTTCATTGCAACGGTCGCTGCCTCACCCGGAGGCAGTTGTCGCGGAGATTGCAGTGTCCTGTGGATCAGCCCTTGGCCAGCGTCTCGCTTGCGGCGCGCAGGCGCTTTTCCTGCTCGATGACTTCTGGCGTGACGATGTCGCCGAAGTCCTGCATTTCATAGAAGGGCCGGATCTCGATTTCCGAGGGCCCCGGCATCGGGTTCGGACACCGCTTGACCCATTCGATCGCCTCTTCAAGCGAACGCACTTCCCAGATCCAGTAACCCGCGACAAGTTCCTTGGTCTCCGCGAACGGGCCGTCGATGACGGTGCGACTGGCGCCGTCGAAGGCGACCCGGACGCCCTTTGAACTCGGCTTCAGGCCGTCCCCCGCGAGCAGGATGCCAGCTTTGACCAGTTCCTCGTTGTAATTCATCATGGCTGTCAGCAGGTCTTGGCTCGGCATAACGCCGGCTTCGCTGTCCTCGGTTGCCTTGACGAGCACCATGAAACGCATCTGTCTTCTCCTCGGGTTTCGATCGGACCGGAATGTCCGGCCTGTGCATAAACGACGAACGGGGCAGTGCGGATTCGACATGACCGCCGAAAGATTTCCGCAAGACGGCGCCGGGCGGGCCGCTTGACCGCCAGCATTCCGCTTGTAGGCTGGCTGCAAGACAAAAACGACGGGAGGACACATGCCGGTATTGCCTCGTAGATACAGCCTGATCGCCGTTGCGGTGGCGCTGCTGTCGAGTGCATCCGCCTACGCCGACACGATCGTACTGCGCGGCGCGCGTGTGCTGACCATGGACGAGGCAAAGCCCGAGGCAGAGGCAATAGCACTGGTGGACGGGAGGATTGCAGCGGTCGGGTCCGCCGCCGATGTCGAGCCCTTCCTCAAGGGCGCCCGCGTTTACGACCTGCCGGCCGGCGCGCTCGTGCTGCCGGGCTTCCAGGACTCGCACAACCACCTGATCTGGAGCGCCGCGCAGGCCGAGAATATCAGCCTCACCGATGTGTCCGACGAAGCCGGGCTGCGAGCGGCGATCGAACCGGCGATGGCGGCGCTGCCCAAGGACGCGTGGCTGCGCGGCGGCGGATGGAGCGTGGCTGTATACAAGGACCCCAGCGCGGCGGTGCTCGACAAGGTAACAGGCGACCGGCCGGCCTACTTCGAAGACGTGGACGGCCATTCGGGCTGGGCCAATTCGGCGGCGCTGAAAGCCGCCGGCATCGATGCGGCCAGCAAGGACCCTGAGGGCGGGCGTATCGAACGTGACGCGCAGGGCAACCCGACCGGAATGCTGCGCGAGAACGCCATGGCGCTGGTGGCCGACCTGTTGCCCGACTATCCGGACAGCCAGGTCGATATCGGTCTGGAGAAGGCGCAGGCCGAGGCGATCAGCTACGGCGTAACCGCCTTCATCGACCCGGCGGTCGAGGAGTGGATGCTGAAGGGCTACCAGCGCGCCGACGCAGCCGGCACGCTGAAGCTGCGCGTCGAGGCCGCAGTCACCGTGGCTGCGGAAGAGGGCGTGGCTGGGGTGAAGCGTACGCTCGATCTGAAGAACCGCTATGCCAGCCCGCATCTCGAAGTGACATCGATAAAGCTGTTTGTGGACGGCGTGATCGAGACGGGGACGGCCGCGCTGCTCGAAGCCTATGTCGGCTCCAACTCGGCGGGTGAGCTGCTTTACACGCCAGAACAGCTGAACGCGATCGCCATCGCCGGCGACAAGGCCAATCTCCAGCTCCACGCGCATGCGATCGGCGACCGTGCGGTGCGCGCGGCCCTCGATGCCTACGAAGCCGCTCAAAAGGCCAATGGGGTGCGCGACAGCCGCCATCAGATCACCCATCTGGAGCTTGTCGATCCTGCCGACATCGGGCGCTTCAAACAGCTTGGGGTGATTGCCAACATTCAGGCGCTGTGGGCCTATCCCGACACCTACATTGTCGACCTGACGCGGCCGAAACTTGGACCTGAGCGTTCCGAATGGCTTTATCCGTTCGGGGCGCTGAAAAAGGCCGGCGCCACGATTGCCGGTTCCAGCGACTGGAGCGTGTCGTCGATGAACCCGCTGGAGGCGATCCAGACCGGCGTGACCCGGCAGGATATCGCCGACCCACAGGGCGCGGTGCTGACGCCGCAGCACAAGCTCGACCTCATGGACATGCTGCGCGCCTACACGGTGAATGGCGCGTATGCGGCCTTCGACGAAGCGGAATCGGGTACGCTGACATCCGGCAAGCGCGCCGACGTGGTGGTGCTGGACAAGGACCTTACCAAGATTGCGCCGACCGAAATTGCCTCGGCAAAGGCGCTGCTGACGATGATCGACGGAATGCCCGCGTATGAAGGGGAGGGGTTGCCCAAGCCGACGCAGCAGTGAGGTAGCTACTCCCGCTTCCTGCCCGGCATCAGCGGATAGCCGCGCCAGCGCGTGGCGAAATTCATGAACGCGAAGCGGGCCGAGTGGGGCCACATGCGCATGAACTTGAGCCCCCAGGTGAGCCGGCGCGGGAAGGTGGTTTCGTAGCCGCCCTTGCCGATCGCCCTGACGATGCGTGCGGACGCGTCCTCAACCGACATGAGATAGGGCATCATGTGCGTGTTCTTGGCGGCAAGCGGCGTGTCAACGAAGCCCGGATTGATGACCTGGATGCGGATGTTCATTTTCTCGAAGTCGTAACGCAGCGCTTCCGCCATGTTGTTGAGAGCAGCCTTGGTGGCGCCGTAGGCCGCCAGCGTCGGCCAGCCGAAATAGGCGGTGACCGATCCTACCAGGACGATATGGCCGCGTGTGCGGGTCTGCATCCGGGCGACCGTCGGCACCAGTCCGTTCAGCACGCCGAACAGATTGACCGCGTAGGTGCCGCGGAAATTGGCCATGCTCAGCGCCTCGGCATGCACAGGCAGGTAAACGCCGGCATTGAAGATGGCGAGCGTGATGGGTCCGGCTTGGGTCTCGATGGCGTCGACCGTGGCAGCCATGGCCGCTTCGTCGGTAACGTCGCAGTAGAAAGGGAGGATTTTGCCCGTCAGGCCGGCTGCCGCCTTTACTACGGGTTCAATCGGGTCTTCGACGCGGGAACTGACCGCGACCGTCCAGCCCGCGCGTGCAAGATCGAGGGCAACCTGCCGGCCAATGCCGGTGCCGCCGCCCGTGATCCAGCAAACGCCGTGGCTTGTATCGGCCCTGTAGATTGCCATGTCCGCACCCCTGTCAGACCGTGCTGCCATCGTCTGGCCGAAGGCGCGGATGAATGCAATATGCCGCAACGCCGCCGCCGCACGAACCCACAGGCGCGCAACCCGATGCCCTTGGGCGCCGCGAAGGTGAAATTTCTTTGCTTGAAAGGCAATGCGACCGTTTCTAGAACCGAAATGCGCAACGACATCCGGGCGCGAAAGGCAAGGAACTTCGAATGCAGCGTTCCGTGATCGACGCGATCGGCAATACCCCGCTGATCCGGCTGAAGCGCGCCTCGGAAGAGACGGGCTGCGAAATCCTCGGCAAGGCAGAGTTCATGAACCCCGGCCAGTCTGTGAAGGATCGCGCGGGACTTTTCATCATTCGCGACGCCGAGGCGAGGAGCCTGCTGAAGCCAGGCGCAGCGATCGTGGAGGGAACCGCGGGCAACACCGGCATCGGGCTGACGGTCGTCGCCCGGGCGCTCGGCTACCGTACCGTCATCGTCATTCCCGATACGCAGAGTCAGGAAAAGAAGGATGCGCTGCGCGTGCTCGGCGCCGAACTTATCGAAGTGCCGGCTGTTCCCTACAAAAACCCGAACAACTACGTGAAGGTGTCCGGGCGGCTTGCCGAGCAATTGGCGAAGAGCGAGCCGAACGGCGCGATCTGGGCCAACCAGTTCGACAATGTCGCCAACCGCGACGGCCATATCCGCACCACAGCCCAGGAAATCTGGCAGCAGACCGGGGGCAAGGTCGACGGCTTCGTGTCGTCGGTCGGAACCGGCGGAACGCTGGCCGGCGTAGCTGTCGGGCTCAAGGAGAAGAACAAGGCGGTCAAGATCGCGCTGGCCGATCCACTCGGCGCCGCGCTCCACAGCTTCTACACCGAGGGTGTGCTGAAGGCCGAGGGAAGCTCGATCACCGAGGGCATAGGGCAGGGGCGCATCACGGCGAACCTTGACGGGTTCACGCCAGACTTTTCCTACCAGGTGCCCGATGAGGAGGCCCTGCCGATCGTGTTCGACCTGGTGCTGGAGGAAGGCATGTGCCTCGGCGGATCGAGCGGAATCAACATCGCCGGGGCGATCCGGCTCGCAAAAGACCTCGGGCCGGGGCATACGATCGTCACCATCCTTTGCGACTACGGTACGCGCTATCAGTCCAAGCTGTTCAATCCGCAATTCCTGCGCGAGAAAAACCTGCCGTGGCCGTCATGGCTGGAACGAAAAGTAGAGATCGCCGTGCCCTACGAGAAGGTCGGCTGATGGCCTACTCAACGCAAGCGCTGTTTCGCGAAGACGCCTATCTTGCGCAGGCAGAGGCCGAAGTCGTGCACGTCAACGAGCGTGGCGGCATAATCCTCGACCGGACGGTCTTCTACGCCACTTCGGGCGGCCAGCCGGGCGACACCGGCCGGCTGACGCTGGCGGACGGACGCGTGATCGACATCGCGGCGACGGTCACCGGTGAAACCAAGGAAGAAATAATCCACGTGCCGACCGCCGACGCGCTGCTGAAGCCTGGCGACCAGGTGGCGATGGCGATCGACTGGCCGCGGCGGCTAAACTTCATGCGGATGCATAGCGCCTGCCACCTGCTCACGGTGGTGTGTCCGTTTCCGATCACCGGAGCGGCTGTTGCCGGAGACGATTCGCGGGTCGATTTCGACATTCCCGACGCCGGTTTCACCAAGGAAGACGTGACCGAGCGGCTGATGGAACTGGTGCGCGCCGACTACCCGGTTTCGACACGCTGGATCACGGACGCGGAGCTGGCCGCGAATCCGACGCTTGTGAAATCGAAGAACGTGCGTCCGCCGACAGGGACGGGACGAATCCGGCTGGTACTAATCGGCGACAACGGCGCGGTGGACAGCCAGCCATGCGGCGGCACGCACGTCAGATCGACCGCGGAGGTTGGCGAAATCCACATCGGCAAGATCGAGAAGAAGGGTCGCGAGAACCGGCGCTTTCGCATCCGCTTCGGGCAACCGCCTGCGTTGTGAGCCGTTTTGAGTTTTCGAAGCGCCGCGCTATGGATGGCGCGTGCAGCGGGGCGGAGGAAAGCATGGCGGAGAGCGGAGCCTTCACAATCGACGCGGACTGGCTGCAAAGCCGGCTCGGCACGCCCGGGCTCTCCATCGTCGACGGTTCCTGGTACCTGCCGGCGCAGGGTCGCGACGCGCGGGCCGAATATGCCGCAGCCCATATTCCCGGCGCCCTGTTCTTCGATCACGACGCCGTGGTCGATCCCAATTCGCAATTGCCGCACACGCTGCCCGACGCAGCGACCTTCGCACGCCACGCCGGTTCGATGGGCATCTCGGCCGACGACACGATCGTGGTCTATGACGGGCCAGGCATGTTCTCAGCACCGCGCGTCTGGTGGATGTTTCGCGTGATGGGGGTTTTCCAGGTCTATGTTCTGGATGGCGGGTTCGATCGGTGGAAAGCCGAAGGCCGCCCGGTGACTGATGCTCCCACCAAGGTCGCCCCCAACGTCTTCCACGTCGAATTCGATGCCGCGCGCGTGGCGTCGCTGCAGGACATGCTCAAAATCGTTGCGACCGGCGAAAGCCAGGTCGCGGATGCGCGACCGGCCGGCCGCTTCACCGGCGACGACCCGGAGCCCCGCGCGGGCGTGCGCGGCGGTCATATGCCGGGCGCGAAGAGCCTGCCTGCATCGACACTGGCAAAGGATGGCAAGCTGTTGCCGCCCGAGGAATTGAGAAAGCGTTTCGAGGACGCCGGCGTGGATTTGGCCAGGCCGGTTGTCACGTCCTGCGGCTCAGGCATTACGGCGGCTGTCATCACGCTGGCGCTCGAAACGCTGGGCCATTCCGCCAACCGGCTCTACGACGGATCGTGGAGCGAGTGGGGCGGGCGTCCCGACACGCCGGTGGTCAAGGGTCGATGAGCATCAAGGAACAGAGCGCGGCCAACGACGCCGAACGGCTGGAGCCGATCGCGGTAACGGTCACGTTCCTCGAAATGAAGAGACAGCCGGCGTCCTATCCCCACCCGCCGGCCAACGTGAACATCGCTCTGATGAAGACGCGCAACATGCCGTTGCACTTCTACCGCTATCTGACAGACCGGGTTGGCCGCAAATGGCACTGGGTGAATGTGCTGCGGCTCAGCGACGAGCAATTGGCGGCGAAAATTCACAAGCCGGAGCGTGACATACGCGTGCTGTTCCTCGACGGCGCGCCGGCCGGCTTCTTCGACATCAATCCGCTCAAGGCGGACGAGACCGAAATCGCCTATTTCGGCATGATGGAGCACGCCACGGGCATGGGGCTCGGGCGCTGGTTTCTTGGCGCGGCGATCGAGGCGGCGTGGGCGACCGGGCCGGACCAGGTCGTCGTGCAGACCTGCACGCTTGACCACCCCGCGGCGCTGCCGCTCTATCAGAAGCTTGGCTTCTCGCCGGTTGGCCAGAAGCAGGAGCAGGTCGATCCGCTGCCGTTCGAGGAGCGGTCGCGCAGCGTCATGCGGCCGTAGCCTTTCGTTCCCGGATGAACCGGCCGTTCAGCGGCAATTCAGCTGCGCTGCGCCACAGTCGCGGCAACGTCACACGCGGACACCCACTCCGCAGCCCGAGGAGAAATAGCATGTTCACCCGCCGCCAGATTGCCGCTGCAGCGCTTGCGCTCGTCGCCATGCCATCGCTCGCCGTCGCGCAGGACGCGATGCCTTCGGCGACCCAGATCGAACGCCAGCTTGACGCTGCGCCGCGCGTCAAGGTGCGGCCGGACCAGAAAGTAACCGTACGCGAGTTCAAGCGCCGGCCGGAATTGCGCCGGATGGCGCCGTCGATCGACATACAGTCGATCAACTTTGCCTTCGGGTCGGCCGAAATTCCGCGCTCGCAATACCGCAAGGTCGAGGCGATTGCCGATGCGCTCGACAATCTGCTCGATCGGCGGCCGCGCTCCAAGGTCCTGATCGAAGGTCACACGGACGCCGTGGGTTCGGCGCAGTCGAACCTCGTGCTGTCTGAACGCCGCGCTGAATCGCTCAAGCGGACGCTGGCGGTAGAATTCGGCATACCGCGCCGCGCGCTCGAGACAGTCGGTTACGGCGAGGAATTCCTGCTGGTGCCGACGCCCAACGAGAACTGGCGCAATCGCCGCGTCACGCTGCGCCGCTTCGACGATTTCCTTGCGCAGTAGTCAGGCTCTACCGGTCCAGAAGACGGGCGGCCTTGCGGATGTAGTGGGCGCCAGTGCGCTCCTTCCAACTGCCCCACGCGTGGTGGACGCCATAGGCGCCAGACCCGATCAGGCTGGTGCTTTCGTTCCTTCCGCGCATTCGGACAGGGCTGAAAGCCTGCTTGGGGGCCACCACCACGTCCGGGTAGCGCTCCGCGCCGGCAAGGAAGATGCGTGAAAGAAGGCCTGGTCCGGTCGCGCCAGTGACATCGCCGGCCGTGGTGACTACCGGCGGGTTGCGGACCAGATCGTCGAGTACATCTTTCCAGAACAGATGCCCGGTGGCCGAGGCGAAGACATAGTTGGCGATCTGCAGGTCGCTATCGCCGGCCTGTGGGGAAAATTCCTCCATAAGCACCAGTTCAGCGTCGCCGTAGGGATAGGGTCGGAGGAACTCGTAGTCGAGATCGCAGTACAGCCCTCCCAGATCGTGCATGACGACGTAGCGAAACACATCGGCGCGCATGACGTTCTTCTCGAAGGCCGCGTAAACGGGATGCAGGGCAGGGTGGCTTGCCCGCACATGCGCGTCCATCTCCTGGTCGGACCAGAGACGATACGTCCAGCCGGGATGATGCTGCTTCACGGTCTGGACCAGATGGCGCCAGCGCAGCGGCGTCCTTGCGGTCTTCCAGGTCTGGTGGACGAGCGGGGGGATCGGCATGTCTGAGGGCATTCCGGCGCGACTTCTTCCGCAAGACTGCCACTGTGCCCGAATTTTATGCCTTTTATGCGACGCCGGGAAAGGATAGGCTGTCGGTATATTTGAAATGAGCTTGCCGGTGTGCAATTTATCTAGCATCAGGCGTCGGGTGGGAAACTCCGGGGATGACGCGATACGAGAAGCCGCGGCTGGAAAAACGCGCCATGCTGTCGGTGGTTACGGCTCAGTCCGTTCCGTCCAATTTCACGCCATCTCCGCAGGATGGCAACGAGGACGGCAACGACGAGGGCGGCGGCATTACCTAGGCCTGCCGCGTAGCCACACCAGATCACCCCGCCGCATCTGCGCAGCCCGTCAAATTCCAGACTTCAGGCGGCCAGCGCGGCCTTGGGTTCGGCCATTTCGTAGCCAAGCGCATCGGCCACCGCGCGGTTGGTGACACGGCCCTTGTGGACGTTGAGACCGTTGCGCAGATGCTGGTCGTCGAGGATCGCCTTGATGCCCTTGTCGGCCAGCTGCAAGCCATAGTGCAGCGTTGCATTGTTCAGCGCGTGAGCCGACGTGACGGGCACCGCGCCCGGCATGTTGGCGACGCAGTAGTGGATGATGCCATCGACTTCGTAGGTGGGCTCGGCGTGGGTGGTGGCGTGGGAGGTTTCGAAGCAGCCTCCCTGATCGATGGCGACATCGACGAGCACCGCACCCTTCTTCATGCCCGACAGCATTTCGCGCGTGACCAGCTTGGGGGCCGCCGCACCGGGGATCAGCACCGCGCCCACCACGATGTCGGCCGAGAAGCATTCTTCCTCGAGCGCCTCGATGCTTGAATAGCGGGTGTGGACGCGGCCGTTGAAAATGTCGTCGAGCTGGCGCAGACGCGGGATCGAGCGGTCGATGATGGTGACGTCGGCGCCAAGGCCGGCAGCCATCCTGGCTGCATGCAGGCCCACGACGCCGCCGCCAAGCACCGCGACCTTGCCCGGCAGCACGCCCGGAACGCCGCCAAGCAAGACACCGCGGCCGCCATTGGCCTTCTGCAGCGCGGTAGCGCCGGCCTGTATCGACAGGCGACCGGCAACTTCCGACATCGGTGCAAGCAGCGGAAGGCCGCCGCGATCGTCCGTCACGGTCTCGTAGGCGACCGCCGTCACGCGGGAGGCAAGCAGGCCGCTGGTCTGGTCCGGATCCGGCGCAAGGTGCAGGTAGGTGTAGAGGATCTGGCCGTCGCGCAGCTGGACCCATTCGTTGGCCTGCGGCTCCTTCACCTTCACGATCATGTCCGCTTTGGCAAAAACCTCCTCGGCCGTTCTGGCGATCTTGGCGCCGGCGGCGCGGTAGGCGTCGTCGCCCGCGCCGATGCCCGCGCCAGCCCCGGTCTCGACCAGCACCTCATGGCCATGGGCGACGTATTCGCGCACGGCGCCAGGCGTCAGGCCGACGCGGTATTCGTGGTTCTTGATCTCCCGGGGGCAGCCGACGCGCATCTCGCGATCTCCATGTTAGAGTCGTAGGGGCTTAACTCCATTGACCGCATTCAAGCAGAAATGGCGCCGAACGTGTTTGCGAATGGCGTTGCGAACGGCGCTTCAAAACGCTAATCGTTGCGCAAAATCAGGCTCAATCCGAAGGAACTTCGAACTTTGCCGCTCGACAGGATCGATATCGCCATATTGGAAGCGCTGCAGAAAGACGGCCGGATGCCCAATGCGGCGCTCGCCGAAAAGGTTGGGCTTTCGCAATCGGCCTGCTCGCGCAGGCTCGACAATCTCGAAAAGTCCGGCGTCATTCGCGGCTATCATGCGCAGCTTTCCAACGCGGCGCTCGGACACCGCATGACCGTCATCGTGCATATCTCGCTGTCGGGCCAGTTCGAGAAGACGCTTTCGGAATTCGAGGCGGCGGTGAAGCGCTGTCCCAACATACTGTCTTGCCACCTGATGTCGGGCGAATACGACTACATCCTGCGCATCGCTGCAAAGGACCTGCAGGACTACGAACGCATCCACAAGGAATGGCTGACAGCCATGCCACATGTGACGAAGATAAATTCGTCGTTTGCGCTGCGCGAGATCATCGACCGCACCGCTGCGGGGATGAAGCCAGAACTGGCTTGAGCCGCGGCCAGGCTCCGTGCGGCTTGCGGCGCTTTCAGCCTAGACCCCGCGCTTGTCCTTCCAAACGATTTTCCTGACGTAGAAGATGCGGTCGATCTTGCGCTGGATGGCCACATCGGCCATGTCGCGGGGCGGGCCGCCGACCTTCAGTTCGAGCGCGCCATTGCCATCGCAGTTCCGGCACCGCAGTCCCGTGACCCGGACCACGTCGTCGCATTCCATGTCGCCGAAGGCTGTCAGGAGATCGGCTATGGCGTAGTACCGCTGGCGCTTGCAACATGTGCAGCGAATGGACGCGTAGCCCGCGCCCGCGCCGGCGTCGGACAGACGAAACGATCCTCTGCGCTTGGGCCAATAGGGTTCGGGCATGGGAATGAAATAGGAACGAATTCCTTGTCCCGTCAAGTCCGGACGTCAGCCCAACATATGCATTTTGTCGGCTCAACATCCTGACTCCGACCCAAGCCGGTCCAGGCGATTCAACCATTTTTCAAAGCGCGAAATAATTCAAGCTTTCAAACACATGTGAGGTGCCGTACAACTCGGCTCGCCATATTCAAACAGTTCGGTCCGGACTATGCCTCTCCTGACGGAACACCGCTTGAACAGTCGAGGCACCAGGGAGGAATACCTATGAAGTTTTCAATCGGCTCAACAACAAGACGCGGTTTCGTTGCGCTTGCCGCCGCTACAATCTTTACGGCTATGTTGCCCGTGGGCCATGCCTCTGCTCAAGACGTGACCATTCCGATCATCGTCAAGGACACGACGTCCTTCTACTGGCAGATCGTGCTGGCCGGCGCCCGAAAGGCAGGCAAGGATCTCAGCGTCAATGTTCCTGAACTTGGCGCGCAGGCAGAAACCGACGTGAATGGCCAGATTTCGATTCTGGAGAATGCGGTTTCTGGAAATCCGGCGGCAATCGTCATTGCACCCACGGAATTCAAGGCTCTGGGCAAGCCCATCGACGAAGCCGCCTCCAAGGTAAAGATCATCGGGATCGATTCCGGAGCCGATTCCAAAGCATTCACGTCCTTCCTGACGACTGACAACATTGCTGGCGGTCGCGTGGCGGCGGACGGTCTTGCCGCAGCCATCGGCGCTGCAAATGGCGGCAAGATCGAGGGCGATGTCGCCCTTATCACCAATGCGCCGGGAGCGGGTTCGCTCGAACAGCGCAAGCAGGGCTTCACGGAACAGCTCGCCGCCAAGTATCCGGGTCTGAAGCTTGTGGCTGACAAATATGCGGACGGTCAGGCAACCACTGGACTTAACATCGCGACCGATCTGATCACGGCCAATCCGAACCTCAAGGGCATTTTCGCCTCGAACCTTATCATGGCTCAAGGCGTTGGCCAGGCTGTCGCGGAGAACAACCTTGGCGGCAAAGTCGCTCTGGTGGGTTTCGACAGCGACGAAAAGCTGATCAAGTTTCTCAACGACGGTGTGATATCGGCCCTGGTTGTCCAGGACCCGTATCGCATGGGCTACGACGGCATCAAGACCGCTCTGGCAGCTTCCAAAGGCGAGAAGGTTGAAGCAAATGTTGACACCGGTGCGAACCTTGTCACCAAGGACAACATGAAGGATCCGAAGATCGACGCGTTGCTCAATCCCAAGCTGGACTGAGGTCGCCTCCCAAAAGTGCTCCGGGACGGCTAGCGTCCCGGAGCACTACCGATCCGCAAGCCTTGATCTGGCGGCGACCTGATTTGGTCGCGCCCCAAAGAAGGCGGCGTCCCAGGCGTCGCCCCGTGTCAATCGGAGGATTGCCATGAACACGTTGATGGCGCACTTGCATCCGGCGGGCGACAATCTCGAGAGCGGTACAATTCTCGAGTTGCGGGGCCTTGAGAAGAAATACCCCGGGACCCATGCGCTGAAGCCTCTCGACCTTGCATTCAAGGCCGGTGAAATCCACGCTATAGTCGGTGAGAACGGCGCAGGAAAATCCACGCTCATCAAACTGCTCACGGGTGTTATTCCCAGGACATCGGGAGAGATCATCTGGCGCGGCAAGCCGACCGCGCTGGCCACGCCGCATGAGGCGATGGCGCTCGGCATCAATGCCGTTCATCAGGAAGTGGTCCTCTGCCGGCACCTCACGGTTGCGGCCAACATCTTTCTCGGCGAGGAAAATGTCCGTTTCGGAATCCTGCAACAGCGCGCCATGGTGCGCGAGGCTCAGCAGATAATCGACGACCTTGGCTTCGACCTGCCCGCGCATGTGGTGCTTGGTGAACTGACCATCGGTCAGCAGCAGTTGATCGCTGCGGCGCGCGCCACGCTGCGCGGCACAAAATTTCTGATATTCGACGAGCCAACCGCCTATCTGACCCGCAAGGAGGCCGGTCAACTCTTCGCGCTCATCCGCCGCCTGAAGGCCGAAGGCGTCACCATCATCTACATCAGCCACCGCATGGAGGAGGTGTTCGAGCTCGCGGACCGCGTTACCGTGCTGCGGGACGGGGCTTTCATAGGCACCCGCAACATAAGCGAGACCAGCGACGCCGAGTTGGTAAAGATGATGATCAATCGCTCGATCGATCAGATCTACCACAAGGAGCACTTTAAGTTCGGCGCCACGATCGTCGAGACAAAGATGCTGTCCGGCAAAGGCTTCGAAGAGGTGTCGATCTCGGTGCGCGCCGGTGAGATCGTCGGCCTGTACGGCCTGATCGGCGCTGGGCGCAGCGAGTTCGTGACGACGCTATACGGCCGGCATCAGAAATCCGCCGGCAGTGTCTTGTGGGACGGCAAGGAGGTCTCGATCTCCTCCGAACAAGATGCGATGCGTCTTGGCATGGCGCTGGCGCCTGAGAGTCGGCGCGACCAGGGCCTTTGCCTCAACCTGCCGGTCGGACTGAACCTCAATCTTCCAATCTACAAGCGCATCTCCAGCAACATGTTGATTTCGGCCAAGCGGGAGAAAGAGTTTGCCGACCGCCAGATCGGCGGGTTGCGCATCAAGACGCCAACGAGACACGCGCTTGCATCAAGTCTTTCGGGCGGCAACCAGCAGAAGATCGTCATCGGCAAGTGGCTCAATCACGGCGCAAAGCTGTTCATCTTCGACGAACCTACCGTCGGCGTTGACGTCGGCACGAAGGCCGAGATTTACCGGCTGTTTGGCGAGCTGCTGTCCAAGGGCGCCGGCATCATACTGATCTCTTCGTACCTGCCGGAGGTTTACGAACTCGCGGATACGCTTCACGTATTCCGGCGCGGCCGCCTGGTTGCCAGCCACGGCTTCCGCGCGGCAAGCCACGAAGAGGTTCTGACGCAGGCGATCGGCGTCTGACAATCAATCAGCAAGCGGGAGACCCCATGACTACGGACACGGTCGCGACAGAGAAGCCGAAACGAAACTACAACGTGCTGTTCGGGCTTACGCTCCTGGCGTTGCTGGTGTTTCTCTGGATCCTGCTGTCATTGACGACGGCCAGCTTTGCGTCAGGCAACAATATTGCCAACCTCTTGCGGCAGGGATCCATGATCGCGATTCTCGCGGTTGGCCAGACGTTCGTCATCATTACCGGCGGCATTGATCTGTCGGTTGGTGCAGTGGTCGGTTTCGGTACCGTTATTGTCGCGATGATGATCAATGCCGGTTGGCCGATCTGGGTAGCCATTCTTTCGACCCTTCTGGTCGGTGTGGGGATCGGCCTCTTTCACGGCTTCGGCATCGTCAGGATGGGCCTGCCGCCTTTCATCATAACGCTCGCCACGCTGACGTCGCTGCGCGGAATCGGTCTCTTGATGACCAATGGGAACTCAATCAACATCAACAGCGATGAGTTCACGGCTTTCTCCCGCAATTCCGTGCTGGGCATACCCAACCTTTTCTGGATGGTCATCCTGGTTGCCATCCCGGCTTACGTCTTCCTTCATCACAGCCGATGGGGTCGCTATCTTTTTTCCGTGGGCTCCAATGCGGAGGCATCGCGCCTGTCCGGCGTCAACATCCAACGAACCATTTTCATGGCCTATGTCTTGTCGGGCCTGCTGGCTTCGTTTGTTGGCGTCCTGCTTGCCGCACGCATTGGGATTGGAAATCCAACCCAGGCTGAAGGATGGGAATTGCAGGCGATTGCCTCTTCGGTCATCGGAGGCACCAGCCTGTTTGGGGCGATCGGTTCGGTGCATGGGCCGCTGCTTGGGGCATTCATTCTCGCGACCATCAACAACGGCGCCAACCTTCTGAACGTCAACTCGTTCTGGCAGCGGATCATCACCGGGGCTTTGATAATCATAATCGTCTATTTCGACGGGCTGCGTCGTCGCGCAAAATGACGCTGATTGAAAACCTGGGTCACCCATCTTCTCGCTGGTGACTGCGACTGCTCGGTGCGCGTGGACGTGTCATGCCCGTCTCGACCGTTTGGCGGTGCAATGCCTGCGGCGGGGCGGCGGCAAGCAAGCAAGCTGCTTGCGCCAACGATACGCCAGGTTGGGAGCAGGTGATCGGGAGCAATGTTGGATGTCGGCATGGCGCAGCGCCTGAACCGCACTGCAAAAAAAGTGGCTCCCTGAGCAGGACTCGAACCTGCGACCATTCGATTAACAGTCGAATGCTCTACCAACTGAGCTATCAGGGAACAGGCTCGCTTGGATGCGGGGTGCCTATACCACACCTTTCGTGTTTGCAAAGGGGCGAAAGGAATTTTTCGGGCGGATCGCGGCCGAGCCGGCAAAGGATGATCCGGAATTCGGCGTAGTTGGAAAACCGTGAGACGATTGCGGTTTCGGTGGCTGTTTCTGTCTGGCTTGGCGCGCCACCTCGCATTTTCCGCCAGGATGCATCATATGCGCGTCTCACGCATTAAATATGGGCGCGCGTTGAACGACCGTCGTCCTCTGGAACCAGATAAACACCGCGATGACCGAGCAACCGAGAGAGCACAGTCTGCGGCCCCGCCGCAAGATCCATGTGTTCGGGCGCACGCTCGCGCTGCCGGATTCGAAGCCGCTGAGGATGACGATCGGTGGCGCGCTCGTCGTTTTCGGCTTCCTCGGCTTCCTGCCGGTCCTCGGGTTCTGGATGATCCCGCTCGGTCTCATGGTGCTGTCGCACGACCTGTCATGGGCGCGACGCGGCAGGCGGCGACTGGACGTCTGGTGGGAGAAGCGCCGCCGACGCAGGGCCGCCGGTCTCAAGCCCTGAAAACGCCTAGGCCAGCAGCGCCGCCAGCGAGCGCGCGATGTTTGCCCGCGCCATCTGTTCGTAGCGCTGCCTGAACGTATGCGTGTGGAAGATGGCCGGGCGGGCGAGGAAGCGCTGCAGCACGGCTGCGCGGCCGGACCGCCAGGCGGCTTCTTCGACCCATGCGTATTCGCGCCGCACTGCTGCCTCGTAGGCGTCGAATGCCGTGGGCTCGGTTCCGAGTATGGCCAGGTCCATGTCGAGGAAAAATGCAGCATCGTGCTTCGCCTTGCCGGCAAGGCCGGGCAGGGCATGCGTGGCCGTTGCCTCGATCATGGCGAGGATGCGCGGTAGGCGCTCGGGATCGGCCCGGGACAGCTTGTCCGCGGCAAGGGCTGCGCTCCTGGCTTCGTTGTCGCTGCGACGGCTGTCGTAGATGGCGTCGTGAAACCAGATCGCGGCCTCGACCGCCTCGGGATCGGCGAATTCCGCGCGGTGTTCGTCCAGAAGGGCGAGCAGCGCGGCGATGTGGGCAAGGCCGTGATAGTGCCGGTCCGGGCTCCGGTAGAGGGCGGAAAGCTCCGTTTTCAGGCGTTCGCCAATCAAGGGTTCGTTTGCCATCTCGTCTTGAATCCGAATGAACCAATTCCATTTGAAGGAGGACTAAGGAAAATTGAGTTCAATCGTGCCAGCTTTTGGACTATAGAAACCGCCAAAGCCGCCTGACGGCAATGGGAGCCTGTCGATGAATACGCTGAGCGTGGCCCGTAGCCCCAATCTGCAGCCGATCGATCCGATCTGGCGCTCGGTACGTGACGAAGCCAACGAGGCGGTCGATCGGGATCCTCTGCTGGCAGCATTCCTCTATTCGACGATCCTGAACCAGGATAGCCTCGAAGACGCGGTGATCCACCGCCTCGCGGAGCGTCTTTCGCATCAGGATCTCGGCGCCGACATCATTCGCCAGAGCTTCAAGGCGATGTCGAAGGCCAATCCGGAATGGAGCTCGATCGTCAGGGTCGACATCCAGGCATATTACGACCGCGACCCGGCCTGTGACCGTTTCCTGATGCCGGTGCTTTATTTCAAGGGCTTCCACGCGGTGCAGACGCACCGTCTTGCGCACTGGCTCTACAATGAAGGCCGCAAGGACTTCGCGCTCTACCTGCAGAGCCGATCGTCCTCGGTGTTCCAGACCGACATCAACCCGGCCGCGCGCATCGGCAAGGGCATCTTCATCGACCATGCGACCGGACTCGTGGTGGGCGAGACCGCGGTGATCGAGGACGACGTGTCGATCCTGCACGGCGTGACGCTGGGCGGCACCGGCAAGGCCGGCGGCGACCGCCATCCGAAGATCCGCCATGGCGTGCTGATCGGCGCCGGTGCAAAGATTCTCGGCAACATCGAGGTCGGCCATTGCGCCAAGATCGCGGCGGGCTCCGTGGTGCTGTCGCCCGTGCCGCACAACAAGACGGTGGCTGGCGTGCCGGCGCGGGTGGTTGGCGAAAGCGGCTGCTCGCACCCGTCCCGCCAGATGGACCAGCTGCTGCCGTCGCAGTCGATGGACCACGTAGTAAGCTTCGACATCTGACGCGGCCCTCGCCCGGACAACGGCGGTGTGCGCGGCGCGTCTGCGCCGGTTCATGACGCACGCCGGCAGCCAGGCAGCCTTTACACCGCCGTGCGCTCCATGCCAGAAGCGCGACCAATCGCAGAGCATGTCCCGCGCCACCGGAAGGCGTCGGCTGGACGCATGTTCCCATACAATCGGAGAAGCATCTTGAAGCCGGAAGAAATCAGAAAGCTCACCGCATATTTCAGGCGCATGTTCCAGAACCCGACGATGGACGTGAAGGCGCGGCCGCGCAAGGAAGACTCCGCCGAGGTCTATGTCGGCGACGAGTTCATCGGCCTCGTTTACAAGGATGAGGACGAGGGCGACTACAATTTCTCGATGGCAATCCTCGACATCGACCTGAACTAGACATCGGACTAAAAAGCCGAATCCGGTATTCGGATTATTCCGGTGCTCTATGATCTTGGATTGCCCGTTGTGCGTCCGACAGGACGCTACGATCCAGGCAGCGGCGGAAAGGCTGGTCAGCCGCCGGCGCCCACGAAGGACATAGACGCTGCCTTGGCGCGGATGGCCGTGTCCAGCCGGTCCCAGTCACCGAGCAATTCCCTGGGGAAGCGATAGGTGAGGCTGAGGTTGTCGCCGAGATGGATGTCGCGTTCGCATGGCGCGAGCGATTCGGAAGCACTGTCGCCGGCCAGGCAGCGCGCAACGAACGGTTCGCCGGTGGTTTCACCCGCCACGGCCAGGACCTCGTTCAGGTAACCCGATTTCTCGTTGAAAGAGTAAAGCGTGACGCCGTCGGGGCCGGGCTGCCCTGGCCGCACCAGCATGGGCGAATAGATGGGTTCCAGGCGGCCGCTCATGTCGCGCGACATCATGCGTTCCTCGAACGAGAGAAAGAGGATGTCGTGCGCGCCGCTGGCATTGTTGAAATCGTCGCGGGCAGCGTCGGTGTAGCCGTCAAGCTGCGGCCAGCGCAGATAGAGATCGAGCCTGTCAGCGACGCCGTCGTGGCGCTGGCGCTCGAAGCGGATCGCGTTGGCCCGCGCCGCGATCACGTTGTTGCCGATGACAATCTCGTGCAGCGTCGCGTCGTCGGTGTGGCCGGCAAGAGCGATCGAGCGGCCGAGCCATTTGCCGCCGACGCTGATGCCCAACGACAGCAGCGCCAACGCGGCAAACCCATAAAACACTTTGAGCAGAAACGACGAATCGATCGCGCGGTAGGTTGGCGATGCGGCTGCTGAAGCCTGTGTCATGGCGGTTTTCCAGAATCCCCGGGTGGACTCTGGGGCCGTCATGGTAAACGGAGGGTAAAGGCCGGTGCGTGCGCTAGCACCACGCGACCGCCTGCCGGATCGTATGAGCGAAGGAGAAACGATGCCGATCTACGCCCTTGAAGGAACAGCGCCCGTCTTCGCCGACCGCACGAGCAACTGGATCGCGCCTGATGCAACGCTGGTTGGCAGGATCATGCTTGGACGGGACGTCTCGATCTGGTTCGGCGCCGCGCTGCGCGGCGACAACGAAGCAATCGAAATCGGCGAGGGCAGCAATGTGCAGGAGCACAGCGTCATGCACACCGATCCCGGCTTTCCGCTGACCGTCGGGCGCGGCTGCACGATCGGTCACCGCGCTCTGCTGCATGGATGCACCGTCGGCGACAACAGCCTGATCGGCATGGGGGCGATCGTATTAAACGGCGCGCGGATCGGCAGGAATTCGCTGGTAGGGGCCGGGGCGCTGGTGACCGAGGGAAAGCAATTTCCCGACCATTCGCTGATCGTCGGCTCACCCGCCAGGGTGGTGCGCACGCTGGACGACGCTGATGTGCGCAGGCTGCTCGCCTCGGCCGAGCATTATGTGAGGAACGGCAGGCGCTTCATCGCTGGCCTTGAACTCGTGGCATAAAAAAGTGGAGCCGACCCCGGGGACATGGGGCCGGCTCCTGAACCCGGTCGTTGGGGACGGGGAGTGGGGGACTCGACCGGGCTTTTCCTCAAGCTGACCGAAGAAGCAGACTTCGGTCAGCGCAATATTGCATTGCGACGCTATTTCACGCTGCCGACGGCAACCGTGGAGCGGCTGTCGTCGATCGACACCCAGGCGCCGGAGTTCCGGTCGGACTGGCGTTTGAGATAGGTGTATGGCGTCTCCGACCATGCCATGACGCGCGTCTCGAGATTGTCGAGCACGAAGTCGCCACGGCTGGTGTGCACGGTCAGCACGGCGTGGCCGTCGCCGTTGGGCTGGCGCGCCACCGTCATCAGAAGGTCGCCAGCCGGCACACCCATGGCCATCAGGCGGCGGCGCTTCTCAAGCGCATAGTCCTCGCAGTCGCCGACGCTGGTCGGATAGGACCAGACTTCTTCCTTGCCCCAGATTTCCATGTCCGTGCGCGGCGTGACCGCGCCGTTGACCGCGTTGTTGACGCTGATCAAGGTCGTCCACAGCGTGCGCGTCAGTTCCACCGGCGCCTGCTTGGGCGTCTTCTGGCGGCATTCTTCGGTTTCGCGCTGGCAGAATTCGTAGTGCCCGATCGGCTGGGTCGTGCGACCGCCGGTGGGCATGAAAGCCTGCCCGGCATGCGCTATGCCCGCCCAGATGGACAACCCTATCGCCACCGCAAGAAGCAACGGCGTCCCCGTCCTCTGCGTCATTGTGATGTCTCCCCGTTCGAGAGCACCATGACAGAGGGCGATTTACTTCACGCAAAAACGAAGCTGGAATGTTGAGTAAAATCAAGAACTAGTTGTAAAGAATTGAGAATAAAACACCCAATAAGGTTGGTTTAGGAACGATTGCTGCCGGCGCAAAACCCAAGCCGCCCAAGGCTTCGCACAAGCACGTCGGCGACCGGCAATGCGCACCGCGGCCGAAAAAAATCCGCAATTCTTCAGGAAGCGCGGGCGCTGAATTCCGCGTCGAGCGATTCCGCGCGCTGGATGACGGCGAATTCGATAGCGAGGCCGTCGTCGAAATGACGAACGACCTGGCCGCGCATCGTGCCAAGCGTAACCTGGATGCCGATCGCCGGCTTGACCTCGATTTCGACGGCGGCGCCCGAAAGCGACAGGTCGATGATACGGCATGGATACTGCCGGCCGTCGAGTAGGTGCAGTACGCTCATCGGATTGCGCGGCGAGACGCGCTCGTGACGACGGTCCTCAGGCAGATCGAGTTCGTGCTTGTTGGCGAGCCAGGTGAGCTGGGCGGCCAGCTTGTCGCGCTTGCGGTCAGACGCCACGACCGTCATCGCGAATCCGTCCTGGAGCGTGCGCGTCAGCACGCCCTCGACGCGGCCGATATGATCGATGTAGGCGATGATCTTCTCGCCGGGCTGTCCGACGCGCTCGGTGCGCAGCGAAACATTGCCAGGCGACATGTCAATGACCTGACAGGGATGTTCGGAGCGGTCTTCCAGCATGAAGCGGCCGTAAATCTTCACGCGCACGCGTTGAAAATTACGCCTTTCAGCCAAGGCCGGCGCATGCTCGATCGCCGCTGACCTCATGGAATCCCCTCGACCTCCGCTGAAGAACCTTCGCCGGGCGCGAAAATATCTACCCGGATCGTACGGTCAAATAGGTTAACAACGGGTAAGTCTGGGCCTGGAATCCAGCCTATTCCGTGCGTCCGCCGTCCAAAACCACCAGATGGCGGATGCGCCGCGAGCCGGCCGGGCGGGTATCGCTGTCGTCGGGCGGAAGTTCACTGGGGGAAAGCGCCGGCACCTCGATAGCCGGACGGTTCTTGAGGAACAGCGGCTCACGGTCGGGATCGACCAAACGCAAGGATTCGACCGCCGCCTCGACGATTGGGTCGGCGCCCAGCCAGAAAGGCCTCCGCGCCGCCGAAATCGCGCCGACGCAACGCGGATTGTCGATGCCGCCGTCGAGCGGGAGAACGATCATCTCGAAGGGGTTGGAGCGTCCGTTGCGGCTGATGCCGTCAAACGCGACGACAACGACGTTGTTGTCGTCGAAGACGCCGCCGACGAGGCGTGAGATGAGGCGCTGGTCCTTGGTCCGCCACAGCGAAGGAAACGAGAACCCCTTGAGTTCGCGACCGTAGGTCGCGCAGATCCGCGTCCCGGCAAGCCGGAATACGGCTTCGCCGCGCGTATCGCGCTCAAGGATGAACGTGTCCGCCAGCATTGCCTTGATGTCGGCTGGCTCGATTTCAGTGCGTTTCGGAGCGGGCCTGCCGGTGCGAATCCGGTTCCAATACTGGAACAGTGCGATTGATCCGTCCTGCTTCATACCACATGCTCCGTCCGTTCGGTCGTCAGGTGTGCCAACGGCGAACAGAATGGCGCCCTCCGGAGACCTACATGCAGGGCGGGGCACGATGCGTGCCAGCATGGATTTGGGTTGTTCACGGGGGCGGTACGTTAAGGTTAACGAGTGGTTTACATTGCCCCGGAAATGCAGGTGTGACATACCAAATACAGGGCTTGGACAGCACTTCCAGTCTAATTCTTGGGAAGAGTCGGGGGACTCGACCAACCGTTCAGGGGCAACCCTGGACGGTTTTTCTTTTGCCAAACCGAATCATTAACGACGATTGCGCGGCCGTTTCGATTCCCCTTTCCGGCCCGATGCTCTAGAGCCGGGTATGCACAAACGGAATCACCTGACGTGAACGATCCGGCAGTGGACAGACCGGCCCGGCCCGGGCCGGGCGAGGGCGATGCAGCGCCGAGGCGTGAACCGGTGTTCAACCTTCCGCCGATCGTTCTGGCCTTCATCCTCATCTGCGTCGGCGCCTATTTTGTCACCGGCTTCGTGCTGGACGAGGAACAGTATTTCTGGGTGATGGTGCACGCGGCCTTCATCCCGATTCTCTACAGCGGGCAAGTTCCCGTTGAGTTTTACCCGGTCGCGGGCCCGGTCACCTATTCGCTGCTGCATGGCAGCGTCGCGCATCTGGCCGTCAACATGATCTGGCTTGCCGCCTTCGGGTCGCCGCTCGCCAACCGCATCGGCGCCCTGCGCTTCGTGCTGTTCTGGATCGTCACCTCCATCGCGGCGGCCGGTCTGCACTATGTCATCTATTCGACCAGCCAGGCGCCGCTGATCGGGGCGTCGGGTGCGATCTCCGGCATGATGGGCGCCGCGGCGCGCTTCGGATTCCAAATCGACAGGGCGTCCGGCAAGCCGGCGTTCGCAGGTCGGGTCCTGCCGATTGAAACGGTACTGACAATGCGCGGAACCGTGGCCTTCCTGGCAGTGTGGATGGTGATCAATGCTGTCACCGGGCTGATTGGCATCGTGCCTGGCCAGGAAAGCCAGATCGCCTGGGAAGCGCATGTCGGCGGGTTCGTTGTCGGCTTTTTCTTCGTGTCGGCGTTCGATCGGCGGCAGCGCCTCTGAGGCCAGCCTTTCGTTTCTCCTCTTGAATTGGCGGCGCAGGCCCTGCACCATCGCATCCAACAAGCATGGGTCGGGAGAAAACGCTCAACAGGAGGAGGACGCCGTGACGGTCAAAGCCATACTCGAAGCCAAAGGGCATGAGGTCACCACGCTGGGGCCCAACGAAAAACTGTCGGAGGCTGTTCGGCTGCTGGCAGAAAAACGCATCGGCGCACTGGTCGTCACCAATGGCGACCGCAAGATCGTCGGCATCATCTCGGAGCGGGATATTGTCAGGATGCTCGGCAGGGAAGGAGCCGCCGCGCTCGATCTCCCGGTGCGCGACGCCATGACCCCGAAAGTCAACATCTGCAACGAGCACCACACGGTCAACGAAGTGATGGAAATCATGACCCGCGGCCGTTTTCGGCATCTGCCGGTCGAGAAAAACGGGCTGCTCGACGGCATCATCTCGATAGGCGACGTGGTCAAGCGGCGCATCGAGGACGTCGAGCGCGAGGCGGAAAGCATCCGCAGCTACATTGCGACCGCCTGAACCCGAGTGACAAACTGGCGTGCGCCCCGCGCTCGCTGCCGAAAAAAGAAGGCCCTGCTTGCGCAGGGCCTGAAAAACTTTCTCCAGCCTGGCTGGGTCAGTTCTTCCGGTTGGGCGCGGCCTGCTCGACCGCCTCCTGATGATACCAGCCGGTTTCGGCAACGATTTTCAGCTTGCGCAGGGATCTGACCTCTGCCGCGAATTTCGCCTCATTGCTCAAAATTAAGGCAGAGCGGCGGCCACCGGCAGGAAAGCTTATTATCTGCGCCGACGGGCGAGGTGAGTTCGCATCCATTGTCGGAGGTCCTGTTGTTGGATTTGCAAGGCGATTCAACTTACCGACAGAATACGCGTTGCGAACAGAATAGGCAATATGCCTACAAAAAGATCAGTATCTGC
>JAPLOZ010000040.1 GCA_026400435.1 Hyphomicrobiales bacterium | reverse complement strand
ACGTAGCGGTCCCCTGTCTTGACTGCTGTGGTCTTGATCCGCGTCGTATCCGTTCCCGTGGTGGGCTCGGTCACGCCCATCGATTGCAGACGCAGTTCACCGGTGGCGATCTTCGGCAGGTATTTCTGACGCTGCTCCTCGGAGCCGTGCCGGACCAGCGTGTTCATGTTGTACATCTGGCCGTGGCAGGCTCCGGAATTGCCGCCCGAGCGATTGATCTCCTCCATGATGACAGAAGCTTCGGCCAACCCCAGGCCCGACCCGCCATACTCCTCCGGGATGAGCGCTGCCATCCAGCCCGCTCTAGTGAGCGCTTCGACGAACTCTTCTGGGTAGCCGCGCGCCGCGTCTACCTTCCTGTGATATTCATCGGGAAATTCCGAGCACAGGGCCCGTACACCATCGCGGATGGTCTGATACTGGTCGTTGGTCTCCGGCGACATTTACGCTCCCGATGGCTTTATCCTATTTCTAGCTTTGTATTTCTAGAAGTGTCCACACGAGAAGAGATTGAAAAAATATTTGTGGAAACGCTGCAAGTTTTAAATAGTGATGGAATTATTATTGCCCTAACTTCATCTGCTGACGTATACAAAGGCAAATGGATTGGATTCAATTATGATTTCCCGGAGAACGATAGAGATCTCAAGAGCGGTGAAACATTCAAACTGCAGCTTCAGGGAACGGAAATAGTCTTGTACGACTATTTGTGGACAGATGAGGATTACAAGAAAATTTTTGATCGTCATGGCTTGCGCGTTGTTGAGTATCACAAACCACTAGGTTACGATACCGATCCAATTGAGTGGCTTGATGAAAAAGAGGTCTCGCCAGTGTCAATTTATGTCATTGAAAAATCCAAGACTGGAGACCCGTAACCTCGCTTGAAAGGATAGAAAACCGCGCAACTGCATCCAAACTCGCCGTTTATCGCAGACGTCCAATCCTAGCCGCGATCGCGCTCAGATTCGCAGGATTTCGAGATCGCGAAAAAGATCTAGCGCCTGCGGATTGGCCAACGCTTCCCTGTTTTTGACATCGCGTCCGTGGACGACATCGCGCACGGCAAGCTCGGTGATCTTGCCAGACTTGGTGCGTGGTATGTCGGCAACGGCGACTATCCTCGCCGGCACGTGCCGGGGACTGCAGCCGGTGCGGATCTTCAGGCGGATGCGGGCCTGCAGATCGTCGTCAAGCGATACGCCTGGCGCAAGGCGCACGAACAGCACCACGCGGACATCGCCGTCGAAATCCTGGCCGATGCACAGCGCCTCCGCTATTTCGGCCATCTGTTCGACCTGGTTGTAGATTTCTGCGGTGCCGATGCGCACTCCACCTGGATTGAGCGTAGCGTCCGAGCGGCCGTGGATGATCATTCCGCCGTGATCGGTCCATTCGGCGAAGTCGCCGTGACACCAGACATTCTCGAACCGCTCGAAATAGGCGGCATGGTATTTCTTTCCGTCCTCATCGTTCCAGAACGCGACCGGCATCGATGGAAAGGACCGGGTACAGACCAACTCGCCCTTCTGCTGGCGAACAGGGCGGCACTGATCGTCCCAGACGTCCACCGCCATGCCAAGGCCCGGCGCCTGGATTTCACCCGGCCAGACCGGCTCTATCGGCACGCCGAGCACGAAACAGCCAATGATGTCTGTACCCCCCGAGATGGAGGCGAGGTGGACGTCCTTCTTGATGCCGTCGTAAACGAACGCGAAACCTTCCGGCGACAGCGGCGAGCCTGTCGAGGAGACTGTGCGGACAGAGGAAAGATCGTGGCTGTCGATCGGCCGCAGGCCGGATTTGCGAAGCGTGTCTATGAATTTAGCCGAGGTGCCGAAATAGGTCATTTTTTCAGCGTCGGCGTAGTCGAAGAGTATGTTTCCATCGGGATGAAACGGTGAGCCGTCGTAAAGCAGCAACGTTGCCCCGCTGGCGAGCCCCGAGACCAGCCAGTTCCACATCATCCAGCCGCATGTCGTAAAGTAGAACAGCCGGTCGCCATCTTTGACGCCGCCGTGGAGCCGGTGCTCCTTGAAGTGCATCAGCAGCGTGCCGCCGGCTGAATGCACGATGCATTTGGGGATACCGGTCGTGCCCGACGAATAGAGGATGTAGAGCGGGTGGCTGAAAGGCAACCTTTCAAAAACCACTTCTTCCGGTTTGAAAGGCGATAGCGCATCATCCAGTGCGATGGCGCGCGCAATCGCGGTTGCTGCCTGCCTGGCGGTGCCCAGATAGTCGACGAGGATCGCCTGCCGCACGCTGGGCAATCTTGCGAGGATCGACTGAACCTTGGCGGTGACGTCGTTTTGCTTGCCGTTGTACCAGTAGCCATCCGGCGCCATCAAAATCACCGGCTCGATCTGGCCGAAGCGGTCGATAACGCCCTGTTCGCCGAAATCGGGCGAACACGACGACCAGACCGCGCCGATGGAGGCGGCCGCCAACATGCCGGCAACGGCTTCCGGCATGTTTGGCATCATGGCGGCAATGCGCTCGCCCTGCTTGACGCCTAGCGAGACGAAAAGCTGCTGCATGCGCGACACGAGACCGTGCAGCTCTTCCCACGAGAGCCGGCGCAGAACCTTGTCTTCGCCCTTGAAAACGATGGCGTCCTCGGTCCCGCGCTTCCGCAGCAGGTTCTCTGCGAAATTCAACCGCCCGTCGGGGAAGAACGACGCGCCCGGCATGATGTCACCGTCAATCAGGAGGCGCCCGCCCTTGTCGCCGATAACGCCGCAGAAATCCCACAGCAGATTCCAGAAATCCGCCCGGCGATCGACCGACCAGCGGTGCAATTCGGCATAAGAGAAGAAGCTCGTGCCCGCCCTGGCGGAAGCCTTGACCATGAACGCGGTCAAGGGCGCAGCGGCGATCCGGTCTGCATGAGGAGTCCAAAGCGGAAGTTTGGCTGCGCCACTGTTGTCCATAAGCAGGCTCTCGCTAAGATTCCTGCACACCCCTACCCGATTGCAAAGGCCCGAGGCAAACGGAATGGGCGGCGTCCGTCGGGGTCTGGCAAAAAAGCGTCGCAGGCACCGGATCGCCGGCGGCGTTGTCCTGTTGCAGGGCATGCTGATATCATTGCCGCGCACGCGTCATCGCCAGAACTGACCTATCGGGGCGCAACATTCACATGGAACGGAACGTCGGCTCCTCATGGCTGCTTGGCAAGTGCCTCAGCCTCGATCTTCGTACTGAAGACCTCGCCTCGCTGCGCGCGCAGCTTCTGACTTCTAACGTTCTGTTTGATCTGTCGCAGTTTGCCACCGAGCAGGCGTTGATTGCCGCACTGGCCGGGCGGCTGCTTGAGGGTGTGTTGGTGCCGCCAGGCAATGGCTCCCGTCCCGGGCCGGCAGATGGCCTGCGCCAATATCTGGCGACTCATGAACAACGGCGCGAGCAGATGACGCGACTTCTGCGGGAAACCGCAGAAGCGCTGAACGCGATCGGTATCCAGCCTATTCTTCTTAAGGGCGCTCGATCGCTGTGGGAGCGTAAACCGGCATGGCGTTTCCTGCGCGACATCGATGTGCTGGTGCCCTTCGCTCAGGCACAAGCCGCCGCGCGGGCACTGCGTGAGCACGGGTATTATCCGGATCAAAGTCGGCCAGCTCGCCCGCATCACCACCATTTGGCTGCGCTCTACAGTGAAGGTCCGCAGGGTTGGGTTGAAATCCACAAGCGCGGCGGCAACCGTTATGCCGAACGGCTTGTTCCCACCGCCGAGCTGATCGCCTCGAGCACGCCCTCGACCGACAACGGGATTTCAGTAGGATTGCTCGATCCGGTCACGCATATCATTCATGCCATGGTGCATCACCATGTCGGTCACGGCGGCGATGCGCGCGCGACATTGAGCCTCAAGGGGCTGTATGAGTTTGCGTGGGCTGCAAACGAATTGACCCTGCAGCAGAAGCATCGGATGGTCGAACGGGCGGCGGCTCATCCCCGGCTGGCGGCGATCCTCGACCTCTGGCTCGCGGCCGCGTCGCGCCTTTTTGGCCTGACGATCGCCCAGCCCTTCGTGATAGCCCCCGATGCCGCGGAGCGAGCTGAATTGCTGCTTGGCGCAGAACGGCGGGGAGGGTGGAAATACTCTGGCTACGGCGACGAGATCCGTATGGCATGGGCTAGCGAACGGCTTCGCAGGCTGAGCACCGGCAACGGTCTCGTCGGACGCCAGATCCTGCGTTGGCGTGTGATCGCTTCGATGCTTCCGGCAATCAGCCGGTGAGCGCGCCCGTTGCCAGGCCTCTGGAGCGGGCAGCCGCTACTGCTGCTCTCGCCCGGTGCTGGCGCGGGTCGCGTGAACCCGCCGCGGCAGCGAGAAAAGCCTCTGCGGCGTCGGCAAAGTGCTCCAGACGAAACTGAGCCACGCCGATCAGGTCGTAAGCCCATTCGCCGAAGATGCGCAGGTCGTAGGCGACATCGGGGTCGCAGAAGCCTTGCGGGTCTTCGATCAAAAGGCCCGACAGAAGCGGCAGCGCCTCCGTGTAGTGGCCCATGTCGACCAGAGATCGCGCTTTCTGCAGCAGCATTGCGGGATCGCCGGGCCGAATCGACAGGCCTTCTTGCAGCGCATCCATGGCCTTGAGGGGCTCGCCTGCTTCGAGATAGATGCGCGTCAGCGCCTGTATCGAAAGTGTCGCCTCGAGGCGCGCACGCGCGGTTCTTGTCCGCCTTGCCGTCTCGATGCCCGTAAGCAGTGCCGCTTGGGCCTCGCCGGTCTTGCCGGTGGATGCCAGCGTCGTGCCGAGATGCCACCAGTAGTACACACGGTCGGGGTCGTCGTCCACGGCTCGCACGAGCAGCGGAAGGTTTCGGGCATGCTTGTGGGATTGGTCGCCCTCATATCCGAGGTGTTGAAGTCCGACCGCTGTCTGGCCGATTTGGAGGCTGTCGCTTTCACAGACCCGCAAGACGCTGGGCAGTACACGTTCATGAATTCGCTTCTCGAAGCGAATCCTCGGGTCCGAACGGAACAGCCGCAGTTCATGGTAGGGAGAATACCCAACCTTTGGCCGGAATCTGACATTGAGTGCTGCAAGACCCGGGGCCGCTACGGTTTCCCGCAATGTGGTTCCGGCTGCTGGAACAAGCCGCTCGTCGGCGTCGATGTAAAGAATCCAGTCGGCGTTTACAGCGTCGAGTGCGCGATTGCGCGCGGCCGAGAAATCCCCATCCCATTTGTGGTGGAAGAGGCGAGCGCCATGGGACGCCACGATTTCCGGGGTTTCATCGACAGAGCCTGTGTCGACGACAACAATCTCATCAACATGGTCACGGATCGATTCCAGACATCCGCCAATCATGGCGGCTTCGTCACGCACGATCAGAGCAGCGGATACCTGCAAAGCGCTCCTAAGGTCGGCCGAAAAGCGTTAGGAAGCGCTTCCGTTGCTCAACTGAGCCATCGCTTCGATGTTCAGGCGTCCGTCCATCGGGAAAGACGTCACCATCGGCACCGCAAAGGCACCGATCAGGAGGCCCTTGATGACTTTACGGCGAGACGCTGGCACCTTGTGCAACAGGCTGTTAAGGCGGTCATCGGTCATTGTCGATTGTCTCCGTAAAGCCAAATTTTCGCGGATTTAAGCAATGCACTGATTTGGTCTAAGTACCGAGTTTCGCCACAATTCGCAAGTGTCGCAGCGCCTGGCCGATTGCGCCCGCCTGCAAACGCCATGTCTGGGCATCGAAGCAGAGCCTCCTCAGCCTTACCGCGGCGATGCCCTTCTTGACCGACGGCATGAATGTTGTCTCGAGCAGGCGCGCGAAGGCGTTGTCGCGCGACATCGGAGACAGGATCGACGAACCCCCAAAATTGGGTTCGATAAAGACGAGGTGATGGATCGGGGCCTCCGCAATCACCCAACCCGCGCCCCAAAACGACGGCGCGCAGGCGTAGATCCTGTTGCCCGCCCAGTCGGTTTCGGATGGCGACGAGCGGATCGCATCCCGCAACGCAGGCACAAGGTCCAGCGAGGTTTCCTTCACGTGCAGGCGGCGCGGCCGTGTGAGGGCTCCGTTTTGCGTCACGACGATGTGTTCATCGCCCTCCACCGCAAATCCCTGCTCGATAAGGCCCAGCATCAGCGACGTTTTGCCAAAACCCTTGTCGCCGAGGAATGCGAACCGTCTGCCCTCGATCGTGGCGATGGCCGCGTGCAGTATCGGCGACCCAAGCGCCTCCTCCGCCAACCATTTGCCCAACAGCCGGAACAACCGGTTGATCACTACATCGATGGAACCTTCGACCACGGGGCGGTCTGGCACTGCGACCCTGAAGAAGCTGTCGAACGGTTCGACTGTCAGGCTGACGGGCGCGAGCGTTGCTTTCGCGATGACCGGATCTGCGCCGATATAGGACAGCGCGGCAAGAGCCTTGTCGCTATCCGTATGCAGACTGAGTTCACGCGACAGCGTGCGGACAATTATTCTGGGCACTGCTTGATCAGGCCTTCGCTGATCAGATTTGTGACCGAGGCCTTGAAGTCGTCCAGGGGGGGAGTGTCCAGGTCATAGGCCGCCTGGAGGATTTCGATGATCTCCTGAAGCGAGTGTTCTCCATCGCACAATTCCAGGACGACGGCGGCGCTCATGTTGAGGAAGTGGACCCGGTCTGGATCGGACTGATAAATGACGTATCCGTCAGGGGCCTGGTTGATCTCAAGATTGGCGGATTTCGCGAACCGCGCCGACATTGGGATATTCAAAGTTTCGCCTCCATACGTGAGAGATGGCTGCCGAAATCGTTCCTGATCGCTGATATCATTGCCGGTCGCGAATTGCGAGACTTCACCAAATGTCTTGCCAGAGCCGTCCGGCGCGAGGCCTCCTGCGGCAACTTCCATATGGCAAGGCACGCGTCCGCGATTGCCTCCGGCGTGTCGGCGATCCAGATTTCGCTGCCGTCTTCGAATCCTGAGTTCTCCGCGCCTGCGGTGGTCGCCACCACCGGCACCTGGTGAGCCGCAGCCTCGAGCAGCTTGATGCGGGAGCCACCGCCTGCCCGGATCGGAACGAGCGCGATGCTGGCGTTCGCATAGATCGGCGCCAGATCGTCCACGCTGTCGAGTATTTCCACGCCGGCTTGATGCGCCATAACGAGCAGCCGCTTGGGCGGATTGCGGCCGACCATGGTCATGGTAACCGCCGTTCCAGCGCGTTTCCTGACCTGAGGTACAACCGCCTCGAGCAGCCAGTAGGCAGCATCGAGATTGGGGAAATATCCGAACCCGCCGACAAAAAGCAGGGAACGATCATGCGGTTGGCGCGTCGCGACGGGTGCAACGGTAACGGCATTGCGAGCGACGGAGGGGCTGACCATGTAGCGCCTTGTGAAAGCGTCCCGCTCCTGCTGGGTAGCGACGAACGACAGGTCGGCGCGCGGCAGCCACTGTGCGATCAGCTTTGCGAAAGCCAGCGATTCCGCCTGCAGCCACCGTGCCCGGAAATCGTCGTCACGACGCTCGTACAGCGTTGCGATCCTGCGATGGGTTTCAACGTCGTCTTCGTCGAGATCGACTGAGATTGTCGGCCTCTTTCCCACCGGCCAGATGTCGATTGCGGGGAGCAGGTAGGAACGCGCGACATGAACCAGGTCGTACTTGCGGTCTTCGACCAGTTGCTGGATTTCCCGCAAGACTGGAACGGAGAGAAACGCCGACAGGGACGGCTTTGCGTAACGGATAAACGCGTCGAGGCGAGTCTGAGGGTCGGCCAGTCCAGCCACGATCGAGAAATGGGTGTCTGCCCGCTCCAGAACCGGCACGATATACGGGCGAATTCCGAGGCGGCGGCAAAGCGGACTGTCGTTCTCTGCGTAACCGAATACCGGCAACACGATGACATCAGTTTCGCCCAGCGCCGCCAGCGCCTCCAGGAAGGCGCCCATGCGCATCGCCAGGCCGTTGCCCGATTCCGCGGGCATCGATGGGGCGAGGAAGAGCGATCTCATGTCCCTGCAGGCCTTCGGTGTTTCAGGGGCGGACGTAGTGTTTTCCGTCGAACAAGAGGTTGGTATCCGAGCGCATGTCCCGGCGCTGTGGACCCTCTGCGGTTAGGCGTTCCTGCTCTGCGGCGACACGCTGCAGGCCTTCCCTTGCGCCTTCGTCCAGTTCCTGCGCGGCGGCGGCATAGCCGGCAATCTCGCGTGCCAGCCGGGTGTCGATCCTTGAGAGCACGCGCAATGTAACCTGCAATTCCTCGGCCGCCTCTGGTGTCCAACCCGCGCCGCGCAACGCCGCCTCTGTCAAGGCGCGCGCAAACGCAAAGTCATCTTGCCGGTCGCTGGCGATTTCGTCGGCTGCCCACAATGCGGTGAAGCTCACCGCGTCTTCAGAAGGCGCTGCCTGCGTCCAGTGGTCATCGTCGTGTCGCACCAATTCCAGCGTCGTGCGATGACGGTCCAAGATCCGCAGCACAAAGCTTCCCGGGTCCGGCTCGACGACATGCCAGTTTTCATGCTCGAAGCCGCGTCCCTCGCCAATCTGGCAATGGGCAAGCAACTCGATCCGGCGGTCTTCATGTCCCGGACGCGCGGCGATGAACATGCGACCTTGCATCGATTGCTCCATCCTGACAGCCGCCGGCGATCTGGCGGGCGGCTCGAAAATGCGCCCGTTCCATATCCGGCGCAGTTCCGCGAGCGCCGTCTCACAGGCTTCACCGTTGAAGAATGCATCCGACCGGGCTTGCTCCCTGCCATAGTTCCATTTGCCGTTCGTTCGATGCTGGAACACTATCCTGCCGTCGAAATCGTGCTGGTACAGCACGTGTCGATCGGCGATTGGCCGGAACGGCACGAGCAGATATGGGGCGTCGGCGAGAAGCCATGCGACGAGGAAAGTGTCCTTGTCGCCGTATACGAGCCGGTAGTAGCGTTCAGCGTCCTCGTTCAGTCGAAGCACCGCTTGCAATGCAACCCGATGGCGGTCCTTGTCGACAAGGAGCTGGCCCGTCTCAAGCGATGCGCACTGCCGCGCTGGCAGATCAAGCTCGCGCCAGATCGGATTGTCCTGCGAGAGGTCCAGCATATCCGGCCAGAAGACGGCGCCGGTGTCGGCGAATTCCGGCCGGTCGAACAGGAACGCCGGGTCGACGGTCGGTACATTGTCGGCGTCGAGCATCAGGACTTCGCGAAAGCCCGACATGATCAATGCGTAAGGTTTCAACTGCCAGCCGTCGATGATCCGCGCGGGGAATCGCGAAAGCACCTTGTGCGCGTCGACGACCTTTGCGCCAAGGCCTTCCATCATGCATTGCATGCCGTTCGACATTTCACCGGCGCCCAGATGCCAGACCTCAATCGGCAGCTTGCACCCCAGCGTCTTGCGAAGCTGCCAGACCAGCACCCAGGCGTTGGTGAACATGCGCACGCCGCCCGCGCAGATGACTATGCCGCGTCCGACCCCCTGAAATTTCTCGTCCAGCCATTCCCGCTTCGGCGTGGCGTCGGTGGTATTTTCGCGGCTGGCTTTCATGCTCGGTGCAACACCTCATAGTCGGGCAGGCCCCAGCACTGAATGCCCATATCGCTGGCCATCATGCCGAAACCTTCCGTTTCGATTTCGCCCTTGCCCCAAACCGGGTGGCTGTCGCGAATTCGCGGATTGTGCACTCCGTAGGGAAACGGCGGGAAAATCAGACCGTCGCGATGCAGGTCCGCGCGCACGAACAGCACCGTGCCGCCAACGGCATCCAGCCGCACCGGCGCGTTGGCGCCACGAAGATCGCTCATGTGAACCGAGCCCTTGTCGCGCCACGCATTGCGGTCGTAGGACGGACCGCCATATTGCAGCACGCAATTTGCATTGAGCACGTCTCTCTCGAGCGAAAGAAGCGTTTCGACGAGGTCTGCTGGATAGTCGATCACATCCACGTCGAGCCACAGAACCCACGCCTCGGCATCGAGCGCGCGCATCAGCAGGTGATTACGGCTGCGGGCAAGCACGGTGCGGCGTTGCCTCTGATAGGCGTCAGCCCATCGGGGAACCGCGGGCGGCATCCTGAAACCAAAGTCGCGCTTGCACAGCGTGACGCGGCTGAACCGCTCGTCCAGCCGCGCTCTGCGGCTTTCGAGGTCCGCGAAGGTTCCGTCAGCGCTATCGCTTTCCAGCATCCCCAGGGAGAGCAATTCCCGAGGATATGAAAGGCGCTCGAGACATGTCAGGTATGTCTCGATGTGGGGCGTTGCGTCCTTGACCGGCGTCAGGACTAGAACCGCTGGTTTGTCGGCTTCTTGGCTTGTCATCAAACGAGTTTTTTCCCCATGCGAACTGCCAAGGTGCAAACGTGGTCGGCGGTCTGCCGACGCACGGTGCTGCTGCCCATTACCGATGTCAACGGAGAGAATTCGGCACGACCGGGTTGCTGGACCGACGTTCGCCGGGCCCCATTCACTTCGCGCCCAATCGCCTGTTGAGTGCGTCGACAGCAGATTTCATCTCGGAAGCGAAATCACGGCGAACTGCGAAATCGCGCCCCGAGGCGGCTATCCGGGCACACTCAGCGTCGTTCATCCGGCACCAGTCGAGTTTCTCCGAAAGATCCGACAGATCTGCCTTTACCGGGACAAAGTGCTGCCAAGGCTTCAGTTCGTCATAGTACCACTGGCGATAGCCCTGAAGCGATGCGATCTTGATGACGCAGCATCCCGCCAGCAACCTGGTGAACAGGTTCGACCAGGCGTTTGTGTTGCCATCGACATCGAGCGCGAATTTTCGCACGAGCCACGTCATCGGATCCACATAGCCGGCCAAAATCCCTGCGTCCTGAAGGCGGCGGCGGTCACACTCCGGATCGTCGCTCTGCGCCACGCCGGCAAACTTTACGTCCACCCCAGGGGTTGCCCGAAGGATCAGGCACATTCTCGTGCGCTGCAAGAGGCCGGCGTCGTCCCCTGACATCTGCGTGCCCGAAATTTGACCGACCCCGGTGGTCGTCCCCCGCCATATGATGGTGTCCTCGCGCACGGCCCAGTCGGTACGCCAGGACTCGCTGGCCGCCCGGTACGACGCGTAGCCCCGCGTTTGATAGAAGGAGGCGTCGGGAACGAGAATTGCGTCACCGCAGTTGGACGAGAAAGCGATGGTTCCCGGCCTGCTTTCCTCGCCATCGGAGACATTGCCCAGCGCCGCAGTCGCTTGAGACCGGGCAAAAGGATCGATGATCGCCGCCGCTCGGTGACGGAACACATCGGCAAGGTCGGCGTTTTCGAGCACGGACCGGAAACCTACCGCAGCGTCGATCGAACGACCGTTCTTGCTAAGCACAAGATCATGCGCCGGGCCAGCCTTGGCGGCCACAATCCTCAGGCTGGCGACGGGGACGTCGGCTCTTCGAAGCCGGCGCACGAGATGACGCCGCAGGCGCCGCCGTTGGATCAGCCTGCCGATCAGGCGAGTCGTTGTTGCGATCACGGTTGTCTTTCGGTGCTGCGCTGCATTGCAAATAGAACCGAACTCGCCGCCGGTTGCAATGAATCGCGCCTCGGCTATGCGTTGCTTGCCGTGCTTCCTGTTTGCGAGGATATTCCCGGCAGTTCCACGTGGGGGTGCCGGCGCATGCAGGAGGATATGCGGGACATCATCGCAATCCCGACCTTCAACAGGATTCGGCATCTGGTGGCCTGTCTCAGGTGCCTGCGCGAGGCTTGCGGGCTTGAGAGATATCGCATTTTCATTCGCGACGACTCGAGCAGCGAGTTCGGAGTGGGCGAGATTGCGCGGCTTGTGCCCGAGGCGACCAGCATCCAGCGAAACTCGGCCACGCTCGGTCCCGACGAAAACCAGCTATTGCTGTTTCGAGACTGCCTGGCGGCGGGTGCGCGCCGCATTCTCGTCCTCGACAGCGACATGCTGGTGTCGCCGTCAATTCTGGACTTCATGGAGCCGGCGTTCGGCCGAACCGATGGGTTTCTTGGTCTCTATAACTCCTTGTTGCACCGGAAGCGGGGCGATCTGGACGCGGAGTTGATCGAGAAGCAGAGCTTCGGCGGCACGGCGACGCTCTGGGAGGCTGCACTTTTGCGCCGCGTTATCGATCGATGCCGGCGCCGAGATGCTGGAACCTGGGATTGGATTGCAAATACGGAACTTGGCGAGACGGGGACGCGTATCATAGTCTCGCGGCGGTCATATGCGCAGCATCTGGGAGTAGTCGGTACGAATAACGGCACCTTTGGCCATATCGACTATGGACTGGGCTTCGTCATCGAAACGGAGGAGCAGGCTCGCTTTATGGCCGAGACCTTCAACGATCTTATGTCGCGCCAGCGCCAGTTCGCCCTCCCGAGAGGAAAGACCAAGTCGAAGACATCGTTGGCGAATCGCTTCCTGGGCTCTTTCACAAAGGTGCGCTAGTTCCGCGACAGCGGTCCGCCGAAGCATATGGAGCATGCCTGTGAGCCTTCCGCCGGATCCGCCACGAAGTGCGACGGACAGCAGACCGATCGTTCTCTTCTACAACGACTTCTTCGGCCGACAGCCCGACCTGCAGTCGCTTGCGCACATCGATAGCTGCACATTCAGCACCGACAGACAGACATTGTCCGCCGCCGCCGCCGTAGTCTTTCACATTCCGTCGGTGCGCCAACTGAAGCGGATTCGCAAACGGCGCGGGCAGTTGTGGGTTGCCTGGTCCATGGAAAGCGAGGTCAACTATCCGCTCCTCGCCGACAAGCGGTTCATGCGCAACTTCGACCTGACCATGACCTATCAGCGGTCTGCCGGCGTCTGGTGCCCGTATTTGCCGGACAAATCAGCCTTCGAGCAGCTTTTGGCAACACCCGTTCCAGCCAAGGACGCCGACGCGCCTCTTGTCATGTTTCAGTCTGCAATGCTCGATCGGAGCGGACGAAACGCATACCTCGTCGAACTCATGAAACACATCGCCATGCACTCATACGGCGGCTTTCTCAAGAACCGGACGCTGGCGGTGCCGGACAGAGGCGGCCAGACGAAACTTTCAGTCATCGCAAAATACAAATTCTGTATCGGCTTTGAAAATTCGATAGCGCTCGACTACGTCACCGAGAAATTTTTTGATCCATTCCTGGCAGGTACAGTGCCTGTTTATCTTGGCGCACCCAATGTTGAAATGTTTGCCCCTGGCGAAAGCGCCTTCATCAACGCTTCAAACTTCTCCGGGCCCCAGGAACTTGCGAGGTTCCTGAAGCACCTTGATGGCGATGACGCTGGGTATCGGCACTATTTCAAGTGGCGCGAACACGGCTTGTCGGCGCACTTCGTCGAACTGCTGTCTGCTGCTTCACGCGATCCGTTCAGCCGTCTGGCAGAGCTCGTTGCGGCCCGACGTTCCATGGAGGCGGGTGGCTGGCGCTGGCCGTGGAACCGAAAGTCCCAGTCCTAGTGCGATTGTAGTGTCTCGGTCCCGCGCAAGAGTCGTCCTAGCCGGCCGAGTGGTCTGAACACCAGCGGCCTCGAGTTTTGCGTCAGGAGCTTTTTCGCGTGCCTTGCGCGGGCTGCGCATTCGGCCGCGATTGCTGTTTCGCCCCTTCGCCGCGCAACCCGTTCGAGCTTGAGGAACCAAGCCCTCGCGGCATCCTGCCCGTGGACGCCGTCCGCGTCGCCGCCAACCGCATGATCGCAATGCAATGCGATCTCGGACGGCGTCGGATCCATGCCGAGACGCTGCACGGCACGCATCCGGACAAGGTCGCTAGCCTCGCGTTGCTGCCTGTCGTGCAGCGTGCTGACCTGTGTCGCATGACGACGATAGAAGAGCAGATATTCGGGGATGTTCGCCAAGACGACTTTCGTGGCCGCCCGCTCCCACATGTCATAGTCTTCGGCATGCGTGACCGCCTCTGAATATCTCAGGCCTGCGGCGTCGAGATGCTGGAGATTGAACATCACGGTGGGATGCGCAAAAGGGCTCGCAAACAAAGACATTGCGCGCAGCCGGGCATGATCCAGCGGCAGGGACATGGCTTTCGGCGGCCGGCCTTCCTGCAGACTTATGTACCACGATCCGCAGATCCCGACATGCGGGTTTGCCTCCATGAATGCGAGTTGTCGCGCCAGCCGCGTCGGAGCGGCAATGTCGTCGGCGTCCATTCTGGCCACGAATTTGGTGCCGGCCTTATCCAGGCCCCAGTTCAACCGGGCCGCAAGACCGCTCCGGCTTCCATCGTGGATGATCTGGATCCGCTTGTCGTCGAACCGTTCGACGGTCTTGAGGCTCGCGTCATCAGAGCCGTCATCAATGACGAGAAAAGTGAATTCGCGTTCGCTCTGATTCAGAATACTTTGAACGGCCGCTACAACGAACGCGCCTGCGTTGCGCATTGGCATCAGCACCGTTACGCGTCCGCTGTTGTAACGGCTCAATTGGAAGCTCCCATGACCGCCGAATACCCCGACTGGCAAAGCTTGTACTTCGATCCACGTAAAGTCACCAGCCGGGCACATTTCGCCAGCGAACACGGTTCGATCGCCACATGGTTTCGCCAGACGCCGCGCCATGATGGCGTTTTTGGGCACACCGCGTTCGCGGCGGAAACGTCAGGCGACGACGATGAATGGCTGGTTGTCTGCGACGAGCCGCCGGCTGGCCTGCGCAGCCGGATTCCGTTCGAGCGAAGAATTCTGTTTCTCGGCGAGCCACCCTCGATCAAAGTCTATCCAGCTTCCTATCTGAACCAGTTCGGCGTGGTGGTCGGACCCATCGCGTTGCCGGGCTACGAAGGGTGTCAGATACGCCAGCACCCGGCGTTGCCGTGGCACTACGGCAGCGCGAAGAGCTTCTCATGGCGAGAACTTGCCGCAGACAAGAAAAAGTCGCGTTCCTTTCGAGGAGAAAGCAGACGGGCTGGCTCCCTATCGCTACACAATCGTGCTGGAGAACAACCTGCACGCCGGATTCTGGACCGAGAAGCTCGCAGACGCCTATCTCGCGGGCTGTTTCCCGATCTATGCAGGCGGGAAAATTCCGCTCACCGATTTCGAGCCCCTTGCACGCTGCGATATAGATCTCTTCAAGCCGGACGAAGCGTTGCGCGCCATTGAGAATGTGATCAGGACCGTCGACTTCGAAAGCCTGTTGGACACCATTGGCCAACAGCGGCGACGCGTCATGCTGGAACACAACCAGTTTGCTGTCGCCGACCGCTTGATCCAGGCTCGGCGCGAACGCAACGGACTGCTCCCGGCGGCGGTCTCTATCGCGCGTTCATCAAGTCACTGGATACCGTGGCGCCGGGTCATGACCTGATCGCGGGCCCTATGGAAGCGAAGGCCTTTCTCCAGGCGCGACACCGAAGATGAACTCGGCCTTGCCTTGTCCCATGTTGTAGTACTGGTGGCGGCATCCGGCGGGAATGTAGAAGCCATCGCGCGGGTTAAGTTCGAACCAGGCCTGGCCCTCCGCGTCGGGCACATGGATGTTGAGGGAACCGGACAACACATAGATGCTCTCGTCGCCCGAATGGGTTTCCATGCCCGTCCGCTTGCCAGTCATGATCGAAGTGCGACCGACCGTCAGGTGCTCGGTGGCGCAATAGTAGCCCGTGTAGGCGCCCTGCGTGTCCCGATCGAGGCTCCACAGAAGGTCTCCATCGCGCATGGGATGAATTGTTCTTGCTGCTTTTGCGGCGGCGCTTTCCATGGGGAACTTGCCCATCCACTTGTCCTGCAGATACCTGTTCTCGGTGATGAGTTCCTTTGTCCTTGCATAAGGACCTGATGTCCCCTGGGACGGCGGCGGCGCGAAGTATTCGAGCACCCGGACCGGCGCGTCTCCGAGGTTGAAGCCGTGGTGCCAGGTATCCTTGCGGAAGAACAGCGCCTCGCCTTCATTCGCAACCTGCACCTCTCCGGTTTGCGGATTCGCCAGGCCGAAAGTCCCGGACAGGACGTAGAGCACCTCGTCGGCCCCGAAAATCGTCCGGAAAGCGTCAGTATGCTTGAAGAAGCCGCCGGGCTGGAGGCCGAAGACAAGCTGGTGGATCTTGTCGGTGGAAGCATAGATCCAGTCGTCGACGAGACCGGCGTCCTCCTCTCCCCACAGATGTCTTGTCACAGCCGCGTACGGGATGTGAGAGGGCTTGTCGAACACCGGCCGGGGGGAGGGTTTGTATGCCATGATCGTCGTCTCCAGAATCTCTTCGGCTTATCGGGTATTCTGTTCGGCCCGCAAGGCCAGTGCTGCAACACCAATGGCTCCAGCGTTGTCGCCTAGAGCAGCTGGAACGATCGGCAGATTGCGCGCCAGATCCGCAAAGATGAAGGGCCGTGTCAGTTCGCCCAGCCGTGCGTTGATATCAGGATTGCTGCCGATCCCGCCGCCGATCACCATCATCGACGGGTCGAGGATGTTGACGAGCTGGCCGAGATAGGAGGCAATTGACAGCAGCGAATTGTCCAGCAACTGCCTGGCGCGCGGATCCGATTTCGCGGCGAGGAAGAGATCGCGCGCCGTGGCCTTCCGATCGCCGATCATCTGACCATAGCGCTCGCCCATGCCCTTGCCGCTGGCGAACACCTCGACGTGCTGACGCACCTCGGTGTCGTTGTTTTCGCCGGTCCACGCGACCAGTTCGCTACCGGCAAAATGGATCGCGAAGCCGCGTGCCCCGCCGTATGGGTTCCCGCCAACGACCAGCGTATGCGACATGCCGGTGGACAGGGTGACGTAGACAAAAATGTCCGCGTTCCGGCCGGCTCCAAGCAGGCCTTCGGCAAATGCGGCTGCCCGCACGTCGCTTTCGACATAGACCGGCCCGAAAGCCGACAGGGACGTGCGATAGTCGATGCCGCGCCATTCGAAGTTCCAGGCCGAACCTGGTTCTCCTCGATTGGTCACAAGTTCGGGCAGGCACACTCCGACCGGGCAGCCGTGGCCGCGCGTGAACTCACCAGCTTCACGCTGCACTTTGGCGGTCATTGCAACGACCAGATCGAGCACAGCCGCTCCGCCCGCGGCGCAGGGCGTGGATTGTGTATTCTCGATCAATACCGTGCCGTCGGAGACGCGCACGAGACATGCCTTCGTCTTGGTGCCGCCGACATCGACGCCGATCGCGTATGCGTTGCTTCTATTCACGCGCGGCGCTTCGGTCGGAGTAGAGCCTGGCAGATCGGCATTCGACCGCGATCGTTGCCGGCCATGCGGGATCGTAGGACATCGCAGTCGACAGGTGGCGGTATGCCTCTCGCTTGCCTTCTCCCCAGACGATCATGGCGACGGATTTTGACAGGTCGGCGATTGAGGCGATGCCAATGGTGATCCCGTGCGACGGCACTTCGTCGAGCGAACCGAACTCGGGAAATGTGGCGAGGTTGTCGCGGCGCGTCTGCTCGGCCAGTTCGACGATGCGGCTGCGGCTGTCACGCGACGAGCCGGGCGGGTTGAAAGCGATGTGTCCGTCACCGGCGCCGGAAGCCAGCAGGAAGAGATCGACGCCGCCGGCTTCTGCGAGCCGTTCATCGTAGGCGTTCGGAGCGGCAGTGTCCGGCATCCAGAAGTTTTCGTGCTTGATGCGGTAGGCTGCGGGCAATCCGCCATTGATGCGACGGACGATCTCGCGTTCGCCAAAACCCCGGCAGGAAAAATGTGCGGTCGCAGCCGGAGGGACATGTTCGCCGGTCGGGTCACGCAGCAGGTATTCGTCCATCATGGCTATCACGAGACGCGAGCAGTCGAGCGGATCGCCGGCCAGTCTTTCGGCGAGAGCCAGATAGACCGGCATCGCGCTTCGTCCGCCTGGGCAGCCGAGGACGTAGCGGCGGCCATCGCCGTTTGCGGCCCGAATGCCGGAAAGGATGCGCGCAGCGAGTTCCATGCCAATATCGATGGGCGTCTCGAAAATCTCTGGCTGCAAATTCACCACCGCGACCACATAACAATTGTTGGCGAGCAGCCTATATCTGCTCGTCCCCAAGCCGTCATCCCGCGTAAAGCGGCCTTTCCAGCCCGCGCACGCCGGGCTTCAACGCGAACAGACCACCCTGGTTCGGATAGCGGGCCGACATGGCGTCGTCGATCCCCAGCCGAGCCGTCGTTACATAAAGCGTATCGAGGTCGGGTCCGCCAAAGGCGCAGGATGTCACGAGCGACGCGGGGATCGGAACCACGCGATCGACCTCGCCGTCAGGCGAAATCCGCGCGACGCAATGCCCGTCCCAGCGTGCGCTCCACAAAAAGCCTTCCGCGTCGACCGCATTGCCGTCGGGGGTGCCAAGGCCCACGGCATCGCTGAAGGTGCGTCGCGGGCCTACGGCCCCGGTATCGATATCGAAGTCGCAGACATAAATCCGATCCAGCATCGAATCGACGACATAGAGCTTTGTCCAGTCCGGGCTCCAGGCAACGCCGTTGGGGATCCTCAAATCGCTCAGCGCCGCAAAGGGCGGCTTGTCTGGCTCGACGCGCCAGAGGCTGCCGGCCGCGCTCTCGATGGGAATGCCGCCGCCGTCGGGACCAAGATTGTTCTGCATCGTGCCGATCCAGAATCGGCCACGTGCATCCGGGGCGCCGTCATTTGTGCGGTTCTTGGGCAGATGCGGTTCGAGTGCGCCCAGATGCCTGAATTCTCCGCTGCGCGGATCGAAGACGTTCAGCCCGTGCTGTGAGGCGACCAGCAAAGTACCGTCAGTGCGTTTCGCCATCGCGGTGACCATCTCGGGCATCGGCCAGGACTGATGCGATCCGCTAGCGGGGTCGTAGCGACGGATTGTCGAGGGCATCGGCACGTCGAGCCAATAGACAGCCTGCTCGTCGGCGCACCAGAGCGCGCCCTCGCCAATCTTGTCACGGCTGTCGGCAACGCAGACAACTTCAACATCATGGACAGGATAGCGTGTCACGCGTGCTCCGGAGCGGTTTCATCCACCAGCAGACCGATATCGCCAAGGTCCACCCGCCCTGCGAGATCGAGGTAGGGCATTTCGCAAAGCGCCCGCGAAACGCGCTCGGCCAGCGGCGCATTCCTGACCGTGATGGCCTCGGTCAATTCGCGGTGCAGCGGCAGACCGCGTTCAAAATCTCCGGGTCTGCTCGCGGTATAGGTGACCTGCACCCGCATGATCGCGGCGGTCAACACGCCAAGGTGCTGCAGCAGCGCGTTGTGCGACGCCCGATGGATGCTCTGGTGGAAGGCGATGTCGGCGTTGGGCATGCGGTCGAGATGGCCGACACAGGCTTCGAGAGCATCGCAGCGGGCGCGAATTGTATGAATTTCCGCATCGGTGGCGCGCCTGGCCGCCAGAAAGGAAGCTTTTGGTTCGAGAATGAGCCGGAATTCGGTGAAATTGAACGCGTAGGGAAGATGAAGGTCGCCGGCGGCTTCCCAGGCAAGCACTTCGGGATCGAGCATATGCCAATGCTCCTTCATCCGCACTGTGGTTCCGGTCTTGGGGCGCACGTCGAGCATGCCCTTGGCAACCAACACCTTCACAGCCTCGCGCAAGACATTGCGGCTGACGCCAAGGTCGCCCGCGAGGTCGGCTTCGTTTGGCAGGCTCGTTCCCTCGCCAAACGTTCCGCTGACGATGCCGCGCCCCAGAGTGGCAACGACTTCGTCGTGAAGGCTCCTACGGGGGACCGCACCGACAATCGGCGGTACGGTGCGCACGCGCGCTTCCAAAATCTCTTGGATCAAGCTGCCTCGCAATTCGGTCACAGGCTATTGACCAATCATCCTATGTTTGTATCATTATCTCAAAGTTTGCGTGTGGGGCAAGGGCTGGGTCATCGGGTGGCGCGTTCGACCGACGATTTGAAGATTGTGCGCTTCGAGGCCTATCCGGCCAGCATCGCCTACCGCCATGTTGAGCGCAGCAGTCGAGTCAACAGGGCCGGGGTGACCGACGTAATCGTCAAGCTGACGGCCGAGAACGGCATGGTCGGCTGGGGCGAGTCCTGCAGTGGCGCCGACACGGCTTCCATAGAAGCAGCCGTACGCTCGATGTCCAAGTTCGTGGTCGGACGCAGCGCTTGGGAAACCGAAGCAATCGCGCGCGACGTTTTCGGAGCAGGTCTTTGGGACTACAGGCCGATGACCGGCAACTTCGCTTTTGCCGGCATAGACATGGCGCTCTGGGATATATGTGGCAAGGCTGCGGGCCAACCGCTGTTCCGGCTGTTTGGGGGTGCGCAACGCGAAAGGGTGAACTATTTTCATTATCTCTCGCAGGGGCGTCCGGACGACCTGGCGGATCAATGCCGGGACGCCGTCGCCAAGGGCTATGATTGCTTCTATCTCAAGGTGGGCGTGAATGCCGCCGCCGAAGAAGAGATGCTCGAGGCAATCCGTGACACGATTGGGCCGCTGGCGCGCATCAGGATCGACGCCAACGAAGCATGGTCGGTGCCGGAGGCCGTCCGCCTGCTCACCCGTTGGCACGCGCGCTTCGACATCGACTTCGCGGAGGCGCCGGTTCGGGCAAGGCCGCACGCGCTCATGCTGGACCTAAGGCAGCGCGTGCCGGTCGCGCTTTGCGCCAATGAGGGGCTTGATCGTCAGATCGAAGCGCTGGCGATGATCGAAAGCCATGCCGCCGACGTGCTTTGCTTCAGCAGCTACTGGGTGGGAACCCTCAGGCGGTTTCACAGCCTGTCTCATCTGGCTGCGTTGCACGGACAGTCTGTCGTCAAGCACACGCATGGAGAATTCGGGATTGCGGCCGCTGCCGGACATCACATGATGCTGGCGCTGCCCAATGTTGCGGACGGCGTCCAGCAAACCGCGGCGATGATGGAGGACGACATCCTTGTCGATAGACTACCTATTTCGGACGGTCCAGAATGGGGGCTCGTCGAAAGGCCGGGGCTTGGAATAGAAATCGACGAGGACAAGCTCGCACGCTACGTCGAAGCCTACCGCAGAGACGGCCAGTTCCTGCCCAACTGAGTATCTTGGCATTGATGGAATGACATTGCAGACGCCTCCAGAGACCCGATCGAAACAGGATTCGCCAGCAGCACTGCTGAAGCTGCGCGGCATCTCGAAGCGATACGGTGACTTTGCGGCGGTCGAGCCACTCGATCTCGACATCTTTCCCCGCGACTTCGTAGCCGTTCTGGGGCCGTCTGGCTGCGGCAAGACCACCTTGTTGCGCATCATTGGCGGCTTCGTCTCGCCGACGACCGGCACGGTGGAGATCGATGGACGCGACGTGACGAAGATCGGCCCCGAGAAGCGGCCGACTAATACGGTTTTTCAGGGCTACGGCCTTTTCCCTCATATGACCGTGCGGCAGAACGTTGGGTATGGGCTGCGTCTCCAAAAGAAGACCCGCGCGGAAATCGACGACCGCGTCGCCGAGGCGTTGCGCCAGTCTCGCCTCACCGAGTTCGCCGATCGGTCCGTGGCGGCACTCTCGGGCGGCCAGCAGCAACGCGTGGCCCTGGCGCGGGCGCTCATTCTGCGTCCGAAGGTGCTGCTGCTCGACGAGCCGCTCGCCGCGCTCGACCTGAAGCTGCGCCACACCATGCAGGATGAGCTTCGCCGGTTGCACCAGGAATTCGGCGGCACCTTCGTCTTCGTAACCCATGACCAGGGCGAGGCGCTGTCGCTGGCCAACCGCATCGCCGTGATGAATGCCGGCCGCATCGAACAAGAAGGCAATGCCGAAAGCATCTATGCCGCGCCTGCAACGCGCTTTGTCGCGACTTTCATCGGTGATGCCAATCTGCTTCAGGGCGAACGCCATGGTGGGCAGGTGAAGCTGGAAGCCGGGCCTGCCTTCGCGGACGCCGGCCCGGACGGGGCCATCACGGCGGTGGTGCGGCCGAAGGCGGTGAAGCTGCTGGCGGCCGGCGAGGGGGCCGATGTGCAGATCGCTGGTATGGTCGAGGACGTGGTTTACCTCGGCGACCATATCAAATGCTCGGTCAAAATCATGGGCGAACAGCAAATCATTGTTCATCTCGACGCAGCCATTGCGCCAAGGCCAGTCGTGGGTGAGCAGGTGAACCTCGGCTGGCCGCTGCTTCAGCAGCGCGTCGTCGTCGCATGACGCGCGGGTCATAGGGGAACTACAGCAACAACAACCAGAACGGGAGAACAAAAATGGGAAGCAACAAATCAAGCAGCTCGGGCTTTGCGCTGACAAGACGCCATTTTACCCAGGCAATTGCTGCAACAGCGGCAGCGGGCGCAGTCGGTCTGCCATCAACGCGTGCGCAGGCGGCGACGTCGATCAACTTCGTTGGCTGGCAGGGGTATGACGATCCGGTTGCATTCGACGACTTCCTGAAGTCGAAGGACATCACGCTCAACACGACCTACATCGGCAACAACGACGAGATCGTCGCCAAGCTGCGTGGCGGCGGCGTCGGCACCATCGACATCGTTACGCCCTACATGGGCTACATCCCGCTCCTGGTGAAGCTCGATCTGATCCAGCCGATCGATGTGTCGCGCGTGCCCAACCTCGAGAAGGTCATGCCGATCTTCCGCAACGACCCCAACATCAACGTTGACGGCAAACTCTACGGCATACCCTTCACGTGGGGCGGCGGACCAATGGTCTACGACCCGGCGGTCATTACCAATGTCCCGACATCCTGGAAGGATCTGCTTAAGCCGGAATTCACCGGCAAGGTCGGCATGATGGACGATCCTCTCGGCAACATGATGATCGGCGCGCTGGTGGCAACGGGCACCTCAACGCCGACCAAGATCACCGCAGCGCAACTCGAGCAGACGATCGACTTCCTGATCGAAGTGAAAAAGCAGTCGCGTGTCGTCGCCGCAAGTTGGGGCGATCTGTCGGATTCGATCGCCCGAGGCGATGTCGCGCTTACCTTCAACGGCTGGGAGACAATGGTGAAGTTCTGCGGCGACAAGGGCAAGGTGGTCCAATACACCTACCCGATCGAACGCACCAACGCCTGGCTCGACAACTACTGCATTGCCAAGGACGCGCCCAACCTCGACGCAGCCTATGAACTCTGTAACCGCGTCATAAGCGTGGAGGGCCAGAAGCGGCTTGCCGAAGTCGCCATCCAGGCGATTGTCAACTCTGACGCAGTGGCCGCCCTGCCTGCCGATATCCGCTCGCTCTACCCGTATGACGATATCGCCAACTACGGCAAGAAGGCCGGCTTCTTCGGCTTCCCGCCGGTCGAGCCCGAGGGCGACCTCACGACGTTCAGCGACTGGCTCAAGGCCTACGAGCGCTTCAAGACTGCGTAACCCCAGCGGGAGCTCCGGCTAAGTCGGAGCTCCCGGAACATACCATCCGAAACGCACGGGCAGATGGAAAGCAGATCCAACTACTGGCTGGTTGCGCCGTCGGCGCTGATCTTCTGCGCGCTGTTCATCGCGCCGATGGCGTTCTTCGCTGTATTGAGTTTCTGGCAGGTCGAATATTTCGAGCTGAGTACGGAACCAACACTCGCCAACTACCGCGACGTTTTCGCGAACTACTGGCGCGTGATGGGCTTTACGGTGGTCGTCGCGACGGCGACCGCCTTGCTCACCACAGCGCTCGGCTTCGTCTTTTCGTTCCTTGCCCGCTTCCGCGCCGTCGAATGGGCGCAGGCGCTGCTGTTCATTGTGTTGATCACATTGTTCGGCGGCTACCTGATGAAGATCTACGCCTGGAAGACCATTCTCGGCAACGAAGGCGTTCTCAACAGCGCGCTTCTTGCGCTCGGCGTCATTTCGTCGCCGATAACGTCGCTGCTCTACAGTCCCCAGGCCGTCGTCGTCACGCTGATGCATTTCAGCTTGCCTTTCGCCGTGCTGCCCATCTACGCGTCGATGCGCGGCATCGCCGACAGCGAGGTGGAGGCCGCCCGCGATCTCGGCGCTGGCCGGTGGCCGATCCTTTCGACCGTCATCGTTCCGCGCTGCCAGAGCGGCATCGTCGCGGCATTCAGCTTCGTCTTCCTGATTGTCGGCGGCGACTACGTCACGCCGCTTCTCGTGGGCGGCAAGCTTACGATGATCGGCAATCTGATCGCGCCGCAGTTCGGCGCGCAGTTCAACTGGCCGCTCGGTGCCGCCATGTCGATCGTCATGCTGGCGGCGGCCGTGATCGTCATCTACCTGTTCCGCCTGCTCGTCGCCCTCTGGAGCCGCCAATGAGCGCGCGCACAAACATCCTTTGGGCGGTCGTCGCAGTCGCTTTCATAGTCTTTCTTCTGTCGCCGATCGTGCTGCTCGTCGTCTTCTCGTTCACGTCGCGCACGCTGACCAACTTCCCGATCGAAGGCCTCACCTTCCGCTGGTGGCAGGAAATGGTGGTGACGCGCCAGTTCTGGCCGTCCTTCGCCAACAGCCTGATCATCGGCTCATGTGTTGCGGTGGTTTCCGCGGCCGTCGGTACGCTCGCCGCCATGGGGCTGGCCGGCATGCCGAAGCGGAGGGCATCGATCATCATGGGTGCGCTGACGCTGCCGGTGATGCTGCCGCCGTTGGTGCTGGGCGTCTCGCTGCTCTCCTTTTACGTCAGCCTTGGCCTGAAGCTCGGCCTGGCCACCGTCATCCCCAGCCACCTACTTTTCGCGCAGCCCTTCGTGATCCTCATCGTCCACGCCCGCATGATCAATTTCGACCATAGAGTGGTTGAAAGTGCTCGCGACCTTGGCGCTACTCCTCTGCAGGCGTTCCTGACCGTCACACTGCCGATCATCAGGCCGGTGGTGATAGGTGCGGCGCTTATCGCGGCTGCACTTTCCATCGACGATTTCATCATCACCTTCTTCACCATCGGTACCGGCAACACTCTGCCGACGCTCGTCTGGGGCATGATCCGCACTGGCCTGACGCCCTCCGTCAACGCGATCGGCACGCTGATCCTGCTGCTCACCATCGGCTCGACCGTGATTGCGCTGAAACTGACGCGCTACCGGGGCTGATGCATGGCGGACAGGCTCAAGGGGAAAGTCGCGCTCGTCACAGGGGGCGCCTCCGGAATCGGTCGCGCCGGCTCGCTCCTGATGGCCAAGGAGGGCGCAAGGATTGTCGTCGCCGACATCGATGCCACGCGGGCCGAGGCGGTCGCCCAGGAAATCCGATCATCTGGCGGCGATGCGTTCGGCTGCACCGTCGATGTGCGCGACTCCGCTTCCGTCCAGGCGATGGTCGCTGCATCGGTTGAAAGGTTCGGGCGTATCGACGTGCTCTTCCACAACGCGGTCTCCGTGCCGCTGGTCAACAAGCACGACCGCCGCATCACGGAATTGCCTGAAGAAACTTGGCACGCGATCTTGGGGCTGGTGCTTACCGGCACCTTTCTCACGGCAAAGTACGTTGCACAGAGGATGCTGGAACAACGTTCCGGCTCGATTGTCCTGACCGCCACCGTGGATGCGCTGATCGGCCAGGCCGGGCTGGACGCCTATACCGCGGCTAAGGGTGGCGTGGTCGCGATGACGCGTTCGATGGCAGCCGGATTGTCGCCGGAAGGCGTGCGGGTCAACGCTATTTGTCCCGGCTTTGTCAGGACGCCGCACCAGGACATTTTCCTGTCCGACGAAAAGCAGCGGGCGACGATCGAGTCGCTGCACCTGATGGGCATCATGGACCCTGAGGAAGTCGCGGCGTTCGCTTTATTCCTCGCCTCCGATGAGGCCCGTTCCATGACCGGCGGCATCCATGTCGTCGACAGTGGCTACACCGCATTCAAGGCCAACATGGACCCTGTGGCGGTTTTCAAGCGCTGACGGGAGTTTTTTATGCCGAGGGACCGCCGTCACGATATCCTTTTCGAGCCGATTTCAATCGGTCCGAAAACATTGAAGAACCGGTTTTTCCAGGTTCCGCAGTGTACAGGCGCAGGCAATTCCAGGCCCGGCGCCAGCGCCATGCACCGCGAAGTCAAGGCGGAAGGCGGCTGGGCTGCACTCTGCACCGAATCCTGCATGATCGATCCTGAGACCGACCAGCCTGTCGCCACGGTCTCGACCCTCTATGACCAGGACGATGTGACCAACCACCGCCACATGACCGACAGCGTCCACAAATGGGGTGCGCTTGCCGGGGTGGAGCTTTGCCATGCGGGCGGTCTGGCCAATGCGTTGAGCACCCGCGGAGTATCGCCGTCCGCCCATCAATTCGCGACGCCGTGGATACCGCAGGCCCATACCTACGAGGCGGAAGACAGCGATTTTATCCGCACCATTGCTCTGTATGCCGAGGCCGCGCGACGGGCAATCGATGCCGGCTTCGACATTCTCTACATCCACGGCACGCACGGGGCTCTCCCGGTGCAGATGCTGTCGCCTTTTCACAATCGTCGAACGGATAGGTGGGGCGGCTCATTCGAGAACCGCGCACGCTTCTGGATTGCGGTTCTCGAGGCCGTGCGCACCGTGGCGGACGGCCAATGCGCGGTCGCCAACCGCTTTTCGATCGATCAGCTGTCAGGTTCCGCCGGCGTGGAGGTCAAGGAGGACGGCCTGCGGTTTGTCGAGCATGTGACAAAACTTGGCCTCGTCGATCTCTGGGACATCAACATCAGCAGCCTGCAGGAATGGGGCGAGGACGCCGCACCGTCCCGCTTCCAGAAGTCGAACCACCAGATGCCCTGGACCAGCGAGGTGCGCAGCATCGCCAAGGTTCCGGTGGTCGGCGTCGGCCGATTCACCGATCCCGACGAGATGGTGCGCGTCATCCAGACCGGACAGCTCGATATCATCGGTTGTGCCCGTCCTTCGATCGCCGACCCCTGGCTGCCGCGAAAAGTCGACGAAGGTCGTCTCGATGATATCGCCGAGTGCATCGGCTGCAACCAGTGCATTGCACGGTTCGAATACGGTGTGACGATCGTCTGCACGCAGAATCCGACCGCGCTTGAGGAGTACCGCAGGGGCTGGCATCCTGAAAAGTTCGCACCGCGCACCGATGACGACCTGGTCCTGGTCGTAGGCGCAGGACCCGCAGGACTGGAATGCGCCCGCGTTCTCGCACGGCGCGGATACCTGACCCACCTCGTCGAGGCCGACCTCACGATGGGCGGGCATCTGCGCGATGTGGTTAAGCTGCCCGGTCTTGCTGAATGGGGCCGCGTTGTTTCATTGCGCGAGACGCAATTGAGGCGCATGCCCAACGTTAAGATCATGATGGGAACGGGTGCCGCCACAACCGATGACCTGATCGGATACGGCGCTGACCGGATCGTGCTTGCGACCGGTGCCCATTGGGTCGGCGACGGCACTGGAAGCATGGGGCCGGACCCGATCCCGGGGGTTGATTCATCGCTTCCCGAATTCGTTACGCCGCATCAGTTCTTTTCCGGCAAGGAGATCGGCGAGCGGGCCGTCGTGCTCGACTCAGACGGATATTTCATGGCTGTCAGCCTGGCCGAGAAGCTTGCCGACAGCGGCCGACAGGTGACGCTGGTTACGCCCTTCGATCGCGTCGCTCCCTATACGGATCTGACACTCGAGGGCGCCAACCTCAGGCGTATGATGCGCGAGAAGAACATCGGATTTCGCGTGGCGAATTGGCTTGAGCGCGCCGAGATCAGCGGCGCGATCCAGCTCTCGGTATTCGACTTGTATCGGGATGGCTCCATGCGATCGAAATCGCCCGTTGCAGGCAGCATTCCCCGCGCGGCTTCCACGGATGTTTCCCTGATCGAGTGCGACAGCGTTCTGCTGTGCACGGGCCGCCGCTCGAACGATGCACTCTATCGCAGCCTGCAGGCGCGCAACGCTGAGTGGGCCGACGCCGGCCTGAAAGGTGTCTACCGCGCCGGCGACTGTCTGGCGCCTCGCTACATAGCCGACGTCGTGTTTGACGGTCATCGTATGGGGCGCGAAATCTGTTCGCCTGATCCGCAGCGGCCCCGCGCCATTATCCGCGAGCAGAGAATCTGGAGCCAGCACGTCTAGCTAGCGTGCGCCGCGCACGAAGCTCTCGCCAAGCGCCTGGGGCAGGGCGGCTTTGCGTCCCGCGACCAGCAATACGACCATGACCATGGCGAAGGGCAACATCTGGATCACGTCGGTCGGCACATCGATGCCTGCCACCTGCAGCGCGGTGGTCAGCGACAGGGAACCGCCAAACAGCAGCGCGCCGCCCAGTACCCAGAGCGGTCGTCCGCGCGCCAGCATGGCGAGAACGATAGCGATGAAGCCATTGCCGTGGCTCATGAAGGGAACGAACACGCCGGCCACTGCGATCGACATGTAGGCGCCGCCCAACCCGGCGAGCGCGCCGGTGATCAGTACCGCCATCGCTCGCGTCCTCATGACATCGACGCCGGCGGCGTCGAGGGCGGCCGGCTTGTCGCCGGCGGCCAGGAGCGCCGCCCCGAGATGGGTCTGGCGGTAGATCCAGCTGAACACCACCACAAGGACGATGGCCAGGTAGAAAACAGCGTTGTTGTTGAAGAGCACAGGTCCGACGAATGGAATTTCGGACAATGGCCAGATCGGCAGCGGCGCGACACCGTCGAGGCGCGGATAGGTGCGCGAGAACTGCACGAAATGCAGCAGCGCCGTCAGCCCTTCGGCGGCCAGCGTCAGCGCGATTCCGGTGACGATCTGGTTGAGCCCGAGGCGCACGCAGAGCAACGCCATCAGAGACGCCACGACCACGCCGCCGCCGGCGCCGGCGATGAAGCCGAGGCTCGGACTGCCGCTCGCCCAGGCGGCGAGAAATCCCGTATAGGCGCCGAAGAGCATCATCCCTTCCAGGCCGATATTCATCACGCCGGCCTTCTCCGACAACTGTTCGCCCAGACCTGCAAGCAGCAGCGGAATGCCCGCCGCAATCGCGCCGAGGAACAGTGTAATGACAAAGCTTTGGGTGAAGAGGGCCATGCGGGTTGTTCGCAGCCGGTCAGCGCCGGACGCGCTCCTGGTGACGTTTGTCGAGATATTCGGCGAGACCCAGCGTGATCAGCAGAATGGCCACGATGACGAGCGAAAAGAAACTGGGCACGCCAATGCGGCGCGCAGCGCTCTCTCCGCCGATGGTGAGCGCCGAGAACAGGAACACATAGGCGATCGAACCGAAGCCGTTGAGGCGCGCCAGGAACACCAGCGGCACCACCGTCAGGGTGTATGCCGGGTTCCAGTCCGCTCGCACATTGCCATGCGTGCCAAGAATGTCGACCGCGCCCGACAGCCCGGCCAACGCGGCTGATATCGCAAACACGGCCACGGTGAGTGTCGGCACGGAAAGGCCGGCATGCACTGCCGCGCGCGGGTTTGCGCCGACCAGCCGCAATCTCATGCCGAAGGAGGTGCGCGTCATGATGAGATGCACTGCGATGACTGCGAACAGACCGATCAGCAGGCCCGACGACGTCGCCGTGTCGAACAGCCGGGGCAGGCGCGCCTCGACCGGCAGGGTTCGCGTTTGCGGCGTCGTCGTGGCGGGGTCGAGGAATGCCAGTTTTACCAGCACATTGGCGAGGGAGACGCCGAGGAAACTCATCATCAATGTCGTGATGATCTCGTTGATGCCCTGCCACGCCTTGAGAATGGCGGGCAGGATTCCCCAGATCGCGCCGACGACCGCGCCGATGAGCAGGCCGAGCAGAAGATTGGCCCACACCGGCAGCACGTTCATCGTCAGCGGTACGGTTGCCGCGACGAAGACGGCGGCTAGCAGATACTGTCCGTCACCGCCGAGGTTCCAGATCCCCGCGCGGAAGGCGACGATGAGACTGGCCGCGATCAAAAGCAGCGGCCCCATCCTGGTCAGCGTCGCCTCCAGGCCCGACGGCGAGAAGATCGCCCGCTGCACGACGTAGGAATAGTAGCTGACCGGATTGAATCCCATTGCGAGCAGCAGGATTGCGCCAACTACGAGGGCTGCGATCAGGGGGCCGATGCTCACAGCGAGGACACGCAGCGAAGCGTTTGCGCTCGAATCTCTTGTGGCCCGGCCGTGGCTCTGTTGGGCCGGCTGGGCGATGGCCTGTTCGTCGGTCATCTATCGTCTCCGGCGCTCATCAGCCGCCCGATCGCGTCGCGCGCGCCTTCGCCATTTTCCACTATGCCGCGGATGCTGCCGCGGTCGATCACGGCGATGCGGTCGGCCAGTTCCAGCAACTCGTCCAGATCGGTCGAAATGAGCACAACTGCCTTGCCCGCGTCAGCGGCCCCGCCGATCCGCTTGCGCGTGGCGCGGATGTTGTTGACGTCGAGCCCATAGGTTGGCTTGGCGAAGATGACAGCTTGGGCGGCGCCCGTCAGTTCCCGCGCCAGCAGCACTTTCTGGATGTTGCCGCCGGACAGCTTGCCAACAGGCGTCTGTATGCCTGGCGTGCGGATGTCGAAGTCCTGCACATGACGGTCAGCCTGGCGGCGGATCTCCTCTGGATGCTCGATGCCGCGCTGCCAATAGGGTGCTGCACCGATATCCTTGAGCAGGAAATTGGTGGCGACCGCGAATATGCCGACTGTGCCCTCGCCAAGGCGGTCGTCGGTGACGTAACGCAGGCCGCTTTTACGTCGGTCGCCGACCGATGTTCCGCCGATCTCCCGACCCATCAGGCGGATCGAGCCCGCGCTGCTCTGCGCCTGTCCGGCGAGCACTTCGGCCAGTTCCTTCTGGCCGTTGCCGTCGATGCCGGCGATGCCGAAGATTTCGCCTGAACGCACGGAGAAGGTGACATCGCGCACCGGCACCCGGCCTGCCTCCGAGCAGAGATTTTCGACTTGGAGTACGCTGTCGCCTACTACCCGTGTCCTGTGCTCGCCCCGCGAACCCTCTCCCGCACGGGACGTTCCGAACATCAGCGCGATGATGCGCTCGGTGTTTTCAGCATCGGTAGCGCTGCGCAAGGTTTCCGGGCCGATCTCGCCGACGTTGCGGCCGAGCCGCAGCACGGAGATGCGGTCGCCGTAGGCGATGGCCTCGTTGAGCTTGTGGGTGATGAAGATCACGGCGATCCCCTGCGCAACGAGCCGCCGCATCAACTCGCCAAGTCCCACGGCCTCGTGGGGCGTCAGCATTGCGGTGGCTTCGTCCAGGATGAGGCAACGGCTGCCGCGCATCAGCGCGCGCAGGATCTCCACCTGCTGCCGTTCACCCAGTGCAAGGCCGCTGACGAGGGCGTAGGGGTCCACCCGCAGGCCCAGCCGTTTGGCGGTTTCTTCGATCCGCCCCGCGATGCCAGCCCGGTCCGGCCTTTTCCACCAGACGCCGCCGAGCGCGAAATTGTCGACGACAGTCAGGCTGGGCACCAGCATGGAGTGCTGGAAAACCGTGCCGATGCCCATGGCAAGCGCCTGCTTGGGCGAGGTGACGGCGACAGGAGCGCCGTCGATCTCGATGTGTCCCTCGTCAGGCTGTTGCAAGCCTGCGAGCATTGCGACAAGCGTCGACTTTCCTGCGCCGTTTTCGCCCAGCAGGACATGCACTTCGCCAGATCGAATCTCGACTGTGACGTTGTCGCTGGCGGTGACGCCCGGGAAGCGCTTGGTTACGCCGCGCAGCGCTACGACCGGCGCGCCGGACGGCGCAGGCACGGAAGCGGCTGGTGCCTGAATGGGTGCCTGCATCGGCTGGTCCTGGATCAAAAGCACGCCCGCCGCGCCAGTGGCGCGACGGGTTCTGTGTCGGGCCTGGGCTTACTGTACAGCCTTGACCAGCTTGTGGACGCTTTCTGCGTCGTATTTGGGCTCAACAACGATCTTGCCGGCGATGATGTCGGCCTTGATCGCCTCGATCTGCGCCCAGACGTCGTCAGGCACATTCTTGGTCTTCAGCAGCGACAGGCTGTTGTCGGAAAGCTTGATGTCATAGTTGCGCGTACCGAACTTGTCTGCCTTCAGGTCTTCGATCATGGCGGTGTAGACCGGGGTCAGATCCCATACGACCGAAGACAGCAGGAACCCCTTGTCGATTGAAGTCTTGTCGCCGATGACGTCGATGAAATAAGCCTTGCCGCCGTCCGTGGCCTTGGTGGTCTCCACTGCCTGAAGCATGCCGAAGCTCGAGCCGTTGCCCTGGCCGAAGATCACATCCGCGCCGGACGCAATGACTGTTTCGGTCACGCGCTTTCCGCCTGCGGCGTCGGAATATGCAGCCGGGCCGATCACCGCGTACCGCACTTCAACGGCCGGGTTCTCGGCCTTCACGCCTTCTGCGAACGCGACCGACATGTTGTTCCATGACGGAGGCTCGCCCGATACAACGATGCCTACCACCTTGGTGCGGCTCACCTTGGCGGCCAACCGCCCGGCGAGGTAGGCGCCCTGATGGCCCGACGCCGTGTAGTCGGCCACCTTACCGGCAGCCAGCTTGTCGGGGCTGTCGACGATGGCTACCGGAATTTTCAGCTCGGCGCCGATCTCGGGCGCTGCCGTGTTGTAACCGCTGGCGTGCGCGATCAGCAGGCTGGCGCCGTCTTCGCCAAGCTCGCGCAAGGTCGGGCGCACGTCGCCATAGCCCAGGTTTTCGGCTACCACGACCTCGACGCCGGTCGCCTTGTCGGCGGCTTTCGCCGCATCGACGCCCTGCTGGTTCCAGCCCATGTCGGTGCCCTGTTCGGGCGTAAGGATGGCGATGGACTTCACTTCGCCTGCGTGCAGCGCCGCGGTCCCCAACCCTCCAACGAGAGCCAGCGCCAGCGCTGTGCTGCTAACTGTTTCGATCATCCATTTCTTCATCACATTTGTTCCCAGTTCTCGATTTTGATTGACTATTTGGTTCGGGCCGGGTGCATTCGAACTGTCCTCACCCCAAGCTATGGTTAGAGATGCAGGTTTCGCCCCTTCTTGTTGCAGCCCTTGCCGGGCTGGTCGCAGTGCCGGCGGCAGCCGCCACGCAATCCTTCGATGTCACGATCAACAACACCGGCGACACGGTCCTCGCCTGCGATGCCTCGATCGCACACTGGTATTCGAATGCCATGGGCGACATTGCGCCAGGCAAATCCTTGAGTTTCAGCTTGCTTGCCGATGCCGGCGACGGAACGGTGTTCCTTCGCAATGTGGCGGGTGACGACATGCCTGTCCAGCGCCTCTGGTGCGGTGTGAAGGGACGAAGCTGGGAGACCCGCGCCGAAATCGCCTTCGACCGGCGGATAGGCGAAATGCCCGCCTCCATCTCTCTCGACTGCGCCGGAAAGGCGACCGGAACCACCTGCGCCCGTCCATAGGCGGCGCAGTGGCATCCTGAGGTCGTGGGTCCAGAGATCGGACGCATTGGATCACTTCTGGTGAAAGGCGCGGGCCGCTCGTTCATGGCTGCGGGAAACACCCGCCGGCACGGCAAGGGCACGCTCCAATTGACAGCGCGAGAATACGATAACACTATCATACCGTATTACAATCGGAAAAACTCGCGCTTGCAGTTTCATGTCCCAAGGGTCATCCGCCCTGGCGTTGTGATGGAGTTGCGGGCTTTATGCGAAGCCGATGAATCTGGGGAGCCTTGTGATATGCGCACAGCGATCGTAACCGGCGCCAGCCGTGGCCTCGGCCGCGCCTTCGCGATAGGTCTTGCCAGAGACGGATTTGCGCTTGGCGTCGCGGCGCGAGATGCCGGCGAGCTGGAGGACACAGCCGAAGCGGCGCGCCGGGCGGGATCGCCGCTGGTGGTGACGCACGCAGTGGATCTGTCGCTGCCTGACACTCCCGCCCTCGTCGTGCGGCGCACGCTCGAAAAGACCGGAAGCATCGACGCGCTTGTAAACAATGCCGGCGCCACCAAGCGCGGCGACTTTCTTGCGCTTTCCGACACAGACTTTATCGACGGTTTCGGACTGAAGTTCCATGCGACGGTTCGCTTCTGCCGCGCCGCCTGGGACGCGCTGGTCGCGACCAAAGGGTCGATCGTGAACATCGCGGGCGTCGGTGCGCACACGCCCGAGCCGGATTTCACCATCGGGGGCCCGGTGAACTCGGCAATCGTCAATTTCACCAAGGCGATTGCCAAGCGGGCCCAGGGCACAGGCATGCGCATCAATACGCTTTGCCCGGGCCATATCGTCACGGAGCGCCTGCAGAAGCGCATAGATGTGCTCGCGAGCGAACGTGCAATCTCAGTCGAGGACGCGCGCGAGCAGATGCGGATGAGCCAGGGAATTGCCCGCTACGGCATGCCAGACGAGGTCGCCGATGTGGTGCGGTTCCTGTGCAGCCCTGCCGCGGCCTATGTCCACGGTACGGTCATCAACGTCGATGGCGGGGCGACGCCGGGCATCTGAGCAGGCGCCCGGACCGGACATCAGCGTCCGTCAGGAGGCGGTCTGCGCCCTTTCCCCGGCGAGCAGGCGCGCGCGAAGGATCTCGATCGCAACCTTGCCTGCGTTCACGACATGGCGGGCCGCTGCCTTTCGGGCTTCCTTGCCACGCCGCGCAGCAAGGTGGCCGACAAGTTCTTCCAGTTCCTGCAGACTTTCACGCGTCCGTCCGGGCGCGCCGAGCGACGTGGCGCGAAGAACCATGACCCGCGCGTTGAGCGAGGACAGCGTGTGGCCGAGCGCTTCGTTGTGAGCGCCGTCGATCAGGCAGTCGTAGAATGCGTTTTTCGCCGTCAGTCGCTCGAGAGGGTCGGCGCTTCCGGCCGACAGCTTCAGAAATTCGAAGGCGCGCTGAAGCGCCGCGATGTCGGCGTCCGTAGCGTTGCGGGTGAAAAGCTCGCAGGCAAGCCCTTCGAGTTCGACGCGGACCTCGTAGATGCCCTGCGCCTGCTCCGGCGATAGCCGGGCGACGATCGGGCCGCGATGCGGCAGAACCTGCACCAAACCCTCACTCTCGAGCTGCCGCAACGATTCCCGCACTGCCGTGCGGCTGACGCCGGTCATCTCGCACAGGTCACGCTCGGTAATGCGCTGGCCGGACGTGAAATAGCCGAGCGCGATCGAATTGCGGATGCTTTCGGTAACGCTGTGACGCACCGGCGCGGCTGCCTTGGTCACCCTGAAATCGAGAGGCAATGCTGCTTTGACGTTCATGCCGTGGCCTGCGATCGGTTTCTCGGGCGTCCCGCGACTCAAGACCTAGCGAGGGACTTTGTATGACGATGCTACTATACTACCGGCCGGCTTTGCGAAAGACGCAACGTCATCAGCCCGCTGCCGTATCGATGATGCGCATCGCTGCCGAAACTCCAGCTCCGATGTCAATTCCCTTGACGCCGAGCCCCTGCAGCCCGCCGGCTACGGCGGCAACCGCGACAAGCGAATAGATCGGACGGGCCGTAGGCCCCATGTGGCCGATGCGAACGAGTTTGCCGAGGGTTTCAGCCCGTCCCGAAGAAACCACGACGCCGTACCGATCCCGGATGGCGCCTCGAAGCTTTGCCTCGTCCAGGCCGTCGGGCAGCCGAACCGCAGTGCAGGTCGGCGAAGCGATCTCCTCGCGCGCCGGCCACAACGAAAGCCCGGCTGCCAGGATGCCTGCCCGGCAAGCAGCAGCGGTATGGGCGTGACGCGCCCACACAGCCTCGTCGCCCTCGGCAAGGTAGAGGTCCAGTGCCGCATCGAGCGCGTTGATCTCGGAGACCGAGGGCGTAAACGGGAAAGGTTGCGTAGCCTCGTGCGCGCGACGCCAATCTACGATGGAAAGCATCGAATCGCGCGGCGCGTCGGGGTTTGCTTCCATTTTCTTCCACGCCGCGCCGCTGACGTGGACGAGCGACAATCCTGGCGGGCAACCCAGGCATTTGTTTGGGCCGGTGATGAAAATGTCGGCGTGCACCGCTTCAGGCAGGACATCCATGCCTCCGAAGGAGGATACGGCGTCGACTATCAGCAGCTTTCCCGCCGCGCGTACGGTCGCGCCGATCGCGGCGGCGGGGTTGACCGTGCCGGACGGGGTGTCATGGTGGCAAAGCGACACAACCGCTATGTCGGGTCGCTTGCGCAGGATTTCGGCCACGGCGTCCGCGTCCAGCGCCTCATTGTAAGGGACCGCCAGTTCCAAAACCTCGCCCGCGTGGCGTGCGGCCCAGTAGCCGAAGCCCTTGCCGTAAACGCCGGACACCAGGTTGAGCACCACGTCGCCTTTCGCTATCAGCGATGCCGCCGCCGCTTCCAGCGCAAGTACCGGCTCGCCCTGCAGGATCACCGGCGGTGTAGAGGTCCGGAAGGCGCGCTGAACCTTGTCGTTGACCGATTCATAGAAGGCGAGAAATGCCGGGTCGTAGTCATAGAGGACCGGACGAGACAGCCCCCGAAGCACGGCCGGGTAGGCATCCACGGGGCCCGTTGTCAGCGTAAAGATCGGATCGGGTATCGGCTTGCGGGTCATGTCGCTTCCTCCAGTCGTCTTGCTATCGCTGCCGCGTCAATGCCAGGAATGCCGCGCCGTCCACGGCATCTTCGATGCCCTCGATAGCGGCGATCAACTCGTCGGTGGCAAGGTCAAGTCCGCGCCATTGGATCTGCGCGCGAAGCTTTGATGCAATGTCTCCATTGCTCAGCGGCCTCTTAAGACCGCCCTTGGCAGCTTCCACCGTGCGAGCGATCTCGCGGCCGTCGGCGAGCGTCAAGCGCAGCCGCACACTGTCGAGGGCAAAGGCCGCATCGTCACGGAAGCGCAGTTTTAAGCCGAACGCACCGAGCTCGGGATCGGCCGCACCGCGATCCGAAAATGCTTCGAGATCGGCGCGCCCTCGAAGCAGGCTGACGGCGACAGCGTGCTGGGCGCTGACTTGCGAAGCGCGACCCGAAGTGACGTTGGGACGGTCAGCTCTTTCGCGCAGCAGCGGATTCCCAGTCAGTTCGATATCGATGATTTCCCGTGGCGACACCGCGCCTTCCGCGTGCAGCGCGAGACAAGCTTCGATCACCGGATTGAGAACGACCCCGCACGGATAAGGCTTGAAGGTGTTGTTCAGGATTTCCCACCGGCTGCCGAGGCCGTCGGTCAGGCGGCTGGGGTCTGGGTTGTCGCAATAGAGCGCGAAGAACCCACGCGTACCGGTCAGCGGGAGCTGCGGTCCGGTATATCCGCTTTGCGCCAGCAGCGCCGCCATCAGTCCGCCGCGCGCCGCCTGTCCAACACCCAGGCTCTTCGACATCGTGCCAAGCGTCTCGACCGAACCGGAGCACAAAGCGAGTGCGTTTCCGAGCGCATCTACCAAAGCGGAAGGAGACAGCCCAAGCAGCCGTCCGGACGCAAGCGCTGCACCGAAGATCCCGCAGGTCGAAGTGATGTGCCAGCCTCGCTTGTAGTGCGCCTGGCCGGCGGCGTTGCCGAGGTGGCACGCGATCTCGACGCCCAGCACGAACGCCTCCAGCAGCGCCGCCCCGGTGATCGGCCTGCCCTCCGATGCGCGGCTCTCGGCCAGCGCTAGCAGCGCCGGCAACACTGGAGCCGACGGGTGAATGACGGTTGGAATGTGGGTGTCGTCGAAGTCGAATATGTTTGCCGCCGCCGCATTGATTTCGGCGGCCCACAAAATGTCGGCGCGCTGCTTGCGGCCGATAAGCGTCGCCGCGGGCGCGCCGCCGAAGCGCGAGGAAAATTCCGCCAGCCGGTCGATCGCTGCTTCGCCGCTGCCGCCGAGGGCAGTGCCCACCATGTTGAGCAGCGAGCGCCGGCCCGCCGCCCGCGCTGCCTCAGGCAAGGACGGCGGCGCGTCCACGAACGCGGCGACGACTTGTTCAAGCGCCGGCTGCACGCTCACCTATGCCTCCTTGCGCCTGCGCACTTCCACGCCGGCCCACCGCTCCAGCGGCCGGATCACCTCGGTCATGTCCGCGTCCGCCCCGAAATCCGCCTTGGTGACGGAAAAGAGCATGCGCACCGCGTTGCCAACCATCATGGGCACACCAAGCCGATCGGCCTCTTCTAGGCAAAGCCGGATATCCTTGAGCGACAGGGCGATGGCAAAGCCGAAATCGAAGCTGCCCGGCAGCACGAAGCGCGGAATCTTGTCGGCGCTCGCCGTAGTGCGCCCGCTGCCGGCATTGAGCACCTCCACCATGACGTCCGGATCGAGCCCAGCTTTTGCGCCCATGACCATCGCCTCGCTGGTGATCGCCAGTGCCGCCGCCGAGCAGATGTTGTTGATCAGTTTCATGACCTGCGCCTTGCCGGGCTCCTCGGCGATGCGGATCACCTTGCCAAAGGCACCGAGCAAAGGCTCCACGGCCTCAAAGTGCGCCAGCGGCCCGGCCGCCATCAGGGCGAGCGAACCTTTCTTGGCGCCGGCGACGCCTCCCGAGACCGGGCTGTCGACCAGTGCTATTCCGGCTCCAGCGAGAATGTCAGCGAGTTCCATCTCGCTCTTCGGGCCTGTGGTAGAGAGGTCGACGACACGTTTCACGACGCCGGGGGAGCCGGCAATGGCACGGCCTACGGCAAGCACGACTTCGGGCGTAGGCAGCGACAGGAACACGGTTTGCGCTTTCGCCGTCAGCGCCTCCAATGTAGCGGCAGCCACGGCTCCTGCTGCAACGACCTCCGACATGGCGGCCTGTGATCGGTCATGGACGATCGGCCTGTGGCCGGCGCCGATCAGCCGCTCGGCCATCGGCCGACCCATGTTGCCCAGCCCCACAAAGCCGATTTCGTCGCTCATGCCATTCTCCTGCTTGTCTGCTCAGGCAAAGGACCAGCCATTGTCCACCGGAATCGCCGCGCCGTTGATGCCTTGGCTGCTTGGTCCACAGAGGAAGAGCGCCAATTCCATTACCGTCTCGATCGGAATGAACCTGCCTCCGGGCTGGCGGGTCGAAAGGAACAGGGCCGTCGCTTCTGCCTTGCCGATGTTCTGCTCGCTGGCCAGCGCTTCGATGCGCGCCAGCGCGCTGTCCGTCGCCATCAGGCCGGGGCAGATCGCATTGCAGGTGATCTGAGTTGCCGCAAGCTCAAGTGCTACCGTGCGCGTCAGGCCGATGATTGCATGTTTGGTAGTGACGTAGTCGACGCGGCCTGCCAGCGCTTTGAGGCTGTATACCGAGGCCATGTTGATGATCCGGCCCCAACCGCGTTCCTGCATGCCGGGCAGGCAGGCGCGGATCAGCCTGAACGGCGCCGACAGATTGACCTCGACCGCCCTGTTCCAGTCTGAATCTCCAAGACCGGCCACCGGCGACATCTTTCTGATGACTGCGTTGTTCACCAGAATGTCGACGCCGCCCATGAATGCGATGGCCCCGGCCGCCAGCCTGTCGGCGGCTCCGTCTTCCGCCAGGTCGATGACGCGGGCGCCGGCCTTCGTGCCGGTGGCGCTCGAAAGCGCCTGCGCCGCATCTGTCACACCGGGTGCAATATCGCTCAGGAACACGGTGTCGCCTGCCGCGGCGAAGGCGCCGGCGAGGCCAAGGCCGAGCCCGCCCGCAGATCCGGTAATCAACACCCGCCGCGGAGATGGCGTTGCCTTCATCGCGCCAGTTCCTGCCACGAAAGGATCGGTGTTTCGTCGAGGCTCACCACGATCCCGTCGAGAGAAGGCGCTGGCGCGCGATAGGCGCGCATCACCGCCGGATCGTGACCGGGCACGATGTGGTCGAGGCTTGGCGCGAGTTCGGTCAGGCGCTTGAAACCGCTGAGTAGCAATTGCTCGTCGTAGAAGATGGGAAACGGGTTCTTCCTGGCAATGTTGGCATAGAGGTGCGTGGCGTCGGAGGCCACGACGACCCAGCCGCGTTTCGTGAAAACGCGGACCGACTGGAGGCCAGCTGTGTGCCCCGGAATCTTGTGAAGCCAGAGCCCCGGCGCAAGCTGGACGTCGCCCTTGTGGAAGGTGACGCGTCCGGCAAAAAGGCATCGCACATAGTCGACAATGTTCTCGACGTCGAAGGTTGCTCGCGTCTTCGGATCGCACATGCAGGGGCCGGTCGCGAAGGCAGCCTCCGCACCCTGGATATGGAATTGCGCCCTGGGGAAGTCGGTCAGCGTGCCGGCGTGGTCGTAGTGGAGATGGGTGATGATGACTTGTTCGACCTGCGCCGCATCGACGCCGAGCAGCTTCAGCGCATCGGCTGGCTTGCGCAGCAGCGTGCGGCCGCGTGCCGCTGCCGCCGCAGCGGCAAAGCCTGTGTCGATGATGTAGACTTCACGGTCGCGGCGGGCGAGCCAGACGAAATAGTGAAGGTCCGTGCCAGCCTCATGCGGATCGGCATGGAGGAAATTGTCGCACTGACTGCGGCCGGTATGCACTGCATAGTGGACAGCATAGAGTTCGAAAGGCAAAAGCGCCTCGCCTCCATCGACTGCCGCAGGCTCTCCCATCGCGTTCTTCCGGTGGTCCGCACCGCGTCGGCTATGCAGACTCGCATTTTCAGTATGACCGTATTCCTGTCATACAATCTGTTGACAGGTCAAGCGCAGCGTGTCTAACTCATGCCATCGGAAGGATGGGCAAACGCTGCAGCCGCTGCCCTGCCGACGACAGTCCAGATCTCACCGGAGAGATACATGACTCTTCCCGAATTCCAAGGCGAGCAATTCGAGAAAGGGCTGAAAGTCCGCAAAGAGGTCTTGGGCGAAGCCTATGTAAACGCGTCGCTGGCGGCCGCCGACGACCTGACAGCTCCGCTGCAGAAACTCGTCACCGAGTGGTGCTGGGGCGAAATCTGGACGCGCCCTGGGCTTGAGCGCAAGACGCGAAGCTTCCTCAACCTCGCCATGTTGACGGCGCTCAACCGTCCCCACGAAATCAAGTTGCATGTCCGCGGGGCGCTGAACAACGGCGTCACCGAAGAGGAGATTGTAGAGGTAATGCTGCAGGCGGCCGTCTATTGCGGCGTTCCGGCTGCGCTGGACTCGATGCGCGTGGCCGCAGAAGTCATCCGCGAAGTGCGGAAGGAAAAAGCCGCCGCTGCCGGCTGACGTCATTCATCCACCGCGAGGGAGCGCCCGCCAGAACGGCGCCCCGGACACGAACCCAAATGGGAGACCTGCTGTGACACAGGCAAAAGCCAAGAATTCGCTCGACAAGCCGCACAGGCTTAAGACCGGGGCCGAATACAAGGAGTCGCTACGCGACAATCGCCAGATCTGGGTAGGGGGAAGAAAGCTCGGCAGCGTTTATGACGAGCCTGCGCTAGCTAGGGGCGTGGATCTTCTGGCCACGATGTTCGACGATCAGTTTACCGCCGAACATGCCGACGCGACGACCTATTTCGACAAGGATGCCGGCGCCGTCGTCAGCCGTTCGTGGCAGGTCCCTCGCACGAAGGAAGATCTCGCCGATCGACGCAAGATGATCGAGTACACCTCGCTCAAGACCGCCGGTACGTTCGGCCGTCCGCCGGATCTCGCCCCGGCCATCGTGGTGGGACTTTACGCCTACCTGCCGACTTTCAAGAAGAAGAAGTCGCTGATCGAGGGCGTCGATCCCGACTTCGCCGAAAACATCGAGAGCTATCTCGAATACGGTCGCGACAACAATGTCACCGCGTCGGAAAGCCTGGCCGGTCCGCAGGCGGATCGTTCGTCGCCCAAGGCGGGCGAGGCCTCACTGCTCAAGGCGCGTAAGGTCACCAAGGACGGCATCTACATCTACGGCGCCAAGACCGTGGGTTCGATTTCCGCCCAGGCGAACGACATCTTCTTCACCAATCTCGGCGGTATCCAGGACACGCCGGCCGACGCCTGCATCTGGGGCTCGATCCCGATCGACACGGACGGCATCAAGATGATCTCGCGCGAAATGGTTTCGCAGCCGGAATCCGATGCTTTCGACCATCCGGTCGCGAGCCTTGGCGAGGAAGCCGACCAGTTCATCGTCTTTGACAACGTGTTCGTTCCGAAGGAGCGGCTGTTCAACCTCGGCGACCCGACCGCAATGAGCTACTACGGGCCGGTCTGCGTGTTTGCGCACTGGCACGTGCTCACGCGTCTGGCGGTTAAGGCCGAACTCTTCGTCGGCGCCGGCCAGATGGTGCTCGACTATCTCGGCACCGGAAAGATCCCGGCCGTCCAGATGATGCTCGGACAGCTCATCGAATATGCCCAGACGCTGCGCGCTTTCGTGGCCGCCGCCGAAGCCCTCGCCACCCTTACCGAGGGCGACGTGATGCGCCCGGATGTCGGAATGCTCACCGCCGGTCGCCTCTATTCGATCGAGAACTATCCGAAGATCATCCATATTCTTCAGGAGATGTGCGGCCAGGGCCTGGTGATGCGCTTCGGCAAGAGCGCCTTCGACAACCCGGATATCGGGCACTATCTGCACGAACTGCTGCCCGGCCACGGCGTCAGCGCGATGGTCAAGGAGCAGTTGATGAACTTCATCTGGGACATGACCTCTGGATCGCTGGCCGGCCGTGTCGCTCTGTTTGAAAACGTCAACGCGACACCGGCGCCCGCGCTTCGCGCCCGTCTCTACAACGAAGTGAAGCGGGAAAGCTTTGTCGCCCAGGTGAAGAAGATCGCCGGCATCCAATGATCATCGAATGATCATGGCATCCGCGCCCGTCGGTTGGGCGCGGATGCCAGCGGAAATACTGGATTGTGCATGGACCAAGCCGCGCTGATCGACCGTTTCTACGCTGCCTATGCCGGCCGCGACGCCGAGGCGGCGGTGGCGCTCTACCGTGCGGATGGCTGGCACGAGGAAGTGGCGATGTCCAAGCGGCGCGAAGGCCGGGAGGCGTTGGCTGACGGGCTGCGTGGCTTCTGGCGAATGCTGCCCGATGTCGCTTGGCGGCGGGTCGGCTATGTCCGTGCTGGAGACACCGTAGCGGTTCCCTACCACATGACTGGGACTTTCACGCCAAAGGGCGAGGGCGCGACACCACGTCCAATCGCGCTCGACGGACTGCATCTTTTCGAGATCCACGACGGGCTTTTTGCCGGCACCCGCGACATGTGGGACCTGGACCTCTTCCGCGCGCAGATAGGCTAGCCGTACGATGGATGGGCTTGCCGAACTCGACGGTATCGCGCTCGCTGCGCTGATTGGCAAGGGCGAGGTCGGCGTCGTCGAGGTGCTGGAAGCCGCCATTGCCCGCATCGAGCAGCTCGACGCTAGACTCAACGCCGTCGTCCATCCGCATTTCGATCTTGCGCGCAGGCAGGTAGAGCGCGGTCTGCCGGCAAGTCCGCTCTCGGGCGTGCCCATGCTCCTGAAGAACACCGGCTTCGAGGCCGAGGGCATGATCCTGTCCACTGGTTCGCAACTGCACCGTCATACGGTGAGCCAGCGCGATTCCACCATCACCGCGCGCTACAAGGCCGCCGGCATGGTGATCCTTGGCAAGAGCAACACCCCGGAATTCGCCCTGAGCTTCACCACCGAGCCAGACGCTTTCGGCCCAACACGCAATCCCTGGGACATCGAGCGTACGCCTGGGGGCTCCTCCGGCGGCTCGGCGGCGGCGGTCGCAAGCGGCATGGTGCCTGTTGCCAACAGCTCCGACGGGGCTGGCTCGACGCGCCTGCCGGCCAGCCATTGCGGCCTGTTCGGCTTCAAGCCGTCGCGGCTGGTCAACCCGGTCGGTCCCGTGGCGGCCGAAGCAATCGCCGGCATGTCCACGCCGCATGCAGTGACGTGGTCGGTGCGTGACAGCGCCGCCATGCTCGACGTCACCCGCGGCGCCGACCTCGGCGATCCCTGGGCACCGCCAGCCCGCCCGGGCACCTACCTGGCGGCGCTCGACGCGCCGCCGCAAAGGCTTAACGTCGCGATGCTCCTGAAGCCGCCATTCGGAACGACCGTCGATCCGGAAGTTCTGTCGGTGGTACGCGAGGCCGCGAGATTGATGGAAAGCCTGGGTCACCACGTCATCGAGATCGACGATGCAGGCTACGACGCCGATGCGCTTAAGGCGGCCTGGCGCGTCATTGCTGGCGTCAATATCGCGCTCGGCGTGGCCGGCGGTGACGCTGCGTCCCCAAACATCGCCAGGCTCGAGCCTGTCAACCAGGAATGGCTGCGCGAAGGACTTGCGGTCCCGGGCACGCGCTACCTATGGGCCGTCAACCAGTTGCACGCTTCGGCGCGTGCAATGGGCCGCTTCTTCTCGCGTTACGACATCATGCTCACGCCGAGCGCGGCTGAACCCGCGCCGGTGCTCGGCACGCTCGCCGGCGCGGGCAAGGGTCTCGACGCGTTCTTCGACCTTTTCTGGGCGCATTCGCCTTTCACTGCCGTGTTCAACTCTTCAGGCTGCCCGGCGATGAGCGTGCCGCTCGGCATGACCGCCAGCGGCCTTCCCGTTGGCGCGCATTTCGGCGCCGGCTTCGGCAACGACGCGCTGCTTTTTGCGCTTGCCGCCGAACTCGAGCGCGCAGCCCCGTGGGCAGGGCGTCGCCCGCAGGTCGTCGGGTGACGGGTCTAGGGGGCGCAGGCATGGACAATCGCGACATTCTTTCGATGACCGCCCGCGACATGGCGGCTGCGGTCGTGGCGGGACGGTTGAGTGCCCGATCGGTCGCGGAGGCGCATCTTGAGCGCATCGCCGAGGTCGACGGTCCCGTCATGGCCTGGCAGCATCTCGATCCAGTCCAGGTTCGGGACGATGCGGACCTGCTCGATGCGCGGGGCGCATCCGGACCTCTCGCCGGAGTGCCGCTTGGCGTGAAGGACGTGATCGAGACGGCCGAGATGCCGACCGGATACGGGACGCGTTTTTACGATGGCTCCCGGCCGCTCTGGGACGCGCCGTGCGTCCAGATCGCGAAGGCCTCCGGTGCCTTGGTGATGGGCAAGACGGTCAGCACCGAGCTTGCCATGGCCAGCCCCAACAAGACCCGCAATCCGCACAACCCGGCCCATACGCCGGGTGGGTCTTCGTCGGGGTCCTGCGCAGCGGTTGCGGCCGGCATGGTGCCGCTGGCCTTCGGGACGCAGACATCGGGTTCTGTAATCCGACCCGCCAGCTTCTGCGGTGTGACCGCGCTGAAGCCGACGTTCGGACTTGTAAACACGGTCGGCATCAAGGTGCTCTGCCACGGGCTCGATACGCTGGGCATCATCGCCCGCAATATCGGCGATGCGGCTGCTTGTACGGCGGCGCTCTCGGGGCGTTCGGAGCTGGCGCAGCTATCGGCGCCCAAGCGGCCACGTTTCGGCGTCCTTTTGGGCACACGATTGGAGAAAGCCGAGCCATCTGCGAAGGAGGCGGTAGAGCGCCTCGCGTCCTACGCCGAAAAAGCTGGCGCCGAAGTGGTGACGCTGCCTGCGCCGGCGTGGTTCGACGGCATTTTCGATCTGCACGAAGCGGTGATGGGCTGGGAAGTGACGCAGTCACTGGCGTACGAGATTGGCCGGCGCTGGGAAGATCTCACTCCTGTCACCCGCGCAATGCTTGAGGATCAGGGCCGCGTGACCGAGGATCGCTATCGCGCGGCGATGCAGGTACTGCCGGGCGTGCGGTACGTTGCCGACGCGCTGCTCTCGCGCTTCGACGCGGTGCTGACGATCGCCGCACCCGGCGAGGCTCCGGAAGGCATGGCGACCGGGGACCCGATCTACAACAGGCTCTGGAGCGTACTCCAGGTGCCGTTGGTGGCGCTTCCGGTCGCCAAGGGACCACATCGCATGCCGGTCGGCGTCCAGCTTGTCGGCGCCCGCGGAGAGGACCGCCGGCTCGCTAGCGCCGCCCTTTTCCTTGAAAACTGCGTCTCGGCGCAGGGAGGCCCCAAATGATCCACTCCCATCCTCCGGCTGATCCGCTTGCGCACGATTTTCGTGCCGCTATGCGCCAGCTGGCCGCCACCGTCTGTGTCGTCACCGCCGGCGAGGACGACGCTCGGCGGGGCCTGACAGCGACAGCCGTCTGCTCGCTCTCCGTCACGCCGCCCTCGATGCTGGTCTGCGTCAACCGTCAGGGCGCGGCCCATCGCGCGATCACCGAGAATGGCTGCTTCTGTGTGAACATCCTGGCGGCCGACCAACTTGAGGTGGCTCACCGCTTCGCCGGCCAGACCAGTGCTGGCGACAACAAATTCGCGGTCGGGCGTTGGAGTCGTCTCGCGACCGGTGCGCCGGCGCTCGACGGAGCGCTGATCAATCTCGACTGCACCCTTTCGTCCGACGTCGAAACCGAAAGCCACAGCATCTTCATCGGGCACGTGAAGCAGATCAGGTTCGGCGACATGAAGTCGCCGTTGCTGCACTACGACCGCAATTTCTTCTCTCTCGACAATCGGACAGCACTCTAGGTCGCCCGGCGCGGCGCGCACGACGAAAGGATCGCAGCATGGCAATCAGCGACGTTCAATTCTTCCAGGGCTGGAAGCAGGTTCTCGGCATGTGCAATCTCAAGCCGGGCGAACAGGTCACCATCCTGACCAGCGACGACAGCAACCAGCAGATAGCGGGCATGGCGCGTCTCGCGGCCTCCGACTTGGGGGCCGTGGTCAGCGTTCTCAATCTTGCGCCCATGAACGGCGAGAAGGCCATTTCGCGCGACAAGTCGGGGTATATCGGCAAGACGCCGCTGGAGGGAAACTCCGCCGCGCTTGCCTGCCTGAAGGCATCCGACATGGTCATCGACACGATCCAGTTGCTCTTCTCAAGGGAGCAGGAGGAAGTGCTGAAGACCGGCGCGCGCATGCTTTTGGCGGTCGAACCTCCCGAAGTCATGATGCGCATGATTCCGACGCCCGAGGACAAGGCGCGGGTGCTCGCTGCAGCCAAGAAAATCGGTGCGGCCAAGAAGATGACAGTCACCTCCGCCGCCGGCACCGATTTCAGCTGCGACATAGGCCAGTATCCGGTTCTGACGCAGTACGGCCTGGCCGACGAACCGGGGCGGTGGGATCACTGGCCGAGCTGCTTTGCCGCGACGTGGCCGAACGAGGGAAGCGCCGAGGGCACCATCGTCATCGACGAGGGCGATATCCTGCTGCCTTTCAAGATGTATGCGCGCGACCCGGTCACCGTAACGATCGAGAAGGGCATCATTCGCGAGATAAAGGGCGGCTTCGACGCCGAGTTCATGCGCAAATTCATGGAAAGCTTCAACGATCCGCGCGCCTATGCGATGGCGCATGTCGGCTGGGGTCTGCACACGCGCGCGCACTGGACCGTGCTTGGCCTCTATAATCCAGAGGCGCAGCTTGGCATGGATGCGCGCTCCTTCGCAGGCAATTTCCTTTGGTCATCCGGCCCGAACACCGAGGCCGGCGGCGACCGCGACGTGCCGTGTCATCTCGATATTCCGCTGCGCAACTGTTCGCTCTCGCTTGATGGCGAGGCGATGACCAAGGACGGCCAGGTCGTCAACGCCGACCAGCGCTGAACGATGGCCCGATATGATGTTGCGATCGTCGGCGGCGGATCGGCCGGCGCACTGCTTGCTGCCCGGCTGAGCGAAGACGTTTCGCGCCAGGTTGCCGTGATCGAAGCCGGCGGCGAGCCGACGGATCCGGATATCTGGAACCCAGCGGCATGGCCGGCGCTGCAGGGGCGCAGCTATGACTGGAACTATCGCACCAAGGCGCAGCCCGGCACGGCCGGACGCGTGCATTCCTGGGCGCGTGGGCGCGCCATTGGCGGTTCGAGCCTGCTGCACGCCATGGGGCACATGCGCGGACATCCCGAGGATTTCGCGGCCTGGGTCGAGGCGACCGGCGACGCGCGCTGGGGCTGGGAGGGGCTGCTGCCCGCCTTCATGGCGATCGAGGACCACAATCTCGGTGGTGACGGCATCCACGGCAAGGGCGGGCCTCTGCCCGTTTACCTGCCGGGCGAAGAGGTCAGTCCCGTCGCCCGCGCGTTCATCGAGGCAGGCGCAGCACTTGGCCTGCCCCGTGTTCGCGGGCACAACACCGGCGAGATGATCGGGGTGACGCCGAACTCGCTGACCATCCGCAACGGCAAGCGCGTGACGGTCGCCGACGCTTGGCTGACACCCGCTGTGCGGGCGCGCAAGAACCTGACGATCCTGACTGGCCAACTGGTCCGTCGTCTCAAACTTGAGCGCACCCGTGTCGCCGCGCTGGATGCCATCGGGCCAGACGGACCCGTCGAGATCGTTGCCGATGAAATCATCCTCTGCGCCGGCTCGATAGAGAGTCCGGCGCTGTTGATGCGTTCGGGCATCGGGCCGCAGGATGTCCTTGCTGCCGCCGGCGTCGCCTGCAAGATCTCTTCTCCCGATCTCGGCCGCAACCTGCAGGACCATCTGCTTGGTGCGGGCAACCTCTATGCGGCGCGGCGATCGGTTACGCCGTCGCGCCTGCAGCATTCCGAATCGATGGCTTACATGCGCGCTGGCGATTTCGCGGCAAACGGCCGTCCGGAGATTGTGGTCGGATGCGGCGTCGCGCCGATCGTATCGGAGTGTTTCACGCCGCCCGCCGCCGGCACGGCCTATTCGCTGCTGTTCGGCGTGACCAACCCGTCGAGCCGCGGCAGCTTGCGGATTACAGGCGCCGAGCCGGGCGATCCGATCAGTATCGACCCCTGCTATCTGCAAACCGAGCGCGACCGCACCCTTTTTCGCGCTGCCCTCGCCGCTGCCCGCGAGATCGGCGGCCTTCCGGAGCTTGCCGACTGGCGCGCGGGCGAGTTGCTTCCCGGCCCGCTGAAAACAAAGTCCGAGATCGACAGTTTCATCGCGCGAGCGGCGATTACCCACCACCATCCGTCGGGCACCTGTCGTATCGGAAACGACGATCGCTCTGTCGTCGATCCCGACCTGAAACTGCGCGGTCTGGACAATCTGCACGTCGTCGACGGATCGGTTATACCGAGCCTTACCGCTGGGCCGATCCACGCAGCCATCCTTGCAATAGCCGAAACCTTCGCACGCGACAGCCTCGCAGCCGCGGCAAGTTGATTCTGCGTCTTGGAGCGAGGCTGCGCTGCGCGTAGGGTGGCGAGTCAGCACCGGACTGGAGATATCGATGCGAGCGACGAAGCTGGTCGAGATCGTTGCCTGTCATTGCGAGGGCGAAGTCGGAGACGTGATCGTCGGTGGAGTGCTTCCGCCGCCGGGGAATACCGTGTGGGCGCAGTCGCGCTTCATCGCCAACGACCAGACGCTCAGAAACTTCGTGCTGAAAGAGCCGCGCGGCGGTGTCTTTCGACACGTCAACCTGCTTGTGCCGCCGAAAAACCCTGCTGCGCAGGCAGCATGGATCATCATGGAGCCTGAGGACACACCGCCAATGTCTGGCTCGAACTCGATCTGCGTGGCGACCGTGTTGCTCGACACCGGTATCGTACCCATGCAGGAGCCTGTGACCAGAATGACAATCGAGGCGCCCGGGGGACTGATCGAGGTCGAAGCGACTTGCCGTGCGGGCAAGGCCGAGCGGATCAGGATCACCAATGTTCCGTCTTTCGTCGATCGCCTCGATGCGCCCGTCGAGGTCGAGGGGCTGGGCACACTCAGGGTCGATATCGCTTACGGTGGTGACAGCTTCGTCATTGTCGACGCGAAGTCCCTCGGTTTTTCGATCGTGCCTGATGAAGCGCGCGATCTGGTCGAGACGGGTGTGCGCATCACGCGCGCCGCCAACCAGCAAGTCGGTTTTCGCCATCCGCTCAACCCGGACTGGTCGCATATCTCGTTCTGCCAGTTCACCAACCCGGTGGAACATGTCGGCGGCATCGCCACAGGCCGCAACACCGTCGTCATCCAGCCGGGCAAGCTCGACCGGTCGCCCACCGGAACTGGCTGTTCGGCAAGGATGGCGGTGCTTCACGCACGAGGCCTGCTGAAGACCGGCGACCGGTTTGTCGGCAGGTCCATCATCGACACGGAGTTTCACTGCCGCATCGAGAGCGAGACGACTGTCGGTGAAAAGCCAGCCATCGTTCCGAGCATTTCAGGCCGGGCGTGGATCACCGGAACGCGGCAGGAGATGCTAGATCCCGACGATCCATTCCAGCAGGGATACAAGCTCTCCGATACCTGGCCGAAGATCGTGTGACCTTCGGCCATTCTCACATTTCCCACGCGCGACAATTCAATTCGCGTCGCGCTTCAGCGCCTGCGCCATGCAATGGATGCCGCCGCCGGTCTTGGAGATTTCGCTCATGTCGACGGCAGCGACATCGAAGCCGCGCGCCTTCAACTGGCCGATCAGGGTCTTCGATACGGTCGGCGCGATGACCCGGTCGTTGCCAAGCGACATGAAGTTGCAGCCCAGAGCCATCGTATCCTGGAACGGCACGTCGATGATTTCGTGCCCCTTGCCCTTCAGCCAATCCACAATGCCCGGTTCCGTGCAGGCAAGGCAGACGGCCGTCAGCTTTTCGGCAATAGGCACCACCATCAGGTCGATGTGGACATAGTACTCGTCGATGAAGGCAAGCCGCGTCTCCCAGCCTTCTTTTTCGAACCACTCCTGCACCTGACGCGCGCCTTCTTCCTGCGTGCGCGCGCCGCCGCAGCCGATCAGTACGACGCCGTCCTCGATGACGTTGAAATCGCCACCCTCGAACGTGCCTGCCGTCACCATGTCGTAGATCGGTATGCCAAGCTTCTCATAGGTACGGATCGCCGCGTAGTTCTCGCCGCGCCGCCACCAGTTGGCCATGGCGGTGATGATCGCGCCGTAGGGCGTCATCACGCTCGAATCGCGTGAGTAGACCTGCATGGGTAGTTCGGGCGTGGGGTTGTGCCAATGAATCTTGACCCCGAAATTCTCATAGGCGGCCACCAGATCCTTGTGTTGCGCCTGCGCGGTCTGGATGTTGCAGGGGGCTTCGCGCAAATGCTTGCGCGACAGCGAGCTTGTCGCGAGATGGCGCAGGTACGCCGGCGATCCCAGCAGCACATCGGTCAGCGGATCGGTTTCGTTGCGAAAGCCCCAGCCGGAAAGAGGCTTGGTGTCGCCGGCAGGGTTGCGGCGCTGTAGCGTGAAGGGCTCGTCGGTCACGATGCGTTCGTGCAGGGTCATGTTTGTTCTCCTCGGTTGAGCGGGGTCGGTATCCACCAGTCGCGGCCGCGCGGCGTCGTGACATATTCCGGCCAGCGGAAATCAATGGGGGGCGCATAGTCGCAGAGCGGCGCGATCCAGTTCTTTCCGCCGACGCCGCCGCCGGTGCGCTCGACGAACTCCAGTCTCGCCTCTTTGCGCATGGCGGAATCCTCGATCAGCCGCAGCGCTGTGAGCGCGACGGTCCGCGACGCGCAGTCAACCATCGGGTCGATCGTCTTGGGAATTCCGCCCAGCGCATTCATCGCCCAGGAAGGATATGCAAAGCCCCCCGGCCCGCGCAACGCGGGTCGCGCCACATAGATGCGCGCGGTCGGCGCGTGCCAGCACATCTCGGTGTAGTCGTCGGAGGTCGAGTTGGTCTGCCAGGCCGGCAGGTCTCGCCGCAGGATCGCCTCGGCCTCCTGCGGCGATATCAGCCTCTCGCATTCGGCCAGGAAGGGCTCGTCTAGTGCTTGAGCACCGGCGTTGACCTGAATTTCCCTGGCGATTGCCTTGGCGTTGTCGCTCCAGCGCGGCGGCCCCACCGCCGAGAGCGCTTCGTAGGCGATCGTCGCCATCGCGTGGTTCGCCAGCCCGGGCCTCGACTTCGACACCCAGTGCTTCTCGAAACGGCATCCCGTCATGCGCGCTGCCGCATCGGCGTTCCTGTCGAGCACCGCGGCCGCCTGTTCGGCCATGACGATTGTCGGCACACGGATCATGTACTGGATTTCGGCGAGGCCCGCCGGGAGATTGTCCGCAGTTGCCTGGCCTGCGGTCAGGATGGCTTCGCTGATCGACCAGCCGCCCTGATGCGGCAGCATGGAATCGCGCAGCGCCTTGGAGGACATGTACATCATCATCAGCGCGTCGTTGGCGCCGGGCGCCCGCGGTGCGGAATGCGACTGCGGGATCGGCGCACTGTCGCTGCGGGCCCACCGCTCCGGCTGGTCGCAGATGAATCGATAGATCATCGCATAGGCAGCGCCGCAATGCGTATCCCAGCGGACTGTGTTGCAGAGCGGCAGCATGTAGAATGGGTGGAAGGAGATCATCCCGTCCAGCCCATCATAGTATCCCTTGGCAGCATGTATCGGCTTGGAGCCACGAACCTTCTCGGCAGGCTCTCCGGTAAAGCGTAGCGTGCCCTTTATGCCCCGCTGCTGCATGGCGGCCTTCGTCGCCAGAAGGGCGCCGAGGCTTGCAATGCCCAGTCCGGAGTGCGGGTCGGTATGTCCGCCTGCATGTTCGCTGAGGCCCGGTCGCGGGCGCTTCACCGTCGCGGCATCCTGGCAATTGCCAGGAACCGCGTCGTATTCGGCGAACATCCCGATCGTCGGGCCGGGGCCGTTCGTCCACCGCGCCGCAAATGCGGTAGGCATTCCGCCGGAGCCGGCCTCGACTTCAAATCCTTCCTTGCGCAGGAGGTCGATGTACCAGGCCGAAGATTCGTACTCGCGCCAAGCCGTTTCACCGAAGTCGAAAATGGTCCTCGTCCAGGCCGACAGACTGGGACGGGCCTGATCGAGAAATGCGAGAGCCGTTTCCTGTGCAGAAGTGATCACGGTTTTTTCCTCGGCCGACAGGAAAGCAGTGAAAAGACTTCGCAAAAAGTGATAAGTTTTCGCAGTTTGCGCAAAATCCGTTCACCTTTGGAGGCCGCTTGCGAATTCCCTCGACCCAGGCGCTGCGCGCGCTCGACAGTTTCGCACGTCATGGCAGCGTCTGGCGCGCCGCCGACGAACTGCATCTCACCCGCAGCGCTGTCAGCCACCAACTCCGTCTGCTGGAGCGCGAACTCGGCTTTGGCCTGCTCGAACGCATCGGCAAGGGGGTTGCGCTGACCGCCCGTGGCAGGCGTTACGCGCATGAGGTGCGCAAGGCGCTTGTCGCGCTCGGCGACGCGGGAGCGGGAAATGATGCAGGCAGCATCGGCGGTTCATTCAGCATCAGCTGCACGCCAGGCTTCGCGTCGCTGTGGCTATGCACGCATATTGCAGCGTTCCAGGAAATTTACCCGGACGTTTCGCTGCGCATCCTTACGCCACGAAGGCTCGAGGATGTGAGCAATCCCGACGCAGACGCATTCATTGCCTTCGGGGATGGCAACTGGCCCAACCGATCGGTCGAGATGCTGTGCGAAGTCGAATTCACGCCGCTGTGCAGTCCGAGCCTCCTCAACAAACTTGGCGGCTTGTCAAAGCCGTCCGATGTCTTGCGCGGCAACCTTCTGCATCTGGGCGATTTCGATGATTGGTCGCGTTGGTTGGCGCTTACCAGGGTGGTCAACCCCGACCCTGAAGGCGGCATCATATTTTCTGACATGAATCTTGTGTTCTCGGCAGCGATCGCCGGGCAGGGGATCGCGATGGGAGATGAACTGACGGGCCGCAGGGCGTTGACGGACGGCAGGCTCGTTCGCCCCTTCGACATCGCCATCCGATCGCCGCGCTCCTACTATCTGGTCAGCGAGCATTCCAAGTCGTCGCACCCGATCCTGTCGGCGTTTGCAAACTGGCTGCGTTTGCGTCTTGCCGATACGGAGGCAATGGCCCGGAGCGCTTACGCATGACCGCCAAAGGTGAATGGAATTTGCCAATCCAGCGAAAAATATTCGGTTGCGGTGAACCCGGCGCACGCATACGATTTTGCTTGCAGCGTCTGAGGGAGAGACATGCGGGCTAGCCCTGCCGCGGAAATCAATGCAGCGGGAATTGGCATGAGCTTCGGCTCGTTCCATGCCCTCAAGAACCTGACACTCGACATCGGCCGAGGCGAATTCCTGACCCTCCTGGGCCCTTCCGGTTCGGGCAAGACCACCTTCCTGATGATACTCGCCGGGTTCCTGGCGCCCACGGCTGGGCGACTTGTGCGCGACGGCGTGGATATCACGACGTTGCCGGCGGAAAAGCGATCATCCGGAATGGTATTTCAGGGGTATGCGCTCTTTCCGCATATGACGGTTGAGCAGAACATCGGCTTTCCGTTGCGGATCCGAAAGATGGCGGCCGAAGAGATCGGCCGACGGGTTTCAGAAATGGTCGAGCGCGTCGGTTTGCGTGGTCATGAAAAGAAGCTGCCGTCCAAACTTTCCGGTGGCCAGCAGCAGCGCGTCGCGCTTGCGCGCGCGTTGGTGTTCGAACCGGGCGTGCTGCTGCTCGACGAACCGTTCTCGGCTCTCGACAAGAACCTCAGGGAACAGATGCAGACCGAGGTCAAGCGCCTCCATCAGGAGACCGGCACGACCTTCGTCTTTGTAACGCACGACCAGAGCGAGGCGCTCGCGCTGTCTTCGCGGGTCGCCATATTCAACCATGGCGAATTGCTGCAGGTTGGCCCGCCACAGCAGGTGTACGAACGTCCCGCCAACCGCTTCGTCGCCGAATTCCTCGGCGAGATCAACATGTTGCCGTTGACCGACGTGCGCCACGACAGCGCCGGGGCAACCGGCTTTTTCGACGGCTGCGAACTCAGGACCGTTGGCGGCGTGACCGGCATAGGCAGCAGCGCGGTGCTTGCCATAAGGCCGGAGCACATGTCGATCGCATCGGCACCAAAGCCCGGCGAGAACGGCATTTCGGCGACAGCCACGGCGTCGACCTATCTGGGCTCCGCCACCAAGCTCGAACTGCGGACTGATGTCGGGTCGAAGCTCACGCTGTCCGTGCCGACGGAAAGAGTTGCCACCTCGATCGCTGCAGATAAGCCCGTCTGGCTCACATGGCCGGCGGAGCAGGGTTTCCTACTCCCGGCCGGTGGCTGAGGAAAACGGAAAAAATGAACTACGAACTCGATAAACAACAAGGGGAACTGCCATGAACGAAGCTTTCCAAAAAGACTGCCTGGAAATCCTCGCCGACAAGGTCAAGCGCGGCGAGATCTCGCGCCGCCGTTTCGTGCAAGCAGCCGCGATGCTGCTGGCCGGCGGCCCGGCGCTCATGCGCGCGTCTGATGCGCATGCGGCGGCCAACGAACTCGTATTCGTCAACTGGGGCGGCGATGCCATGACGGCCTACGACAAGGCCTATGGCGCGCCTTTCCAGGCCGAGACGGGCGTGGCGGTGAAGCAGGACGGTTCAGGCCCGACCGAAGGCGCCATCGCCGCGCAGTTCAAGAGCGGCGCGCCAAGCTGGGACATCGTCGACGCCGATCCGTTCTCGGCGATCACGCTCGGCAAGCAGGGCATGATGGACGAGATCGACTATGCCGTCGTCGACAAGAACAAGATGCGTCCGGGTTTCGGCTGGGACTTCGCCGCTTCGACCTACTTCTTCTCCTACGTCATCGCCTATGACGCCGAGAAGTTTGGAGACAAGGCGCCGACAGGCATGGCCGACTTTTTCGACGTCGCCAAGTTCCCCGGCAAGCGTTCGCTCTACAAGTGGGGCGCCGGTATGTGGGAAGCAGCGTTGCTCGCCGACGGCGTTGCGCCCGAAAAGCTGTATCCGCTCGATCTGAAGCGGGCGCATGACAAGATCGCGGCATTCAAGGAAAACGTAGTCGCATACTGGGGCGGCGGCGCCGAGAGCCAGTCGATCCTGCTCGACGGCGAAGCTTCCATGGCGCTGATCTGGTCGACGCGCGCGTCGCTGATCGAGAAGGATTCCGGCGGCAAGATCAAGTTCGTCTGGGATCAGGGGCTGATTTCGCCCGGCGCCATGGCGGTCATCAAGGGCAACCCGGGTGGGCGCGACAATGCGATGAAGTTCATCGCCAGCGCCCAGGATCCGCAGAAGCAGATGGTCATGTTCGATCTGCTCGGACAGGGCCCGGCCAATCCGGCCGCCGACGCGCTCGTCCCGGACGACCGCAAGCGCTTCAACCCGGTCGATCCTGCAAACATGGCCAAGCAGATCGCGCTCGATATGCCTTGGTACGCCGACAATTACGGGCCGGCGCTGGACGAATACACCAAGATCATTTCGGCCTGATCTGTCCGGGGGTCCGCGGATGCGCGACCTGACCACGCGATTTGGAGCGGCGCTGCTGACAGCGCCGCTGCTCATCTTTCTCGCCCTAGCATATGTCGTGCCGTTCCTCGGCATCGTGCAGTGGAGCTTCACGCTGCCCGAACCGGGCATCGGGCAATATGGCGTGCTGCTGACCGATCCGTTGGTGCAGTCCGTCTTCCTGCGCACATTGCGCATCTGTCTCGCGGTCACCGTTGCCTCGGTGGTGTGCGCCTACGTGCTTGCCTTCGTCTGGGTACGCGGCACGCCGACGCAACGCATGATCGCCGAGTTCTGCATTCTTGTGCCGTTCTGGATATCGCTTCTGACGCGCGCCTTCGGCTGGGTGGCCCTTCTGTCCAATCGCGGCCTCATCAACACCTGGCTGACCGATGCGGGGCTGATCGAGCTGCCGCTGCGCCTCGTGCACAACTTCACCGGCACGGTGATCGGCATGGTG
>JAPLOZ010000103.1 GCA_026400435.1 Hyphomicrobiales bacterium | reverse complement strand
GCGCGCTCCAGATCCTCGTCGGCATGCGGCAGCGGGGTCCATCCCGCGTTCTCGGTCAAATTCATCTTCCTGCCCGTTCCATCAGCGCTGTCCCGTGGCGCAGGCGCGATTGACCCTCCTGGAGGCTTGACATAGGGTCCGCGCGATTTCGGCCGGAGCTTACCGGCCACAGACTTAACAGCACGTTGTATCGGGGGATTTCAAGGGCATGGCCGACCTGTCGCAGCTTGAGAGCATCATCGACAAGGCATTCGAGGCGCGGGATACGATCTCCACCGCGACGAAGGGCGAGGTCCGTGACGCGATCGATACGGCGCTCGCCCTGCTCGACAAGGGCGAGGCGCGGGTGGCCGAACGGCAAGCGGACGGGCGATGGGCCGTCAACCAGTGGCTGAAGAAGGCGGTGCTGCTGTCGTTCCGGCTCAACCCAATGGAGATCATCAAGGGCGGGCCCGGCAACGCCGTGTGGTGGGACAAGGTGCCATCCAAGTTCGACGGCTGGAGTGCGGCCGACTTCGAGAAGGCCGGGTTCCGCTCGGTTCCTGCTGCCATCGTGCGCCGTTCGGCCTACATTGCGCCGAATGCCATCCTGATGCCGTCCTTCGTCAACCTCGGCGCCTATGTCGGCGAAGGCACGATGGTCGACACATGGGCCACCGTCGGTTCCTGCGCGCAGATCGGCAAGCATGTCCATCTGTCGGGCGGCGTAGGCATAGGCGGCGTTCTGGAGCCCATGCAGGCCGGGCCGACCATCATCGAGGACGACTGCTTCATCGGGGCGCGTTCGGAGGTGGTTGAAGGCTGCATCGTGCGCGAGGGATCCGTGCTCGGCATGGGCGTGTTCATCGGCAAGTCGACCAAGATCGTCGACCGCGCCACCGGGAGCGTGACCTATGGCGAGGTGCCGCCGTTCTCGGTGGTGGTCGCAGGCAGCATGCCGGGCAAGCCGATGGGCAACGGAGAGCCGGGCCCCGGCCTCTACTGCGCGGTCATCGTCAAGCGGGTCGACGCCCAGACAAGGTCGAAGACCTCTATCAACGAACTGCTCAGAGATTGATCTTTCCGGGCAGCCGACGCACCTTCGTGTCACGCCGATCAACGGCGCAAAGTCCGGATGGAGGGGTAGATGGACTGGAAATATCTCTACACAAGCTTCGATGGCAGGATTAACCGCGCCAAGTTCTGGGCCGGAGTCGGCATTCTGATCGCCATCAGTATCGTGGCGACAATCCTCGATGCAATACTGGGGCTGGACATCGGCGACAGCGGATTCGGGATCATCGGCATGATTGTGTCGCTGGCTTCGATCTATTTCGCCCTTGCGCTCTATGCGAAGCGCTGGCACGACCGCGACAAATCCGGCTGGTGGAGCTTGATCGCGCTGGTTCCGCTCATCGGTGCGATCTGGCTGATCGTCGAACTTGGGATACTTGAGGGCGTCAAAGGCGCCAACAGATACGGACCGGACCCTCTTGCCTGAAAAAGACAAGCTTATCTGGCTTTTTTTCCGCTTCTCTGGCCGCGTCAGCCGCGCGGCCTATTTTCTTGCGGGGCTGCTGATCGCCATCGTGCAGGCGTTCCTGCTGTACCGCTTCACGCTGGTGCCGCAGGAAAGCACCGCCGGACAGGGCTGGGCCGCCGCATTCTGGCTGGTGATGGTGGTGGCGATCTGGGCCAATGTCGCGCTCAGTGTGAAGCGCCTGCACGACGTCGGCAAACCCGGACTCATGGCGGTGGCGCTTTTCATCCCGGTGATCTCCATCATCGCCTTCATCGCGCTCTGCCTGATACCCGGCGAGGCCGGCCCAAACCGCTACGGCCAGCTATCGAACGCGCCGGCGGGAAACGCCTGACATGAGGTCGGGGCTGGATGAGCAGCGCGAATATCGCCACCTCGATCCGAAATTGATCATCGAGACCGCGGTGAAGCTCGAACAACGCGTCGCGGCGCGGTTCCCAGACAGCGGGCTGAGGAACGTCGCAACCGAACTGATCGCCCTGTCGAACGACGTGGCCGCCGCCGCCAAGGCTCTGGAGGCGCCGATCTGGTGGGTGCGCATCGTGATCGCACTCGCCATATGCGCGGGCGCGGCGATGTTCCTCTTCGTCGGCACGATCCTCTCGTTCGACCGGATCGAGACCGACGAGGCGATCAACTTCGTGCAGGGCATCGAGGCGTCGATCAACACGCTGCTGCTGGCAGGGCTTGGCTTCGTCGCGCTTACCCGTACCGAGGAGCGCATCAAGCGCCGCCGCGTGTTTGCAGACCTGCATGCGCTGCGCTCGCTGGTTCATGTCATCGACATGCACCAGTTGACCAAGGACCCGGCGGCCCTGGCTGGCGACTTCAAGCCGACCGCGCAGTCGCCAGTGCGAATCACCAACCGACAGGATCTGACGCGGTATCTCGACTATTGTTCAGAGATGCTCTCCATCACAGGCAAGCTCGCGGCGCTGTTTGCGCAGTCCGTCAACGACAGCGTCGTGGTAGCAGCCGTCAACGACATCGAGGGACTTGGCTCGAACCTTTCGCGCAAGGTCTGGCAGAAGATCACGCTGATCGAGGCTCAGTCGCGGATGGAAGCCGATGCGGGTCCAAAGCAGGGATAGCGCTGCCTCGCTGGTGACATCGACACGGCTTTGGATTATCCCGCCAGCATGAGCCTGCCCACCGATCCCGCCGCCAACCTCGCCGCCCTGATACGCTGTGCGTCGGTCACGCCCGCCGAAGGCGGAGCGCTGACCGCGCTCGAAGCGATGCTGAAGCCGCTCGGGTTCTCGACCGAGAGACCGGTCTTCTCGGATGCCGGCACGCCCGACGTCGAAAACCTCTACGCGCGGCGGTCCGGCAACGGACCTCACCTGATGTTTGCCGGCCACACGGACGTCGTTGCGCCGGGCGACGAGGAGGCTTGGAAGTATCCGCCTTTTTCCGCCGCGGTCCACAACGGCGAGATGTACGGGCGCGGTGCGGTCGACATGAAGGGCGGCATCGCCTGTTTCGTGGCGGCGCTGGCCCGGCACATCGCAGCCAGGGGCGATTTCAAGGGCTCAGTGTCGCTGGTGATCACGGGCGACGAGGAAGGGCCGTCCGTCAACGGAACGGGCAAGTTGCTCGACTGGGCGGCGAGCAGGGGCGAAAGCTGGGACGCGGCCATCGTCGGCGAGCCGACCAACCCCGAACAGCTCGGCGACATGATCAAGATCGGCAGGCGAGGCTCGCTTTCCGGCATCCTGACGGTGCATGGAAGGCAGGGGCATGTCGCCTATCCGCATCTTGCCGACAACCCGGTGCGCGGGCTGCTGGCGCTAGTCGAAGCGCTGCTGCTGCCGGCGCTCGATGCCGGTACGCAGGATTTCCAGGCGTCCAACCTCGAGATAACCTCGATCGATGTCGGCAATCCTTCCGTGAATGTCCTGCCCGCGAAGGCGACCGCGGCCTTCAACGTGCGCTTCAACGACACCTGGAACTCCGATACGCTGCAGGCCGAAATCCACAACCGGCTCGATCGCGCCAGCAAGCGCTCGAAATACCGCGCCGGTCGCGGCGAGCCGGTGGCGTTCGATATCGCCTGGCGCGACCGGCCGAGCGAAGTCTTCCTGACGCGCAACGAGAAACTGATCGCGTCGCTGTGCAGTTCGGTGCGCACCGTAACCGGCCGCACGCCCACCCTTTCGACGTCCGGGGGCACGTCGGACGCCCGCTTCATCAAGGATTATTGCCCGGTCGTCGAGTTCGGGCTGGTCGGCAAGACCATGCACATGGTGGACGAACGGGTCGCCCTTGCCGACCTCGAGACACTGACCAACATCTACAGCCGCTTTCTGCAGGACTGGTTCGGGTAGGACCAGTCGACAATCAGGTTTTCTGTGCCCGCATGCCATCCAGCCAAGAGATCCAGCAATATCTGACGGGAGCCTGGCGCATGATGCTGGGCAAGCCGGACGGCCTTCGACTGCTGGATCTCAGCGCCGACGGGTTCTGGAATTCCTTCTTTGCGATCGTCTCGGCGGCAGGCTTTCGATCGTCGCCCGCCTGGCGACAATCGATCTGGCGATCTGGGTCGCGCCGATTGTCGCGCTGGCGCTTGTCGCGCCACGGCTTGGCGTTGCCGATCGCTTCGTCCACCTCGTCGTCGCAAGCAACTGGGCATCGGCGTTGTTCGTCTGGGCAACGGTGCCTGTTCCGCTGTTGGCCATGGCGGTGACGCTGCCTCCCGACCTCAGGAACTTCCTGTCGCTCATCCTGCTTGCGCTGAACATCTTCGCATTCTGGCGCGTCACCAACGTTGCGCTTGGCAAGGGGGCCGCGGTCGCGACAGCAATTTTCGCCGGCATGTTCATGCTCGCCGTGATGATCCAGCTCCTGCTCATGTCGGCGTTCGGTCTGGCGGCATATCCTCCGACCTAGGCCGGATAGTCGACCTTCATCAGGTAGAGACCTTCGGGCGGCGCCATCGCACCGCAGGCGGCGCGATCCCTGGCGTCGAGCGCCGACTTCACGTCGGCAGCGCTCCATGCGCCCTCGCCGACACGCTTCAGCGTGCCTACCATGGAGCGGACCTGGTTGTGCAGGAACGAGCGCGCCGATGCCCTGACCTCGATGACATCGCCCAGGCGGTCGACGTCGAGCCGGTCAAGCGTGCGCTGCGGGCTCTTTGCCTGGCACTGGACGGATCGAAACGTCGTGAAATCGTGGCGGCCGACCAGCGCCTGCGCGGCCTCGTGCATGGCCGCGGCGTCGAGGTGACGGGCGACCCACCAGGCGCGGTTTCTTTCCAGAGCCGGCGGGGCGCGCCGGTTGAGTATCCTGAAGAGATAATGACGCCCAGTAGCGGAAAAACGCGCGTCGAAATCGTCGGCGACCCTGGCAGCCGCAATGATGGCGACCGCTTCGCCTGCCATGGCCAGATGTGCGTTGATGGCGTCGCGTACGGTATCTTGCGGCCAGTCCTTCGCCAGATCGAGATGGGCTACCTGGCCGGCGGCGTGGACACCGGAGTCGGTGCGGCCGGCGCCGCGCAACGAAACCGTATCGCCGCAAAAGCCAAGCACCGCCTGCTCGATCGCCGCCTGGACCGTGTGCTGGCCCGATTGCCGCTGCCAGCCGGCGTAGGGCGTGCCGTCATATTCGACATCGAGGCGATAGCGCGGCAACGGCGGACCTTAGGCGGCAAGTTCGGATTGGAAGGCCGCGGCATAGACCAGCCGGCCGGTTTCGGGCACCTCGCCCCAGGCGATAGCCTGCAGGGCCTCGCACTGGTAGTCGCTCTGGAACTTGCCGGCCTGGCCATGCGCGTAGCCGAAGCGGCCGTAGTAGGCCGGTTCGCCAAGCACGATCGAGAGCTGTTCGCCGGCCTGCCTCAGACGCAGATGCGCCTCGCGGATCAGGGCGCCGCCGATTCCCGTGCCGTGAAAGGAAGGCTCGACAGCCAGCGGCGCAAGCGCCACGGCCGGAAACTTCGTGGCGCCGCTGTCGACGTAGAGACGCGAAAACAGGACATGGCCTACCACTTGCCCATCCTCCTCAGCCACCAGTTCAAGAACGGCTGCGCCACTTTCCACCAGCGCGTCAACAAGGCCGGCTTCGGTCTGCTGGCCGAAAGCGTGCTCCTCGACGCGGCGGATAGCCTCGCGATCCCTGTGAGTCGCGGTCCTGATCGACATCATGCTCATGACAGTCTCGTTCCCATTTCCAGTTTCGTTCCGCGGAGAAACTCATCCGCGGTCACGGGCCTGCCACCGGCCCGTTGCAATTCCACCAGCCGCAGGGCTCCCTGCCCGCAGGCAATCGCAAGACGATCGTCCAGCACCTCGCCCGGAGCGCCACCGCCCGATGCCAGCGTGGCGCGCAGGATCTTCAGCCGTTCCGCAGCACTGCCGGCAGTCATCTCGCACCATGCGCCGGGAAAAGGTGACAGGCCGCGAATGCGGTCGTGGAGTTCGGCGGCCGGCAGTCGCCAGTCGATGCGCGTCTCCGCCTTGTCGATCTTCCTGGCATAAACCACACCATCTGCAGGCTGTGGCGTCAACACCAGCGCGCCGGCTTCCAGCCGGGCCAGGGCCTCTACCATAAGCCTCGCGCCGACCATCATCATCCTGTCGTGCAGTTCGCCGCTGGTCTCGTCCGCGGCTATGCCGATGCGCTCCGTCAACGCCACCGGTCCGGTGTCGAGGCCGGCGTCCATCTTCATGATCATCATGCCGGTCTCGCGGTCGCCGGCCATGATGGCGCGCTGGATGGGGGCGGCGCCGCGCCAGCGCGGTAGCAGCGACGCGTGTCCGTTATACGCACCGATCCGCGTGCCTCCCAGAATGGGCGCAGGCAGCAGCAGACCGTAGGCGACGACGACAGCGGCGTCTGCGTGGAGCGCGGCAAAGGCTTCCTGTTCGGCCTGACCCTTCAACGAAACGGGCGACCGCACCTCTATGCCAAGCCGCTCGGCCTCGCGCTGCACCGGCGACGGCGTCAGTTCGAGCCCGCGGCGGCCGGCCGGGCGCGGCGGCTGCGTGTAGGCGGAGACGACGCTGTGCCCTGCATCCACGATGGCGCGGAGCGTCGGTACCGAAAAATCCGGCGTACCCATGAAGACGATGCGGAGCGGCATAGCGCTGTCCAAGCCTGTCGAGGCTGCGTTCAAGCGAGATTGGGGGCCCAGGTCAAGACTGACGTGGAGTGACCTCAGCCTATCGTCCTGGCCGGCGGGCGGTCCCTGGCGAGCTTCTTGAACTTCTTGACCACCATGTCGCGCTTCAGCTTCGAAATGTGGTCGATGAACAGCACGCCATTCAAATGGTCGATTTCGTGTTGCAGACAGGTAGCAAGCAGGCCCTCGGCCTCGACCTCCTGAAGCCTGCCGTCGCGGTCGAGATGGCGCACGCGTACCTGCGCCGGGCGTTCAACCTCTGCATAATAGTCCGGGATGGACAGGCAGCCCTCCTCGTAAACCGACCGCTCATCGGAGCCTTGAAGAATTTCGGGGTTTATGAAGACCTGCGGGGCCGGCGCGTCGCCTTCCTTGGCAAGGTCGATGACCAGCATGCGCAGCGCCTCGCCGACCTGGATGGCGGCAAGGCCGATGCCGGGCGCGTCGTACATGGTCTCCAGCATGTCGTCGGCAAGCTTGAGCAAGGGCGCATCGACGCGCTCGACCGGCTTGGAAGCCAGGCGCAGGACGGGATCGGGGAGGATGACAAGCGGCTTGATCGACATTCGTCTCACCTAAGACCTCAAAATAGAAGCGTCAACATCCATGCTTGTTCATGGTTTGATCTGGAATGCCCGACCGAATCGGTTATGCTGGGACGATGGACCAATTGAGCATCCTCCTCTCGGAGCCTGTCGCTCGTCTTGGCGCGACAACGGTGACGCTGGGCCAGGCACTGGCGGTGGGCGCGGGCGTCGTGTTGCTGCTTCTCGTCGTTCTGGCGGTTGCGCTGTGGCGTTCGTCACGGGCGCGCGCGCAGCACGCCGCCGAAGCGGCACGGCTGGCTCAGGACGCCGGGACGGGAATTGCCGAACTTGTGCGCCAGCAGGTCGAGATGCATGGCCGCATGAGCCAGATGAATGACGCGCTGACGGCGCGCCAGGCCGAACTCAACCTTTCACTCGGCCAGCGGCTCGACTCCATGACCGGACGGATCGGACTGACCATCACGGAACAAACAAAATCGACGCATGAATCGTTGGCCAAACTGCAGGAGCGACTGGCCGTGATCGACAGCGCCCAGAACAACATCCAGTCGCTTGCAGGGCAGGTCGTTCAGTTGCAGGCGATCTTGTCCAACAAGCAGACGCGCGGCGCTTTTGGCCAGTCGCGCATGGAGGCTATCGTCGCCGACGGGCTGCCGCAGGGCGCCTACGAGTTCCAGGCGACGCTGTCGAACGGGAGCCGGCCTGACTGCCTGGTCAAGATGCCCAACGGCACGCCGTCGCTGGTTATCGACGCCAAGTTTCCGCTTGAAGCCTGGAACGCCATCCGCGCCGCCGCCGAGGCCGAGAATGCCGGGGACGCGCCGAAATATGCCGCGCAGGCGTTCCGGCGCGATGTCGAATACCACATCAAGGCGATCGCCGATAAATACCTGATCGCGGGCGAGACGCAGGAAACGGCTTTCATGTTCGTTCCATCGGAATCGATTTTCGCCGAGATCCACGAGAATTTCGAGGCGGTGGTCCAGAAGGCGCATCGTGCGCGCGTGGTTATCGTGTCGCCCTCGCTGCTGATGCTGTCGATCCAGGTGGTGCAATCTATTCTCAAGGACGCCCGGATGCGCGAGCAGGCGCATCTGATCCAGGGCGAGGTCTCGCGGCTGATGGACGATCTTTCACGACTGGATGAGCGGGTGCGCAAGCTGCAAACGCATTTTGCCCTGACAAGCCGGGATATCGAGCAAATCGTCACCTCGACGGAAAAGGTGACCAGGCGAGGTCAGCGAATCAAGGACGTGGAACTCGGCGCTGATGCCATCGACGAGGCCGAAGTTTCGCGCGCGCTGCCGGCGGCGAATGAAAGCGCCTCGGTCGCTACCAAGAGCGGCCAGCTTCGCCTGCGGGTCGTAGACGAAGGCGCCTGAGGCTGCGGAGTTCAGCCTTTCTCCTTGGTGACGAGGCCTTCCATTTCCGGCAACCACGACACGGCCGAGCGATGCCAGACCTGCCGCTTCGGCTTCAGTTCATCCCGCTGCCGCGCTGTGCCAACGCGGATGCCATAGGCTTTCGGCCCGTCGTCAACAGAGGTGGCATAGATTGGCGAGCCGCAATCGGCGCAGAACGCCTGGGCCCGCTTGTTGCCGCTTTCGGCGGTCTTAACGTAAAGCTTGGGGGTTCCGCGCGTCAGCCGGAACCTGTCCTGCGGAGCAAAGACGACAACGCGGAAGGCGGTGCCGGACAGCGTCTGACAGTCGGAACAGTGGCAGATGCCGACCATTTCCGGGTCAATGTCCGCCTCGTAGGCGATGGCTCCGCAGTGACAACCACCGTCGATCTTCATAACGCCCTCCCATGGCCAGCAACGGCATATGCACCGCATTGGGCACAAAGCACAAGATTCAGGAGGGGATGAGGCGCGCGCGGACTCTTGCCGTTGGAGCAGAGTCTTGTTTCACTGGCTATCCGTCAACCAGGGAGCGAATCATGGCCAAAGGCAGCATGAAAGCCAAGAAGGAAGTCCGTAAGCCGAAGAAGGACGCCAAGAAGCCGGTCGCCGCGCCTGCCCTGAAGGCGCCGCCGGTTGCTGCTTCCAGGCAAAAAGAAAAATAGGCAGCCCGTCAGCCGGCGGCTGACGGCAACCCTGCAAAAGCGTGGCCCATAGGGCGCGGCCTAGTGGCGGCCTGAGCGCGCCTTGCGCGCGGCATAGCGCGCGTCGCGCTTGGCCTTGCGTTCGGCCTCGTCGGCAAGCAGCCGCGCGATGCGCTCATTTTCCTCGGCCTCGCGAGCCCTGGATTCGGCTTTCGCGGCTTCCTCGGCTGCAAGCCGCGCAGCAGCCTCGGCCGCTTCGCGCTCGGCGCGTTCGATCGCCTCGCGGGCGAGCCGCTCCTGGAGCAGCCTTTCCTTTTCGACAGCCCGCTTCTCGCGCGCTTCTATGATGGCCTGACGCTGAGCCTTGCGCTCCTGCACGGCCGGGTCGTCTTCCGACGGCCTTGCCTTGAAGCGGTCAAGCAACGCTTTCTTGGCCTCGTTCGCCGCATTACGGCGCTCGAAGACATCTTTTTCCCGATACACAGCCAATCTCAGTCCTTGAAGCAGTCCAGCGACGCTTACATACGCATGGCGCGAAAGAGTTCAAGCCAGTTTCTGGCATCACTCCCATGAAAAAACGCGGGGCCAGACCCAAACGCGGCCCGAGATCGGCCGGAACCAGTTGCCTGCTGGCGCATTGAGCGCCAATGCCGGCATCCGTCCGGACGATTGAGGGCAACGTCATGACCACCGATTCGGCAGTTTCCGGCACACAGCCGCCGGAAAGCGTGGAGCTGTGCTCGCAATCCGACAGGGCATTGCACTTTGGCGAGACCAAGATGATCCGGTCGCTGCTGGGTGGCATCTTCATGCTGACGTGCGTCTATGCGCTCTATTTTGCCCGCGATTTCGTGATGCCGGTCATCCTGGCATTCCTGCTCGCCTTGATGCTGACGCCGATCGTACGCTTCCTGAAAAAGCGGGGGGTACCGGAGGCTGTGTCGGCGACGCTGCTGGTCCTGCTGTCGGTCGCAGCCATCGGGGGCGCGGGATATTTCCTGTCGGGGCCGATCGTCCAACTGGCCAGCGACGCACCCGAAATCGGACGTCGCATTACCGAGCGCCTGTCCGAGTTGCGCCATCCTTTCGAAAAGTTCATGGCGGTTTCGCACGAAGTGGAGAAGGTCGCCGAGACGGCGCAGGAACCGGGCGTGCAGCGCGTCGTCGTCGCCCAGCCTGGTGTCGTGTCGCAGGCGGCAGGCAACCTTCTGTCGGGACTGACGACCGCCGCGATCACCTTCGTGCTGTCCCTGTTCCTGCTGGCGTCAGGCACGATGTTCTACGAAAAGATCATCCAGTCGTTCACGCGGCTCAGCGAGAAGAAGCGTGCGCTGCGCATCGTCTACGACGTGGAGCGGGAAATTTCGCGCTACCTGTTGACGGTGGCCGTCATCAACACCGGGCTTGGCATAGCGATCGGCGTCGGCCTGTGGGCGCTGGGCATGCCCAACCCGGCGGTCTGGGGCGTGGCTGCCGCGGCACTCAATTTCCTGCCTTATGTCGGCGCACTTGTGACTATCCTGCTCGTCGCGGCAATTTCCATCATCACCTTCGACACCCTGTCCTATGCGCTGCTGGCGCCGGCGTTCGTCGTGGTCTGCAACATCATCGAAGGCCAGGTGGTCACGCCGCTCGTCGTCGGCCGGCGGCTGGAAATCAACGCGGTCGCAATCTTCATCGCGGTGGCCTTCTGGTCGTGGCTGTGGGGTTTCGTCGGCGCGCTGATTGCGGTGCCGCTTCTGGTGATCATCAAGGTGTTCTGCGATCATTTCGACAGCTGGAGCAACGTCGGCAACTTCCTGGCGGCGCATCAGGTGCAGGACCCGGCAGAGGTCCAGGCAGCACCGGCCCAGGCCGCATCATAGGCGACGGGCGTTCGTTGCGTTGTGCCGGGCCTGTTCCTATATCCGCCGACAGCACCAACGCCGGAGATCGCACATGGCCGTCCTTTCCGTTCTCGATCTTTCGCCGGTTCCTGAAGGCAGCACGGCGGGCGAGTCGCTGCGCAACACGCTCGACCTTGCGCGTCACGCCGAACAGCTTGGATACAACCGCTACTGGCTGGCCGAGCACCACAATATGCCCGGGATAGCGAGCGCTGCGACGTCGGTGGTGATCGGCCATGTCGCGGCGGGGACATCGACTATCCGCGTCGGCGCCGGCGGCATCATGCTGCCCAACCACGCGCCGCTGGTGATCGCCGAGCAGTTCGGAACGCTGGCCGCATTGCATCCTGGCCGCATCGACCTCGGGCTTGGCCGTGCGCCAGGCACCGATATGCTGACCGCGCGGGCGCTGCGCCGCAACCTTGAAGCGGGCGTCGACAATTTCCCGCAGGACGTTGTCGAGTTGATGAACTATTTCGCGCCGGCCGAACCTGGCCAGCGCGTGCGCGCGGTGCCGGGCGAAGGCGAAGAGGTCGAGGTCTGGGTGCTGGGTTCGTCGACCTATGGCGCGCAACTCGCGGCCATGCTCGGCCTGCCCTACGCATTCGCCTCGCACTTCGCGCCAGCGGAGATGGAACACGCCATCGACATCTACCGCTCGCGCTTCCAGCCTTCCGAGCGGCTGGCAAAGCCGCGACTGATGCTGGGCCTCAATGTGTTCGCGGCAGACACGGACGCGGAAGCGAAGCTGCTGTTCAGTTCGCTGCAGCAGGCCTTCGTCAACCTGCGCACCGGCCGGCCGGGCAAGCTGCGGCCGCCGGTTGAGAATTTCGAAGCGACGCTTGACCCGATGGCCAAAGGCATGCTGGCCGGCGCACTTTCCTGCGCCATCGTCGGCTCGCCGTCGACCGTGCGCAGCGGCCTCGACGATTTCGTGCGTCGGACCGGCGCCGACGAACTGATGGTCACCGCGCAAGTCTTCGACCACAAGGCGCGGCTGCGGTCATTCGAGATCCTGGCCGAGGCCAATAGCGCCCTGTCGCAGGCTGCCTGACTAGCGGAGCGCCGCGACGATCCCGGCGTCTGGAAAGCAGGTAGGCGTCTGTCCATTCTTCGCCTGCCAGTCGCCGATCGAACGGCGCGTCTTGAAACCGGGCAGGCCGTCGGCGCTTCCGACGTCGTAACCCAGCTTTTCCAGACCGCGCTGCAGGGCGGCGATGTCGGAGCGGTAGAGACCGCCGACCTTGCCCCATTTGCCGGCAAACGTCCGGTCGCCGCCGGCGATGCGGTCGGCGCCGTGGCCGATGAAAAGCGCGTATAGGTCGCTCTCGTTGTATTCCTTGAGCACATAGAAGTTCGGCGTCACGATGAAGGCCGGGCCGCTGCGCCCCGCCGGCATCAGCAGGAAGCCCTCGGCCTTGAGTTCACCCTTCGGGAACGGCTTGCCGTTGACCCGGTCTATCCCGAGCGCCGCCCAGTCAGAGATCTTCTTGCCCTGATCCGGTCCCTCCAGCGCGCAGGAGACTGCCTGGGGTACGGTGACCTCGAAGCCCCAGTCGCGACCCTTCACCCAGCCATAGTCGACGAGGTAGTTGGCGATCGAGGCCAGCGTGTCCGGCGTCGAATTCCAGATATCGGTTACGCCGTCGCCATCGAAATCGACCGCATGCTTGAGGAACGAAGTCGGCAGGAATTGCGGCTGGCCAAGCGCGCCGGCCCAGGAGGATTTCATCATCTTGCGCGTGACGCGGTCCTGCTGAAGCATGACCAGCGCGGCGATGACCTCGGTGCGGAACATCTCCTTGCGGGTCGCCAGAAACGCCTTGGTGCCCAGCACCTCGAACGCATCGAACGGGATTTTCGCCGCGCCAAAACCCGATTCACGCCCCCAGATCGCCAGCACAACGCCAGAAGGCACGCCGTATCGCTTCTCGATCGCCGCCAACGTGCCGGCATGCTTGCCGGCGCGGGACCGACCGCCAGCGCTAACCGCGCCGATGGTCTTCTCAGCGAAATAGTTGCCGGGCGAGCCGAACTCGGCCTGCATCTGCTTCTTCGGCGTCTTGGGCTTCTCGCCGGGCATGACCAGATCGGGCAGTTCGAGATTTGGCGTCACGCCGGCGAAGGCCGCGTCGAACGTCTGTTTCGATACGCCGCTGGCCTTGGCTTCGGGCCACAGGTCGGTTTCCAGCCAGGTACGAAACTGGTCGTCGATTTTTGCGGCGGAAGCGGGAAGAACGACAACAATGCTCAGCAGAAGCGCGAGGATCAACGCAAAGCAGTCGCTGGCACCCCCCTCTGGGGGGGCTTGTAGTTTCGACAAAGCAACGAAAGTCGCCATCCGGACCTTCCCGACAACAACCATGTCAAAACACTGTCCGCGACTTCAGCGCAGCCGACAGGGTGCCCTCGTCGAGATAGTCGAGTTCGCCGCCGACCGGTACGCCATGCGCCAGTCGAGTGACCTTGACGCCGAAGCCGGCGAGCTGGTCCGTCAGGTAGTGCGCGGTGGTCTGGCCCTCGACCGTGGCATTGACCGCGAGGATGATCTCCTTGACCTCGCCGTCGGCAACCCGGTCGACCAGCGTCCTGATGTTGAGCTGGTCGGGGCCTATGCCGTCGAGCGGCGAGAGAGTGCCGCCAAGCACATGGAAACGCGCGTTCATCGATCCGGCGCGCTCAAGCGCCCAGAGGTCGGAAACGTCCTCCACCACGATGACCGTGGTGGGATCACGCCTGGCATCGGTGCAGATCATGCAGGGGTCGCTGGTGTCGACGTTGCCGCAGACTGAGCAGATGCGCACCTTGTCGAGCGCCTCGCCCATGGCGTCGGCGAGTGGCGACAGCAGCTGCTCTTTCTTCTTGATCAGATGGAGCGCGGCGCGGCGCGCCGAGCGCGGCCCAAGCCCCGGCACTTTTGCCAGAAGCTGGATCAGGCGCTCGATCTCGGGGCCGGCGATTCGTTTGGAGGACATGCGGTGAATGGTGAAATGGTGCACGGTGAATGGCAAGGAATGAAAAGCGAGAAGCGGCGCCGCTAGAGCCGCAGGCTTCAATTCACCATTCACTCTTCACCACCCACCTCCTTTCTCAGAACGGCAGCTTCATGCCGGGCGGAATAGGCAGGCCGGCCGTCAGCGCCTTGGTCTTCTCCTGCATGATCGCCTCGACCTTGGCCTTAGCGTCATTGTGGGCGGCCAGAACCAGATCTTCGAGTATCTCGACCTCGTCCTCCTTGAACAGCGAGGGGTCGATCTTCAGCGACTTCATTTCGAACTTGCCGGTCAGCGTGACGCTCACCAGTCCGCCGCCCGCCTGACCGGTGGACTCGAGCGTAGCTATCTCGTCCTGCATAGCCTGGAATTTCGCCTGCATTTCCTTCGCCTTGCCCATCAGGCCGAGAAGGTCCTTCATGATCGCCTCCGTCAGAAATCGGTTTCGTCGTCGTCCGCCACCGGGTCGATGCCCGGATCGGGCGGCAAGTCGGTGTCGCCTGCGTCGCCATCGGGCGCGTTGGGAATGCGCACGTCGATGATCCTGGCGCCGGGAAACCGCGACAGGATGGCCGACACGGCCGGATCGCTCCTGGCGTCGAGGATTGCGTCATTGCGTCTGGCTGCCTCAACCTCGGCGAGGGTCTGTCCGCCCTCCTCGCGCGAAAGCGAGACGATCCACTGCCGGCCGGTCCAGTTCTTCAGCCGGATCGTCAGGTCGCCAAGCAGGGTCTTGGGGGCATCTCCTGTCAGGCTGACGTCAAGCCGGCCCGGCTCGATGCGCACCAGCCTGACATACTGCTTGAGCGATATCTTGAAGAGCTTGTCGCGATTGGCGTCGGCAAGGGCGGCAATGTCGTCGAGCGACTTAACCGGAACCGCCGGCGGAAGCTCGGCTGCTGGTGGCGGCGGCACGAGAGCGGGGCTCGGCATTTCGGCGGGCGCCGAAGCCATCTCGACCAGACGCATGGTCTGCCCACCACCGGACGCAGCGGACGCCACCGGCACGCGTCCGGTGGAAACTGCGCTTGCGCCATTGCCTGGGGTGGCCGGCTGGGACCCAGACGAGGCTGGCCTTGCCGCATCGGCGCGGGAAGGCCGGGGCGCGTCACCCAGCGATTTCAGCGCCTCGTCGAGCGTCGGCAGGTCGGCTGCGTGGGCGATGCGGATCAGCGCCATCTCAGCTGCACTGGCGGGGCGGTTGGAGGACTGCACCTCGGGTATTGCCTTGAGCAGCATCTGCCATGTGCGCGACATGACGCGCACGGAAAGCAGTTTTGCAAACTCAACGCCGCGGCGGCGCTCGTCCTCGGCGAGCGAGACGTCGCCAGCGGCCGACGGCACGAAGCGCAGGCGCGTCACCAGATGGGTAAACTCGGCAAGATCGGTCAGCACGGCCGCCGGGTCGGCGCCGACATCGTATTGCGCGCGGAACTCGGTCAGCGCTGCTGCCGCATCGCCCTTCATGAGATGCTCAAACAGATCGACGATCCGGCCGCGGTCGGCCAGCCCCAGCATGGAGCTAACCTGCTCGGCCGTGACCGCGCCGGCGCCGTGCGCGATAGCCTGGTCGAAGATCGACAGGGCGTCTCGCACCGAGCCTTCGGCGGCGCGGGCAACCATCGCCACCGCCTCGTCATCGGCGGAGATGTTCTCCAGCCCGGCGATGCGTTTGAGGTGTTCGGTGAGCATGCCTGCGTCGACGCGCCTCAGATCGAATCGCTGGCAGCGCGACAGCACCGTGATCGGCACCTTGCGGATCTCGGTGGTGGCGAAGAAGAACTTCACATGCGGCGGCGGCTCCTCAAGCGTCTTCAGTAGGCCATTGAAAGCCTGCGTGGAGAGCATGTGGACCTCGTCGATGATATAGACCTTGTAGCGGGCCGACACCGGCGCATAGCGCACCTGCTCGATGATCTCCCTGATGTCATCGATGCCGGTGTGCGACGCGGCGTCCATCTCGATCACGTCGACATGGCGGCCTTCCATGATCGCCTTGCAGTGCTCGCCGAGTTCGCTGAGGTCGACCGTGGGACGATCGATGGCCTGCGTCTTGTAGTTCAGCGCGCGCGCGAGAATGCGCGCGGTGGTGGTCTTGCCGACGCCTCGCACGCCGGTCAGCATCCAGGCCTGGGCGATGCGGCCGGTGGAAAAGGCGTTGGTGAGGGTGCGCACCATCGGCTCCTGGCCGATGAGGGCGGAAAAGTCGGCGGGACGGTATTTGCGCGCAAGCACCCTGTAGCCGGCAGCCTTGCCAAGGGTTTGGTTGCCGGCGTCGCTCATGGGCGCGTTCGATACTCCGTGCACGGCCCGATCCCGGATGGCGGCCGATTCCAACCGACTTTCGCCCGCGCGGCATCGCGGCGTCAATGACGCGGCGGCTGATCCGGCGAGGGCGGCAAGGCGGGAGGCTGGAACAATGACCCGTTCCGTGCTCGTTAGGGCTGCTTCCTTCCGGACCTGACCCGGTTGGCGAGTGGCTCGTCCACCACCAACCTCCCGCAACCCATATCGGCAATTCGGCCGCCGATTGCAAGGGCGCAGACGATTCCCTTCCGGTGCCCCCCAATGATTCGCTTGCAGGGGGCCTGCCGCCGCTCTAGCCTTCAAGAAAATCGGGGAAAACGCGCATGATGCCGGGCCTGAAGGCCGGATTCACGCTGGACGCACGGCTTGAGGCCGACAGCGACCAGTTGATGTGGCTCGGGCTCTGCGAACTGCGTGTCATGAACGACCGGCGCTGGCCGTGGTTGATCCTGGTGCCGCAGCGGCCGGGCATCGAGGAAATCCATGACATGACGCCGCTCGACCAGACAATGCTGACCTTCGAGACCAACATGGTGGCGCAGGCGCTGAAAGGTGCGACCGGCTGCAGCAAGATCAACAGCGCGGCGCTGGGAAACATCGTGCGGCAGCTTCACGTCCACGTCGTCGCCCGCAACGAGGGCGACCAGGGCTGGCCGGGACCGGTCTGGGGACATGGCATGCGCGAGCCCTATGCGCGGGCCGAGATTCACCGGTTTGCCGAAACGATCAAGGCGGCGCTATAAGCGCTCTGTTCGTTTTCCCACCAGAGCCCTCCATGCCATTTCGCCTTTTCGACGCGCCGCCCGCCGAGCCCAGCCAGTTCGTTGGCTTTGCCGGCAACATCATCGACCGGCAATCCGAGAAACGGGCCGACGATTCGACCGAAACGGCGCTTGCCGACCCGTCGGCCAGGCTGCTTTTGATGGGCGGCGGACGCATCCTTTTGAGACTCGATGGCGACGGGGTCGCTGCCGGCTATTTCAAGCGCGCCGAGGCCGCCGCTCTTGGAGCGGACATGCGCAACGCCGTGCTGCTGGGCTCCTCGCCGGAAGGGCCGGTCGTCGCCGCGCCTGTCGCGGCGGAAGCAGATGGGTTGCCGGAAGCCATCAAGGCAATCGACTACCGCTCGGTCTATATGCAGGGGCTGGTGGATGCGGCCGCGCTTGGCGCCTTGGCGCAGGGCGCCAGCCTGCTTGCGTGGCACGCCAACCACGGCTTCTGCGGCAAATGCGGACAGCCTACCGAAATGCGGGCGGGCGGCTACAAGCGCATCTGCACCGGCTGCAATACCGAGCATTTTCCGCGTACCGACCCCGTCGCCATCATGCTGGCGGTGGCGAATGACCGGTGCGTCCTGGGGCGCGGCAGGCATTTCGCGCCCGGCATGTATTCGGCGCTCGCCGGCTTCATCGAACCGGGAGAGACGATCGAGAACGCGGTGCGGCGCGAAACGCTGGAGGAAGCCGGAATCCGGCTCGGCCGCGTCGTCTATCATGCCAGCCAGCCCTGGCCGTTTCCCTATTCGCTGATGATTGGCTGCTTCGGCGAAGCGCTGAACGAAGACATTGATCCAGACCTCGCCGAACTGGAGGACTGCCGCTGGTTCGGGCGCGACGAAGTACTGTCCATGCTGGGCAGGACGCATCCGACGCTGTTCACGCCACCGCCCGGCGCCATCGCGCATCACCTGATCCGCGCCTGGGCCGAAAGCGCCTGAAATCAACCGAGAACCGAACCGGGGAACATAGAAAATGATCCGCCACACCGTCGCTTTCCGGTTGAAACATCCGCGCGGATCGTCCGAGGAGCAGTCTTTCCTGGACGCAGGCAAGGCGCTTGGCGACATTCCGGGCGTCGAGCGCTTCGAGCAGCTGAACCAGGTCAGCCCCAAGAACGACTTCCACTTCGGCTATTCGATGGAGTTTGCCGACCAGCAGGCCTACCACGACTACAACGTCCATCCCGTGCACGTGGCCTATGTGCGCGATCGGTGGATCCCCGAGGTCGAGGACTTTCTGGAGATCGACTACACGGCGCTGGACTGACGCTGCCTTAAGCCTGGGTCGTTCAGTCCGCCGCCTTCCATTCCTCGCGCGAGGCGCTGCGCGGATAGACGCCAAGGATGCGCACCTCGCGCGAGAAGAACTTCAGTTCCTCCAGCGCCAGCTTGACGTTCGGATCGTCCGGGTGGCCTTCGATGTCGACATAAAACAGCGTCGCTGTGAAGGCGCCGAGCTGGTAGCTCTCGAGCTTGGTCATGTTGACGCCATTGGTGGCGAAGCCGCCCATTGCCTTGTAGAGCGCGGCAGGCACGTTGCGCACCCGGAAGATGAAAGTCGTCATCATCCGGGCTTCCGGAGCAGGCCGTTCCGCCCATTGCCGGGAACTCGTCAAGACGACGAAACGCGTGACGTTGTTGTCGGTGTCCTCGACATCCTCCTCCAGTATGTCGAGGCCGTAGAGGCTGGCCGCAAGCCGCGGCGCGAGCGCCGCCATCGTGCGATCCTTCACCTCGGATACAAGCTTGGCGGCGCCGGCGGTATCGCCGGCCACCGTCGGCTTCCAGCCGTTCTTGCGGATGTACTTGCGGCACTGGCCAAGCGCGTGGATGTGGCTGTGGACAGTCCTGATCTCGCCGCGCGCGACGCCTGGAAGGACCATGAGCTGGAAATGGATCGGCAGAAAATACTCGGCGACGATGTGCAGTTTTGATTCCGGCAGCAGATAGTGGATGTCGGCGACACGTCCGGCGATCGTGTTTTCGATCGGGATCATCGCAAGGTCGGCCTTGCCGGTTTCGACAGCGCCGAGCGCATCCTCGAAGGTCGGGCACGGCAGGGGCTCCATGTCCGGAAACATGTTGCGGCAAGCGGTGTCCGAATTGGCGCCGGGCTCGCCCTGGAAGGATATCCGGTTGGTCTTTTCTTTTGGCATGGCCGCAGCCTTATCGGTTTGCAAGCATGTGTCTGGCGCGCTCCAGATCTTCCAGCGTATCGACGCCGAGCGGAACCGATAGCACGATGTCGGCGTCGATGCGCATGCCGGCCTCGAGCGCGCGCAGCTGTTCGAGCTTTTCGCGCCGTTCCAGCGGCGAAGGCGGCAGCGAAACGAAACGTTCCAGCGCTGCGCGCCGGTAGGCATAGAGCCCGATGTGGTGGTAGAGCGGTCCCTCGCCCCATGGCGCGGTCGCCCGCGTGAAGTAAAGCGCCCTTAGCCGCCCCGAGGGCAACGGCGAACCGACGATCTTGACGACATTGGGATTGGCGCGCTCGTCGTCGCGGACGATCTCGACGCCTAGCGTCGCGATGTCGACCGCAGGGTCTTCAAGCGGCCGGAAGACCGCGCGAATCGTCTGCGGCTCGATGGTGGGCAGGTCGCCCTGGACATTGACGACGATCTCCACGGCGCGCTGCGGGTCGAGCGCCTGCAGCGCCTCGTGGATGCGGTCTGACCCGGACTGGTGGTCGTCGCGGGTCATCACCGCCTCGTAGCCGGCGAGCCGCACGGCGTCGGCAACTTCACGGGTGTCGGTTGCGACGGCGACGCGGCCAAGGCCGCTCTGCCTCGCCCTGTCGGCGACATGAACGATCATCGGACGACCGGCTATGTCGGCCAGCGGCTTGCCGGGAAGCCGGGTCGAGGCCATGCGGGCCGGGATCAGGACGATGGTCGACATGTCAAATCGGGCCGGCTGAAAGGGAGTATCTCTGGGTGGCAAAAGGTCTCACGGACGCCGCCCTTATAGGTGTTGCAAGGTCCAAGCAAAAGACCTAGTTTCCGGCCAAATCGGCCTGCCCGACAGGGCAAAGCAGGATGTGCCCGGCTGCGGGGATTTCGGTCCGGAGCATTGCAATCCGGCAGATGGACGGCAGGCCACGAGACACGGAGCCAGGGGCGAATGGACTCATTCGAATACAACAAGTTGATCGGCGCCTTTCTGGGGACCGTGTTTGTTGTCTTTTCGGTCGGCATCGTCTCCGACGCGATCTTCGCCGCGCCGCACCCGGAAAAGGAAGGCTTTGTGATCGAAGCCGCCCAAGCCGAGGCAACCGGCGGCGGCGAGGCGGCGCCCGCGGAGGAACCCATCGCCGTGTCGCTGGCATCGGCCGATGCGGCAGCCGGCCAGGCCATCGAGAAAAAGTGTGCGGCCTGCCACACGTTCGAGAAGGGCGGCCCCAACAAGGTCGGCCCGAACCTGTGGGGCGTCGTCAACCGTCCGGTCGCCTCGCACGAGGGTTTTGCCTATTCGGCTCCGATGAAGGAGTTCTCGCAGGGCGGGACGGTCGTATGGGACTACGAACATCTGAACCACTTCCTGACGTCGCCCAAGGCCCTTGTGAAGGGCACGGCGATGGGATTTGCCGGGCTGAAAGACCCAGACGACCGCGCCGATCTGATCGCCTTCCTGCGCACCCAGGCCGACACGCCGGCTCCGTTGCCTGAAGCTGCCGCTCCCGCCGCGGAGCCTGCTTCGGCTCCTGCGGAGGCCGCTCCAGCCGAACCGGCAGAGACTGTGCCCGCCGAGCCCGCTCCGGCACAATAACGAAATTGTAATGCGCCCAATCACGAAAAAGCCGGGTTCAGCCCGGCTTTTTTTGTTAGACGGGTTGTCCGGGATCGCCTCGCGGGGAGGCGGTCCGCCGTCAGCCCGCATGAGGATTGCATGAAACTGTCCGCCATCCTGCCTATCGGGGCGCTTGCAGCGGCTGCCGTCCTGTTCAGCCTTGACCAGGGCGCCCTTGCCGACGAATGGAAGACCTCCGGTTCGCTGGTGGGCGAATCCAAATATGGCGACAGTTTCGAGCGCTATGACTATGTAAACCCCGACGCGCCGAAGGGCGGCACGATCAATTCCGCGGTGCTCGGCACCTTCGACAGCTTCAACCCCTTCATCGCCACCGGCACCCCCGCAGCCGGCGTGAACTACCAGGGCGGCCTGCTGTGGGACACGCTGATGGCAAAGGCTACCGACGAAGGCTCAGTCAATCACGCGCTGATCGCCGAAGCTTACAAGCACCCGGCCGACTTTTCGTCCGCGACCTACCGGCTGAACCCCAAGGCCAAATGGCATGACGGCGTGCCTATCACCGCTGAAGACGTCATCTGGTCGTTCAACTTTCTCAAGAAGGAAAGCCCGAACTTCAACCAGTACTTCGCCAATGTGACCGAGGCCGAAGCCGTTTCGGACCGCGAGGTCGAGTTCCGCTTCAACCAGAAAGGCAACCGCGAATTGCCGCTCATCATGGGCGACCTTGTCGTGCTGCCGAAGCACTGGTGGGAGGGCACGGACGCCACCGGCAAGAAGCGCGACGTGACGCGGCCGACGCTGGAGCCGCCGCTCGGCTCGGGCGCCTACAGGATCGAAAGCTTCAAGCCTGGCTCTGAAGTGGTCTGGGCGCGCGTCCCCGACTACTGGGGCGCCGATGTCGGCGTGAATGTCGGGCGCAACAATTTCGACAAGCGGCGCTACGTCTATTTCCTCGACGACAATGCGGAATGGCAGGCCTTCACCAAGGGCGGGTTCGAGGACATCCGGCCGGAGAACAGGTCAGCGCGCTGGGCCAAGGGCTACGACTTTCCGGCGTTCAAGTCGGGCGCTGTCGTGCGCAACGAGTTCGCCAGCACCTCGGGCGAACCCATGCAGGGCTTCGTGCTCAACACGCGCCGGCCGCAATTCGCGGATCGCCGGGTGCGCGAGGCGCTGACTTTGGCGTTCGACTTCGAAAGCATGAACCGTACGCTGTTCTTCAACCTCTACACCCGCACCGACAGCTATTTCGAGGCGCAGGACCTGGCTTCGAGCGATCTGCCGCAGGGCAAGGAACTGGAAATTCTCGAACCTTACAGGGACCAGCTTCCGCCTGAACTGTTCACACAGGAATTCAAGCTGCCGGTCTATGATACGCCGCAGGCGACGCGCGACAATCTGCGCAAGGCTTTCCAGCTTTTCAAGGAAGCCGGGTGGGTCAACAAGGGCGGCAAGCTGGTCAACGAAAAGACCGGAGAGCCGTTCAGGATCGAGTTCCTCGGCAACGATCCAACCGACGAGCGCATCACGGCGCCCTTCGTCGACAACCTGAGGAAGCTCGGCATCGACGCGACGCTGCGGGTCGTCGACACCAACCAATATATCGCGCGCATGCAGACACACGATTTCGATTCCGTGACGGCGGTTCTGGCCCAATCCTCCTCCCCCGGCAACGAGCAACGCGAATACTGGGGCTCCAAGGCCGCCGACACGCGCGGCTCGCGCAACCATGCCGGCATCAAGAATCCGGTGGTCGATGCGCTCGTCGAACGCATCGTATACGCGACCGACCGGGACGACCTGGTGGCGGCGACCCGCGCCCTCGACCGGGTTCTGCTATGGAACTACTACCTCGTGCCGCACTGGCACAATCCGAAGACCTGGCTTGCCTGGTGGGACAAGTTCGGCATGCCCGAGAAACAGCCGAGCTACACCGGCGTCGACACCGATTCCTGGTGGATAGATCCGGCAAGGGAAGCGGCGCTTGCCGCAAAGATCGGAAATTCGAACTGATGCGTGAACTGGGGCCGGCGATAGGGCGGCGCAAATTCCTGGCTTTGTCGGCCGGGGCGATCGCCGTGCCGCTCGTGCCCAGGTACTCCTTTGCAGCCAGCGCGATCGCTACGCCACTGCACGGGCTGTCGGCGTTCGGCAAACTAAAGTATGCGCCTGACTTCGCGAACTTCGACTATGTCAATGTCGACGCGCCAAAGGGCGGCACGTTCAACTACGGCCCGTCGCAATGGCTGTACAACCAGAACCCCTACACCTTCAACACGCTCAACAGTTTCGTGGCCAAGGGCGACGCCCCGCCCAGGATGGAAATCTGTTTCGACTCGCTGATGTCCGGCGCGCTGGACGAACCCGATTCCATCTATGGGCTTGTCGCCAGCACGGTGACGATTTCGCCTGATCGCAACAGCTTCACGTTCGCCCTGAGACCGGAGGCACGGTTTCATGACGGGTCACCGTTGACCGCCGAGGACGCGGCCTTTACCTACAGACTTTTCAGGGAGAAAGGCCATCCGGACCTGCTCTTGCCCCTCAGGGAACTCAGCGACGCCGTCGCGGTCGACCCAAACAGGCTGAAGTTGACGTTCTCAGGCAAACAGTCGGACCGGACTATTCTCGAAGTCGCGACCTTCCCTATCCTTTCGAAGGCGTATTTCGACAGAACGGCATTTGACAGTTCGCGGCTGGAGGCGCCGCTCAGCTCCGGTCCCTACAAGGTCGGCCTGGTACGTCCGGGCCAGACGCTGGAGTACGAGCGCGTGGCCGACTATTGGGGCCGCGACCTGCCCGTCAACCGGGGCAGCTACAATTTCGACCGCTTGCGGCTGGAGTTCTATGGCGACCGGCAAGCTGCCTTCGAGGCTTTCAAGAAGGGCGAAGTGCTTTTTCGCGAGGAGGCGACCTCCCGCATCTGGGCGACCGGCTACGATTTTCCCGCCCTCAACGACGGCAAAGTAGTCAAGCGCGAGTTTCTCTCCGAGAAGCGCCCTGCGATGCAGGCGATCGCGATGAACCAGCGCCGCGAACGCTTCAGGGACGTGCGCGTGCGCCGCGCGATCGCCTTGTGCTTCGACTTCGAATGGACGAACAAGTCGCTGTTCTACGGGCTCTACAACCGTTCGCAATCATGCTTCGAGCGATCGGAGTTCAAGGCCAGCGGGACGCCCGGACCGCAGGAACTGGCCCTGCTGGAGCCCTTGCGCGACAAGGTGCTGCCCGAAGTATTCGCCGAAGCCTACAGCCTGCCGGCATCCGACGGCACCGGCCGCGACCGCAAGCTGCTCGGCGAAGCCCGCCGCCTGATGATCGATGCCGGCTGGAAACTGTCGGGACGCGTCTTCACCAACGACAGTGGCGAAACCTTCAAGCTGGAGATTCTGGTCGATGACGAGGGCTTCGTGCGCATCTACTCGCCCTGGGTGGAGAGCATGAAGGCAATCGGCTTCGATGCGTCGATCCGGATGGTCGATTCAGCGCAGCACCAGGCACGCCAGGCCGACTTCGACTTCGACCTGATCTCGATGGCACTGCTGTTTTCGCCGACCCCAACGCGCGAGGGCCTTGACGGCATCTTCCATTCCAGGTCGGCGAGCCTTGCCGGGTCGCGCAACCTGACCGGGACGGCCGATCCGGCGATCGACGCGCTCGTCGAGGCGATCGACGAGGTCGAGGATCGCGGGCAGCTGACAAACGTGCTGCGCGCCCTTGACCGGGTCTTGCGCTCTCGCATGGACTGGATTCCAAGTTGGTATTCGGCGAATCACCGCGTGGCGTTCTGGGACATGTTCGGCTTCAAGGAGCCGAAGCCAGACTTCGGGTTCGCGACGGAAACCTTGTGGTGGTTCGACAAGGACAAGGCGGCGGCGATTGGCAAGGGGTGATCCGAGGACGGCAAGCAGGGGCGCCATCCACCGCCCTGGTCCGCGGGAGGAGTTGGCCTGATGGGCGCCTATATCCTGCGACGCGTGCTTCTCATGATCCCGACGCTGCTCGGCATCATGGCGATCTCCTTTGCCGTCATCCAGTTCGCGCCCGGAGGGCCGGTCGAACAGGTAATCGCAAAGCTGACCGGTCAGGGCAGCGATGCGCTGAGTGGCGGCGGCGGCGACGGGCTGGGCGGACAGGACAATGTCGGCACGGCGGAAGGCTCGTCCAAATATCGGGGAGCGCAGGGGCTCGATCCGGAATTCATAGCCAAGCTGGAAAAGCAGTTCGGCTTCGACAGGCCGCCGCTCGAACGCTTCGGACTGATGATCTGGAACTACTCGCGCTTCGACTTCGGCGACAGCTATTTCCGCGACATCTCGGTGATCGACCTGATCCTCGAGAAAATGCCGGTGTCGATCTCGATCGGCCTATGGATCACGCTGATTTCCTACCTGATCTCGATTCCGCTAGGCATCCGCAAGGCAGTGAAGGACGGCTCTACCTTCGACGTGTGGACGAGCGCCGTCGTCATCGTCGGCTACGCCATTCCAGGTTTCCTGTTCGGCGTCATGCTGATGGTGTTCTTTGCCGGCGGCTCGTTCTTCGACTGGTTCCCCCTGCGTGGCCTCACCTCGGACAATTTCGACCAGCTTGCCTGGTACCAGAAGATCGGCGACTACTTCTGGCACCTCGCCTTGCCGCTGACGGCCATGGTGCTGTCGGCCTTCGCCACGACAACGCTGCTGACGAAGAACTCCTTCCTCGACGAGATCCGCAAGCAGTATGTCGTCACCGCACGCGCCAAGGGCCTGTCGGAGCGACAGGTGCTTTACGGGCATGTCTTCCGCAACGCGATGCTGATCGTGATCGCCGGGTTTCCAGGCGCCTTCATCTCGGCCTTCTTCGCCGGTTCGCTGCTGATCGAGAACATCTTCTCGCTCGACGGGCTCGGCCTGCTCGGCTACCGCTCGGTGATCGACCGCGACTATCCCGTGGTCTTCGCGACCCTCTATATCTTCTCTCTGATCGGCCTATTCGTCTCGCTGCTCTCCGACCTGATATACACCTGGATCGACCCCCGCATCGACTTCGAGCGGAGGGACGTATGACGATCACCGCCGACGCCGATCAGGTCCGCGCGAAGCGACCGCGGCTGTCGCCGCTCAACCAGCGCCGCTGGGCGAGCTTCAAGGCCAACCGGCGCGGCTACTGGTCGCTGTGGATCTTCCTGGCGATCTTCATCCTGTCGATGTTTTCCGAACTGATCGCCAACGACCGGCCGATCCTTGCCTGGTACAAGGGCGAACTGCTGTTTCCGGTGGCGGTCGACTACCCGGAAGAGAAATTCGGCGGCTTCTATGCCGTGGCCGACTACCGCGACCCGGTCATCCAGGACGAGATCGAGGCCAATGGCTGGCTGATCTGGCCGCCGGTTCGCTATTCCTACAGGACGGTCAACAACCAGATACCCTCAGCAGCGCCGGCCAAGCCGTCCTGGCTTTACGACAAGGCAACGCGCTGCGCGGCCTATCCGCTCGGCGTCGACGACCCGAACTGCACGATCGGCAACTGGAACTGGCTTGGCACGGACGACCAGGCGCGCGACGTGCTCGCCCGCGTCATATACGGCTTCCGCATCTCTGTCCTGTTCGGCCTCATCCTGACGCTCGGATCGGCCGTGATCGGCGTCTCGGCCGGCGCGGTGCAGGGCTATTTCGGCGGCCTGACCGACCTCATTTTCCAGCGCGTCATCGAGATCTGGTCTTCGCTGCCGCAACTCTATCTGCTGCTGATCATCGCCGCCGTCCTGCCACCCGGCTTCTTCATCCTGCTCGGCATCATGCTCCTGACGTCCTGGGTGAGCTTCGTCGGCATCGTGCGGGCCGAGTTCCTGCGGGCGCGCAACTTCGAATATGTCAACGCAGCGCGCGCGCTCGGCGTTTCGAACGGAACCATCATGCGCCGCCACCTGCTGCCCAACGCGATGGTGGCGACGCTGACCTTCCTGCCGTTCATCCTCAACGGCTCGATCTCGACGCTTACGGCGCTCGACTTCCTCGGGCTGGGGCTGCCGCCCGGCTCCGCGTCGCTCGGCGAACTGCTGCGGCAGGGCCAGCGCAACCTGAATGCGCCCTGGCTCGGCATATCCGGCTTCGTCGTCATTTCGCTTATGCTGTCGCTGCTGATCTTCATCGGCGAGGCGACCCGCGACGCCTTTGATCCCCGGAAGACCTTCAAGTGAGCGGGCCCTTGTGGTATATTTTCGCCAGTTTTCTACCTTGGAGACGGCGATGGGCATGAACATCAAGAGCGAAAAGGCTCAGAAACTCGCCCGCCAACTGGCCCACGAGACCGGTTTGACCATGACTGCGGCCATAGAGAGAGCGCTCGAGGCTGAGATCGGTCGCCTGCACCGCGACCGCGACGTTGCCGAGCGCAAGCGGCGGCTCGACGAACTGCTGGATGCTCTGCCACCGCCGCGTCCAGGCGTTACGAGCGATCATTCCGACCTTTACGATGAATGGGGCATTCCCAAATGATCGTTGACGCGTCGGCAATACTGGCGGTCCTGCTGAAGGAACCGGAACGGCAGCTCTTCTCGGACCTTCTCAACGAAGCCCCCGAAAGGGCTGCGCTGTCGCCTGTCAACTATCTCGAAGTCGCCCTCAGAGTGGATCGCGGCGACATACCCGGCGCTTCTGAACTGCTGGACACCATACTTGCCAACATGAATGTCGAATTGGCCGATATCACGCCCGAGCAAGCCAAACTGGCTCGCGAAGCCTACGCCAAATTCGGGAAAGGCAACCACCAGGCAAAGCTCAACTTCGGCGATTGCTTCGCCTACGCGCTCGCCAAGGCACGCCGAGAACCTCTTCTGTTCAAGGGCGACGATTTCCGCTACACCGACGTCGAGGCCGCTCTTTGACCTCGCCCCTTCTCTCCGTCCGCGATCTCTCCGTCGCCTTCGCGCAAGGCGGGCGAACGACCACCGCCGTCGACCATATCTCCTTCGACATCGCCAAGGGCGAAACGGTAGCGCTGGTCGGCGAGTCGGGCTCGGGCAAATCGGTGTCGGCGCTTTCGGTGCTGAAGCTGCTGCCCTATCCCCCAGCCAGCCATCCCTCCGGAGAAATCCGGTTCGGCGGACGCGACCTTCTGACGCTCGACGAGAAGGCGCTGCGGAGCGTGCGCGGCAACAAGATCACCATGATCTTCCAGGAGCCGATGACCTCGCTCAACCCGCTGCACACGATCGAGCACCAGATCACGGAGGTGCTGGCGCTTCACCAGGGGATGCGCGACCGCCCGGCACGCGAGCGCACGCTCGAGCTTTTCAAGGAGGTCGGCATTCGCGATCCCGAGAAACGGCTCGGCGCCTATCCGCACCAGCTTTCAGGCGGGCAGCGACAGCGCGTCATGATCGCGATGGCGCTCGCCAACGAGCCGGAACTGCTGATCGCCGACGAGCCGACCACCGCTCTCGACGTCACCGTCCAAGCGCAGATCCTCGAACTGCTGGCCGGGCTCAAGGCCAGGAAGGGCATGTCGATGCTGTTCATCACCCATGACCTCGGCATTGTCAGAAAGATCGCCGACAGGGTCTGCGTGATGACCCACGGCAAGATCGTCGAGACCGGGCCGACCAAGGAGATTTTCGACAACCCCCAGCACGAATACACGCGCCACCTGCTGGCCGCCGAACCCCGGGGACGGCCGCCAGCCGCCGATCCGTCGGCCAAGAAGGTGATGGCCGGCAAGGATCTGAAAGTGTGGTTCCCGATCAAGCAGGGCTTCTTCCGCCGCGTCGTCGATCACGTGAAGGCGGTCGACGGGATCGACGTCACCGTGCGCGCCGGCCAGACGCTCGGCGTGGTCGGCGAATCCGGTTCCGGCAAGACGACGCTCGGGCTGGCGCTGGCCCGCATGATCTCCTCGCAGGGGGACATCGATTTCGACGGCCGCCACATCGACAAGCTGTCGTTCAGCGCCATGCGGCCGCTGCGCCGCGAATTGCAGATCGTGTTCCAGGACCCGTTCGGGTCACTCAGCCCGCGAATGTCTGTCGCCGAAATCATCGAGGAAGGGCTCGCCATCCACGAGCCGTCGCTCTCGGCCGACGAGCGCGATGCCCGCGTGGTCGCCGTGCTGAACGAGGTGGGCCTCGATCCCGACACGCGCTTCCGCTATCCGCACGAATTCTCCGGCGGCCAGCGCCAGCGCGTCGCAATTGCGCGCGCCATGGTCCTGAAGCCGAAATTCGTCATGCTGGACGAGCCGACGTCGGCGCTGGACATGAGCGTACAGGCGCAGGTGGTCGATCTTCTGCGCAACCTGCAGTCCAAGCACAATCTCGCATACCTGTTCATCAGCCATGATCTCAAGGTCGTTCGCGCGCTTGCCAACGACGTGATCGTCATGCGCAACGGGCGCATCGTCGAATACGGGCCGGCCGAGCAGATCTTCGAGCGGCCGCAGACCGACTATACCCGAGCGCTGATCTCGGCGGCCTTCCATATCGAGACCGCCAAGGCCGGCGTCGTCAGCGAATAGCAGATCGCGAAGAGGGAAAATGCCCGACCACGATAACGGCCGTATCCTGCTTTCCATGTCAGGACTCAATCCGAGGCCCTGGTACGAGCTTCTGTCGCAAGCCCGCGAGGTCGTGACCGAACCCGCCGGCGCCAACGACCCGTCGATCGCCTACGCGGTGGTGTGGAAGCAAAAGCCGAACCTTTTGTCGAAGCTGCCCAATCTGCGCGCCATCTTCTCGGTCGGCGCGGGCGTCGATCATATTCTTACCGATCCGACCCTGCCCGACGTGCCGATCGTGCGCATCGTCGCCGACAACCTGACGCAGCACATGACCGACTATGTGCTGTGGCGCGTGCTGGACCATCACCGCCAGGGGATGCTCTACCGGGCGCAACAGAAGCGGAAGGTCTGGCGCGAACCGCCGCAGCGGCCGGCCAGCGACGTCTCGGTAGGCATCATGGGCCTTGGCGAGCTGGGGCGCGCGGCAGCAAGCGGGCTGCTTGCATGCGGCTTCCGGGTCAACGGCTGGAGCCGCACCGAGCAGTCAATGCAGGATGTCGCGACATTCCATGGCGAGAATGGCCTGACGTCCTTTCTCAACGCCACCGATATCCTGATCGTGCTGCTGCCGCTGACGCCGCAGACCACGGGCATCGTCAACTACGGCCTGCTGAAGCAGCTCCGCAGGCGCAACGGGCTGGGCGGCGCGGTGCTGATCAATGCCGGCCGCGGCAGGCTGCAGAAGGACGCCGACATCCTGCGTGCGCTTGAGGACGGGACGCTGAAGGAAGCGAGCCTCGATGTCTTCGAGGTCGAGCCGCTGCCCAGGACCAGCCCGCTGTGGAACCACCCGGCCGTCTTCGTGACGCCGCACTCGGCGGCCACGTCGGACCCCGCTTTCCTCGTTCCGCCGATGCTGGCGCAGATGGCTGCCTTCGAGCGTGGCGAAGCGCTGCGGAACCTTGTCGACCGCAAGTCGGGTTACTGAGGCCGGACTAGCGATGTTAGGGCCGTCTGAAGCCCGTCGGTCCGCCATAGAGGTAGCCGATACGGCCGATCGCCTCGGCCAGCCCCTCGCGCGAGACAAGCATGGTATGGCCGTTGGCGTGGATCATGGTCCGCTCGTCGGTCATGATGGCGACGTGGCCTTTCCAGAAAACGAGGTCGCCGCGCAGCAGTCCCGAATATCCCGGGCCTGGCTCGACGTGATTGCCGAGCGTCGTCGACTGCATGTCCGTGTCGCGCAGAACGTCGCGACCCGACATGCGCATCGACAGTTGCACGAGCCCCGAACAGTCGATGCCGAATGCGGTCGCGCCGCCCCACAGGTAGGGCGTCATCAAGAGCATTTCGGCGATCGCCACGAAGTCGGGGGCATGTTCGTCGACCGGTCGCAGATGGGCAGCTATCACCGCCTCTCCGGTCGAAAGCAGGGCGTAGCGCGTGCCGCGGGTCTCGGCGAAGCTGCGAACCGTGACGGCAGAGCCGATAGACAGTTCCCCGATGCGCATGAATTTGAGGTCCGGTCCGGGATAAAGAAAGCTGCGCGGCGCCGCGACGACGTGGGTAAGCGCCTCGCTGTCGCGGCCGAGCGAACCGCCCGAAACGTATCCGACATAGCCGTCGCGCGTGGCCTGGACCCATGCCCAGCCCTCGGCCTCGTCAAAGACGGTCACGTCATCGCCGCGCAGGAGCTGGGTGTTGAGACCCGAGTCCGGAGTGGGCTCCCGGAGCATGTCGGCAACGGGCATGACGATTCTGGCCCGGCTTCCGGCGACGAAGCGCTCGGCGACCACGCTACCCTGCAATCTTGCATCCGCAAGGTCGGGGCGGAATGCGTGCAGTCTCTTGTCGTATGCGCTCAAAGCGGAAGTTCCTGTGCCTTGGCGATGATAGCATCGCCGAAACGCTCGACATAGAGCGCGCCCTCGACCGTTCTTTTGACGAGAACGCTGCGGCGATCGTTGTCGTCGCGGTGACGCGAGACCAGCTTCAGCGCGCCCATGGTGTCCAGCGCGCGCGTGATGACCGGCTTGGTCACGCAGAGCCGTGCCGCCAGCCCGCGCACTGTATGCGGCGGCGGCTCCAGGTAGATTGTCAAAAGGATCGCAATCTGGCGCAGGGTAAGATCGGGTGCGTCATCGCGAACCTCCGACAGCGCAACCTGCTGCCAGAGCCGCAATGCCTGAAGGGGACGCAAGACGATCATGGCGCAAGACTACGGCATAATCGTTTCGCATCCGTTTCATTCCGGAAGGGCCGGTTCTCAGCCGTATCGCTGGGAAATCACGTGCTCCAGCGCACGAATACCCTGCGCCTCGCCGCCGGCCGGGCCATAAGGCCGGTCGGATGGATTCCAGGCGAAGATGTCGAAATGAGCCCAGCTTCGCGCCTTCTCCACGAAACGCCGCAGGAAGAGCGCGGCGGTGATCGATCCGGCAAAGCCGTCGGAGGTGACGTTGTTCATGTCGGCGATCTTGGAAGACAGCTTGGCGTCATAGGGCCGCCAGAGCGGCATGCGCCAGAGCGGGTCCTCCAGCTTCTGCGAGGCAGTGGCGAGGTCGGCCGCAAGGCGCTCATCGTCGGTGTAGAATGGCGGCAGATCGGGTCCGAGCGCTACACGCGCCGCTCCTGTAAGCGTCGCCATGTCGATCAGGAGGTCCGGCGCTTCCTCGTCGGCCAGCCCCAGCGCGTCGGCGAGCACCAGCCGGCCCTCCGCGTCGGTGTTGCCGATCTCGACGGTAACGCCCTTGCGGCTGGAAAGCACGTCACCCGGACGGAAGGCATTGCCTGATATCGCGTTCTCGACGGCAGGGATCAGCACGCGCAGCCTGACCTTGAGGCCGGAGGCCATGATCATCGAGGCGAGGCCGATCACGTTTGCCGCCCCGCCCATGTCCTTCTTCATCAGGAGCATGCCGGCGGACGGCTTGATGTCGAGGCCGCCGGTGTCGAAGCAGACACCCTTGCCGACCAGCGTGACCTTCGGCGCGGTGCGCGCGCCCCAGACCATGTCGATCAGGCGGGGCGCCTTGTCGGACGCGCGGCCGACGGCGTGGATCATGGGGAAATTCCTGGCCAGCAGGGCGTCTCCGCTGACCACCGAAACCTTCGCCTTGTGCCTGCGCGCCAGGGAGCGGACGGCCAGCTCCAGCTCGTCGGGACCCATGTCGTTGGTCGGCGTGTTGACCAGATCGCGCACTTGGAAAGCTGCTTGCGCCGTGCGCCGCAAATAGGCTGCGTCCACGCCGGCGGGCGCCGTCAGCCGGATTTCCTTGCCGGGTTTCTTGCCGTAGCGCGTGAACACATAGCCGCCGAGCATCACGGCGAGCGCCGTCAGGCCCGGATTGGCGGGTGTCGCGGCGAAATGCCAGTCGCCTCCGGGCAGCGCCTTTGCCAGGGCACCGGCGCCGAGCACCCCGCCCTCCTGCATCCTGCCGACGCCGAACAGGGCGGCCGCTACCGATCCGTCAGCCCCCGGCACCACCAGAGTGCGGCCGGCATCGCCGTCGAAGCCGTTGGCTTTCGCCCAGGCAAGCGTCGGCGCGTCGAGCCCGGCGGCGGCGAGGTCATCCTTGCGCACCAGATAGATGGGACGCGAGGAGCGCGGCTTCTTTTCGATGAGTTCCACAGGCATTTGCAACGTCCCCGGCTCGGCACGACCTCATCGAGGATGGCCGGCAGGCGCTCGATGCCGCCCGCTCGAACAGCCAGTTGGCGGAAAGCGCGGCGTCTTGGCAAGGGTCACGGCGGCGTGGCGGCGAATTTTGCGTGGTGCGTCCGGCGTGGCGCACGGGCTCATTCCACCGTCAACAGGGGTAGTTCTTAACCATCCGTTAGGGTTAACGGAATATTGCTTTGGGTCGGCGTCAGGCCTGCGGGTTGCCTGCGCGGAGCATGGGAGACCCGGCGCACATGGCCAGCCGCACTATCAACGCAACGACAAGAACACTCCTGCGAGCGACAGTCGCGATTGCGCTGGCCGCAGGCGTCGCCGGGTGCGGCACAAGCAAGCTGACCACCGGTTCGATTTCGAAGTCGTCGGGCAAGGCGGTCGAGCAGATGTCCGCCGGGGAACTCGCCAATGCGAGCACATCGCTTGGCAAATCCTACGCTGCCAATCCATCCGACAAGCCAACCGCGATGCAGTATGCGCAGGTGCTGCAGATGAATGGTCGCACCGACCAGTCGCTCGCCGTGATGCGCAAGCTCGCTATCGCCTACCCGACGGATCGCGACGTGCTGGCCGCCTATGGCAAGGCGCTCGCCGGCATCGGCGAACTGGAACCGGCGCTCGATGCCATCCGCCGTGCACAGACGCCCGAATATCCCGACTGGAAGCTGCTCTCGGCGGAAGCCGCGATCCTGGACCAGCTCGGAAATTCCGGCGAGGCGCGGACGATCTACCGCCGTGCGCTGGATCTCAAGCCGAATGACCCCTCGGTGCTGTCAAACCTTGGCATGTCCTACGTGCTGGAAGGCGACCTCAAGACGGCTGAAACCTACATGCGCACAGCGTCGCAGCAGCCGGGCGCCGACAGCCGCGTGCGGCAGAACCTGGCCCTCGTGGTCGGCCTGCAAGGCCGCTTCGACGAGGCCGAACAGATCGCCAGCCACGAGTTGTCGCCGGACCAGGCCAAGGCGAACGTGACCTATCTGCGCGGCATGCTTGCGCAGCAGAATGCCTGGAGCCAGTTGAAAGACGAGGACAAGAAAAAGAAGAAGGTCGCCGCCAACTAGGCGACCGCTTCGCGGAACTGAAAGAGGCCAGTCGATTGACTGGCCTCTTTTGCTTGTTCAATCTCGAGCGCTTCAAAACTGATCGCCCGCACACCGCGATCGCGAGCACAATGCCCCGTACGACTATTCCTGAGTCGACTGGGGGCCGTCACCGAAGAAGCCGCCGCGCTGGCTGAGCTGGATGCCGGCAGGGCCAAGGATGATGGCGAACAGCACGGGGAGGAAGAACAGGATCATCGGCACCGTTAGCTTGGGCGGGAGAGCCGCCGCCTTCTTTTCGGCCGCGGTCATGCGCATGTCGCGGCTTTCGCTGGCCAGCACCCGCAGCGCGTGGGCGACCGGCGTACCGTAGCGCTCGGCCTGAACCAGAGCCTGCGACACCGACTTGACCGAATCCAGCCCGGTGCGGTTGCTGAGATTCTCGTATGCCTGCTTGCGTTCCGGCAGGTAGGAGAGTTCGGCGTTGGTGAGGATGAACTCCTCCGCCAGTGCGACCGACTGCCCGCAGATCTCGTCGGCGACCTTCTTGATCGCGGCTTCGACGGACATGCCCGATTCCACGCAGATCAGCATCAGATCGAGCGCGTCCGGCCAGGCCATCTGGATAGACTGCTTGCGCTTCGTCGCACGGTTGTTGACATAGAGCACCGGCGCGTAGAAGCCGGCATAAGCGCACACGACGCTGACGAAGAACCGGATGAACGGGGGTTGCTCGGGCAGCCCGCCAAGCATGAACAGATAGACCAGCGCGACAGCGAAAAAGACGAACGGCAGCACAAGGCGGAAGAATAGGAAGCGCGTCAGCGGATTCTGGCCGCGGAAGCCGGCGACCTTCAGCTTGGCCAGCGTCTTGTCGTCGGCAAGCGCGCGCCTCAGATCGAGCCGGTCGACGATCGCCCGCATGCCGAGCGACTGCTCCTCGCGAAGGCCCTTGCGGCGGCGGTCGGCTTCGACGGCGAGCCTGGCGCGCTGCCTCGCGCGCAGTTCGTCCCGCTCCAGGGCAACCGATTTCATGCGTGTTTTCAGGGTGTTGCCGCTGAGCGATGGCATGATCGTGAAGAATGTTGCGAAGACGGCGATGCCTACCAGCAGCGCGATCAGGAACGCCGGGTCGGTAATTGCCTTTACGACATGAGCGGTCATGCGGCGGTTGTCCTAAACTTCGAAGTTCATCATCTTGCGCATCACGAAGATGCCTATCGACATCCAGATGCCGGCACAGCCGAGGATCAGATGCCCGGTGCTCGTCGTGAACAGCGGGGTGATGTAGCTGGGGCTCGACAGATAGACCAGCAGGGCAACGACCACGGGCAGCGAGCCGATGATCGCGGCCGATGCCTTCGCTTCCATCGACAGGGCCTGCACCTTGGCCTTCATCTTCTTGCGGTCGCGCAGCACGCGCGAGAGATTGCCCAGCGCTTCGGAGAGATTGCCGCCCGCCTGCTGCTGGATCTGGATGACGATGCCGAAGAAGCCGGCCTCTGGACAGGGCATGGTTTCCTGCATGCGCATCGCGGCATCGGGGATCGATATTCCGACCTGTTGCGATTCGACGATACGGCGGAACTCCGACTTGACGGGCTCGGGCGACTCCGACGCGATCAACCGGATGCCGTCGTTGAGCGGCAACCCCGACTTGACGGCACGCACGATGATGTCGAGCGCATTGGGGAACTCGTTGAGAAACGCCTTGACGCGGCGCCCGCGCCGGAACGACACGGTCCAGCGCGGCAATCCGAATATGCCCGCAAGCAGAGCACCCGGCAGAACCAGCAGGGGCGCGCCAATAAAGTAGGCCCCGGCGGTCAACGCAATGCCGCAGACGACGGAATAGATATAGAAGCGCTCGGGCGTGACCTTCATTCCAGCCTGCTTGAGCTGGATGCGCAGCGATGGCTTCTTGATGTTCTTGTCGGTGATCGCCTGCTTGGCTTCGATTTCCTTGAGAGAATCCTGGACCGACTTCTTGCGCTTGGCGGCCTCGTTGGCGCGATCCCGGCCTGCCTTGACGACCGTTCGGTCCGTCTCGGCCTTCTTGATGACCTCAAGCCTGCGTCCGGTCGCCTTTTCGTCGGCCATGCGATTGAACAGGAACGCATAGGCGACCGCGCCAGCGCTACCGCCGGCAAGCGCAACAAATGCCAAGACCGTTGGGTCTATGCCGAACATCTGTCAGGGCCTCTTTCGCTCGAGCATCAGTCGGCCCGCTTTTCCATCGACTCAAGCGCGGCAGCGAGGCGCTGCTCCTCGCCGAAGTAGCGCGCGCGATCCCAGAAATGCGGCCGCCCGACTCCGGTCGAGATGTGCTCGCCAATCAGCTTACCGCCCGCGTCTTCGCCCTTGATGTTGTAAAGGACGATGTCCTGCGTGATGATGACGTCGCCTTCCATGCCGGTCACCTCGGTTATGTGGGTGATGCGGCGCGAACCGTCGCGCAGGCGCGCCGCCTGGACGATGACGTCGACCGACCCGACGATGATTTCGCGGACGGTCTTCTGCGGCAGGGTGAAGCCACCCATCGCGATCATCGATTCCATACGGTTGAGGCATTCGCGCGGGCGGTTGGAGTGGATCGTGCCCATCGAGCCGTCGTGGCCAGTGTTCATCGCCTGAAGAAGATCGAAGACCTCCGGTCCGCGCACTTCGCCGACGATGATGCGCTCGGGACGCATGCGCAGGCAGTTCTTGACCAGATCGCGCATCGTCACCTCGCCCTCGCCTTCAAGGTTTGGCGGACGCGTTTCAAGGCGCACGACATGCGGCTGCTGGAGCTGCAGTTCGGCCGAGTCCTCGCAGGTGATGACCCGTTCGTCGCGGTCGACGTAGTTCGTCAGGCAGTTCAGAAGCGTCGTCTTGCCCGAGCCCGTACCACCGGAGATGATGATGTTGCAGCGGACGCGGCCGATGATCTTGAGAACCTCGGCGCCGGCCTGCGAAATCGACCCGAACCTGACGAGCTGGTCGAGGGTGAGCTTGTCCTTCTTGAACTTGCGGATGGTAAGCGCGGTTCCGTCGATGGCAAGCGGCGGCGCGATGACGTTGACACGGGAGCCATCCGGCAGGCGCGCGTCGCAGATTGGGCTCGACTCATCGACCCGGCGGCCGACCTGGCTGACGATGCGCTGGCAGATGTTCAGCAGCTGCTGGTTGTCGCGAAAGCGAATCCCGGTCTGCTCGACCTTGCCGTTCACCTCGATGTAGACGTTCTTGGAGCCGTTCACCATGATGTCGGCGATGTCGTCGCGGGCAAGCAGCGGCTCAAGTGGACCGTAGCCGAGGACGTCGTTGCAGATATCTTCGAGCAGTTCTTCCTGCTCGGCGATCGACATCGCGAAATTCTTGATCGCGATGATGTCGTTGACGATGTCACGGATTTCTTCGCGCGCGCTGTCCGGATCGAGCTTTGCCAGCTGCGACAAGTCGATCGTGTCGATCAGCGCGGAAAATACCTGGCTCTTGGTGTCGTAGTAGCCTTCGCTGCGCTCGCGATGAACGCGCGGCGCTGCAGCAGCCATCGGCGGCGCCTCCACCGACCGGCGCGCGGGTGCTGCCGCGGCCGGCGCCGGAGCCGGCGCCTGGCGGGAGGCTTCGGGCGCGCGCTGTTCCGCCGTTACGGTTTCGGCCGCCGGCGATGTCGCGGGCTGGCGAAAGTCCGGCGTTGCCCGGCTTCCGTCGTCACTGCCTCTTTTACCAAACCTGATCGCCTACCCACCCCGCCGACCGATTACTTCTTCTTCCGCCCGAGCTTGCCGAGGAGGCTGCCAAGGGCGGCCTTCTTCTTGACTTTCAGCTCCTTGCGGCCAGTAAGCACGTGAGCCACCTCGTTCATGGTCGCAACGACAGGGTGCGCCGCTTCCATTTCGCCGAGCATGCGCCCGTTGTTGGCTGCGTTGCCGAAAAGCTGCGGCTCAAACGGGATGATCGCCATCGGCGACAGCCCGAGCGGCTCCGCGAAATCGTCGGACTTTATCTCCGGGCGCTTTGGGACGCCCGTCTGGTTGATGATCAGCTTGGGCGGCGGGTCGTTGGGCCGCAGCCGCTTCAGCATATCGACGATGTTCTTGGTGTTACGCAGATTGGCGAGTTCCGGCGTCGCGGTGATGACGACGTCATCGGCCTTCATCAGCGTCGCCTTGGACCAGCCTGTCCAGACGTGCGGCATGTCGAGCACCACCAGAGGCGCACTGCGCTGCGCGGTGTCGATGATCTGCGCGAACGCCTCCTGGTCGAAGTCATAGACGCGCTCGAGCGTCGAGGGGGCGGCGAGCAGCGACAGATGGTCCGAACATTGCGCCAGCAGGCGGTCGAGATAGACTTCGTCGATGCGCTCAGGAGAAAATACCGCTTCGGCTATTCCCTGCGCCGGATCCTGATCGAAGTTTATGTTGGCGGTGCCGAAGGCGAGATCGAGGTCTGCCACGACGACATCGGACTTGAACAGCGTGGAGATCGACCATGCGAGATTGTGCGCTATGGTCGAAGAGCCGACGCCACCCTTGGCGCCGATGAAAGCGACCGAGCGGCCGATCGGATCGGAGTCCGGATCGACGAAGATGGTGGAGATGACGCTGACCACATCGGCCATCGAGATCGGCACCACGACATACTCGGATATGCCCGAGCGGATCAGTTCGCGATAGAGGCCCACGTCGTTGTAGTGGCCCACAACAACCACCTTGGTGGTCGGATCGCAGTATTCGGCGAGATCCTGCAGCGAAGCCAGCATGTCGCGCGGCTCCTTGCGCGACTCCAGGATTATGAGGTTCGGCGTCGGCGCCTGCTTGTAGAGTTCGAGGGCAGTTGCGATGCCGCCCATGTGCACCTTCAGATGGGTCTTGGCCATCCGGCGATCCTCGCCGGCGCGCTCGATCGGCTGTGCCACGCCCTCTGTCTCGCAGAAGGCCTGGATGGAGACGCGCGGCACCGGTCGCAGGGACTGCATGGCTGCGATCTCTTGCGTCGACGCCTCAGCATCTAGCTGGCTGTCATATGCCAGATTTGTCATATCGGTTGCCCCGTTGCGCCTGCGTCAATAGTCAATGCTTTGTTCGATATCGGTTGCGCCAGTCTGGTAGTCCGTGATGACCTTCTCGCGGTTCGCGGCATCGATTGGCGATGGCTTGCGTGGCCCGAGCAGATCGGACGGATTGGCAATCTGGGCCGCGATGTTGTTCTGGTATGAGCAGCCATAGTCCGCGTAGTGCTTGTTCTCACTCGATTCCAGAATGTCGGCCGGCCAGCGACCGCATTTGTCGGTCTGCGCGCGCATCGCGACGAAAGATACCCGCACCGGCGCGGCGATCTCCTGCGCTGACGCCTGGTAGGAGGCGATCATGATGCGGCTTGCCGGGACGCCGTTCTGTTTGGCGATTGTCGCGAAGTCGTGCGCGGCGTCGGCGGCTGCCGCCGAATTGGCGGAGCCAGACGGCGCGACGATGTTGAGCGCCGGCGCAGCGGTCTTGTCATAGTTGGCCAGGAACCCCTCGAGCGAAGCGCGCTGCGAAGCGGTGGCGCCGCGTTCGCCAGAGCCAACCGGGAGATCGAGCGTCTCTTCCTTTTCGGCGATGACGATCGGATGGTTGGTGCGATAATCGTCCGGAACCGCGCCGACCGTGATCGAGTCCCGCTTCTGGAAGGCTGCGCAACCGGCAAGAAGCGAGACGGCGGCGGCCGCAAGGACGATGCGCGCTCCCGTCGCGGGGGCTCTTCCGGTCTTGAATGATGCGTAAGACATGGCCCAGGAACCCCGTTTATTTGTAGATGTAGCCGACAACGCCGTGGTAGCGGCCGTTGGGAAGATCGGTTTGCATGGTGCCGTACACGCGGTTTACGCGGCCGAGGAACATGGCTGCGCCGTCGCTTGCGGCATTGAAGTTGTCGTCCGGCTTGGCCAGTTGGTTGCGCGCCGTCGGCCGGGCGATGTAGGGCGTGACGATGATCACGAGTTCGGTTTCGTTGCGTACGAAATCGCGGCTGCGGAACAGCGTTCCAAGCACTGGAAGCTTGGAAAGGCCGGGAAGTCCGTTGATCGCCTGTCTGACGTCGTCGCGAACCAGGCCGGCAATCATCATCGACCCGCCGGAAGGCAGTTCGACGGTCGTGTCGGCAAGTCGCTTGCGGATCGAAAGGGCGGTCATGCCGGGCGTGCGGTACGTCGCGCCGCGCTGACCGCCGCCTGACAGCGCGACGGAGCCTTCGTCGGTCGGCTCGGATACCGAAGTGCGGATCTTGAGGCTGATACGGCCCGCCGAAAGGACGACCGGCTTGAATTCCAGGCCGATGCCGTATTCGAGCTTTTCGACCGCGTAGGTTATGCCGCCATTGTCGTCCACCGACTGGTTGGTCACGAGGTTGAACTCGCCGCCCACCCGGAAGGTCGCCTGCTGACCGGACACGGCAGTAAGCGTCGGCTCGGCTAGCGTCTTCATGACGCCGGCCTGTTCCATGGCGTTGAAATAGGCGTCGATGGCAGCCGTGCCGATGGAAGCCTGGGATGCGGCAATCGGCTTGCCGAGGCCGGGCAGGCTCTCGCTGATCGCGCCCCAGCTGATGCCGTTCGAAGAACCGTCGGTGATCAGATTGACGCCAAGCTGCTTCATGACGTTGCGGCTGACTTCGGCAACCGTCACCTTCAGCATCACCTGGTCTTCGCCGATGATCTGGATGAGGTTGACGATGCCGCTGACCTGACGCGTGGAGTCAGGATTGTCGATGTCGACGCCGCCGCCGTCGCTGCTCGCCGCCGCCGTCTGCGAGTACTGGCCGGTGGTCGCTTCACCGCCGCGCACCAGCATGTTGGCGATCTGCGCTGCCCGGGCCGCATCGAGCGGAGTGTCCACCGTTCCAGTCAGGACGACGTTGTCGTTGATCAGCTCAACCTTGACTTCGGACGTCGGAATGAACCGCTTGATGTATTCCTCCACGCCGGCCGTGTCGCGTTCGACCGAGAGGTCCAGGCTGACGATCTGCTCGCCATTGGGACCGAAGACGAAGATGTTCGTCTGGCCGACCGATTTGCCGAAGAGATAGATGCGGCGCGCCGTGCGGGTCACCGCGTCGGCCACGGCCGGGTTTGCCACCAGGATATCGTATGCGTCGGCGGGCAGGTCTATGACGACCGACTTGTTAAGGCCGAGCTTCACGGTCTGGGCGGCCGCAGTTGACGCCACGTCGGCGCCACCTACCAGCTGACCTCCGGAAAAAGCCTGCTGTCCAGGCATGCCGACGCTCGCCAGGAGCATGGACATCGCCACAGCGAAAATCGCGGTCGACCGTCTGCCGCTGATCGCCGGCAAAGCTGCGCCTGAAATCATTTCCTTGCCCCCACTTCGGAAACTTCGCCGGATTTGATCAGTCTGATCGTGCCCCGCTTGCCGTTGCCGGTGACGAGATAATCGGCCTCGTCGGTAACCTTCTCTTGCGTATCGACCAGCGCGCGCAGCGACAGCGTCAGGCGATCTGCCATCTGCTGCGCGACCGTGATTATCTCCGCCTGCTGCGGCGTGAGTTCCAGCGTCGCCGTCTGGCCGACCTTGACGCGGCGGCCTTCCTCGTCCTCCTGGATGGCCTGGTCGATGGCCAGCACCCGGATGTTCTTGAGGATGGTTTCAGTGACGAAGCCGCCGGTCGAGGCGGCTGCCTCGTTGCGGCGTGTCATGATCACGTCGACATAGTCGTTAGGAAGAATGAAACCGCCCGCCGAGGTGTCGGCCGCGATCTGCGTCGCCACCGCGCGGCGACCAGCAGGCAGGATGGACGACATGAAGCTGACGCCCTCGCCTACCAGTTTCGACTTGCGCATCGGTTCGCCGGCATACATCGATACGCGAGCGACCGAGCTCTTGTAGGTCTCCAGCGCGTCCGGTTCGCTGTCCTTGGTGATGAAATTCGAGTTGACGCCACCGGCCGGCCATGACTGCCATTCGATCTGGTCGCCGACCGAACCGCCCATCGCCACGTCGCTGCTGAGCACGAGAACGTCGGTGAGATCGATGGCCGGGGCCTGAGGACCCTGCTCGACGACGACCTCCGGAGGCGGGGGGGCCATCATGTTCTTCGCAACATAGCCGGCACCGCCAGCAGCGGCGACCGCTACCCCCAGAATGATCAATCGGGATGCTGCCATTTGTCCAACCTCGTACCCGGGCAAACCCATCAAGCTACGGGGACAATGCAGGGCCAATCGTCAAATTACGGTTAATGCATTCCTTACGATCGTGATTAATTTAAAGTTTATGCAAAAGCAGCGGGCGCAAGGCATCGGGCGCTCGCGGCGCCGCTGGAGGCAGCCGCTGTGTCACGACTTTTATTGTGCAGCTATGCGCTGGAGCGCCCATACGGCGAGCGGTGAGCCGGGGAACGCAATCAGGCCGCCGATGCCGAGAGCGATGCCATAGGGCACGCCCTTCTTGCCGTCCGCGAAATTGCGCAGAAACAGATTGCCGCTGGTGAAGACGGCAAGCACCGAGCCGCGATAATAGACGATCGCGATGGTAAGGGCGCCGCCCAGGAAGGTCGAGGCGACGAGGTACTCGACGAGATGCAGGCCAAATCCCATCCACAGGGCCGTCGCGGCGAGCAGCTTGGCGTCGCCTCCTCCCATGCCACCCAGCGCAAAGAGACCGAATGTCACGACCAGGACGAGCGCGCCCGCCGCGAAGTGCCAGCCGTATGCAGCCCAGTCCATTCCGGTCATCGGAGCCACGACCGCAAACACCGCAAGGAGAAGCAGGGGCACACGGTTGGCGATCGTCATGGAGAGCGTGTCAGACAACGCCGCGAAGACCATGCAGAACGGGAAAACGACAAAAATCAGCGCTTCAAGCATCGACCGCCTCTGTCCGGCAACAGAGCGCCAACCTACAGAGGCGCCGTTAATCCCTGGTGAAGGAGGGGCAAGCAATTGCTGCAAACGAAAAGGCCGCCCCGAGGGGCGGCCTTCCGAATTCTCGTCGGGGAGAACCCCGGCCCGAGTTAAGCGGCGTTCAACTTGGTAGCGATCGTGTTGAACTTCGCGCCGATCGAGTTGCCGACAGCGCCGGCGCCGATGATAATGGCAAGGGCGATAAGCGCCGCGATCAGACCATACTCAATGGCGGTCGCGCCGGATTCGTCCTTCACGAAACGTGCAAACATCTTGGACATGTGAAAGCTCCTAAACACCACGTGTTACAGCACTTCCGTCAACTTCTTAGACTGGTTGATCGGATGGACGGACGGTACGGCCAAGCCATTGCAATCGGCTTAATAAACAGCCTTACCCAATCCTTTCCGGCCGGGAAGTTTAACCCTGGTTAAGAATTCGCCAAGGAAGGGAACCGCGGCCCTACCGGCCCGCGCAGTATATTTCGCGTATTTATTTCGCGTATATATAAGGTGTGTTTGCGGCCGGCCGGCAACCGCGACATCGGCTTCGTCGGCATGACCCGGCGCTGTTAATCCCGGGTGAACGGTGCTGCAGGTCTGCCCGAAACCAAAAGGCCGCCCCGAGGGGCGGCCTTCCGGAATTTCGACGGCTGACCCGAATTATGCCGCGTTCACCCTGGTAGCGACCGTGTTGAACTTCGCGCCGACCGAGTTACCGACACCGCGGGCACCCACGATGATGGCAACGGCGATGAGCGCCGCGATCAGACCATACTCGATGGCGGTCGCGCCAGACTTGTCTTTCCCGAAGCGGGAAACGATCTTGGACATTTGAGAGCTCCTATCCACCACAGCATGCCGTCAACTTCTGTAACTGGTTGATCGACCTGGCCGACCGTAAGGGCAGGCTATTGCGATAGGATTAAGGAACAGCCTTAATGAATTATTTATACACGGGCCATACATGCTTCTTAAGTATATACTAAATTATAAAATCGACAATACAGTCTTCCCCGGCAGTGTAATTTGTTGAATCTCGCGAGTATACTTGTCATTTGCATAAGTAAACTCTGTGCGAACGGATGTAACCGCGAGACTGGTGGCTCCACAAAGCGCCGCCGCCGTCAGTATATGCCGAGGGGAGCATGGGGGGCCCGCACAAACAAAAAGGCCGCCCCGAAGGGCGGCCTTTCGAATTCTCGTCGGGGAAAACCCCGACCCGAATTACGCGGCGTTCACCTTGGTGGCGACCGTGTTGAACTTCGCACCGATCGAGTTACCGACAGCGCCGGCACCGATGATGATGGCAAGGGCGATAAGCGCCGCGATCAGACCATACTCGATGGCGGTCGCGCCGGATTCGTCCTTCACGAAACGTGCAAACATCTTGGACATGTGAAAGCTCCTAAAAACCACGTGTTACAGCACTTCCGTCAACTTCTGTGACTGGTTGATCGGATGGGAGGACTGTACGAACAAGCCGTTGCAACCGGATTAAGAAACACCGTTACCCAATCCTTTCCGCCCTGCGATTGCGTCGTGGTTAAGAATTGACCAAGGAAGGAGCCGGGTGGAGACCCGACCCGCCCAATATATCGCGTACATATATATAAGGTGTGTTTGCGGCCGGCCGACAACCTCGAGCTTGGCTCGTTTGCGGGAGTTTGGCGGCGCTTAACGCTTGGTTCACCAATATCCTTAATCTTCCGTTCAAGTGAAACGCTTGGAGAGCCACATGGCGAAGCTTGGTCTGTCTATCGGCATCGTGCTTCTCGCGATCTCCGCCTCGGCCGCGGTCGCCGACCAGGGCATCGAGATCACCATGAACCAGGCCAAGATCCTGAAGCTCTCCCGCATCGCCGACACCATCGTGATCGGCAATCCGGACATCGCCGACGCATCGGTCCAGGATTCGTCGACCGTGGTGCTTACCGGCAAGGGGTTCGGCGTCACCAACCTGGTGGTGCTCGATGAGGCAGGCGCGCCTATCATCGACGAGCAGGTCACCGTAACACGCTCGACCGCGTCGACAGTGCGCATCTACAGGCGCGCCTCGGTGCAGACCCTTTCGTGCACGCCCTATTGTGAAAGCTCGTACAAGACGGACGCCGAGCGTCAGTCCGAATCCGACATGAGCAGCCAGTAATTCGCACCCAGCGGGCCGGAGCCGGCGCGCAACTGTTAATCGAGGCTTAACAGCCGCGTGCAAATTGCGCACTTCGTCAAAACGCGACTTCAACCGGAATGCCTTATGGTCCTCGACAACGATTGGGACATTGAGGCCGAAATGAGCATTCCATCGGAATCAAATACCACGAACCGCCGCAGGGTGGGGTTCTCGCGGCTGTTCCTGCGCAACCGCGAGGGCAGCACGTCGATCGAATTCACCATGCTGGCGCTTCCGTTCGCCATGCTGGTCTTTGCAATTCTTGAAAGCTGCATCTCGTTTGCAGGCCAGCAGGTGATGGCCAACATCACCGACGATGTCGCCCGCCAGATCAGGACCGGACAGCTGCGTCCGGCGACCCTCGACAAGGCCGCGCTCAAGACGCTGATCTGCGACCAGCTCAAGATCATTGTCGCCAGCGACTGCCCTGGCCTGGAAGTCGACCTGCGGCAATTCGCTACATTCGCCGACGCGGCCAAGGTGCGGATCAAGCTTACGACGGACCGGGATCTCGACACGACCGACTTCGCCGTCTCTCCAGGTCCGTCATTGTCGAAGAATATGCTGCGCGTCTTCTACAAGTGGCCGGTGATGACCGATTTCATGGCCAAGCTCGTCTCCAACCTCAAGGACGGCAAGACGCTGCATTTCGCAACCGTGACCTGGCAAAACGAGCCGTTCGACGACTGACCGCCCTGATCGGGCTGCAAAGGGACTGTGATGTTCACACGCGCTGGGGCATTTCTGCAGGCAAGGCGGTTCATCGCCGACCGTCGCGGCGTCGCGGCGCTGGAATTCGCGCTGATCGTGCCGCTTCTCCTCATGCTGTATTTCGTGACGATGGAAGTGTCGCAGGCGATCGAGACAAACAAGAAGGTCGGGCGCATCGCAAGCATGGCTGGCGACCTCGTGACGCAGCAGCAGGAAATCTTCAAGGCCGATCTGGAAGGTATCATGCAGATCGGCGAGTCCACGCTGCAGCCATACAATCGGAGCGTTCCCTCCATCACCCTCACCGCGATCGAAGTGACCGACGAGGCAACGCCCAAAGTGCAGGTCGTCTGGTCACGCAAGCTGGTCAACGGAAATTTCAGCGCCGGGCCGGCCAAGGGCTCGGCGACGACCATTCCGACTGCTCTGCAGATCCGAGGCAGCTTCCTCATCCGCGCGGAAAGCTCGCTCGCCTACTCGCCGGTCATCACCTGGGCTGCCGACGCCAAGAAGCCGCTCGGCCTGACCTCGGCGTTCGACGGCATCTCGATGAAGGAAACGTACTATCTGCGCCCGCGCATGAGCACCAGCATACCCTGCTCGGATTGCTACTGAGGCGCACGGCACTACTGTTGTGGTGGCATACCGGCCAGCGCTCGTACAACCGACAGAGCCGCCGCGTAGTCCGCCTGCGAGGCTGCCGTAAAGCCTCCCAGGTGATGGGTCTCTAGCGTCTCGTAAAGCGCGGGATCGCTCTGCCTGAGCCCGGTCAGGAAGTCTGCAAGCCGCTGCCTCGGCTCGGGATCCAGCAATTTCGAAACGGCGTGCGGTCCAAACCGCAGCACGTCCGACCGCCACACCACGCTCAGCGCCTGCGGTTCGACGCCGGCCGCCACCAGCCTCTGAAGGGTCCCGCCCTCGATCTGCGAACTGCCGGGAGGGCCGGCAGGCTCCCAGCCGAAAATCGCGTCCACGCTGCCATCCGCCAGCATGGCCTCGGCGGATTGCGCGGATTGCGCAGAGACGAAGAAATTCTCCTCGCCGCTCAGCCGCCGGCCATTGGGACTGAAAGATGCAAGCGGCAGCTGATGCCCGGCCATGCTGTCGGGCGGCAACAGCGCGATGCGCCGCCCCGCCAGATCCGAGGCTGAGGCCAGCCGTCCAGACATCGTAACCAGAATTGAGCGTATGCCGATCGTCCCGTTCTCGTCGGTCGGCGCAACCAGCGGCTCAATGCACGCGCAGCGCTCGTAGGCAGCGGCGTAAGCCGCCGCGCTGTAAACCGCGTAGTCGATCCGGGATGAAACCTGCGCGTCGATCAGCGCCGGATAGCTGCGCGCGACGAAGAACTCGACCTTCACGCCAAGCGCCTTGGCGAAGGCATCGTTCAGCGTGCCAAGCCCGGCAATGGTGTTTCCGCTGCCGGGTTCGGCGACGATGCCAACCCTGAAGGTGCCGATATCCTCCTGCCATCCGGCAGAAGCCTGCGTGCACAAGGCCGCGAGGCAGAGCCCGAGCCTCGCCATCCACCTGCCCCGCCTCGCGCCAGCGCGCCTGGAATTGCCAATCACCATGGCAAACCCTATGTCTGCCCACATCATCCCGGCAACAGGGACAAGTACTTATCCAATGTCGCGTGCATTCCTGTTCGTTCTCGATTCCTTCGGCATCGGCGGGGCCGGCGACGCGGCGCGCTTTGGCGACGCCGGCGCGGACACGTTCGGTCATATTGCCGAGGCGTGCGCCGGCGGCCGTGCGGATCGCGCAGGCCTGCGGAAAGGTCCGCTCCAGCTTCCCAACATGATGTTGCTCGGCCTCGGCCGGGCCGCGGCCTGCGCCGGGGGCGCAGGACGCTTTCATGGTTCCCTCCTGCCGTCCGCCTTCTACGGCGCCGCGAAGGAGGTTTCCTCGGGCAAGGATACACCGTCGGGCCACTGGGAGATCGCGGCCCTGCCCGTCCCGTTCGAATGGGGCTACTTTCCTACCGCCATCCCGACGTTTCCCGCCGAGCTGGTCCATGCCATCATTCGCGAAGGCAGGCTCCCCGGCATACTTGGCGACTGTCACGCATCCGGCACCGAAATCATCGCAAGGCTCGGCGAAGAACATGTGCGCACCGGCAAGCCCATCTTCTACACATCCGCCGACTCCGTGATCCAGATCGCGGCGCACGAGACGCATTTCGGCCTGGAACGGCTCTATGAACTCTGCCGGACCGTGAGAACGCTTGCCGATCCGCTCAACATCGGCCGCATCATCGCGCGGCCTTTCCTGGGCGAAAGCGCCTCGACCTTTGAGAGAACCGCAAACCGGCGCGACTATGCCGTGCCGCCGCCGGAGCCGACGCTGCTCGACCGCCTCGTGGCGCACGGGGCCAAAGTCATCGGCGTCGGCAAGATCGGCGACATATTTGCACATCGCGGCGTAACCGAAGTGCGTAAGGCGGCCGGCAACATGGCGCTTTTCGACGCCGCGCTCGAAGCCATGAACGACGCCCGCGACGGCGACCTGGTGTTTGCAAACTTCGTCGATTTCGACTCGCTTTACGGCCATCGCCGCGACGTCGCCGGCTATGCGGCCGCGCTTGAGGCATTCGACCGCCGCCTGCCCGAGGCCCTGGCGCTGCTTCGGCCCGGCGACCTGCTTATCCTCACCGCCGACCATGGTTGCGATCCGACATCGGCCGGCACCGACCACACGCGCGAGCGCGTGCCGGTCTTCGGGTGCGCCAAGGGAATGCCCGGCGGAGAGATCGGCCTGCGCGCGACCTTTGCCGATATCGGCGAAACAGTCGCCGAACACCTCGGGCTGGCGCCGGGACACCACGGCGCGTCCTTTCATGGCGTGATCGCCGGCCATGCCTGAGCTGCCCGAGGTCGAAACCGTTCGGCGTGGCCTCCAGCCGGTCATGGAGGGCGCGCGCATCCTTTCCGTCGAAGCGCGGCGGCCCGACCTGCGCTTTCCGTTTCCGCCCGATTTCGCCGCGCGCCTCGCAGGCAGGCGGATTATTTCGCTCGGACGCCGTGCGAAGTATCTGACGGCGGAGATCGAAGGCGGCCCGCAGCTCATTTGCCATCTCGGCATGTCGGGCTCGTTCCGGATCGAGGATGACGGCGGCGCATCGACGCCGGGCGACTTCCACCACGAACGCTCGAAGCTTGCGGCGCACGACCATGTCGTCTTCCACCTCGGTTCGCCTGATGGCAGGAAGTCGAAGGTGGTTTTCAACGACCCTCGCCGTTTCGGCTTCATGCTGTTCGCGGAAGGACCCGAACCCCATCCGATGCTTGCCGACCTCGGCGTCGAGCCGACCGGCAATTCCCTCGACGGCAAGCTGCTCACCGAGTTGTTGCGCGGCAGGAAGACACCCCTCAAGGCCGCGCTGCTCGATCAGACGGTGATTGCAGGCCTGGGCAACATCTATGTGTCGGAAGCGCTCTGGCGCGCCGGCCTGTCGCCCAGGCGCCTTGCCGGCACCGTGGCGTCGGCAGCGGGCAGGACGGGCGAACGCGCCGAGCGTCTGGCCATCGCGATCCGCTCGGTGATCGCCGACGCGATCGCCGCCGGCGGGTCGTCGTTGCGCGATTATGTCCATGCCGACGGTTCGCTAGGCTATTTCCAGCATTCCTTTTCTGTCTATGACCGCCAGGGCGAGCCGTGCAGGAAGCCTCGATGCGGCGGGACAATCAGGCGGATCGTGCAAGGCGGCCGCTCGACATTCTACTGTCCGGCCTGCCAACGTTGACCCTTACGCCGGTTACAATGAGGAACCACGATGCCCTATGAAACGATCCTGGTGGAAACGCATGGCAAGGTCGGCCTCATCACGCTCAACCGCCCCAAGGCGCTGAACGCGCTGAACGCGCAGGTGCTGGCCGACCTCCTCGCCGCGTTGAAGGCGTTCGACGCCGATCCCGGCATATCCGCGGTGGTGTTGACGGGCTCCGATAAAGCCTTTGCGGCCGGAGCCGACATCAAGGAGATGGCCGCGATGGACTATGCCGACGCCTACCTCGCCGACACGTTCGCCGGCTGGGAAGACTTCGCCCGCACGCGCAAACCCATCATCGCGGCGGTCGCCGGCTACGCGCTGGGCGGCGGCTGCGAACTTGCCATGATGTGCGACTTCATCATCGCCGCAGACAGCGCGCGGTTCGGCCAGCCGGAGATAACGCTGGGGGTGATGCCCGGCATGGGTGGATCACAGAGGCTCGCCCGCTTCGTGGGCAAGTCGAAGGCGATGGACATGGTGCTTTCAGGCCGCATGATGGATGCGGCGGAAGCGGAGCGCTGCGGGCTGGTGTCGCGGGTGGTCGCTGCGGCCGATCTCGTCGCCGAGGCACTCAAGGCGGGCGCCACGATCGCGCAATTCTCGCTGCCGTCGGTGATCATGGCCAAGGAGGCGGTCAACCGATCGTTCGAGACCACGCTGTCGGAAGGGTTGCGCTTCGAGCGCCGGCTGTTTCATTCCATGTTCGCCCTGGAAGACCAGAAGGAGGGCATGGCGGCCTTCGTGGAGAAGCGCCCTGCCCGTTTCCGCGATCGCTGAGCGGAATCCGCGGAAACTTCGTTGACGCGCCGGAAAAGCTGCACTATAAGCCCGCACCAACCGAGGCGGCCTGACGGCTGCCCGTTTGTTTTTTGCGCGCTGCCGTAATCCGCACAGCGCTTACCAGACAGATACGAAGAGAGGCATCATGGCCAATACATCCTCGGCCAAAAAGGCAGCGCGCAAGATGGAGCGCAAGGCTGCCATCAACAAGAACCGCCGGTCGCGGGTGCGCAGTTTCGTGCGCAAGGTGGAGGAAGCCCTGGCTTCTGGCGACAAGGTTGCCGCCGAGACCGCCTTCAAGGCCGCACAGCCGGAATTGATGCGCGCAGCCACCAAGGGCGTGCTGCACAGCAATACCGCTTCCCGGAAGGTTTCGCGCCTTGCCCAGAGGGTAAAGACGCTGTCCGCGTAAGCGGTCTTTAACACCGGCCCCAGTTCAGGAACCCGGCGCAACCCGCCGGGTTTTTTGTTTGCCAGACAATGGCTTGGCGGTGGCGTGCGCGATCGCTCGGCGCTGTCTTTTACGCGCCCTTCTTTTCCTTTGCCGGCACATGCCGGTTTTCTTAATTAGGCGAGGGTGGAAATCGACCTCCCCGGCGTTATGCTCCAGCAGATACTTTCGTTTAGATTCATATGCTTATGGATGGTTTGTCCACAGGTTGCGCAACCCGCCCCCCGCGTGGCGGGGACAAGTTGGTGTCAAGCGAAATATTTGAAAAAATTTGTACGGGGCAGGCCGATTTTGACCGGTGTGCGAAAAGGTTTTGAATCACAAAGGCTTTGTCGAATTCGGCCGGGTCCGTATCGCCTGAATCGCCTACCGAAGGGGCGTGATTCCTTAAAAATCTGTTAGCCTCGCCCTTGCCCCGCACCCGGCGGTTTTTGTAAGGTCCAAACATCGAAACGGACGGGCCTCGACCCGCACAGACCAGCCAATCCCGGTGACGTTTGCAGCAAGGAGATTTTCCCTGCTCGGGGATGCTTTGTCCAATTCGATGACAAGTGGGGTTAGCAAAACGCGTGAAAAGTGTGTTCCGGCGTCTCGCCGGAAGGCGGTGACCTTTTGCCCAAACCTGGCGGGGCGGCGAGAGGCGCGAGGGCGAGGCGTTGACCGGGCGTGCGAAAGGAACTGGCGGTGCTGGGCGGCGGCGCGAGAGCAAACGAGGAACGGGGATTTGAGAATGCAAAGCGGCGTCGAAAGGGAACCCAATGGTGGACTTCTCTTTCCAGTGACTATGACCGGGGGCAACGGGATGGCGGTTTCCAGCGATGAGGAAAAGATCTTCGAGCGCGTCAGGACACAATTGAAAGCCCGGATCGGCAGCGAGGTCTATTCGAGCTGGTTCGGCCGCATGAAGTTGGCCGAGGCGTCGAAGGGCCATGTTCGGCTTTCCGTACCAACCGCATTCCTGAAGTCATGGATCAACGGCCACTATCTGGACCTGATCGCCGAACTGTGGCGCCAGGAAGAGCCCGACCTGTTCCGCGTCGAGATCATTGTGCGCAGCGCCACGAGGCTGATGCGCCCCGCGGTCGAGGCGGAGCCGGAACCGGCGCGCAAGCAGACAAGGCCTGCGCAGACGGCGCTTGGCTCGGGCACGATAGCCAGCGGCAAACCCGAAATGACGGCGCACGCCAAGACGGGCGCGGTCGCAAGCGCCACCGAGTTCCGCCAGGGCGTGCTCGGCTCGCCGCTCGACCAGCGCTACACATTTCAGTCCTTCGTCGAAGGTCCGTCGAACCGCGTCGCGCTTGCGGCGGCGCGCGCCGTCGCGGAATCGATGTCGCGGTTCAACCCGCTGTTCCTGCATGCGACGGTCGGTCTGGGCAAAACGCATCTGCTACAGGCGATCGCCGCCGAGTCGCTTCGGCACAACCCGAAGTCACGCGTCGTCTATCTGACGGCCGAATACTTCATGTGGCGCTTCGCGACCGCAATCCGCGACAACAATGCGCTGACCCTGAAGGAGCAGTTGCGCGACATCGATCTCTTGATCATCGACGACATGCAGTTCCTGCAGGGCAAGTCGATCCAGCATGAGTTCTGCCATCTGATCAACATGCTGCTGGACAGCGCAAAGCAGGTCGTCGTTGCGGCCGACCGGCCCCCGTCCGAGCTGGAATCGCTCGAGCCGCGCGTGCGCTCGCGGCTAAACGGCGGCGTCGCGCTCGAGATGTCCACTCCCGACTATACGATGCGACTCGGCATGCTGAATATCCGCCACGCCTCAGCCAAAGCGGAGGACCCGTCGATCGACATCTCGCAGGAGATTCTCGCCCACATCGCCCGCACCGTGACCGGCAGCGGCCGCGAACTCGAAGGCGCGTTCAACCAGTTGCTCTTCCGGCAGAGCTTCGAGCCGCAGATCACGCTGGAACGGATCGACGAGATACTCGGCCACATCTACCGGACCGGGGAGCCGAAGCGGGTCCGCATCGAGGATATCCAGCGTATCGTGGCGCGGCACTACAATGTGTCGAAGACCGAGTTGCTGTCCAACCGGCGCACCCGCACCATCGTGAAGCCCAGGCAGATCGCCATGTATCTCGCCAAGGTCATGACGCCGCGTTCGCTGCCGGAGATCGGCAGGCGTTTCGGCGGCCGCGACCACACGACGGTGCTGCACGCGGTGCGCAAGATCGAAGACCTGTCAGGTTCCGACAACACGCTGGCGCAGGAACTGGAACTGCTGCGCAGGCTGATCAACGATCAGGCCTGAAATACCCTGCGGCCGGCTGGCGCGACCCGCCTAGCCGGCCGCATGGCGCGTTATCCCCAGAAAGCCTGCCCAACCGGCGCGGCAGAGCCTCGCGGACTTGCCTTCGAACCCGTTTTCCTGTCAGTCTCCGGCGATTCTGAAGCTGTTTTCAGTCCTGTAGCGGAATTCCGGGGCCGGAACTCCGGTTTTCACTTTCAAGCGAGCTCGTTTGGTCATGCGTGTCATCCTCGAACGTTCGAACCTTCTGAAGTCGCTGAACCATGTCCATCGCGTGGTCGAGCGGCGCAATACGATCCCGATCCTGTCCAACGTTCTCTTGAACGCGTCAGGTGCGGTGCTCGAGCTGAAGGCCACCGACCTCGACCTGGAGATTACCGAGGCGACGCCGGCCAAAGTCGAGAGAGCCGGCGCCACCACGGTGCCCGCGCACCTGCTCTACGACATCGTGCGCAAGCTGCCGGAGGGCGCCGAGGTGATGCTCAAGACCGACGAGGACGGCAACGCCATGTCGGTCGTGTCGGGCCGCTCGAGTTTCCGGCTCCAGTGCCTGCCGCAATCCGACTTCCCCGAACTCACCGCGGGCTCTTTCTCGCACATATTCCGGCTGGATTCGGCGGCGCTGAAGGGGCTGATCGACAAGACGCAGTTCGCGATCTCGACAGAAGAGACGCGCTACTATCTGAACGGGATTTACTTCCACACGATCGAGACCGGCGGCAAGCTCAAGCTGCGCGCCGTCGCGACCGACGGGCATCGCCTGGCGCGCGCCGAAATGGATGCGCCGGCCGGATCCGAGGGCATGCCGGGTGTGATCATTCCGCGCAAGACGGTGAGCGAATTGCAGAAGCTGGTCGACACGCCTGATGTCGCGGTGGCGACCGAGCTTTCCGACACCAAGATTCGCTTCACGATCGGTGGCGTTGTCCTGACATCCAAGCTGATCGACGGCACCTTCCCTGACTATCAGCGCGTGATCCCGACCGGCAACGACAAGGCCCTCATCATCGATCGCCAGACGTTTGCCGCCGCCGTCGACCGCGTCTCGACCATTTCCTCGGAGCGCGGACGCGCCGTGAAGCTCGCCATCTCGGAAGGCCAGGTCACGCTCACCGTCAACAATCCGGACTCGGGCAGCGCGACCGAGGAACTTGCGGCGGACTATTCGTCGGACCCGATCGAAATCGGATTCAATGCGCGCTATCTGCTCGACGTATCGGGTCAGCTTACAGGCGGCGACGCGCGCTTCATGCTGGCCGATGCCGGCTCCCCGACCCTGATCCAGGATACGGCCGACGAGCACGCGCTCTATGTGCTCATGCCGATGAGGGTGTAAGCAGCGACGGACACAGTTTGTATGGCTTCCGCAACGCCGACGCCCCGCAGGGAGAGGTCGGGTGACCGTCCATATCAGTAAGCTTACGCTTACAGACTTCCGCAACTACTCCCTGCTGGCGCTCGACCTCGCGCCGGGCATGATCGTTCTGTCGGGCGAGAACGGGGCGGGCAAGACAAACCTTCTCGAAGCTGTCTCGCTGTTGACCCCTGGCCGCGGCCTGCGGCGCGCGCCCTATGCCGAGGTCTCCCGCACGGGAAGCTCGGGAGGTTTTGCCGTGCACGCGGCCCTGGACGGACCGGGCGGTCCATTCGAGATCGGCACCGGCACCGCCGGCCTCGACCCAGAACTCGAGAGCGGCCGCCGGGTACGCATCAACGCCGTGCAGGCACCTGTCGACGAGATGCTGGACTGGCTGCGGGTACTCTGGCTGACCCCGGCGATGGACGCACTTTTCACCGGGCCCGCCGGAGACCGGCGCCGCTTCCTCGACCGGCTCGTTCTGGCGGTGGACCCTGGCCATGGCCGCCGTGCGCAGGACTACGAGAAAGCGATGCGCGGGCGCAACCGGCTGCTTGCCGAAGGCTCGCGCGACCGCGCCTGGTTCGATGCGATAGAGACGCAGATGGTGGAGTCAGGAACGGCCATCGCGGCGGCGCGCGCGGAGATGGTGAGGCTGCTGGCTGCCATGATCGACAGGCTGCCGGAGGGACCCTTCCCGAAGGCCGATCTCGCGCTTGAAGGATCCCTCGAAGGAATGGTCGGCCAGGTTGCGGCGGTTGATATCGAGGAAGCCTTCCGTCAGGCGCTGGCCTCGGGCAGGGAGCGCGACCGCGCGGCGGGGCGCACGCTCGATGGCCCCCACCGTTCGGATCTTCTCGTGCGCCACCGCCCGAAGGCGATGCCCGCCGAACTCTGTTCGACCGGGGAGCAGAAAGCGCTGCTGGTCGGCATCGTGCTCTCCCATGCGCGCCTGTCGGGCGAGATGTCCGGCAGCGTGCCGATCCTGCTGCTGGACGAGATCGCCGCACATCTCGACCCCGGCCGCCGCGCCGCCCTGTTCGCGATCCTCGACGACCTCGGCTGCCAGACATTCATGACAGGCACGGAGGCGGCCCTGTTCTCGAGCATTCGCGGCCGCGCGCAGTTCCTTGCCGTGGACCATGGGCGTGTGGCGCACGAAGAGGGCACTGACAAGGAAGCGCCCGCGCGCTAGAGTTTGGTCATGGACGCCCGCGCCCCACTTTCGCCTGAAGAACTCGAACGCTACGCAAGGCATATCGTGCTGCCCGAGATAGGCGGCGCCGGTCAGCAGAGGCTCAAGCGCGCGCGCGTCCTGGTGATCGGGGCGGGCGGGCTGGGCGCGCCGATCCTGCAATACCTGGCGGCTGCCGGCGTCGGGACGCTGGGGATCGTCGATAACGACTTTGTCGCGCTCTCCAACCTGCAACGGCAGGTGATTCATGGCACCGATGAGGTAGGCCGGCCGAAGCTCGGCAGCGCCAAGGATGCAATCCGCCGCATCAACCCTAACGTAAGCGTTGAGTTACACAATTTACGAATCGACGACGTCAATGCCGCCGCCCTGGTCGCGCGCTACGATGTCGTGGCCGACGGGTCGGACAATTTCGAGACGCGTTATGCGGTCGCCGACGCGTGCGCATCCGAACATCGGCCTCTCGTGCATGCCTCGCTGGGGCGGTTCGACGGCCAGATCACCGTTCTCAAGCCGTATGAGAATGGTCCCGACGGCGCGCCCAACCCCTCCTATCGCGACCTTTTTCCGCAACAGCCGCCTGCCGGGCTGGTGCCATCCTGCGCACAGGCTGGCGTCGTGGGCGCACTGGCCGGCGTTCTGGGGACGCTGCAGGCAACGGAAGCGATCAAGCTGATCACAGGGATAGGCGAACCGCTCATTGGCCGGCTGCTCCTCTATGACGCATTGGCCGCGCGCTTCGAGACCATTCGCTACAAGGCGCGCGCATGACGGCTGGCGGGATCACAAGGGAGCGCCACGCATGAGTGTGGACCTGACCGCGGAAGAGCGCGCCCTCGCCGAGGGGCAGGCCGGAGAAGGCGCGGCAATGGCGATGCGCGTCGTCGCCGACAGCGCGCGCCTGCTCGGCGCAAGTCGCCTGATACCCATCGCATCGGCCCACATCGATGGAGCACTCTATCATGGCGATTCCGGCACACTCTTTGCGGAGCGGCTGGTGGACGGCGGCGCACGCGTTGCCGTGCGCTCGACGCTCAATGTCGGCGCGCTGGACCTGACGGGCTGCTCGCAGATCCGGCTTGCCGAACCAGCACGCGGGATGGCGCGGCGTATGATGGAAGCATACCGCGAGCTGGGCTGCGAGCAGAGCTGGACCTGCGCACCCTACCAGGCGGGGCATCGCCCGGCTTTCGGCAGCGATGTCGCGTGGGGCGAGTCGAATGCCGTAGTTTTCTGCAACTCGGTGCTTGGCGCCCGTACGAACCGGTACGGGGATTTCCTGGACATCGCCTGTGCGATTTCGGGCCGCGCGCCGGACTACGGCCTGCACCGGGACGAGAACCGTCGCGCAACGCTCGTTTTTGATGTTTCCGGCCTCCCGGTGACGTTTCTGACTTCGGAGATCGCCTGGCCGGTGCTGGGCAGTCTCTACGGCCGGCAGGTGGGCAACGCCATAGGCGTGGTGACGGGCATCGCCGGACATCCCGGCGAGGATGCGCTGAAGGCCTTTGGCGCCGCCGCTGCCTCATCGGGGTCGGTCGGCCTGTTTCACATAGCGGGCGTCACTCCAGAGGCGCCGACCGCCGTCGCCGCGCTCGGCGGCAGTGAACCGGCCGCGATCATCGAAGTTACAAGGGAGATGGTTCGCGCGGCGCAGGCCGGCCTGTCGACGGCGGCAGGTACCGACCGGCTCGACGCCGTGGCGATCGGCAGCCCACATCTCTCGCTGGCGGAGTTCGATGCGCTCGAGCGGTTGATAGCCGGACGCAACCTGCGCATCCCGATATACGCCTGTACGGGCCGCCACGTTCTCGCCGCTCTCGACAGCGACGGCCGCCGCGCTGGGCTCGAGAGACGCGGAGTCATTGTCGTCGCCGACACCTGCGTCGTTGTAACCCCTGTCCTGCCACAGAAGGACGGCGCGGTCCTTATGACCAATTCCGGCAAGTTTGCCCACTACGCGCCGGGCAACACCGGCTACTCCGTCCTCTACGGTTCGCTTGCCGACTGCGTTGAGAGCGCCGTATCTGGTAAGCCTATGCTTACGGATTTAGCATGACATTGACCCAGCAAGGCAGCCGCGACGCCAGCGGTACGGTTCTGGTCAGCGGGTCGGCGGGCTTGGGCCCCGCGCTGGTGCTGTCGGCACCGATAAGTTTCTGGGGAGGCGTCGATCCAAAGAGTGGGCGCATCGCGGACGTGCGCCATCCCGAGCACGGCCAGTCGATCTCGGGCAGCGTCCTGTTCCTGCCAGGCACGATCGGGTCGTCTTCCGCGTCGGCCGTGCTGCTCGAACTCGTGCATGCCAACCTTGCGCCGGCCGCGCTGGTGTTGCACGAGCCCGACGCCATCCTGCTGCTTGGCCTGCTTGTCGCCAGGGAGATGGGCTGGCCGACGCCTGTCGCGGTGAGGCTAGACCGCTCCCTCCACGGCCAGTTTGCCGGCGCTGCTGCATTTGTTTCAGAAGACGGAGCGATCCGCGCCGAGGCCTGAAGCGCAACGGGCCGCTGTTGCGATCAGGCCGGCCGGTAGGAGAAATAGTCGAAGTCGGCCTGCCTTGCGCCGCCGCTGGTGTCGAACGCCGCGACCCCGACAAACGCACCCGTGAAGGAGCCGTGTTCGCCGCGACCAGCTTCGTCCGAGACTATGCTGGCGTCGAGAACCGGTCCCGCCTGCAACCATGCATCGCCGCTGCGATAGCTGAAGCGCAGTTGCGCGCCATCGACCGCCGCCGCAAGGCCGACTGGACCGTCGGCCAGATGAATCGGCGCCGCAAGCGGAAAGGTCAGCTTGCCGTCCGGCCAGTCGCCGAGACAGCTCATCACCGTAAGGACGCGGCCCAGCCTGATGTCATGCGTCACGGCCAGGAAGTGGAACTTGTGCCGGTTGTAGTAGAGCGTCAGGCCGGCAGCCTGCTGGAAGGTTTCCGGCAAAAACTCCAATTCCGTCTCGGCCCGGAACGAAAAATGCTGCTGCCGGCGCGCGACTAACGCCTGCTCGAAGAAGCTGCCAATGGATTCGCGGCCGATCAGGCGCAGGAAGCCAGGTCGCTCTGCCAGCGAAAAGATGCGCTCCGGGAACGGGGTCCGCAGCCACTGGAAGTCGATCGGCAGTTGGGCCGCTTCGAAGTCATGGCGGCTCTCCGGATCGTTTGCGGGCGGGCTGGCGTGGGCTGGCGCCTCGACCTCGACGTCGGGCACCAGCCTGCCGTTGGCGAGCCGCAGCCAGCCGTCATCGTCCCAGACGCATTTCTGGATCGCGGTCTCGCGGCCAAGCGGCGAGCGCCGCAATCCAGGCAGCGGACGCGAGGTGAGATGCGTATGGTAGACCTCGCCGTCCGGCGTCTCGACAATCTGGCCGTGGCCGGCGCGCTGCAGCGGGGCATCGGCGGCGTCCTTCGATGTCATCAGGTGAACATCGGGATGCATCTCATATGGCCCGTCGATGGTGCGCGAGCGTGCCATGGTGACGGCGTGATCGTAGCCCGTGCCGCCCTCGGCGGTGGTCAGGTAATACCAGCCGTCGCGCTTGAAGAGGTGCGGCCCCTCGACAAGCCCATGGGCGCTGCCGGCGAAGATGTTCTTCACCGGACCTACCAGCTTTGCAGCCTGCGGATCGTACTCCTGGAGCAGTATGCCGGCAAAAGATGGCGTTTTCGGCTGTCCGCCTACGCCGTGCGAGACGTGGTTCCAGAGCATGTTCAGGAACCACTTGCGGCCATCGTCGTCGTGAAACAGCGACGGATCGAACCCGGACGAGTTCACATAGACCGGATCGGACCATGGCCCGTCGATGGCGGGAGCGGTAACGATGTAGTTGTGGGTATCCTTGAAGTTGCCGTCGAGCCGTTTGACGTCGGTATAGACCAGCCAGAATTGTCCGTCCGCATAAGACAGGCAGGGCGCCCAGATGCCGCCGGAGTCCGGATTGCCGCGCATGTCGAGCTGGCTTGCCCTGTCGAGCGGGCGCTTGATCATCCGCCAGTTCACAAGGTCGCTGGAATGGTGGATCTGGACGCCCGGGTACCATTCGAAGGTCGACGTCGCGATGAAGTAGTCGCTGCCGACCCGGCAGATCGACGGGTCCGGATTGAAGCCGGGCAGGATCGGGTTTCTGATCATCGGCCCTATTTCCTGGGCGGTCCTTCTCGTTCGGCCGACCGCGCCCACAAATTGATGTTTGCCTCGGTCGCAAAATGATCGATTTCGGCGAGTTCGGCTTCGCTGAATGCGAGGTTCGCAAGTGCGCCGACGCAGTCCTCGACCTGGCTTACCCGGCTTGCGCCGATCAGGGCCGACGTGACGCGGCCGCCGCGCAGCACCCAGGCCAGCGCCATCTGCGCCAGCGTCTGGCCGCGCTTCCCGGCGATGCCGTTCAGCGACTTGATGTTGGCGATGGTCTTGTCGTTGAGAAAGCTCTGCTTGAGCGACTTGCCTTGCGCGGCCCGGCTGTCGTCGGGAATGCCGGCGAGATATTTGGTGGTGAGCATCCCTTGCGCGAGCGGCGAAAAGACGATCGATCCGACGCCCAGTCCGTCGAGCGTATCGAGCAGCCCATCCTCCTCGACCCAGCGGTTGAGCATCGAATAGCTGGGCTGGTGGATGATGAAGGGCGTGCCCATCGACCGCAATAGGTCGGCGGCCTCGCGGCTGCGCTGCGAGTTGTAGGACGAGATGCCGACGTAGAGCGCCCTGCCGGACTTCACCGCCGTGTCGAGCGCGCCCATCGTCTCCTCAAGCGGCGTATCCGGGTCGAAGCGATGCGAATAGAAGATGTCGACATAGTCGAGGCCCATGCGCTTCAGGCTCTGGTCAAGGCTGGCCAGCACGTACTTGCGGCTGCCCCACTCGCCATATGGACCGGGCCACATGTCGTAGCCTGCCTTGGTCGAGATGATGAGCTGGTCGCGGTAGCCGGCAAAATCCGTGCGCAGGATCTCGCCGAATGCCGTCTCGGCCGATCCGGGCGGCGGACCATAATTGTTGGCGAGGTCGAAATGGGTGATGCCGAGGTCGAACGCCTTTTGGCAAATGGCCCGCTTGAGTTGGTGTGGGGTGTCGTCACCGAAATTGTGCCAGAGGCCGAGCGAGATTGCCGGCAGCTTGAGGCCCGAGCGGCCGCAGCGGTTGTAGATCATAGCGTCGTAACGATTGTCGGCGGGGTGCCAGCTCATGGTCGCTCCTCTTGAACTTTGGTAAGGCGAAGTCGGCCGTCAGGCCGCCCCGCTGCCCCACGGGCCGTGATGCGCGCCTGAAACGTCGATGCGCTCGAAACCGTGTGCGCCGAAAAAGTCGCGTTGCGCCTGAATGACGTTGGACGTTCCGCGCCCGAGGCGATAGCTGTCGAAATAGCCGAGCGCCGACGACAGCGCCGGCGTGGGCAGACCGGCTTCAGCCGCGCGGGCGACGATGCGCCGCAAGCCCGGATGCGCCTCCTTCATCATCTCGATGAAGGCCGGAGCCATCAGCAGATTTGGCACCGGCCCGCCAGAGAATGCCTTGGCGAGCGTACCGAGGAACTGCGAGCGGATGATGCAGCCTGCCCGCCAGATCTTGGCGATGGTCGGCATCGGCAGGTTCCAGTTGAATTCCTTGGAGGCGCCGGCCATCACGGCGAAGCCTTGCGCGTAGGCTGCGATCTTGCCAGCGAACAGTGCGGATTCAAGATCGGCGAGAACCTCTTGCCTGCTGCCGGTGAAGGGCGTGACGCCACCATTGCCGTATGCCTTCTCGGCCGCGATGCGCTCGTCCTTCAGCGAAGAGATGACGCGCGCGGCGACGGCGGCCTCGATCGCGGTGGCGGGGATGCCGAGTTGCTGGGCTTCGATGACCGACCATTTGCCGGTTCCCTTCTGTCCGGCGCGGTCGAGGATCATGTCGACCATCGGCTTGCCTGTCTTTGGGTCGTCCGCCTCGAGCACCTTCGCGGTGATTTCTATGAGATAGGAATCGAGGCGGCCCTTGTTCCACTTTCCGAAGACCTGGGCGATCTCCTTGGGCGCCATGCCAAGCCCATCGCGCAGGATGCCGTAGATCTCGGCGATCATCTGCATGTCGGCATATTCGATGCCGTTGTGGATAGTCTTGACGAAATGGCCGGCGCCATCCGTACCGAGCCAGGCAGCGCAGGGCTCGCCGTCGAATTTGGCGGAGATTGACGTCAGCACCTTTTCGACCCGCTTCCAGGAGGCTTCCGCGCCGCCGACCATGATGGAGGGACCGTGGCGCGCGCCCTCTTCGCCGCCGGAAACCCCCATGCCGATGAAGGTGAGGCCCGAACCCTCCAGTTCCTTGAAACGGCGCATGGTGTCGCGGAAGTTGGCGTTGCCGGCGTCGATAATGATGTCATTGGCCGAAAAAACGCCGCGCAGATGCGCGATCTGTTCGTCGACCGCGGCGCCCGCCTGGACCATGATGATCACCGGGCGCGGCGGGCGGATCGCGGCGGCCAGCGCCTCGATCGTCTCGCAGGGCACGATCATGTCCTTGAGCGCGCCCGCGTCCTTGTGGAAAGCGACTGTCCTGGCGGTCGTGCGGTTGAACACCGCGATGCGGTTGCCCTTCTCGGCGATGTTGAGCGCGAGGTTGGACCCCATCACGCCAAGGCCGATCAGTCCGATTTCGGCGTCCGCCATCGTTCCATCCCTTGTTGGGCCATCCCTTGTTGGACCTCGGCCTGTGCCGATCCTTGGAGCCCCTTGCGCGGCGATGTTTGACCCGCCACCGAAGCTTCGTCAACCGCAAGACGCCGGTTCGCCCCCGCGCAATTCCAGCCGGTCAGCCGGCGCGCCGCTTGCGCCCGTAAAGTTCAAGGCGGTGGTGAACGATGTCATAACCCAGCGACCTGGCGATCTCGTTCTGCAATTGCTCGATGCGGTCGGACTTGAACTCGACCACGTCGCCGGTCTCGATGTCGATCAGATGGTCGTGGTGTTCGCCGGTGGCGTGCTCGAAACGGGACGGCCCGCCCTCGAACGCATGGCGATGAATGGCGCCGATATCGCCGAGCAGCTTCATGGTGCGATAGACGGTCGACAGCGAGATCGAGGCATCTATCGACGAGGCGCGGCGAAATATCTCCAGGGCGTCGGGGTGGTCCTCAGTTTCCGACAATATGCCGAGGATGACGCTTCTCTGGCGGGTGATCCGCACACCCTGCCGCCGCAGTTCTTTCTCGTAATCCAGCCGCTTCGCCGCCTGCTTCGTCATTAGGCCACTATGCGCCAGTTGACAGTCAGTTGCAAAGAATGCGGTGGTCAGCTTGATCGTTGAACAACATTCCTGGACGCCAGGGCCTCGCGGCGGTCGTCGTCTGCGACAGGACTGCCAGGCCCAGGGCCGCACCTCATCCGCCAAGTGCGCAAACAGTGTTGAAACAATTTGTCTTTCCGACATAAACAAAACGAAGATCTTTTCTTCGCTTCCCTCAAGCAAGTTGAAATAACCCTACAAAATGCCCTTGAACACATTTGTCCGAAGTGATCTATTCGAGTAAACATCGGCGGAGGGGCTTCAATGGCAGGGGAATTCCAGGTCAGCGGGCGAAACAGTTCCGCTCTGTTCACACTCAAGCTTCACCGCGGCGACGGGATGCTTCTCCTCGCCATGAACTGGAAGCAAGGCAGCCCGCCGCAGGATTTTGTCGGCTTTGCGGTCGAGTACAAGGAGCCCGGAGGCGATCGCTTCTTCGCTCTGAAAAACCGACTGGGATTCCCAGGTTCGGCTGGGGAGGTCGTTGCTGACAAGCTCTCCACGCTTCGCTCGCCAATCCAGAAGTTCCGCTGGGTGCACTTCCCGCGCAACGCCGAGCTTTCCGGCGAGTTCGTCTATCGCGTCAAACCGGTCTTCATGAACGGGCAGGATGAACTGAGTTTCGGCGAAGCGCAGGTGGCGGAGATCGAATTGCGTCGGGAGACCTATCCCGGTCAGCTCAACGTGACATTCACGCGAGGCTTCGTCTCGTCTCAGGCGTTTGTTGATCGCTATGAATCGGCTGGCCCGATCTCTACCCTGCTGCCCGCGAAGGCGGCAGACGGGCTGACGTTCAACCCCACGCATCCCTTGAAAAAAGAAGCGCTGGCGTGGATGGGGTTTGAGGCACGCCATGCCATTCTCGAAACGCTCGACCAGGCTATCGCCGACAAGGCCGACGTTCGCGTTGTCGCCTACGATCTCAGCGAACCGGATGTCGTCTCCCGCTTGGTAAAAATAGGTCGCCGGCTTCAGATCATCATCGACGACAGCAAGGAGCACGGGGAAGATGTTTCTGGCGAGACACAAGCGTACACGCGCTTGTTGAAGTCAGCGGGGAAGGCCAATGTCAAGCGACAGCATATGGGCAGCCTCCAGCACAACAAGACCATCATTGTCGATGGCCCGAATGTAAAGAAGGCAGTCTGCGGCTCCACAAACTTCAGTTGGAGAGGTTTTTTTGTACAGGCGAACAACGCGGTAGTCCTCGAGGGGGCCGAGCCGATCAAACCATTCCTTGCCGCATTTGACGCCTATTGGGCTTCCGACAAGGTGTCCGACTTCGGCGGTGGCCCGGCCGCCCAATGGCGCGACCTGGGCCTGGCAGGCATCAATGCGAAGGTGGCCTTTTCGCCCCATGTGGCGGAGAATGCTCTGCTGGAAGGCATCGCCACCGACATTGGTGAGAACACCAAGTCATGCTTGTTCTTCTCGCTTGCCTTCCTCTACCAGACAGAGGGTCCGATCCTTGACGCAATAAACAAGGTTACCAACGATCCCGGTGTATTCGCTTACGGCATCTCGGATCGCAAGGTCGGCGGCATCGAACTGCTGAAGCCAGACGGCAACATCGAGCCTGTTTTCCCCTCCGCGTTGAGCAAGAATGTGCCGGAGCCCTTCTCGAGCGAGCCGACTGGTGGCGGCGGCATCCGGATGCATCACAAGTTTGTCGTCATCGATTTCGACAAGCCCACGGCGCGTCTCTATTTCGGCTCCTACAATTTCTCATCGCCCGCCGACATCAAAAACGGCGAGAATCTGCTGCTGATCCGTGACCGGCGCATCGCGGTTTCCTATGTGGTCGAAGCGCTGCGCATCTTCGATCACTATCATTTTCGCATCGAGCAACAAGACGCGAAGAAGGCAAGAAAGAAGCTTCAGCTGCTGAAGCCGCCCCGTGCGGCTGGGGAGCGTCCCTGGTGGCACGAACATTTCAGCGTCCCACGCAAAATCCGGGACCGTGAACTGTTCGCCTGAATTGTAGGTCCCGTTGCCAGTTGCCTATGCCGCCAGCGCAGGCGCATGGTCGCGCGCGAAGGAGCGGCCCTTGGCGTTGAAGATGTGCAGGGTGGCCGGATCCGCGTCCACCTTCAGCAGCTGATCGCGCTTCAGTTCGGAATTGCCGGGCAGCTTGACGACGAGGGGCGTGTCGGGCCGGCCGATGTCGAGATAGACCAACTGCACCTCGCCAAGCTGCTCGATGTAGTCGATGCGTCCTTCGAAAAGCACGCTGTCGCCGGTGGCAATCCTGAGGTCTTCGGGCCGCACGCCGAAGCTGATGGCGGCGCCGGCCGCATCCGCCGGCGTCGCGACCGGAACCTCGGCCTTGCGGCCGCCGGTAATTGAAATTGTTGTGCTTGCCCCGGTCTTCTCGACCGTCGCCGGAACGATGTTCATGGCCGGCGAACCGATGAACTGGGCGACGAAGAGGTTGCCCGGGTGATGGTACAGTTCCATCGGTGTTCCCACCTGCTCGACGCGGCCGTCCTTCAGCACGACGATCCGGTCGGCAAGCGTCATCGCCTCGACCTGGTCGTGGGTGACGTAGATCATCGTCGTGTTCGGCATCGATTCCTTGAGCTTGGCGATCTCGATGCGCGTGGCGACCCGCAGCGCGGCGTCGAGATTGGACAACGGCTCGTCGAACAGGAAGACCCTGGGGTTGCGCACGATCGCGCGGCCAATGGCGACGCGCTGGCGCTGGCCGCCCGACATCGCCTTGGGCAGGCGATCGAGATATTTGGTCAGTTGCAGGATGTCGGCGGCCTGTTTCACGCGGCGGTCGATCTCGGCCTTGTTCTCGCGGGCGATCTTCATGCCGAAGGCCATGTTGTCGTACACCGTCATGTGCGGATAGAGCGCATAAGACTGGAACACCATGGCGATGCCGCGCTTGGAAGGTGGCACGTCGTTGACCAGTTCGCCCGCGATCTTCAATTCGCCGGAAGTGATCTCCTCCAACCCGGCAATCGTTCTGAGCAAAGTCGACTTGCCGCAGCCGGAAGGGCCCACGAACACGACAAACTCGCCCGACTGTATGTCGAGGTCGATGCCATGCAGGATATTGATGGCGCCGTAGGCCTTCTTGATTTGCCTGAGGGTGAGATCAGCCATGGTTCGCTCCTGTTTCCTGTCGCAACGGGGTTCGAGGCTATTCCAGCCGGCCGAACCATGCTCCGTATTCCGGGATTATGATCTTATCGCCTTCCGCAGTTCCTGAAAGCCCGTGACCGCCAAGCGGCTGTTCTTTTTTTCCGGCGCCCAGCGTCAGGCTCGCCTGTTTGCTGCCCAGGTTGAAAGCGCAGACGATCTGCTCGTTGCCTTCCCGGCGGGCAAAGGCGATCGCATCGCCCTCGATCGCGAGAAACTCGATCTCGCCCTTGATGAGCGCCGGATGTCCGGCGCGGAAAGCGAGAAACCGCCGATAGTGCTCAAGCAGGGAATTGGGATCGCCCTGCTGCCTGCTCACGGCGAGAGGCAGATGCTGCGTGGCGACAGGCAGCCAGGGTTTCGCGGACGAAAAACCGCCATGGGGTTTCAAGTCGTCCCAGACCATCGGGGTGCGGCAACCGTCGCGACCCTTGAATTCGGGCCAGAAGCGGATGCCGTAGGGGTCCTGCAGGTCCTCGAACGCAAGCTCGGCTTCGCCCAGTCCCAGTTCCTCGCCCTGGTAGAGGCACACCGAACCGCGCAGCGACATCAGGAGTGCGGAGACAACCTTCAGATAGGCAAGCCTGTCGGGTTCGCCGGCTGCCCAGCGCGAAGCGTGGCGCATCACATCATGGTTGGAGAAGGCCCAGCATGACCAGCCATCGCTGGCAACCCGCCCGAAGGCCTCGAGCACCGAGCGCACCTTTGCCGCGCTGATCTTTTCCGGCGCCAGGAAGTCGAACGCGTAGCACATCTGGACACGGTTTTCGCCGGCCGTGTAGGCGGCGACGACTTCCAGCCCGCGCTGGGAATCGCCAACCTCGCCGACGGCGGCCGCCGCCGGATATTCGTCGAGCAGCGCGCGGAACCGCTCCAGAAAGCCGAGGTTCTCGGGCCTGCTCTTGTCGTAGTGGTGGTCCTGGTAGTTGTAGGGATTGACCGCGGGAGCAGTCTGGTCGTTGCGCTCTTCGACGGGCAGCGGCGGATTGTCCTCAAGCCGCTGGCTGTGGAAGTAGAAGTTGATGGTGTCGAGCCGGAAACCATCGACGCCGCGCTCCAGCCAGAAGCGGGTGACGTCGAGCAGCGCGTCCTGGACCTCCAGATTGTGGAAATTGAGGTCGGGCTGCTCGGCCAGGAAATTGTGCAGATAGTATTGCTGGCGGCGCGTATCCCACTGCCAGGCCGAGCCGCCGAAGATCGACAGCCAGTTGTTGGGCGGGGTACCGTCGGGCCTGGCATCGGCCCAGACGTACCAGTCGGACTTCGGATTATTCCTGCTCGACCGGCTTTCCCTGAACCACGGATGGACGTCGGCCGTGTGGGAGATAACCTCGTCGATCATGACGCGCAGGCCGAGCCTGTGCGCCTCCGCGACCATCGCGTCGAAATCGGCAAGCGAGCCGAACATGGGGTCGACATCGCGATAGTCCGAGACGTCGTAGCCGAAATCCTTCATCGGCGACTTGAAGAACGGCGAAATCCAGATGGCGTCGACGCCGAGCGAGGCGATGTAGGGAAGCCTCGCTATGACGCCCCTGAGATCGCCGACGCCGTCGCCGTTCGAATCCTGATAGCTGCGCGGATAGATCTGGTAGATCACCGCGCCGCGCCACCAGTCCCGGTCGGGTGCAAGCGACGGTTGCGTCTCGTGCCGCTGCAAAGCCGGCATGCTCAGCCCCCCTTCACGGAGCCCGCGAGCAGCCCGCGGACGAAATAGCGCTGCAGCGAGAAAAACACGATCAGGGGCACGATGATAGTGACGAAGGCCGACGTCGTCAGGATTTCCCAGTCGCCGCCGCGCGATCCGAGCAGCGCGTTGAGCTTGCCCGTCAGGACCAACTGGTCGGAGCCGGAACCGAGGAACACGATTGCGACCAGCAGATCGTTCCAGACCCAGAGGAACTGGAAAATGGCGAAGGAGGCGAGCACCGGAAAGGACAGCGGCAGCACGATCTTCAGGAAGATCTCGAAATCGCTGGCGCCATCGATACGCGCCGATTCCATCAACTCCTTCGGAAGGCCGGCCATGTAGCTCCTGAGCAGATAGATGGCGAAGGGCAAGCCGAAGCCGGTGTGCGCCAGCCATATGCCGAGATAGGTCTTGGAGGGTACACCGAAAAACAGCGCCACGCCGTTGTAGAGCTGCAGCAGCGGAATGAGCGTCATCTGCAACGGCACTACGAGGAGCCCAATGATGGTGGCGATGATCAGCGCGCGACCGGGAAACCGCATCCACGCCAGGGCATAGGCGGCGAAGGCCGCGATCATGATGGGAATGATCGTAGCAGGAACGGTCACCGTCAGCGAATTGATGAAGGAGCGCCCGATGCCTTCGGAGAAAAGCACGGTTTCATAGTTCTCGGTCGTGAAACGCGGCGGGGCCGACGAAGCATAATAGACGCGCTGGCCGCGGCCTTCGATAGCGACGGGCGATGAAAGGACGAATGTCCCGTCCGGGTTCAACTGGAGGGTCACGCCGTCGCCAAGGTCGGCGGCTTGACCCGCCTGGAATTGCGTGGGCGTCGCCGAACGAACGCCGAAGGCAGAAATCGTCCGCGCGGGTCCGTCGCCGAAGATATTGCCTTCGATGACGAACCTGCCGTCCTTCTCGACCTGCGCCTCCGGCCCCGGCAGGCGACCCGCCTCGGTCTGCGTGGAACTGGAGAACGAGTTCCACCAGCCGGATGCGATGATCTGGTCCTTGTCGCGCAACGACGACACCAGGATGCCGAGCGTCGGGATGGTCCAAATGACGACGAAGATCAGGACGGCGATGTGGACGCCGAATTTGCCGAAGAAGGACTTTCCGGCGGATTTGCCGCTTGCCTGCGCCATGGCTAGCGCCCTCCTTCTTTATTGGCCTGGCGGATGTTCCAGACCATGATCGGCAGAACGGCGACCATGATGATGATCGCGATCGTGGCGCCGCGGCCGAAATCGCCGCCGCCGCGGAACATCCAGTCGAACATGAGGTTGGCGAGCACCTGGCTGTTCCACTGGCCGTTGGTCATCGTCAGCACGATGTCGAAGACCTTCAGCACCAGAATGGTGATCGTCGTCCACACGACGGCGATAGTGCCCCATATCTGCGGGATCATGATCTTCCAGAACACCTGGAAGGGGTTGGCGCCGTCGATGACAGCAGCCTCGATCGTCTCTTCGGGGATGCCGCGCAATGCCGCCGACAGGATGACCATGGCAAAGCCGGTCTGGATCCAGATCAGGATCACCATCAGGAAGAAGTTGTTCCAGAAGGGCAGCGATATCCAGACTTGCGGAGTGCCGCCCAGGCCCTGGATGATGGCGTTGAGCAGGCCGATCTGCGTCTGCCCTTCGCCGCGATATTCGTAGATGAACTTCCAGATCACGCTGGCGCCGACGAAGGAGATCGCGAGCGGCAGGAAGATTAGGCTCTTGGCGATGGTGCCCCACCAGATCTTGTCCGTGAGCACGGCGATCACCAGGCCAAGGAAGGTGCAGGCGGCCGGAACCACGGCGAGCCACAATATATTGTTGAAGATCGAGTTGCGGAATTCGCGGTCGCCGAAGGCCCATTGATAGTTGGCGGTCCCGATGAAATTCTCGCCAGTCCGGTCGTGGAAGGAAAGGTACAGCGTCTGCACCACCGGATAGATCAGATAGACGGTCACGATCAGCAGCGCGGGGCCGACGAACAGCCACGGGCGGATCAGCCCCTGCCGGCGCAGATTGTCGACAGCGGCCATGCCTGACACGCCGCGCGACGGAAAGATCAGGTCGAGCAGGCGGTTGGCGCCCCAGAAATAGGCGATCGCTCCGCCAACGCCGATGATGATCGTGATGATGGCCGAGAGTATTTGGGCCGCCATGTCTTCCTCCCCTGTTGCCGCGCCTTGCCCTGGCGCACGCGCCATCGGGCAGGCGTCTTGCGGTGGTCCGTCCGGGCCACAGGGTCCGGACATGCATTCCGATGAGAGCAGGCGGGACGAACTGTTCGTCCCGCTGCTGGCCGCTACGGGACGGCTACTTGATCGCGTCCCAGCTCTTCTGGATATCGGTCGCAACGTCCTGTGCCGGCTTGCCGCCGACGAGGTCGATCATGCCGGTCCAGAACGCACCGGCGCCGATCTTGCCGGGCATCAGGTCGGAACCGTCGAAGCGGAAGGTCGAGGCGTTGACCAGAATGTCGCCCTGCTTCTTCAGCTGTTCGTTGGCGTAGGCATCCTGATTGACCGTCTTCAGCGGGGTCAGCAAGCCCGACTGCGCCATCCAGATCTCATGAGACAGCGGCATTTCCAGGAACTTGATGAACTCGCGCGCCGCCTTCGAATCCTTTGTGATGGCAAACAGCGTGCCGGCGCCGAGAACGGGATTGCCGAGTTCCGGCTTGGAGGCCATCGGCGGCAGGTAGAAGAAGTCGGCATCGACGCCAAGCTTGGTGCCTTCCGGGAAGAAGGACGAGATGAACGAAGCCTGGCGGTGAAGGTAGCACTTCGGCGGTATGCCGAAGAGACCCTTCGGGCTGTCGCGGAAATCGGTCGCGGCGACCGCCGCCTTGCCGCCGTCGACATATTTGTCGTTGGTCGCGATGTCGGCGAAGATCTGCAGTGCGTTGACGACCGCCGGGTCGTTGAACGGTATCTCGTTGGTCGTCCACTTGTCGTAGGTTTCTGGAGTAGCCGTGCGCAGCATGATGTCTTCGACCCAGTCGGTCGCCGGCCAGCCGGTCGCGCCGCCGGAGCCGAGACCGATGCACCACGGAACGCCGCCGTCGGCGACGATCTTGTCGGTCAGCGCCTGCAGTTCTTCCCAGGTCTTGGGCACTTCGTAGCCGGCTTCCTCGAAGTTCTCCGGCACGTACCAAACCAGCGACTTGAGGTCGGCCTTGTATGGGAAGGCAAAGAACTTCCTGGCGCCGTCCTTGTCCTTGTAGGTGCCGAGATCGACCCAGGACTGGCCGGCGCCATAGTTGTCCTTGACGAAATTGGCGACGTCGTCGCCCAGCGGAACGAGCAGCCCCTTCGACGCCAGATCCTGAAGCAGCCCGGGCTGCGGCAAGATGGCGATGTTGGGCGGGCTGCCGGCCTGGGTGTCGATGACGATCTGCTGTTCGTAGTTCTCGGACGAGGCGTAGTTGATGGTGACGCCGGTCGCCTCGATGAAATATGCAAGGACCGAGCGAACAAGCGCTTCGTCCTCGCCACGCCACGGTCCGAAGATCGACAGCGTCTCGCCCTTCAGGTCGACCTGCTTGAGCGCTTCAAAATTGTCCCAGTGGAACTTCGAATCCTCGCCTGGCTTGAACTTCAGTTCGGCCGAAGCGGGTGCGGCAAACGCGAGCGCGGCAAGGGCCGCACCCAGCAAAAGGGTCTTCTTCATAGGCATTCCTCCCTGTGGATCACATGACACGGGACGGAACCTCCAATTCCGCCCTGCCGACCCCGCCGTGAAGCTTGCCTCAGCATCAAACCAACCACAACAGTCTGAAACAAGCATTCAAAGCGCTTTGGCTAGCGGCAATATCGGCATTGTCGGCCATGCGAGTCAAGTGGAATCTCAGGACGGCGTTGCAATTCCAGGCCCGTTCATGCTGCGTTGCAGCGAATTCCGCGGTTTTCGCTGCCACTTTCCTCTTTGTCCAATGCTTGATATTCATCATTCGTCCAGACTTCGATTTGAAAGCGCTTTGACGCTTTGGAGAGCCCTTTGAACCTGAAGCAGCTGTCGGACATGCTGGCGCTCTCCCAGACGACGGTCAGCCGCGCGCTGAACGGTTACCCCGAGGTCAGCGAAGAGACCCGCCGGCGCGTCGCGGATGCCGCCAAGCGGCACGGATACCGGCCCAACCCCAGCGCACGCCGGCTGGCGACCGGCAAGGCCGGCATGATCGGCTATGTCATGCCGACCGGCGCCAGCGTCGACATCGACCCGCATTTCGTCGAATTCCTGTCGGGTCTCGGCGACTACGCGCGCGGCCACGAACTCGATCTGGTGTTGTCGCCAACGTCGGCGGATGACGAGGAGACAACCTATCGCCGCATCGTGGCCAACAAACAGGTGGACGCTGTCTATGTCTCCTCGCCAAGGCCGGCCGACCGGCGCGTCACGCTGCTCAATCAGCTCGGCATCCCGTTCATCGTGCATGGGCGCAGCGAGGGGTTGGACTTCGAATATGCATTCACGGACATCGACAACGAGGGCGGCTTCCACGATGCGGCGCGGCTGCTGATCCAGCTCGGCCACACGCGGCTCGCCCTGATAAACGGCGACACGAGCCAGACCTTCGCGATCTTCAGGGAGCGCGGCGCGCGGCGCGCGCTGGCATCCAGCGGGCTGTTGCTTGCGCCCAACATGACCCGCTCGGTGGCGATGACCGAGGAAAACGGCTTTCGCGCCGCGATTGACCTTTTGGCGGGTGACGAGCCGCCGACCGCGATCCTGTGCTCCAGCCTCATCATGGCGCTCGGCGTGGTCAGGGCCATCCGCGACCTGGGCCTCAGCATTCCCGGCGACGTCTCGCTGGTGGCGCATGACGACGTGTTCCCCTGGCTGAAACCGGAGAACTTCTCGGTGCCGCTGACCACGACGCGTTCTTCGATCCGGGCTGCGGGCCAGCGCATTGCGGAGCGGCTGGCGGCCAGGCTGTCGGGACTGGAGACGGAACGGCGTGGCGAAGTCTGGCCTGTCGATCTCGTGGTGCGCGGATCGATCTCGGGCGTTAGAACATAGCCGGCTAATCCGCTTTCACAGCGCCGGCCGCCCTGGCATCGATCAGACCGAAGCCGAAATCGGAATCCCGGCCCGCAACCCCGAGATCATGGGCCGTGGAGGAGAGGGCCGCCGCAATCCAGTCGCCAGAGCGCTCCGGGGCGGCGTGGATGAGATTGGCGATGGCGCCGGTCACCACGGCGGCGGCGAAGGAAGTGCCGGTGACAAGATCGGCGCCGCCGCCGACAGGCGCCAACATGTTCACGCCGGGCGCCGAGACGAAGATGTATGCACCGCGATTGGCCTGCGCCATCAACTGGTCCTTGTCGTCGGTCGCTGTCACTGCGATGACGCCGTCATAGGCGGCGGGATAGCCGTAAGGAGCCTTGGGACCGTTATTGCCCGCAGCGGCGACCAGTATGATGTCGCGTTCACGGGCGGCGGCGCAGGCTGCTTCCAGAAGCTCGTTCTTCGGTCCCACGAAGCTCATGTTTATGATGCGGACATCCTGTCCAGCGGCCCAGTCGAGGGCGGACAGGATGATATCCATGGTCGACTTACTGCCCTCGAAGGCGCGCGCGTGGTAGATCCTGGCGCCGGGGGCCATGCCTCGGAACGCGCCGGTGCCGGCAATCAGGCCGACCACCGAGGTTGCATGGTCGCGCGCCGTCACCTCCACCCCGGGCATCGCATCGAACTCCCCTGCAATGGCATCCTTGATGGCAGGGTGCGTCTCGTCGATCGCGGTATCGATGACGGCGACTTTGACGTTCTCGCCGCTGGCGGTGTCGGGCTGCAGCGCAACGCGCTGGAAGGCGTAGTTCGGCGCGGTCGCCGCCTGCTGCAGATCGTAGATGCTGTTGGCAGCGCGGCGGGTCGTGCGGCCGTCGCCGGCAAGCTGGGCCAGGACCAAGCCCACCGGGCGGCCGTCCGGAATCCCGTAGCGCACGACCGTCGAACCGAGCAGTGCCGACGCGCGCTGCGCGCGAATCTCCAGCCCGAAGGCGCTTGCGATGTCGGCCGCAACTGCCGCGTCGCCATCGACGGCCACCAGCACCTCGTCGGGCACGAAGGGTCCAGAAATCGCGAGCGGCGCGACCGTTGGAGGAATTATCGCCTGCGATCCGGGGGCTAAAGGCGGCGGCGCTGCCGTATCGGCGGGCGGCGGGTCTGCGGGCGCGGCGGTTCCGGTCCCGGCTGGCGCGGCGAGATCCGGCGGTGGGTTTGGGAAGAGGTCGACGATCAGGTCGGGCAGCAGGACGGCGTTCGGATCGGCTGTTGCGCTACCGGCTTGCAGCGCTTGCCCCGTTACGCAGTCCGGCCCGCCGGCCGATTGCCGCGCCACGCAATCCAGGTCTTCCTGCGTCAGGTTGGGGTCGTTGGTCTGCGCCGACGCGGGGAAGGCGGCGATGAAAACCGCTGCCGCAAAAAGAACCGAGGCGATCCTGGGTCGAGCGCTAACCGCCATTCTCCGGTCTCCTGCCTATGGTGACAGTGTCGGCGAAGGGCTGGGCAGCAATAAGGCCGACGATCCGTTCGTAGTCGGCGTCGGTCGTAGCCGGAATGCCGATCTTGAACATGCCGCCCGGCGCGGGGCCTGAAACGATCGTCGCGCCCTGATCGGCGAGGAAGGTCGCGACATCGGCCAGCGTGGCCTGCGGCTTGAAGGTGACCAGCACAAAGGGAAGATCGGCCCGCTCGGTTCCCGCGAGATCGACGGGGCCGCCGCGACCACCCGGCCCGACCGCCGCCTGCACGAGCACAAGCGCCAACGCGACGGCGGCCGCCGCCCAGGCAACGCCTGCAGGCATGGCCACGAAGCGGCTCCACAACCGCGACAGCGACGAGGGCAGGGATGCCGTGCGGGGCGGGCCTGCCTCGGCGTCGAGCGCCCTGGAGAAGCGGCTGAGCGCATCGGCCGCGGGACGGAGCGCCTCGTTGGAGGCGGTGGTGACGGAAAACTCGGCCTCTGCTTCTTCCAGCGCGGCGATGGCTGCCGGGTCGTTGGACAACCAGTCCTCCACGGCCGCGAGATCGGCGCCATCGAGCGTGCCGTTCAGATAGAACGGCAGCATGGCTTCTAGTTCGTCCCGCTGCGACATGGCTTCGGAAGGATTTTTCTCGACGCTCATGGCCATCCCCTTTCGAAGCCCGCCGCCTGCAGCGCCTCGCCAAGCTTGCGGCGCGCGTAGAACATGCGGGTCTTCACTGTCGCGACCGGAATGGACAGGATCTCGCCGATCTCGGTGACGGACTTGGCGTGGTAGTAGGCGAGGTCGATGACCGTGCGATGCTCTTCCGGCAGCGCATTGACCATGCGGCGCAGCGCCGCTGCCTTGTCGTCCTTCATCAGCGCCACTTCAGGCGTGTCTGCCGTATCGGGAACGGCGGCGGCCGCGTCCTCGTCGATGGCGACTTCCTTGCGCTTGCGCAGCATGGACAGCGCCTTGAAGCGGGCGATGCCAAGCAGCCAGGTCGAGACCTCCGAACGGCCTTCGAACGAGGGCGCCTGCCGCCACAATTCAAGGAAGACTTCATTGGCAACATCGTCAGCCATCATGTCCGATCCCGTCTGGCGCGCCACGAACCGGTAGATCCGGGCATGGTGGCGCATGAACAGGAGCCTGACGGCGGCGCGATCCCCACTGGCGACCCGCTCCACGAGTTCGCGATCGGTCTGCTGGCCGGGTGCTGCGGTCATGCCAACCATTGGGCTCCTGCAGGCTCAGTCGCGCGTCGACGGTGAAAGGTTCACCTTAGCATGGGTGTTTTCGCACTTACGAATCGTCCGAGGCAAGGGCCGGCCTCCGGCGTAGAACTCGCGGCTTGCCGCTTTTCCCGCGTCAGGCCTTCATCAACCACTCGTGTTCCGGCGCGTTGTGGAATTTCCATGTCCGCGTCGGGCCAGCCATGACGTTCAGGTAGTAGAGGTCGTAACCGTGGCAGGCGGCGCACGGGTGATAGCCCTTTGGCACCAGCACGACATCGCCGTCCTCCACCGCCATGACCTCGTCCAGTTCGCGTCGTCCGCTCGGGTCGGCGTCGGTATAGACGCGCTGGAAGGCAAAGCCCTGCGGCGGGTTGAGGCGGTGGTAGTAGGTTTCCTCAAGATAGGATTGGCGGGGCAGGTCGTCGCGATCGTGCCTGTGCGGCGGGTAGCTCGATGTGTGGCCGCCCGGTGTGATGACCTCGACGACAAGCAGCGAATCCGCCGGCTTGCCCTCGGGAAGGATGTTGGTGACGTAGCGCGTGTTGGTTCCCTTGCCGCGCACCTCCTGGCCGAGATCGGCGGGCGAGATGAGGCGGGCAGGAAGCCCGCCGCCAAGACCGGGGGCTGAGCAGACAGCAAGCTCGACATCGGTGTCGGCGGTGACCGTCCAGTCCGACTTCTCGGGGACATAGACCGACCACGGCTTGCCCTCGAAAGGGCTCATGCGCTCGCCGATCACACCGAAATCGCTGCCCCCCGCCCCGACTTTTGCCTTGCCGCTGACCAGAACGAGGCAGACCTCGCGCCCCAGGGTCTTTTCCGAAACGGTTTCGCCTGATTTCAGCCGGTGGAGATCGAAGCCGACATAGGTCCAGCCGGCACTCTGCGGCGTGACGTTGGCGACGCGGCCAACGCCGGGCTTGTTCTTCACCTGAAGTTTCGACATGGCCTATTCCCTGGGTTCGGACGGTGAACCTTCCGGGGAGCCTGCCCCCGCAGAAGGTTCCTTGTAGAGATAGAAGAATTGCCACACCGCATACGCGGCGAAGCCGGCCGCGATCATGCCCCAGCCGGACGCGCCGGTGACGAATTCGAAGAGCGACCAGCCGAGGCAGACGGCAACGATGGCGATACGCCGCCACAGCGGCCTGAAGAAGGGATGTTCGTGGTCTTTCACGTTTTCCTGCCTGGGTCAGCTTTGCGGGAAGCCCTGCGTCTCGACCGTATAGCCCGCCGCCGTCATGACGCGCATCAATTCCTTGTGGCCTACCTCGGCCATCTTCAGTGGCGGGTTCTTCATCGGATCCTGCTCGGCCTCGACGACAAACCAGCCTTCATATCCATAGTCGGCAAATCTCTGCACGATCTTGCCGAAATCCAGCGAGCCGTCGCCCGGAACCGTGAAGGCGCCGAGCGCCACCGCATCGAGGAACGACTGCCTCGTACGGTCGAGCTTGTCGATGACGGGCAATCGCACGTCCTTCACATGGACGTGGTTGATGCGCGTGTAGTGCTTGTCGATGGCGCGCAGCACGTCGCCACCGGCGAAGGCCAGATGGCCGGCATCGAGCAGCAGCGGAATGCCGGCGCCCGAATATTTCATAAATGCGTCGAGCTCCGGCTCGGTCTCGACCACTGCCGCCATGTGATGGTGATAGGAGAGCGGCATGCCCCGGTCAGCGCACCATTCGCCGAACTCGGTGACCTTCCTGGCATAGGCCTTCATCTCGTCGTCCGAAAGCTTTGCCTTCGTCGACAGCGGCTTTGAGCGATCGCCCTGAATCGAGCGGCCGACCTCGCCATAGACGATGCAGGGGGCGTCCACCGCCTTGAACAGGTCGATCATCGGCTGGATGCGGGCCTTGTTGGCCGCCATTTCCTCATTGACCAGCGTGCCCGAGTACCAGCCGCCGCAGAGTGTGACGTCAGCCGCCTTGAGGATCGGCAGCATTTTTGCGGGATCCTCGGGGAAACGGCGGCCCTTCTCCATGCCGGTGAAGCCCGCCGAGCGCGACTGGCGCAGGCATTCCTCCAACGAGACATCGTCGCTCAGTTCCACCAGATCGTCGTTCCACCATGCGATGGGCGACATGCCGAGTTTGGCTTTCAATTCCTTGGCTCCGTTCCAGGGTAGGTATGCTAGTTCACCAGATGCTGCATCTTGCGCTTCTTTTCATAGTCCTTGCGCGCCTTGACGACGCTCGGGCGCGCTGAAACCTCGGGCACCGCGACATCCCACCAGTGGCCGCCGGCGTCGGTGGAGACAAGCGGGTCGGTGTCGATGACGATGACACTCGTGCGGTCGTCCTTTTCAGCGTCTTTCAACGCCCGTTCCAGTTCGGCGATCGATTCGACCTTGCGCGAAATCGCACCCATCGCCGCGGCGTGGGCGGCGAAGTCGATCGCAGAGGGCCGCACTTGCAGCGTGTCGTGGAACAGGTTGTTGAAGTTGGCGCCGCCGGTGGCCATCTGCAGCCTGTTGATGCAGCCGAAACCACCATTGTCGAGCACCACGATGGTCAGTTTCTGGCCGAGCATGACGGACGTGGCGATCTCGGAATTCGCCATCATATAGCTGCCGTCGCCGAGCATGACGATGACGTCGTCCTCGGGCCGGGCGATCTTGACGCCAAGACCGCCTGCGATCTCGTAGCCCATGGTGGAATAGCCGTAGTCGAGATGGTAGCTGCCCGGCGCACCGGCGGGCCACAGCTTGTGTAGTTCGCCGGGCAGGCCGCCCGAGGCGCAGACCAGCGTCGCCTTCGAGCTGCGCGCGCGATGAACCGCGCCGATCGCCTGGGCATCGGACGGAATGGAATTGGTCGGATCGGTGACGGCCTTGGCCGATTTCAGCCACGCCGCCTTGGCGTCCTTGGCTGATTTCACCCACGAAGCAGGAGATTTCCAGTTCATTAGCCGGCTGTCGAGCGCCTCAAGCCCGGCCCTGGCATCTGCAACCAGCGGCAAGGCGGTGTGCTTGCCGGCGTCGAAGACCTGTGCGTTCAGACCGACGATCCTGGCGCCCTCGGCCTTGAACAGCGCCCATGACCCCGTGGTGAAATCCTGCAGCCGCGAGCCGACCGCCAGGACCACATCGGCCTGCTCGGCGAGCAGGTTGGAAGCAGACGAGCCGGTGACGCCGACCGAGCCCATGTTGAGCGGGTGGACATGCGGCAGGCTGGACTTGCCGGCCTGGGTTTCCATGACCGGCACGCCGTGTTTTTCCGCGAACGCCTTCAGCGTCTCGGTCGCCTCGGAGTAGAGCACGCCGCCGCCGGCGATGATCACCGGCTTCTTCGCGGTCTTGAGCGCGGCGACCGCCGCGTCGAGTTCGGCCGTGTCAGGCTGCGGGCGGCGCGGCATCCAGACACGCTCGGCAAAGAAGCTCTCGGGATAGTCGAACGCCTCGGCCTGCACGTCCTGGCAGAGCGAGAGCGTTACCGGGCCGCATTCGGCGGGGTCGGTCAGCACCTGCATGGCGCGCTGAAGCGCAGGGATGATCTGCTCGGGGCGCGTGATGCGATCGAAATAGCGCGAAACCGGGCGGAACACGTCGTTGGCGCTGACGGTGCCGTCGCCGAAGCTCTCGACCTGCTGCAGAACAGGGTCCGGCGCGCGGTTGGCGAACACGTCGCCTGGAAGCAGAAGCAACGGCAGGCGGTTGACGTGAGCCAATGCTGCAGCGGTGACCATATTGGTGGCGCCGGGGCCGATGGATGAGGTCGCGGCCATGAAACGGCGGCGGAAATTCGCCTTGCCGAAGGCGATCGCGGCATGCGCCATCGACTGTTCGTTGTGCGCCCGGTAGGTCGGCAGCTCGTCGCGGACCTGGTAGAGCGCCTCGCCGACGCCTGCGACGTTGCCGTGGCCGAAGATCGCCCAGACGCCGCCGAAGATCGGCAATTTCTTGCCGTCGATCACGGTCATCTGGCGCGTCATGAAGCGGGTCAGCGCCTGCGCCATGGTCAGGCGGATGGTCTTTGTCATGCTAATGCTCCTCCCGCTTCCTTATGCCGTTTTCCGGCCACGCGCGGCAAGCCAGGCTTCGGTCAGCTTCTCAAAACGCCGCGCCATGTCGGCGACAGCCGCCTCGTCCGTGATCTTGCCGGCGAGCCATTTTTCGGCGGCGGCGGCGAAGATGGTGCGGCCGACCGCGAAACCCTTGACGGCAGGCGCTCCAGAGGTGGCGGCGAAGGCCGCCTCAAGTTCGGCTTGTGGCGCGTCGAGCCCGAGCAGAACGACGCCGCGGCACCACGGGTCGTTGGCGGCAATCACCGCCTCGATGTTTGCCCATGCGGCGCTTGAGGCCTGAGGCTCCAGCTTCCACCAGTCCGGCTTGATGCCGAGGTCGTAAAGCTCCTGCATGGCGCGGGCTACAGTGACGTCGTCGACCGGGCCGTTCTTGCCAGCGATGATCTCGACCAGCAGCTCGCGGCCGATCTTGCGCGAAGCGTCGAACAGCGCGCACAGCTTCTCCTGCTGCTCCTGCTTGAGCGCCGGCGGATCGTCTGGATGGTAGAAGCACAGGCACTTGATGCAGTGGTCGACCGGCCAGTCGACGAGCTGCGAGCCGATGTCCTGGCTGAACTCGAAGCGCAGCGGCCGCGATCCGGGCAGTTCGACCGGCCGGCCGAGCCAGGAGAAGCCATGCCTGGCGAACTCGAACATCGCCTTGCGGCCGTATTTCTCGTCGAGCAGCATGCCGTAGCCGGGACGGCCTGCGGCTACTTTGGCCGCGGCCTTGACGGCGAGCACCTTGAAGTCCTCGATCCTGCCCTCTGGCGCACCGACGCGTCTCGCCATGTCCTCAAGCTGGGAACGATGGTCGCAGGCGAATGCCATCAGGGCCGGAATATCGTGGCGGCGCGTCGTCGCCCAGTGGATATGGTTGATTGCCTCGTCCTTGCGGAGAGCATGGTGCTTGCTGCCGTGCTTCAGGAAGAACTGCATCTCCTCGAAGGTCGGGTATTCCGGCGCGCAGAGCAGCCGCGACACGGCAAAAGCGCCGCAGGCATTGGCCCAGGTGGCGGCGGTCGCAAAGGTCTCGCCGCCGAGCCAGCCGCGCAGCAGGCCCGACATGAATGCGTCGCCCGCGCCAAGCACGTTGTAGATCTCGATCGGGAAGCCGTCGCCGACGATGCCGTCCTCGAGGTCGTCCGAGATCGGCCCGTCATAGACAATGCAGCCCTTGGCGCCACGCTTCAAAACGATCGCAGCCCCCGACACCGCGCGGATCGCCTTCAGAGCGCCGAGCACGTCGTCCGCGCCCGACGCGATCATGATCTCTTCCTCGGTGCCGACGATCAGGTCGCAGTCGGGCAGTATCTGCCGCATCTTGGAGGACACGAAATCAGATTTGACGTAGCGCTCGAAACCCTCGGCATGACCGGCGAGGCCCCAGAGGTTCGGCCGATAGTCGATGTCGAACGCAACCTTGTTGCCGTTCGCCTTGGCGATGCGGATCGCCTTGAGTTGGGCTGCTTCGCTTTTGGGCCTGGAGAAATGCGTGCCGGTGACGACGATCGAGCGCGCCGAAGCGACGAAGGCTTCGTCGACATCGTCCTCGCACAGCGCCATGTCGGCGCAGTCGGTGCGCACGAAGATCATCGGCGAGACGCCTTCGTCCTCGACGGAGAGAAGGACCAGCGCTGTCAGCCGCTCCCTATCGGTGGTGATGCCCCGATCCGAGACCCCCTCGCGCACCAGCTGCTCGCGGATGAAGCGTCCCATCTGCTCGTCGCCGACACGGGTGAGCAATGCCGAACGCAGGCCGAGCCGCGCCGTGCCGACCGATATATTGGCCGGACAGCCGCCGACTGACTTGGCGAAGGACGTGATGTCCTCGAGCCGCGAACCGATCTGCTGACCGTAGAGGTCGACCGATGCGCGCCCGATGGCGATGACGTCGATAGCGCCCGTCGGCGCACGATCTGCAGGCACGGCATCCTCCCTCTTGGCGACGCACTGGACTTGCCGGAATTCGAGAATTGAAACACAAATTCCATTTGACAGTCAATGTGGAATATTTATTCTATTTGTCAAAATCCGGACGTAGGTGGGGAGGACTGCCACATGATATCCATCGGGCTGCTTGGCGCTGGTCGCATCGGCCAGATTCACGGCAGGAACATCGCGGCGTCACCACGCGCCAGGCTGGCAGGCATCGCCGACCCGATGCCGGAAATCGCCAAGGCGCTGTCCAAGGCAACCGGGGCGCCGGTCAGAACCGCTGACGAAATCCTTGCCGACAAGGGAATAGACGCCGTTCTCATAGGAACGCCGACCGACACCCATGCTGACTTCATCGACCGGGCGGCGAAGGCGGGCAAGGCGGTGTTCTGCGAGAAGCCTGTGGACCTCAGTTCGGCTCGCATCAAAAAGACGCTAGAGCGCGTCGAAAAGGCCGGCATTCCGCTGATGATCGGCTTCAACCGCCGCTTCGACCCGAACTTCGCGGCACTGCAGAAGCGCCTGGCCGACGGCATCGCAGGCGAGGTTGAACTCGTGACCATCCTGTCGCGCGATCCCGGCCCGCCGCCGGTTTCCTACATCGAGCGGTCAGGCGGCCTGTTTCGCGACATGATGATCCACGACTTCGACATGGCCCGCTTCCTGCTCGGCGAGGACGCAGTAGAGGTGTTCGCCGTGGGATCGGCGCTTGTCGATCCGGCAATCGGCAAGGCGGGCGACGTCGACACGGCGGCCGTCGTGCTGAAAACCGCAAGCGGCAAGATCTGCCAGATCTCCAATTCGCGCCGCGCCACCTATGGCTACGACCAGCGCATCGAGGTGCATGGCTCGAAGGGCATGCTGTCGGCCGGAAACATCCACGAGACAACGGTGCAGTTCGCCGGAGCAAAAGGGATCAACGCCGATCCGGTGCAGAATTTCTTCCTTGAGCGCTATGCCGGGGCGTACAAGGCCGAGATCGAGGCGTTCATCGACACAATGGTCAAGGGCAAGAAGCCGAAGCCGGACGGTACGGACGGCCTGAAGGCGCAGCTGATGGCCGACGCGGCGACGAAGTCACGCGAAACCGGCAAGCCGGTCAAGATCGGCTGAGGAGACGAACCGATGATTGACGCAAGTTCGTTCAAACACGCCTCGCTGGAGGGCAAGGTCGCCATCGTCACGGGCTCCACGCAAGGGCTTGGCGAGGCGATCGCCCATCTCTTCGCCGAGCGCGGCATTGCCGGCCTCGTCATCACTGGCCGCAACGCCGGGCGCGGAGCCAGTGTGAAGGCATCGCTCGAAAAGAAGGGCGTCAAGACGGTCTTCGTCGCTGCCGACCTGGCGTCGATGGAGGACACCCGCAAGGTTGTCGCCGAGGCAGACAAGGCGTTCGGGCGGGCCGACATTCTGGTGAACTCCGCCGGCATCACCGATCGCGGGACCATCTGGGACACCAAGCCCGAACTCTTCGACGCGATGTTCGCGGTCAACGTGCGGGCCCCCTTCTTCCTGATGCAGGATACGCTGGCGATCATGAAGCGTGAGAAGATCGAGGGATCGATCGTCAACATCATCTCGATGTCGGGGCATGGCGGGCAGAGCTTCATCACCGCCTATTGCGCCTCGAAGGGCGGGCTGATCACGTTGACCCGCAATGTCGCCTATTCGGTGATGAACCACCGAATCCGCGTCAACGGACTGACCATCGGCCACATGGATACGCCCGGCGAGGACCGCATCATGAAGACTTACCATGGCGCGCAGGACGGCTGGTTGGAACAGGCCAACAAGACGAAGCCGTTCGGCCGGCTTCTCGATACAGGCGAAGTCGCGCGGGCCGTTGCCTATTTGTCGAGCGCTGAGAGCGGAATGATGACCGGGTCCATCATCGACTTCGACCAGCAAGTGCGCGGCACCGGCGACAGCCCGCCGCCGCCACCGGCGGTCGCCTAACTTTCGCCCCGCCTGGCCGCGACCGCCACACACAGCGTCATGGCGACGGCCATGGTGGTGGCCATCGAGCGAAAGCCCTCGAAATCCGCCTCGCTGACTTCGATGAGCGCGTCCGCTGGCGAGGCAAGCGGGGAAAACACGGAATCGGTGATGGTAACGATCCTTGCGCCGCGCGATTTCGCGGCGTCCGTCAGGGCGACGGTCTGGCTGGCGTAGGGCGCGAAGCTGATCGCCAGGGCTGCATCGACAGCGGTCATGAAGCTAGCCTGTTCGGCGCCCATGCCGGCCACCGCATCGACAAGGATGTTGCGCACGCCGAGCTTGCCCATGGCGTAGCTCATGTAGGAGGCGATGGGGAACGAGCGCCTGAGGCCGATCAGGTAGATCGTGTGGGCCGCGGCAAGAATGGTCACCGCGTTGTCGATCGCCTCATGGTCGACCTTCTCTCGAAATTTGGCGATCGACCGTTCGCTGGCTTCGAGAAAGCCGTCAAGCACCAGACCGGACTGGCTGGTGGCGACGCCATGGTCGCGCAGCTTCGCGAGACGCTCGTCGTAGTTGAGCACGCGGTCGCGCAGACGCGAGCGGAACACGTCCTGCAGGTCGGTGAAACCCTGGTAGCCGAGAGCGCGCGCAAAACGGACCAGCGCCGATGGCTGGACGTCGGCGCTGGCGGCGATGCTGGCGACCGTGCCGAAGGCGATCTCGTCAGGATTCTCCAATGCATAGCCGGCAATCTGCATCAGCCGCTTGGGCAATTGCTCCGCACGCTGCGCGATGGCTGCGCGCAAAGCCGCGAAATCCTTGGGAGCGCCTTCGCCTGGTGTCATGACAGGTGTGCTCGCCCGATGCCCCTTTGCGGTGATCGTCCGCGACTAGAAATAGAACAAAAATTCCACTGGAGCTAGTCGATGCATCTTTTATTCCATGACGCGAAACGCTAGACGAAATGACCGTCTGGTTGGCGTCAGCCCTGGAGCATGAGCATGGAAAAGATCGGCGTCGGACTTATCGGGACCGGTTTCATGGGCAAGGCCCATGCGCTGGCCTGGAACTCTGTGCGCCCGGTTTTCGGAGACGTGCCTGATGTCAGGCTTGTGCATCTCGGCGAGGCGAACGAGGAGCTTGCGCAAAGCAAGGCCGCCGAGTTCGGCTTCAAGAAGGCATCGGGCGACTGGAAGCGGGTGATTGCCGATCCCGAGGTCGATGTCGTCTCTATCACCACGCCCAACAAGTTCCATCTGGAAATGGCGCGCGCAGCGCTCGCCGCCGGCAAGCATGTCTGGTGCGAGAAGCCGATGGCGCCGAAACTCGCCGAGGCTGAGGAAATGCTGGCCGCCGCCCGCGCTTCCGGCAAGGCTGCGGTGCTCGGCTACAACTACATCCAGAACCCCGCGATAAGGCATATCCGCAAGCTGCTCGACGAGGGCGTCATCGGCACCGTCAACCATGTTCGCATTGAGATGGACGAGGATTTCCTGGCCGACCCCGAGGCGCCGTTCCAGCAACGCCACGAGGCGATCAACGGCTGGGGCGCGCTCGACGATTTCGGCGTGCATCCGCTGTCGCTGCTGCATACGCTGTTCGGCCGCGTCGCCAAGGTGATGTGCGACATGGCCAAGCCCTATCCGACGCGCAAGACCCCCGACGGCGAGCGCGAGGTCGAGGTGTTCGACATCGCGACGATCCTGCTGCGGCTCGAGAACGGCGCGTCGGGCTATATCGCGGTCAGCCGGACCGCCTGGGGCCGCAAGGGTCGCATCGCCATCCAGATATTCGGCGCCAGGGGGTCGATCCTCTACGACCAGGAGAAAATGAACGAGTTCCAGCTCTATCTGACGGCGGACAACCCCACGGAGCAGGGATTCCGGACGGTGCTGAGCGCCCCGCATCACAAGCCTTACGACCGGTTCATTCCCGCCGCCGGCCACAATCTCGGTTTCAACGACCTCAAGGTCATCGAATTCCGGCAGCTGATCGCGCGCATGCAGGGCGAACCGAGCGTGTCGATCGGATTCGAGGAAGGCATCCTGATCGAGCGCACCATCGCCGCGATGGCAAGATCGTTCCAGCAATCCAAATGGACGGAAGTGGCGTAAACCTTCTGTCCGATTGAGCGGCGCGGCATGGCCTGCTAATGCGCGGCATGGTCGCTCTGCCCGCACTCCCCGTCATAGAAGTCCTGCCTGCGCTCGGGCAGGCGCTTATTGCCGGGGTCAACGCGGTGCTGGTCGCGCCGCCCGGCGCCGGCAAGACGACGCTGGTGCCGCTGGCGCTGCTCGACGCGCCCTGGCTCAGCGGTGGCCGCATCGTGCTGCTCGAACCGCGCCGCCTGGCCGCCCGCGCCGCCGCGCGGCGCATGGCGCAACTGCTTGGAGAAGAGCCCGGCGCCACGGTTGGCTATGCGATGCGCATGGAAAGCCGGATGTCGGCCAAAACCCGCGTCATGGTCGTCACCGAGGGCGTGCTGGCGCGCATGATCCTCGAAGATCCGGAACTGCCGGGTGTTGCGGCGGTGCTGTTCGACGAATTCCACGAGCGCTCGCTCGACGGCGACTTCGGCCTGGCGCTGGCGCTCGATGTACAGAGCGCGCTGCGACCGGACCTGAGGCTGCTCGTCATGTCGGCGACGCTCGACGGTGCGCGGGTCGCAAGGCTGCTGGAAGGCGCGCCGGTGATCGAAAGCGCCGGGCGGAGCTTCCCGGTCGAGCTGCGTTATGACGAGCGTCCCGGCGGGACTCCTGTCGAAGATGCCATGGCCAAGGCAATCCGCGAGGCGGTAGCCTCGGAGACCGGCAGCGTTCTCGCCTTCCTGCCAGGCCAGCGCGAGATCGAGCGCACCGCCGAACGGCTGGCCGGCCGGCTGCCTGACAATTGCGACGTGGTCCCGCTCTACGGCCAACTCGATGGCAGAGCGCAGGACGCCGCAATCCGGCCGGCAGCGCCAGGGCGGCGCAAGGTGGTGCTCGCCACCTCGATCGCCGAGACCTCGATCACCATTGACGGCGTGCGCGTGGTGATCGATTCCGGGATGTCGCGCCTGCCGCGCTACGAGCCAGCCACCGGGCTCACCAGGCTGGAGACAGTGCGGGCGTCGCGTGCTTCCGCCGACCAGCGGGCCGGGCGCGCCGGGAGGACGGAGCCTGGTATTGCGATCAGGTTGTGGCGGGCCGAACAGACGGCGGCGCTGCCCGCCTTCACGCCGCCGGAAATCCTGCAGGCTGACCTTTCTGGCCTGTTGCTCGATTGCGCGGCCTTCGGCGTCGCGGAACCCACCACGCTGCGCTTCCTCGACCCGCCGCCCGGACCGGCGCTTGCCGAGGCGCGCGCCCTGCTTGCCGGGCTTGACGCCATCGATGCCAACGGACGCCTGACGCAAGCGGGCGATGCGATGCGGAGGCTGGCGCTGCCGGCGCGGCTTGCGCATATGGTGGCCGAGGCGGCGAAACAGGGACAGGCCGGGATCGCCGCCGAGCTTGCAGTGCTGATGACGGAACGCGGGCTGGGCGGCGACAGCGTCGACCTGGAACGGCGGCTGGCACGTTTGCGGAACGAACGCGGTCCGCGCGCCAACGCAGCGCGGGGACTGGCTGCGAGGCTGGCCGGACAGGTGTCGCGAGAACCCGCCGGCGAAGCCGTGCCAGCCGGCTCGCTGCTCCTCCACGCGTGGCCCGACAGAGTTGCCAAGGCGCGTGGCGAGCGGGGCAGGTTCCTGCTCGCCAATGGCAGCGGGGCGCAGCTCGACGCCGCCGATCCCCTCGCCGGCGAGCCGTTTCTGGTCGTGGCCGACCTGCAGGGCAAGGCGCAGAGCGCGCGCATCGCCTCGGCTGCGGCGGTAACCGAGGACGAGATCCGATCCGCACTCGGCCGCCGCATCGAGACCGCGAGAACCAGCGCCTTCGATGCCGCCAGCCGTTCGGTGCGGGTGCGCGAGACTGCCCGGCTCGGAGCCATCGTGCTTGGGGAGCGGATGTTGCCGGCGCCTTCAGGCGACGCCGCGGACCGCGCGATCCTCGCAGCGATCCGCGAGCACGGCCTGTCGCTCCTCGACTGGAGCAAGGAGGCCGGGACGCTCAGGCAACGGCTGTCGTGGCTGCATCGCGGTCTCGGCGCGCCCTGGCCGGACGCTTCTGACGAAGCGCTCGTCGCAAGGCTGGACGACTGGTTGCTGCCCTACCTGGACGGAAAGGCGTCGTTCGCCCGCATCGATGCCGGCGCGGTCCATGCCGGCCTGATGTCGCTCGTTCCTGCGGACCAGCAACGACGGATCGCGACCCTGGCCCCTACGCATTTCGACGCGCCGTCTGGCAGCCGGGTTCCCATCCTCTACGATGGCGAGTGGCCGGTGCTGGCGATTCGCGTCCAGGAACTTTTCGGCATGGACAGGCACCCTTCGATCGCCGACGGCAAAGTCCCGCTTACGCTGGAACTGTTGTCCCCGGCTCATCGCCCGATCCAGACAACGCGCGACCTGCCGGGCTTCTGGCGTGGCTCCTGGGCCGAAGTGCGGGCCGAGATGCGCGGCCGCTATCCCAGGCATATTTGGCCCGACGACCCGCGCGCCGCGACGGCGACCAGCCGCGCCAAGCCGCGCGCCAAATGATCGCGCATTCCCCCACCGACCCGGTATAAGGTAGCGGCCATGCCTCGCGACACGCTCGACCCAGGCCACGGCCACAGGCTGCGCCTCAACACGCTGGTGCGGCTGCGCTGGCTGGCGATCGTCGGCCAGAGCATCACCGTCGTCGTGGTCGGCTACTGGCTCGGTTTCCCCTTGCCGGTGGCGCCGTGTTTCGCCCTGATCGGCTGCTCCGCCTTGCTGAACGTATCGCTGGCGCTTCAGTATCCCGCCACGCACCGGCTACCGCCGCCAGCCGCCTTCGCCATTCTCACCTTCGACGCGCTGCAACTGGCCGGGCTGCTCTACATGACCGGCGGCCTGACCAATCCCTTCGCGCTTCTGATGGCGGTGCCGGTGGTGATTTCGGCGACCTCGCTGCCGCTCGGCATGACGTCGCTGCTTGGCGGACTGGTCGTCGGCATGGCGACGCTGCTTGTCTTCTTCCACTTGCCGCTGCCGTGGTTTGAAGGCATCGAACTCAGCATGCCCTTCATCTACGTCGCCGGTTCCTGGGTGGCATTGTCATCGTCGATCGCGTTTACCGGCATCTATGCCTTCCGCGTGGCGGAGGAGGCCCGCCTGCTCGCGAACGCATTGTCGGCGACCGAACTCGTGCTGCAGCGCGAGCAGCATCTGTCGGCGCTCGACGGGCTGGCGGCGGCGGCGGCGCACGAACTCGGCACGCCGCTCGCGACAATCGCGCTGGTGGCGCGCGAGATGGAGCGTGCGCTCGGTTCCGACACCACCTACGCCGAAGACGTAAAGCTGCTCAGATCGCAGAGCGAGCGATGCCGCGAGATCCTCAAGCGGTTGACCAGCCTTTCCACCGAAAGCGAGGAGCATCTCGCTCGCCTGCCGTTGACCTCGTTGGTCGAGGAGGTGACCGCACCGCACCGCGACTTCGGTATCGCGATCAAGCTTTCGCCGGGCGAGCGGCGCGGAGCCGAGCCGGTCGGGCGCCGCAATCCCGGCGTCATCTACGGACTGGGCAACCTTGTCGAGAACGCCGTCGACTTTGCCAAGGCGCGCGTTACCATAGGCTGGCGCTGGAACGAAGATGAGGTGGTCTTCACCATCGTCGACGACGGCCCGGGATTTCCGCCTGAAATAGTGACGCGGATCGGCGAGCCCTACATGTCGACGCGACAGGGGGCCGAACGCGGCGGCGGGCTGGGACTTGGGCTGTTCATCGCCAAGACGCTGCTCGAGCGCTCGGGCGCCACGCTTTCCTTCCGCAATTCCAATACCCCGGGGGAAGGCGCGCTGGTTGAAATCGCCTGGCCGAAGGGCTCATTCCTGGCGTCCGCGCCGAGCACCGAGAACATGTTCGACACGGCGTGATCGAGCGAGGATTGGACAAGCCGGCTCAGTGGTCATATTTGAAGGCCAAGAAGAACGGACCTGAAGAGATGATGATTGCGGACGACACACCGGAGGTCGGTACGATCGAGGGCGACGCCTCGCTGCTGATCGTCGATGACGACCGGCCGTTCCTGACGCGGCTGGCGCGCGCCATGGAAGGACGCGGCTTTGCCGTCGATACCGCTGAAAGCGTCGAGGAGGCCGTCGCCAAGGCGCGCGCCAATCCGCCGGCCTATGCGGTGGTCGACATGCGGCTCGGCGACGGCAGCGGCCTCGACGTTGTGGCGGCAATACGCGAGGGGCGGGGGGATGCGCGCACCGTCATCCTGACCGGCTACGGCAATATCGCGACGGCCGTGACGGCGGTGAAACTCGGCGCGGTCGACTATCTGTCGAAGCCAGCCGACGCGGACGACGTGTTCGCTGCATTGATCCGCACCGCCGGCGAACGCGCCGCGCCGCCCGAAAATCCCATGTCGGCCGACCGGGTGCGCTGGGAGCATATCCAGCGGGTGTATGAGATGTGCGAACGCAATGTGTCGGAAACCGCGCGCCGCCTGAACATGCACCGCCGCACCTTGCAGCGCATCCTCGCCAAGCGCGCACCGCGTTAGGGCGAGGCGCAGCCGCGGGCGGGGCGGAGCACGGGGCAACCGGCCAGGTTGTCGCGGCCAGTCGAACTGATTTCAGTTCGCGTTGTTTTTCCGCCATTGCCCCTCTCTATCCGATTCAAAAATTGTTGTTGACTAGGAAACTAGATTAGCCTAGTTTCCTAGTCAACAGGGTGTGCCCCATGAGTTCGGCCTCGGAACTTACCGATCATACCGGGTACTGGATGCGGATGGTGTCTAACGCCGTGTCGCACGAGTTCGCGCGCAAGGTATCGGATGAAGGCGTCACCGTCGCGGAGTGGTCGTTCATGCGGGCGCTCTACGACCTGGAGCCGACACCTCCGTCTGTCCTGGCGGAAAGAATGGGCATGACGAAGGGGGCAATCAGCAAGCTTTCGGAGAGACTGGTGGCCAAAGGACTGGTGAAGCGGGCGCAAAGCCGGCAGGACAAGCGCGCTCACAGCCTATCCCTGACTACGGAGGGGCGCGCCAAAATTCCGGTTCTGGCATCGCTTGCCGACAAGAATGACGCCGAATTCTTCGGCGTATTAATGAAGGAAGAGCACGAAACACTCGACCGCATCCTGAAGCTTCTCGCCGAACGGCGCGGGCTGAAAGCAATCCCGGTGGACTGACCACACCGGCCATAACTCAATGTCGAGAATGAAAGGAACCCGCCATGGACGCGGAACGGAAATCTATTGCCGAAATCTGCCTGCATGCCGCTCACGATGGAAGCCTGAGCTTTCCGGAAATAGTCGGCAAGCTGATCGCCGCCGGCTTCGAGGGCTACCTGGTCGACTATCGCCGCAACAGTCAGACCTACTATCTGCCGGACGGCGACAGCGTAACGTTAGATGTGCCACTGCCCGCCCGCACCGTCGGCGCAGCCTTCGATGCCGGCGAGGTCGAGCGCCTGGTGCGGTGGGCGCAGACGAACCCCGCCGGCTACAGCTACATCGCCTTCAGCGAGAAGGCCAAAGCCGCCGGCTGCGCGGGATACCTCGTCTCGTTCCTCGGCCGGCGCATCGTCTATTTTGGCCGCACGGCGGAGACTCATGTCGAATACTTCCCAAAATGATCGTGCACCGGCCATGACGCTTTCCGGATTCTTGATCGGCGGGGCCATTGCCGCTGTCTGCCTCTGCCTCGCCACCGTATTGATGCGCGCGAGCCTTGGCGCCGGCGCGTCCCGTTGCGTTCGATCTCGAACTCATCTCCCTGCGTCGAGAGTGCGGCAGAGGAACTCGGTCAACTCTTCACCGGGCTGTCAAAAATAAACTAATTAAAGCAATTGGTTATCTGGCGCACCCGACAGGATTCGAACCTGTGACCTCTGCCTTCGGAGGGCAGCGCTCTATCCAGCTGAGCTACGGGTGCGAACCGGCCCCGATCCGGCAAAGCCGGGAAGCATGGGTCTCATAGCCGATGTGGCGCGGCGCATCAACGGGCCTGAGCACCGGACCGAAAAAGTGGAATCCGGCTTTCGGATCATGTCGATGCTCCGTCAATAGTTTCGATCGCCCTTTGCGCATCCGATATGACGCACGACGATCTATAGGTGGCAGCCGGGCTTGCGCTTCAGCGCCAGATACTCGTCAACGAGTTGCCGGTAGCGGGTCGGACCGAAGCTCGGGAAATGGCCCCCATGGACGACCGAGACATCCAGGCCGCGCAGCCGCTCCAGCGTCGCCAGATAATCGCCGCCGTCCGAATGGTAGGCGTCGTCGATCAGGGGACCGTCATAAACGATATCGCCCGACAGCAGAATGCCGGTCTTCCGCTCATGGAGCGCGATGCCACCCGGCGAATGTCCCGGCGTGTGGATGACCTCGAAGGCCCGGTCGCCAAGGTCGACGACGTCGCCTGCCTCCAGGGCGCGGCCGGCCGGTGCGGCCTCGATACGGTAGCGCGCCGCGTCCCAACCTTCAGGCTCGGCGATGAACATCTCCCCGGTCGCGTAGCGGTCGGCCAGCGTCCATGCATTGCGCGGGTCGGCGAGGATTTCCGCCTCCGCCCGGTGCACGCAGCGGTCGGGGAATTCGTGATGGCAGCCGATATGGTCGAAATGCGTGTGGCTGGCGACACAAACGATGTTTTGCCCGGCGAGCAGCGGGACGTTTCGGCGAAGGCTGAAATGGCCAAGCCCGCTATCGAACAAGAGGTCGCGGTCGCGGCCGCGCACATGCCAGATGTTGCAGCGGTAGAAGGGTTTGATCCACGGCTCGTGGACGAGCGTGACGGCGTCGCCGAAGCGAACGGTCTCGTACCATCGATCTTCGCGGATCGCCGCCGTCATCGCGATAACAGCACCATCTCGGCCGGCGACGCGTAAAGCGTGACCGTGTCGCCGACCGCAACGGGCTGGCTGGAGCGCAGCTTGGCGATGAAGGCGACGCCAGGGTCCTTGGCCGACACCGCCGACACGCGCTTGAAGCTGCCCTGGAACACGACGTCGGTAACCGCCGCCTCGCCGAGCGAGACCGACCCCGGTTCGGGCACGAGCGTAATGTGCTCGGGTCGGATCGCCAGCGACACGTCGAAACCCGGCTCGCCGGCGCCGGCGAGCGAGAGCAGGCCGACCCGCGTGTCGATCCTGATCTCGTCCGTGCCGAGGTCGAGCACCTTGCCCGACAGCAGCGTCGATTCGCCCATGAAGGTTGCGCTGAAGCGCGACGCCGGCCGGGAATAGACACGCTCGGGTGGCCCCTGGTCCTCGATGCGCCCGTCGTTCATGACGATGCAGTGGTCGGCCAGCGCCATCGCCTCCTCCTGGTCGTGGGTGACGTGGATGAAGGCGGTGCCGACGCGTTTTTGCAGGGCCTTCAACTCGTCCTGCATCTGCCGGCGAAGCTTCAGGTCGAGCGCGCCTAGCGGTTCGTCGAGCAGCAGCACGGCCGGCTCGACGACAAGCGAGCGGGCTAGCGCCACGCGTTGCCGCTGGCCGCCGGACAACTGGTGCGGCATCTTGTGGTAGGAATCGGCAAGGCCCACCATCGCCAGCGCTTCGCGCGATCGGCCGACGCGTTTTGCGCGCGCAACGCCGCGCATTCTGAGTCCAAAGCCGACATTGTTGCCGACGCTCAGATGGGGAAAGAGCGCATAGTCCTGGAACACGGTAGCGGTCGGACGCTGCGCCGGCGGCGTGCGCGTGAAGTCGTTGCCGCGGATGAACACGCTGCCCTCGTCGGGATGGACGAACCCGCCGATGATCGACAGCAGCGTCGTCTTGCCGGAGCCCGAAGGTCCAAGCAGCACCGTGTAGCTGCCGGGCTCGACATGCAGCGACACCTCGTCCAGCGCCCTGTGGCCGCCGAAACTGTGCGAGAGCTTGCGAATTTCGACCAGCGGCCCTGTCATCGGCGGCTTCTCCGGAGAAAGGCGAGTTCGAGCAGCAGCGCGAACACGATCGAGACGCCGAAGACCAGCGAGCCTATCGCATTGGTGCGCGGATTGAGGCCGGAGCGCAGCAGGTTCCAGATCTCGACCGGCAGCGTCGTGTCGAAGCGGGTGAGCAGGAAAGAGATCACGAACTCGTCCCAGGAGAAGGTCATCGACAGGAAGAAGCTCGCGAAAATGGCGGGCCACAGCACCGGCACGCTGACCAGGAACAGCACCTTCCATTCGGGCGCGCCAAGGTCGCGGGCAGCGCGCTCGATGTTCACCTGATGGTCGCCCATCTGGCTGTAGATGATGGCAAAGCAGAGCGGCAGGTTGATGACGACGTGGCCGATCCCCGCGGCGACCAGCGACCTGGGGATGCCGGCAGCGTTGAACAGGATAAGCATGCCCATACCGATGATGAGGTAGCTGACAGTGAGCGGCAGGGTGATGAGCCCGCGCAGGAGGCCGGAGCGCGGCAGATGATGGCGCGCGAAACCCCAGGCGGCCAGGAAGCCGAGCGCGACGGCGAGCGCCGAGGAGAGAAGCGCCACCAGTACGGAGTTGAACAGCGCCGAAGTCAGGCGGGTGTCGGCGAGCACGGTCTCATACCAGCGCAGCGACGGTCCCGTGAAGGGCGGGATCGGGAACGAGGTCGCCTGAAACGAGAACAGCACAAGCACGACGACCGGCAGGAAGATGAATCCGTAGATGGCGAGCGCGTAGGCCGAGACAAGGAGTTTTCCAGCCAAACGCATCATGCACGCTCGATCTTCAGCCAGCGGGCGCACAGGAGGTAGGCGAGCGTCACCACCAGCATCAGGATGATGGCGAGCGCGGAGGCGAGCGGGAAGTCGCCCCGCCTGCCGATCTGCATCATGATCAGCTGCGGCATCAGGAGTTCGTTGTTGCCGCCCAGAATCTGCGGCGTGATGTAGTCGCCGATGGCCAGCACGAAGGTGAGGAACGCGCCGACCATGATGCCGGGCAGCGTCAGCGGCAGGATGACGTGAAGGAAGGTGCGCAGCGGGCCGGCGCCGAGGTCGGCTGCCGCCCGGCGATAGCTCGGCGAAAGCTGCTTGAGGTTGGCGAAGATCGTCAGCGTGAGAAGCATGACAAAGAAATGCACGAAGCCGATGATAGTGGCGGCGCGCGTGTTGGCGAGTTGTAGCGGCGCGTCGACCAGACCCGACCCGACCAGCGCCCGGTTCACGACGCCGTTTTGCGCCAGCACCAGCAACCAGCTGTAGGAGCGCACGACATAGGAGGTCCAGAAGGGCAGGATCGCCAGAACGAGCGCCAGCCGCTGCAGGCGCTGCGGCACCACCTCGGCAAGGATCCATGCAAAAGGATAGGCCAGCAGGACGGAGATGGCGGTGACCGTCAGCGTCACCTCCAGCGAGTTCACCATCGCGCGCCAATAGCTCGGATTGTCGAGGAACTGGCGGTAGTTGTCGAAGGTCGCCTGCCCGCCGCCGTGCTCGAGGAAACTGAGCGCGGCCATGGCGATGAACGGCAGCACGAAAAACACAAGCGTCCACAGCAGCGCTGGCGTGACCAGCGCCCAGGGCAGAAGCCTTCCGGGCGGCGATTCGTTCACGCCGGGAATTATTGCGCCTGCAGCATCCCTGTCCAGATGTCCTGCATCTTCTTGTCGAGTTCAGCACTTGGCGCCGGATACGCCTGGGCGCGGGCGAGGAACGCCGGCTGCTCGTCGAAACGCAGCGTCTTCTTCTGTTCGTCGGTCAGCGCAGCCTTGGAGTTGGCCGGCATGCCCCAATAGCAGGACGAGGTTGCGAGCCGCGCCTGGCCCTCCGGGCTCAGGATGTATTGGATGAATTTGAGAGCGAGGTCCTTGTTCTTCGAATCCTTGAACATGGCGAGCGCCTGCGACCACAGGACGGCGCCCTCCTTGGGGATCGAAAAGTCGAGCGCCGGGTTTTCCTTGGCGAGCCCCGCCGTCACCCACTCGCCGCCGCCGACAAGGATGTCGACTTCGCCGGTGGCGAGCGCGGTCTGGCTGGCGGTGACCTCGCCGACCAGCTTCGCGTTGGCCTTCATCTTCATCAGCACATCGCTGATCGCGGGCAGATCGGCGTCGGTCAGGTCGGCGGTCTTCTTGCCGAGCGACATCGCAGCCATGCCTATGACCGGAAGATAGTAGTCGTAGATGGCGATGCGGCCCTTGTATTTCGGGTCGGTCAGCGATGCCATCGACTGCATGTCGGCGACATCGACCTTGGTGTTGTTGAAGCCGATGGTGTTGTAGCCGAACTTTTCGGTGATGCCGTAGCGCTTGCCGTCGACCACCGTCGAGCTATCCATCTTCACTTCGGGGAAGAGATCGGCGAAGGGGAGCTGGTCTTCCGGCAGCGGTTCAAACAGACCCTTTTCGACGCCGCGCGACACGTCGATCGAATCGATCACCATCACGTCCCAGTCGCCGGGCTGCGACTGCTCCACCAGGGCGAGGCCGGCGCCGGTACCTTCGAACTCCTTGACGTTGACCTTGACGCCGTTCGCCTCCTCGAAGGGCTGCAGCAGCGCGGGGTCGGCGTGGTCGCACCAGATCAGCGCATTGAGATCCTGGCTAAGCGCGGGCGACGCCACGAAAATGGCCAGCGCGGCCGTGGCGATCGCGGACGCGCGACTGTGCTGCTTGAGAATGGATTTCATCGACGTGCTCCCATTGGCCTTTCCGGCCGCTTGCCGAAAACTGAACCAATTCCAAACTTGAGTCAATTCCAGTTTTGAGGCAGTCTCCGCGGCCATGGGCGGATTGCGCGCGAAACACCGGGCCGACAGGCATGGCAGGATCATCGAGGCTGCAGCTGCGCTGTTTCGCCAGTCCGGCTACGAAGGCGCCAAGATCGAAGCAATCGCGGCCGAGGCGGAAGTCTCGGTCGGAACCATCTACAACTACTACCGCAACAAGGGCGACATCCTGGTCGCCATCGTGTCGATGGAGGTGAACGAGGTACTCAACGCCGGGCGGGGCGTCGTCGCCACGCCGCCCAGGAACGTGGCCGACGCGATCGACACGCTGATCGGCATCTATGTGGACCACTCCCTCATCTATCTGTCGAAGGAGATGTGGCGCCAGGCCATGGCGACCTCGACGCAGCAGCCGGATAGTCCCTTCGGCAAGACCTACGCGGCGCTGGACCAGGCCTTGATCGACCAGACCTGCGAACTGGTGGAAAGGCTGAGGAGCCTCGGACTGATCAGACCCGAAACCGACGTGCGCTCGGCCGGCGAGATCATCTTCAACAACATGAACATGATGTTCATCGAATTCGTGAAGGATGAGGCCATGCCGCTCAACCAACTGCGGATGGCTGTCCGCAGGCAGAACAAGGTGCTGTTCGGGGCCATCGCGACGACTTGAAGTTTTTCAGCAGCGTTCCAGCAGGATCACCGGTTCGTCGTGATAGATGGCTATTGCCTTCTCACGGTAGCCGAGCTTGGCTGCGACGGCGAGCGATACGGCATGGGCGGGATCGATGATGCAGACGGTTCTCTCGAAGCCCGGCCTGTCGTTCGCCCAGTCATGGAACGCCCGCACAACCTCGGTGGCGATGCCCTTGCCGTGCATATCAGGCACGAAGGCCCAGCCTGCCTCCGGCGATCCCTCGAAGACGGGGACGACGTCGCGCCTCAGTTCGTGAAATCCGGCCTCGCCGATCAGCCTGCCCGTGGCCTTGTCCTCGACCACCCACATGCCGTAGCCGATGAACTGCCACATGCCGGCATAGCGCAGGATCCTGATCCAGCTTTCCTCGCGCGAGCGCGGCCTGCCGCCGATGAAACGCGTCACGACCGGATCGGCCCAGAGTGCTGCGTAATCGTCGAAATCGTCCAGCCTGTGCGCCCTGAGGAAGGTTCGTTCGGTCTCGATCACCGGGGCCGGCGGGGGTTGGCTCATCGTCTGACCTTTTGCGTGGACGCCTTTTGCTTACCAATTGCACCGCTCGGAACAAGAGCCAGGCTGGCCCTCCTGTCAGGAAGCTGCCGGGCCAGACTTGAAACCACCGGCCACCGCAGCCACCTTGTTCGGCACCGAGATGCGTGTGAGAGCATCGGACCGAAAAGTGGACCGATATGACGCACGGCGATTGATTGAGGACAGCAATGGACATCGCCGACCTGTCGCTCGCCATCCTGCACCATTTCCTCGTCTTTTCGCTGGCCGGACTGCTGGCGGCCGAACTGGTGCTTGTGCGGCCGGGACTGTCGGGGACAAACCTGAGCCTGCTCGGCCGAATCGACGCCACATATGGCGCCGTCGCCGCAGCGGTGATCGCGATCGGCATATGCCGCGTGGTCTTCGGCCTCAAGGGCTGGGAGTACTATGTGACGAACCACGCCTTCTGGGGCAAGATGGCCGCGTTCGTGATTGTCGGCTTGCTGTCCTTACCCCCAACCGTGCGGATCATCCGCTGGAGGCGAAGCGGGACCGATCGGGTGCCTGACTCGGAAATCATGGCGGTGCGTTTCTGGCTCAAGAGCGAGGCGCTGTTCCTGGCGCTGGTGCTGGTCTTCGCAGCGGCGATGGCGCGCGGCTTTGGATCCTAAACCGCGGCCGCTTCCGCCTCCGGCCCGATCTCGAGCAGCGGCGCCGGAATGGCGTTCGTCTTCACCGCTGCCTTGCAGATGTCGGCAATGACGCAGCGCTCGCATTCCGGCCTGCGCGCCTTGCAGACATAGCGCCCGTGCAGGATCAGCCAGTGGTGCGCATGGCGCATGTATTCGGGCGGTATCACTCGAAGCAGCCCCTGTTCGACCTCCTCCGGCGTCTTGCCGGGCGCCAGGCCGAGGCGATTGCCAAGCCGGAAGATATGCGTATCCACCGCCATCGTCGGCTGGCCGAAGGCCATGTTGAGCACGACATTGGCGGTCTTTCGGCCGACGCCGGGCAGCTTCGTCAGCGCGTCGCGATCTCGCGGCACTTGGCCGGCAAAGTCGCGGATCAGCATCTGCGACAAGGCGATGACATTCTTCGCCTTGGCGCGCCACAGCCCGATCGTGCGGATGTATTCGCCGATCGTCGCCTCGCCGAGGTCAAGCATCTTCGCCGGCGTATCGGCGGCGGCGAACAGCGCGCGCCTCGCCTTGTTGACGCCGGCGTCCGTCGACTGCGCCGACAGCACGACCGCCACCAGAAGGGTGAAGGCGTTGACGTGTTCCAGTTCGCCCTTCGGTTCCGGGCGCTGGACCGCGAAGCGTCGGAAGATTTCACCCACCTCCTGGGCCGTGTAGCGCAAGCGCCGCTTGGCCGGGCGCGGCCGGTGCTTGGCGTTCGATCCGTCGCGGGTCGCTGGTGCGACGGTTTTTCGCTTGGGCTTTTCCATCGCCCCTCTATAATTGTCCGCCATGAGCGACACAAACGCCTCAGCCGACGCTCCATTCTTCCAGGCCCTGCTCACGCCGCACCGGTCGCTTGGCCGCCGGGGCTTTGCGATATTGATGGGCGCGCTGCTGTTCGGCTGGCTGGTCACCGGCGTGATCTTCCTGTCGCGGGGCGCATGGCCGGTCTTCGGCTTCTTCGGCCTCGACGTGCTGCTGGTCTATGTGTGCTTCCGGCTCAACTACCGCGCCGCACGCGCCCGCGAAGAGGTGTCGGTGTCGCGCACCAGCCTCGACATCAAAAAGACGGAGCCGTCGGGCCGCTCGCAGGCGCATCACTTCAATCCGATCTGGGCGAAGTTCTCGGTCGCCCGGCATGACGAGATCGGCATTATGGGGATGGCGGTGGAGGGACAGGGGCAACGCGTACCCATCGGCGGTTTCCTGAACCCCGACGACCGCGAGAGCTTCGCCAAGGCGTTCGGCAACGCCCTTGCCACCGCGAAAGCGCGGTAGGCGCCGAACTAGAGGCCGTGCCGCAGGAATCGGGTGGAGACCGGGCGATCGATGTCCGATATTGGCGGCCAAGGAGTTTTCCATGAACGCCCAGACCCAGATGAAATCGACCTCCATGAAGCCCGTTGCCATTCTCGACCGCGACATCACGCCAGAAGGCGGCGACTATGAAGCCGTCCGGCGCGTCATCGAGAAGATCAGCGTCGACTATCGCGAACAGCCTTCGCTCGATGCGCTTGCAGACGAAGTCGGCATGTCGCCGACCGCACTGCAAAAGCTGTTCACCCGCTGGGCCGGACTGTCGCCGAAGGCCTTCCTGCAGGCGGTCACGCTCGACCATGCGCGCAGGCTGCTGGACAGCGGAATGCCGCTGCTGGAAGCCTCCTTTGAAGTCGGCATGTCAGGTCCCGGCCGCCTGCACGACCTCTTCGTCACGCATGAGGCGATGTCGCCCGGCGACTACAAGACGCGCGGCGGCGGGCTCACAATTCGCTACGGCTACCACATCTCGCCGTTCGGCATCGCGCTCGTCATGGTCACGGAGCGGGGACTTGCCGGCCTCGCCTTTAACGATCCCGGCGATGAACGCCTGGCATTCGAGGACATGGCCGGGCGCTGGCCGAATGCGCGCTATTTCGAGGACATCGCGGCGACGGCCCCCTATGCCGCGCGCATCTTCGATCCCCAGCGCTGGCGCGCCGACCAGCCGCTGCGCGTCGTGCTGATCGGCTCCGACTTCCAGGTCCGCGTCTGGCAGGCGCTGCTCAGGATCCCGATCGGCAAGGCCTGCAGCTATTCGTCGATCGCCGAGAGAATAGGCACGCCGGCGGCCTCCCGGGCAGTCGGCGCCGCGGTCGGCGCCAACCCGATTTCCTTCGTCGTCCCCTGCCACCGGGCGCTCGGCAAGTCCGGCGCGCTGACGGGCTATCACTGGGGCCTGACCCGCAAGCGCGCGATGCTCGGCTGGGAGGCCGGGCAACTATCGGCCTGACGGCGCTGGAAATGGCCGCGGACAAGCACTAGTTTCCCGCCAGCATATCCGGGAGGCAGTCTTGATCACCGTCGTCGGCTCCATCAACCTCGATCTCATTGCAACCGTCGAGCGTCTTCCCGCACCCGGCGAGACCGTGCCCGGCGACAGTTTCAGGACGGCGCCGGGCGGCAAGGGCGCCAACCAGGCGCTTGCCGCGGCGCGGGCCGGCGGCGAGGTCCGCATGATCGGCGCAGTGGGCAAGGATGGCTTCGCGACCGAGGCGCTCGCTTGCCTGAAGGAGAGCAAGATACAGCTTGCCGGCGTTCGCGAGGCTGCGGCCGCCACCGGCACGGCGCTGATCTTCGTCGATGCGATGGGCGAAAACGTCATCGTCGTGGTGCCGGGCGCCAATGCGACGGTGCTTCCCGGAGACCTCGCCAAGGCGCATTTTGAAAAGGGAGAGATCGTGCTTTTGCAGCACGAGGTCCCGCTCGCGACGGTCAAGGAGGCCATCAATCTGATCGCCGCGGCGGGCGGCACAAGCGTGCTCAACACGGCACCGTTCCTCGCCGAAGCCGCGAACCTGCTGCCCATGGCCGACTATGTCGTAGCCAACGAAACGGAGTTCGATCTCTACGCCGACGTGCTGAAGCTGCAAGGCGGCGACCGCGCCGCGCGCATGGCGGATTTTTCGGCGAAAACCGGCCACACCGTGATCGTGACGCTGGGGGCGGAGGGGGTGATCGCCGTCTCCCCTGACGGAGAACTCGCCGTGCCGTCCCTCAAGATCACCCCGGTCGATACGGTTGGAGCCGGCGACACGTTCTGCGGCTATTTCGGTGCGGGGCTCGATGCAGGCATGTCGCTCGAGGACGCGCTGCGGCGCGCTGCCGTGGCAGGTGCGCTCGCCTGCCTGAAATCAGGCGCGCAGCCGGCAATACCGCATGCCAAGGAAGTCGACGAGGCGTTGGCGGGCGCATGACGCTATCCAACCCGGCGACGCCCTCCCGGTTTTTCCTGGCCGCTGCATGCCTCTTCCTGGCGTCGCCCGCGGCACATGCCGACTGGAAGCCTGTCGAGAAGGAAGCGCCCTACCCCGTTGCCGGGACGACCGGCCCGGCACTCTATGCATCGATCGGCGAACGCGGTCCCAAAGCGAGCGTCGGCCGCGCCATCGCCTTCACCGACTTCAAGCTGACGTGGCAACGCGACTACCGGCCTCAGCCGGACGGCGCCTGCACGCTCGTCTCGGCGCGGCCAAAGTTGATCATAAGTTACGTCCTGCCCCGTGCGGACGCAAAGCTTGCCGAACCGGTGAAGACGAACTGGCAGCGCTTCATCGAGGGAGTGCGTCGTCACGAGCGCGTGCATGGCGAGATGATCGTCGCGATGGTGGAGGAGATCGAGGCCTTCACGGTCGGGCTTTCCGTTCCGGAAGACCCCAAATGCAAGAAGATCAGGGCGCTCATGACCGAACGCCTTGCCCAGATCTCGCAGGCCCAGCGGCAGAAGAGCCGCGACTTCGACCGCGTCGAACTCAGCGAGGGCGGCAATGTCCACCAGCTCATCCTGGCGCTGGTCAACGGCTGATATCGTCAGGCCTTCTGGGGCAGAACCCGGTCGGGCGGGCGGTGGCCGTCCTGGTGGGTGCGGATGTTGATGATGACCTTTTCGCCCATGTCGATGCGGCCCTCGATGGTGGCCGAGCCCATGTGCGGCAGAAGCACAACCTTGCCCTTGGCCGCCAGCTTGAGCAGCTTCGGATTGATCGCCGGCTCGTGCTCGAAAACGTCGAGCCCGGCGCCCGCGATCTTGCCGTCCTGCAGGAGCTTGATGAGCGCGTCCTCGTCGATGATGTCACCGCGCGCCGTGTTGACGATGTAGGCGGAAGGCTGCAGCAGCGCGAGCCGCCGCGCCGACAGCAGATGAAAGGTCGCCGGCGTTGACGGACAGTTGACCGAGATGATGTCCATGCGGGCAAGCATCTGGTCGAGGCTCTCCCAGTAGGTCGCCTCCAGCTCGTCCTCCAGCGAGGCCATGACCCGCTTGCGGTTGTGATAGTGGATAGATAGGCCGAAGGCCTTGGCGCGGCGTGCGACGGCGGTGCCGATGCGGCCCATGCCGACGATGCCGAGCCGCTTGCCCCAGATGCGGCGGCCGAGCATCCAGGTCGGCGACCAGCCCGCCCACTTGCCACTGTCGGCCAGCGTTGTCGCACCCTCGATCAGCCGGCGCGGCACGGTGAGGATCAGCCCCATGGTCATGTCGGCCGTGTCTTCGGTGAGTACGTTGGGCGTGTTGGTGACCGTGATGCCCCGCTTGAGCGCGGCGGCGACATCGATGTGGTCGGTGCCGTTGCCGAAGTTGGCGATCAGCTTCAGGGAATCGCCGGCGCCGGCAATCAGCTTTTCGTCGATCCGGTCGGTGATCGTCGGCACGAGCACATCGGCGTCGCGCATCGCGGCGGCCAGATCGTCGCGGCTCATCGGCCTGTCGTCGATATTGAGGCGCGCATCGAACAACTCGCGCATGCGCGTTTCGATCGCGTCCGGCAATTTGCGCGTGATGACCACGAGAGGCTTCTTTTTGCCGGCCATTCTTTCCTCGGATTCGGGGCCTCTGATGCGTTCCCGCTTCAGACCTCTTTAACCAAGAGAGGTGAAACTGGAAACAGGCCCCGCCACGGCAGCCTGTTTAACAAGCAGCCGCGACGATGACAAAGAAAAAGGGTGCGCGCCGCCAAAGGCCGACGGCGCGCGGTTTGCATTGCAAAGGAACGAAGGTGTCTGGTTTTTCGTCTCTTCGCCTGGCCATGGCTTGTCTCGGGGCCCTTACGGTGTCGACAGTCGTCGTCGACGCTGCCCGAGCGGCTTCCGATCTCACGGAACAGTCGACTGCCGATGTGCGGCGCGGCCCAAGCGGTCTGCCGTTGCCCCGATTCGTCAGCCTGAAGTCCGGCCGCGTGAATTCGCGGGTCGGACCGGGCGTCGACTATTCGGTCGACTGGCTCTATCTCAAGCCGGGCCTGCCGATGGAGATCGTCCAGGAATACGACAACTGGCGGCGGGTGCGCGATGCCGATGGCGCGGAGGGCTGGGTCAACCAGTCGCTGCTGTCGGGCCGTCGCACCGCCATTGCCGTGCCGTGGCAGAAAGGCAAGGAGGCGAGGATCAGCCTGCTCGCCGATCCGGATCCAACCGCCGGCGTCGTCGCACTGATCGAGCCCGGCGTTATAGGCAACATCCGCAAGTGCGACGGGCAGTGGTGCGAGATGGATTTCGGCAGCTACAAGGGCTGGATGAGCCAGTCGCAGCTGTGGGGCGCCTATCCGGGCGAGCTCGTCAAGGATTGATGGCGCGCCGTCAGCGCTTGCCTATGCGGCCGAGATGCGTGTCGGCAAAACCGGTCGGCAGCTTGAGGCCGTAACCGAGCGCGCGATCCATGGCGATGTGGGCCGTCCAGATCGCCGCGACCTGTACGGCAACAGCCTTGTCGGCGTAGAGGCCGGCGATCAACAGCACGGCTGGCCATAAGAGCAGGTGAAACGCATTGTATGCCCAAGCGCCCACAGCCGGCCCGGCGAGATAGCCCAGCATTGCGAGGTCGGGCGCCAGGATGAGTATAACGAACAGCTGCCACGTGCCGCCGGCAAGGACATAACCGACGACGGCGGCGGCGAAGACGGCAATCCACTCCAGGCGCAACAGGTGATCAACCGGCCGGAGACTTGGGCCCAAGCGTCAACCGCCGCGCTTGGGGCGCAGCCTCACCACGATGTCGACGTTGGCGATCTCCATGCCCTCGGGAGGCTCTGGCAGATTGACCACTTCAACCGGGCCGGTCGCGATATCGAAGACCCTGTTTTCACCCTCGATGAAGAAGTGGTGGTGATCCGACGTGTTGGTGTCGAAATAGGTTCTGGCGCCCTCGACGGCGAGGATGCGCAGAAGGCCTGCTTCGGTGAACTGGTGCAGCGAATTGTAAACGGTGGCAAGCGACACGGGAACCCCGGCGCCAAGCGCTTCCTCGTGCAGCTCCTCGGCCGATAGGTGCCGGTCGCCCTTGGCGAACAGCAGATGCGCCAGGGCCACGCGCTGGCGCGTCGGCCTCAGACCGGCGTCGCGCACGCGCCGGTCGATAGCCAGCCCATCTTTGCGGACCCTGTGATCCATCTATCCCCAGATCGCCTTCGGTTCCGGTCGAACGCCGCAAACGGGCCGCGACCACATGGAATGCTTACGGTTCAGATATATTGCGTCACGCAAACCGGATCAATAGCGGCACTTTGACCCCGGATTGACCCGGGCGGCCGGCCACGATAATCGCTGACTTCGCTTTCCGCCTGTTGATGGCTGTGTTAGCTACGCAACAAAAAGGGGCGGCGGAGCTGTCCGGAGGAACGGGAAGGCTCATCGATGGCGGTTTCGAAGTCCAGCTACGGCTATGAAGAATTGCTGGCCTGCGCCCGCGGCGAAATGTTCGGCCCAGGCAACGCGCAGCTGCCGTATCCACCGATGCTGATGTTTGACCGCATCACCGAGATCAGCGAGACGGGTGGCGCGTTCGACAAGGGCTTCATTCGTGCTGAATTCGACATCAAGCCGGATCTCTGGTTCTTCGCCTGCCATTTCATCGGCAACCCGATCATGCCTGGATGCCTGGGCCTGGACGCGATGTGGCAACTGACCGGCTTTTACCTCGGCTGGCTGGGGGAACCCGGCAGGGGGATGGCGCTCTCGACCGGTGAGGTGAAATTCAAGGGAATGGTCACGCCTTCCGTGAAGAAGGTCGAGTATGGCATCGACTTCAAGCGCGTCATGCGCGGGCGCCTGGTGCTCGGTATCGCAGACGGCTGGTTGAAAGCCGACGGTCAGCCCATATACGCGGCAACCGACCTCAAGGTCGGCCTGTCCAAGCAGCCAGCCGCCTGACCGGTCGGGCGCAGCGATTCTGGCGAGGAGCGCAACATGAGACGTGTCGTGGTGTCGGGCCTGGGGATTGTATCCTCAATCGGTAGCAACGCCGAGGAGGTTGCAGCCTCGCTGCGGGATGCAAAGTCCGGCATCAGCTTCTCGGACTCTTTTGCCGAACACGGCTTCCGCTGCCAGGTGTGGGGTGCGCCGACGCTCGATCCGGCGCCACTGATCGACCGGCGCGCCTTGCGCTTCCTGTCCAAGGGCGGCCAGTGGAACCATGTTGCCATGGATCAGGCGATCAAGGATGCGGGGCTTGGGGAAGCCGACATCACCAACGAGCGCACCGGCATCATCATGGGATCCGGCGGGCCGTCGACCCGCACCATCGTGGAAGCCTTCGAGACGACGATGAAGAACGGCAGTCCGAAACGAATCGGGCCGTTCGCGGTGCCAAAGGCGATGTCGTCGACGGCCTCCGCCACGCTCGCCACCTGGTTCAAGATCCACGGCGTCAACTATTCGATCTCCTCGGCCTGCTCGACTTCCGCTCACTGCATCGGCAACGCCTACGAACTGATCCAGTGGGGCAAGCAGGACATGGTCTTTGCCGGCGGGCATGAAGATCTTGACTGGACGATGTCAGACCTGTTCGACGCGATGGGCGCGATGTCCTCGAAGTTCAACGACCGCGCCTCGGTCGCCAGCCGGGCCTATGACATAGACCGCGACGGTTTCGTGATCGCAGGCGGCGCCGGCGTTCTCGTAGTCGAGGAACTGGAGCACGCGAAGGCGCGCGGCGCCAAGATCTATGCCGAGATCGTCGGCTACGGAGCGACCTCCGACGGCTACGACATGGTGGCGCCCTCGGGCGAAGGCGCCAAACGCTGCATGCGCCAGGCGCTGGCGACCGTGGAGCAGCCGGTGGACTACATCAACACGCACGGAACATCCACGCCGGTTGGCGATTCCAAGGAGATGGGCGCGATCCGCGAAGTGTTCGGCGACGCAATGCCCTACATAACCTCGACCAAGTCGCTCACCGGCCACTCGCTGGGTGCGGCCGGCGTGCAGGAATCGATCTACTCGATCCTGATGATGCAGGGCCGCTTTATCGGCGAAAGCGCCCATATCGACACGCTCGACCCTGAATTCGAGGGTATGCCTATCGTGCGCAAGCGGATCGACGATGCCAAGATGGACACGGTGCTGTCCAATTCCTTCGGTTTCGGCGGCACCAACGCGACGCTGGTCTTCCAGCGCTACGGCGCATAGGGAGCCGCACATGGGCGAAATGATGAAGGGCAAGCGCGGCCTGATCATGGGCGTCGCCAACGATCATTCGATCGCCTGGGGCATCGCCAAGAAGCTGTCGGAAGCCGGAGCGCAGCTTGCCTTCACCTACCAGGGCGAAGCGTTCGGGCGCCGCGTCAAGCCGCTCGCCGAACGGCTCGGCTCCAGTTGCATCCTGCCTTGCGACGTAGAGGACAGCGTTTCGATCGCGTCGGTGTTCGATTCGCTCCGCAGCCAGTGGGGCGGCATCGATTTTCTGGTCCATGCGATCGGATTCTCCGACAAGAACGAGTTGAAGGGCCTCTACGCCGACACGTCTCGCGAAAACTTCATCCGGACGATGGTGATCTCCTGCTATTCCTTCACCGAATGCGCCCGGCTGGCAGCGCCGCTCATGACCAACGGCGGCGCGATGATCACGCTGACATATGCCGGATCGGTGCGCATCATGCCCAACTACAACGTGATGGGCGTCGCCAAGGCCGGGCTGGAGGCCAGCGTGCGCTACCTCGCCAACGACTACGGGCCACGGAATATCAGGGTCAACGCCATCTCGGCCGGGCCAATCCGTACGCTGGCCGGTGCGGGCATCTCCGATTCGCGCCAGATGCTCTCCTATCAGCAGCGCAATTCACCGCTGCGACGCACCGTTACCATCGACGAGGTCGGCGGCTCGGCGCTGTACCTGCTTTCGGACCTTTCGTCAGGCGTGACCGGCGAAATCCATTATGTCGATTCCGGCTACCACATTGTTTCCATGCCGGCTCTCGAGGAATTGCATCGGATCGAGGACGGCCGGGAACCGGTCTGACTTGCCGTCCCAAGCAACTAAAATGCAAACCTTAGAAAGAAACCGAATTTAAGGACCCTTGCGCTAGATATTCCCGTCGAATCGGGAAATCCGCATGCCCGCAGTCAGCAACCCAAGCCGAACCCCCGTGTTTCGGCTGATAACCATAGCGAGCTCCGGGCTTGGCAGCTTGATCCTGGGGCTGTGGGGCCTCAAGTTCGGGTTTGGCGACGGGGTCGCCGGAATGTCCAGCGAGCTGGCAGGCGGCGTCGTAGCCGGGTTGTGCGCACTGGCTGCGATCGTTGCGGCGATGTCGTTCTTTGCGGGCGTCGACGAATCGGTTTCGTTTGTGGTCAAGGAAACCCAGTTCGACAAACTCACCGGGCTGCTGTCGCGCCCGGCCATGATCGCCCGGATCGCGGAGGCTGCCCGGTCGACCACACGAACCGGCGAGCCGGTGTTCCTGCTCGATCTGGATATCGGCCGTTTCAAGCAGATCAACGAGCAGATCGGCTTCGGCAAAGGCGACGAGCTCGTCCGAGCCTTCGCCCAGCGCCTCCGGAACTGCCTGCCGGACAGCGTGACCATCGGGCGGATCGGCGCCGGGGAATTCGCCGTGCTCTATCCCGACGCCTATTTCAACCAGTCGATGGACATCATCGCCGAACGGCTTATCTCCGAACTGCTTGAGCCTTATGACCTGGCGACCCACCAGCAGTCGGTCAACGTTTCGGTCGGCATCGTGGCACTGCCGAAGGACGGCCTTGATCCGACGATCCTCCTGAGGCGTTCCAACCTTGCCCTCCAGCACGCGCGGGCGGCGGGCATCGGCAACTGGTCCGTTTTCCATCCCGACATCGGCAAGGCCGCCGAATACCGCCACTGGGTGGAGGCCGAACTCAACACGGCGTTCGAGCGCGGCGACTTCGATGTTCACTACCAGCCGCAGATCGACCAGACCAAGGGCCGCATAGTCGGCTACGAGGCGCTCATCCGCTGGAAGCACCCGGAACGCGGCATGATACCGCCGATGGAGTTCATCCCCATCGCCGAGGAGACCGGGATGATCGTGCCGATCGGCGAGTGGGTACTGCGCAGGGCCTGCAGCGACGCGAAATACCTGCCAGAGGACTGTTTTGTCGCCGTCAACATTTCCACCGTCCAGTTCATGACCAAGGATTTCGTCGGCCTTGTCGGCGACGTCGTCAGGCAGACTGGCATCAAGCCGGAGCGGCTGGAACTCGAACTCACCGAGACGGCGATGATGCAGGACCGCGAGCGGGCGGCTGCCATTTTGAAGGAGCTGGCAGAAACCGGCATCTCGGTGGCGGTGGACGACTTCGGTACCGGCTATTCCAACCTCAGCTACCTGATCGACTTTCCGTTCCACAAGCTCAAGATAGATCGCTCCTTCGTCAGCCGCCTCGAAACCGACGCCAATTCTGGTGCTGTCGTCTCGACCATCGTGGGACTCTCGCGGGCACTTGGCGTCCACGCGATCGCCGAGGGCGTGGAAACCGAAAACCAGGCGACGCTGCTTCGCGCGGCGGGCTGCGATGTCTTTCAAGGCTTTCTGTACGGAAGTCCGGCGCCGCTGAAGATCGTCGAAGGCAGGCTGCAGGGCGCGCATCAGGTAGCGGGCGCGCTACGCGCCAGCTGACGCTCACCGGCGGGCTGAAAGCACCCTGAAGCCGCCTTCGCTGCGGAGTTCGGCCACCTCGGCGAAAAGTCCGCGCAAGACCTGGTCGTAGGGCAGGCCGCGATTGGCCACCATGAGAAGCCGGCCACCGGATTTCAGCGCCGAGGACGCCGTTGCGATGATCGCCTGGCCGATGCCGGGGTCCGCCGCGCGACCCAGGTGGAAGGGCGGGTTCATGACGATCAGGTCGTACTTCGGCTCGACCTTTTCGCCAGCCAGATCGTGCCAGTAGAAGGCGAATGCCGGCGGCGGAACCAGCGCCGCTAGATTTTTCCGCGCGGCTTCCAGCGATGCATGATCGGCCTCATAGAGATCGATCGAGGCCAGCCCCTGGGCTCGTTCGGCAAGCGCTGCCGCGAGGTAACCCCAGCCCGCGCCGAAATCCGCGGCTGCACCTTTGGCCTTCTGCGGCAGGCATTCTGCCAGCAGGCGAGAGCCGGCATCGACGCGGTCATGCGAAAACATGCCCGGTGCGGTGGCGAAGCGCCCTTCGACCAGCTCGGGGCCGGACCGCAATGCATGAACGAGGGCTGAATCGGCCGGCCGCCGGAACCAGAATACGACGCCGTGGTATTTCGGCAGGTGGCCGCCGAGGTCGACAAGATTGCCGATCCGCTTGCGCAGGCTGGCGATGCCGTCGTCCGTGCTGCCCGCCACGACGATCAGCCCACCGGCGACGACCCGCTCGATCGCTAGCGCGATCCAGTTTTCGTTCTGCCCGCGATGGCGGCCGGCGAGCACCAGCGCGCCGTCGAAATCCGTGGCTCCGGGCATTGGCGTCACTTTGTGCCGCGTCGCCTCAAGCGCGCGAAAATGCGGCCGAAAGCCCTGCACGAGGGAAAGGTCGGCGCTAAATCCCTCCGGCAGACGGAAACCGGGTTCCGCGCCGAGGAAGAGAAAGCGCCCGGCCTGCGGCGCATCAAGCGCGCCGCACTCGAACGGGTGGAACAGCGTTCTCATGGCATCGCGCATTGCGGTTACTCATCCTGTGCCGGGTCAAGCAAAACGGGCGCGGCTTTCGCCGCGCCCGTTGGAAGTTTCGATCCGCAACGGATATCAGGCGGCGTCTTCGCTTTCCGACTTCTTGTCGCGGGCGATTTCCTTGCCGGTCTCCTGATCGACCACCTTCATCGACAGGCGGACCTTGCCGCGCTCGTCGAAGCCCATCAGCTTCACGAACACCTTCTGGCCTTCCTTGACGACATCGGAGGTCTTGGCGACGCGGTCGTTGGCCAGCTGCGAAATGTGGACCAGACCGTCCTTGGGACCGAAGAAGTTGACGAACGCGCCGAAGTCGGCGGTCTTGACAACCGTGCCTTCGTAGATCTCGCCGACTTCCGGCTCGGCTACGATGGTGTGGATCCACTTCTTGGCCGCCTCGATCTCCTTGGCGTTCGACGAAGCGATCTTCACGGTGCCGTCGTCCTCGATGTTGATCTTGGCGCCGGTCTTCTCGACGATCTCGCGGATCACCTTGCCGCCGGAACCGATCACGTCGCGGATCTTGTCGGTCGGGATGTGCATGACCTCGATGCGCGGCGCAAACTCGCCGAGTTCGGCGCGCGCGCCCGACAGCGCATGGCCCATCTCGCCGAGGATGTGCAGGCGGCCTTCCTTGGCCTGGCCAAGCGCCACCTTCATGATCTCCTCGGTAATGCCCTGGATCTTGATGTCCATCTGCAGCGCGGTGATGCCGCCCGTGGTGCCCGCGACCTTGAAGTCCATGTCGCCGAGATGGTCCTCGTCACCGAGGATGTCAGAGAGCACCGCGAAGCGCTCGCCTTCCTTGATCAGGCCCATGGCGATGCCGGCGACCGGCTTGGCGAGCGGCACGCCGGCGTCCATCAGGGCGAGCGAGGTGCCGCAGACGGTCGCCATCGAGGACGAGCCGTTCGACTCGGTGATCTCGGAGACGACGCGCAGCGTGTAAGGGAACTGCTCGGCGGCAGGCAGCATCGGGCGCACAGCGCGCCAGGCGAGCTTGCCGTGGCCGATTTCACGGCGGCCCGGCGAACCCATGCGGCCGGTCTCGCCGACCGAATAGGGCGGGAAGTTGTAGTGGAGAAGGAACTTCTCCTTGTACATGCCGGTGAGGCTGTCGACATACTGCTCGTCCTCGCCGGTGCCGAGCGTGGCGACTACCAGCGCCTGTGTCTCGCCGCGGGTGAACAGCGACGAGCCGTGGGTGCGCGGCAGTACGCCGACCTCCGAAACGATCTTGCGGACCGTCGAGAGATCGCGGCCGTCGATGCGCGAGGAGGTGTCGAGGATGTTCCAGCGGACGATCTTGGCCTGCAATTCCTTGAACACCGCGCCGACCTGCTCGGACGTGTACATCGGGGTTTCGTCGCCCTTCGGCGAGAACGTCTCCTTGACCTTTGCCTTGACCGCGTCAACGGCGGCATACCGCTTCTGCTTGTCGACGTTCTTGTAGGCGGCGCGCAGATCGGTCTCGACCAGCTTCAGCATGTCGGCTTCCAGCGCGCTATAGTTCGGCGCGGTGAAATCGCGCGGCTCCTTGGCGGCCACTTCGGCGAGCTTGATGATCGCGTCGATGACCGGCTGGAAGCCCCTGTGGCCGAACATGACGGCGCCGAGCATGACGTCCTCGGGAAGCTCCTGTGCCTCGGATTCCACCATCAACACGGCCGAGTCGGTGCCGGCGACAACGAGGTCGAGCTTGGACTCCTGCATCTCGTCGACATGCGGGTTGAGAACGTATTCGCCGTTGATGTAGCCGACCCGCGCGCCGCCGATCGGGCCCATGAAGGGAACGCCCGACAAGGTCAGCGCCGCCGACGTGGCGACGATCGACAGGATGTCCGGATCGTTCTCCAGATCATGCTGCAGAACGGTGACGACGATCTGCGTGTCGTTCTTGTAGCCCTCGGCGAAGAGCGGACGGATAGGGCGGTCGATGAGGCGGGAGACCAGTGTCTCCTTTTCGCTAGGACGGCCCTCACGCTTGAAATAGCCGCCCGGAATCTTGCCGGCGGCAAAGGTCTTTTCCTGGTAGTTTACGGTCAGCGGGAAGAAATCGAAGCCGGGCTTGGGCTCCTTGGCCGAAACTGCGGTGGCGAGAACCACCGTCTCGCCGTAGGTGGCGAGCACGGCGCCGTCGGCCTGGCGGGCGATCTTGCCGGTTTCCAGCGTGAGCGGGCGTCCGGCCCATTCGATCTCGACTTTGTGGTGTTTGAACATGTCTTGTCCTTTATGGGGAAGGACCGCGCGGTGTCCGCACGGCATTCCGTTCCCTGGCTTCGTTCGGGCGAGCCACGGGCAAGACAACGGGAAGCTCGGGAGTTGACAGCCGACGATGCGGCCGAGCGTCCTGCAATCCTGCCCCATGACCGTCCATGGGTGGTTCGCGCCGGACCCTTCCGGCCTAGAACCGTTGAGTCGCCGATTTGGCGGCCCCTCATGCACGATCGGCGCGCCAAGGCGCGCCGATCGGTTTCTTTAGCGGCGCAGGCCGAGCTTTTCGATCAGGATCGAATAGCGGGCCTCATCCTTGCGCTTGAGGTAGTCGAGCAGGCTACGGCGCTGTGACACCAAGGCGAGCAGGCCACGACGGGAATGATTGTCCTTCTTGTGGTCCTTGAAGTGCTCGGTCAGGTTCTTGATGCGCTCGGAATAGATGGCAACCTGGACTTCAGGCGACCCGGTGTCGCCCTTGGCGGTTGCAAATTCGGCCATAAGCGCCTGTTTACGCTCTGCAGTAATCGACATCGGATTCTTCCTTTCAAAAATTGGGGAAATGAGACGCCGAAGCCGGGATGTCGTCCAGCAAGGGCCGGTGAACAAAGCGCCGGAAATCTCCTCCGTCCGCGATGTTGCGGCGCATATAGGCGAATTCCAGCGAAATAGCCAGAGCCTTTGTCGGCTCAGGTTCCATGGGGGTCCGGCTCCAGCTCAACCCGCGAAAACCCGCTTTGGCTTGAACATGCCGGCTTCGATGGCGCCAATGGCGACCAACCGTCCGCGCGCGGTTGCGCAGGCCTCGTCGGCCTCCACCGGCGCGTCCCGGCCACGGATGATGACCGGGTTGCCGAGCCTGATCCTGTTGGCGGCTTCGTCGGAAATCGCGACCTGCGGCAGGCATTCGAGCGCCGCCGCGGTCTCGACTATGAGGCCGTCGATCGCGCCGAAGTCCATCGGCAGGTCGCCTTCCGGCTGGCCAGCCGCGCCGAAACGCGCGGCCTCCAGTTCGGGGACCGTCACAAAGTCATCCGGCGTGAAAGGGTCGACCTCGACACGACGAAGCTCGGCGATGTGGCCGAAGCAGCCGAGGTCGCGGCCCATGTCGCGAGCCAGCGAGCGCACGTAAGTGCCCTTGCCGCACTCGATCTCGAAAACCGTGCTGGCGTCGGCCCGCATCTCGATCAGGTCGAAGCGACCGATCTCGACCTCGCGCTCGGGGATTTCGACTGTTTCGCCCGACCGCGCCAGATCGTAGGCGCGCTCGCCTGAAATCTTGATGGCGGAAAACTGCGGCGGGGTCTGCATGATGACGCCGGTGTATTTCGGCAGCAGGTGGCGGATCGCGGCCTCGGCGGGACGCATGTCCGAGGTTCTGGTGACCGGGCCCTCGAGGTCGTCGGTCGAGCGCTCCTCTCCCCAGGCGACCGTGAAACGATAGACCTTGGCGCCGTCCTGCACATAGGGAACGGTCTTGGTCGCCTCGCCGAGCGCGATGGGCAGCATGCCCGACGCGAGCGGATCGAGCGTCCCGGCATGGCCCGCCTTCTCGGCCTGGAACAGCCACTTCACCTTGGATACAGCCTCGGTGGAACCCATGCCGACCGGCTTGTCGAGCACGATCCAGCCGGAAACAGGCCGGCCCTTCTTCTTGCCGCGACGCGCCATTATTTTTCTTCTTTCTTGTCGAGGTCCCGCGCCACTTCGGGCGATTTCAAAAGGTCGTTGATCTTGGCGAAATTGTCGAAGCTCGTATCAAGCCTGAAGCGAAACTCCGGCATGAATTTCATCTGTCTCAGCGCGTGGGACACGCGCCCGCGAATGAACTTCGCATGATGGTTCAGTGCGTCGACTACCGCTGCATCGTCCCTTGCGCCGAGTGGCGAGACGAAGGCGGTAGCGATCTTCAAGTCAGGCGACATGCGCACCTCGGAAACCGAGATGACGCTCGTCTCGATGACGGGATCGACGATGTCGCCCCGCTGCAGCGTCTGAGACAGCGCATGGCGGACCTGTTCGCCTACGCGCAGCATGCGCTGGGATGGGCCGGAGCCGGATGATTGTGACATGTTTCCCATCTTGGAATCGTGCGCGCGCGGAATGGAACCGGCGCACATGTTTCACAAATCCCGGAACGGCGCCGATGCGCCGCCCCGGAGTTTTCGCGCCTGCCGCGTCCTAAAGCGTCCGCGTCACCATCTCGACGCGGAAGCACTCGATGACATCGCCGACGCGCATATCCTCGTAGCCCTGGAAGGCCATGCCGCATTCCTGCCCGCCCGGAACCTCGGAGACTTCGTCCTTGAAGCGCTTCAGCGTCTTCAGCGTGCCTTCGTGGATCACGACGTTGTCGCGGATCAAGCGCACGCCCGCGCCGCGCTCGACCTTGCCTTCGGTAACGCGGCAGCCGGCGATCTTGCCGACCTTCGTGATATCGAAGATCTCGAGGATTTCTGCATTGCCGATGAAGGTCTCGCGACGTTCCGGCGAGAGCAGGCCCGACATCGCCGCCTTCACGTCATCCACGAGGTTGTAGATGATATTGTAATAGCGGATCTCGATGCCGGCGGCTTCCGCCGCCTGCCTTGCCTGCGGGTTGGCGCGTACGTTGAACCCGATCATCGCCGCGCCCGCCGTCTCCGCGAGCGACACGTCGCTCTCGGTGATGGCTCCTGCGCCGGAGTGAACGATGCGCGCACGGACTTCGTCTGTGCCGAGCTTGTCGAGGGCTGCGATGATCGCCTCGACCGAGCCCTGCACGTCGCCCTTGATTACCAGCGGGAATTCCTTCAGCCCGCTGGTCTGCAACTGCGACATCATCTGCTCGAGCGAGCCGCGCTGGCCGGCGTGCTTGGCGACGGCCTTGTCGCGCGCCAGCCGCTGGCGGTACTCGGTGATCTCGCGGGCACGCGCCTCGCTCTCGACCGTTGCGAAACGATCGCCGGCGCGCGGCGCGCTCTGCAGGCCGAGTACCTCGACCGGCATCGACGGGCCGGCTTCCTTAAGCTGTTCTCCGCGATCGTTGATGATTGCGCGCACGCGGCCCCATTCGCCGCCGGCCACAACGATATCGCCGATCATCAGCGTGCCGGTCTGCACGAGGACAGTGGCTACCGCGCCGCGGCCCTTCTCGAGCTGCGCCTCGATAACCACGCCCTCCGAGGTACGGTCGGGATTGGCCTTGAGATCGAGCACCTCGGCCTGCAGCAGGATCGCCTCGAGCAGCTTGTCGAGATTGGTCCCCTTGGTGGCGGAAACCTCGACGTCGAGAACCTCGCCGCCCATGGATTCCACAAACACTTCATGGCGCAGCAGCTCGGCGCGAACTTTCTGCGGGTCGGCCTCGTGCTTGTCGATCTTGTTGATCGCAACGATGATCGGCACGCCGGCAGCCTTGGCGTGATTGATGGATTCGATCGTCTGAGGCATGACGCTGTCGTCGGCGGCGACGACCAGCACGGCGATGTCGGTCGCCTGCGCGCCGCGCGCACGCATGGCGGTGAAAGCCGCGTGGCCCGGCGTGTCGATGAAGGTGATCCTGTGACCGTTCTTCTCGACCTGGTAGGCGCCGATGTGCTGCGTGATGCCGCCCGCTTCGCCCGATACGACGTTAGCGTTGCGGATGGCGTCGAGCAGCGACGTCTTGCCGTGGTCGACGTGGCCCATGATGGTGACGACCGGAGGACGGGTCTCGAGATCCTCGGGCTTGTCGGCCGCCTTGAAGACGCCTTCCTCGATGTCGGCTTCGGCGACGCGGCGAACCGTATGGCCGAATTCGCTGGCCACCAGTTCGGCGGTGTCGGCGTCGATCACGTCGCCGGGCTTCATGATCTGGCCCTGCTTCATGAAGAACTTGACGACGTCGACCGCGCGTTCCGACATGCGGCTTGCGAGATCCTGGATGGTGATTGTTTCGGGCAGGATCACTTCGCGCATGACCTTCTCGCGCGGCTCATTGTGCATCGCGCGCTTGAACTTCTCCTGGCGGCGGCGCATGGCGGACAGCGAGCGGGCGCGGGCGTCCTCCTCGGCGGTCGCCGAATTGAGGGTGAGCTTGCCGCGGCGGCGGTCCTCCTCGCCCTTGGTTCGCTGCGGACGCGCCAGTTCGGGCGTCGCGATACGCCGCGGCGGCAGGCCGCCTGCCGTGCGCTTGGGCTTGGCATCTTCTTCGTCCGGAGTGAGGTCGGCGAGCGGCGTGCGGCGGCGTGCCTCTTCCTCGGCGCGACGGCGCGATTCCGCCTCGGCCAGCAGCCGGGCCTCTTCCTCGGCCTGGCGGCGCGCAGACTCGTCACGCTCGCGCTTGCGGCGCTCGTCATCTTCCTGGCGGCGCTTGGCGTCGTCGACGGCGCGCTGGCGGTCCTCGACTTCGCGCACCTTGGAGCCTTCGAGTGCGCGGCGGCGCGCCTCCATCTCGCCAGCCGACAGGTCGCTCAGAACGATATTGGGACGGTCGGCGGCGGGCGGCGGCTTGGGCGCCTCCGGCGGCGGAACCACGACCTTCGGCTGGACCGGCGGAGCCTTCTGGACGAACACGGAGGCAACCTCCGGCTTGTCGCCCGGCTTGACGAATTTGCGCTTGGTTTCGACAACGACGGACTTCGTGCGGCCATGCGAAAAGTTCTGACGCACGGTTGACTGCTCGACGCCCGGACGCTTCAGCGTCAACGTCTTTTTCGTGTTGGCGCCCAACGTCTTGTCGTCACCGGTTTTGGTATCGCTCATTCCATATCCTCTGCGGCTACGTTCCCGTCAGCAATCGCCGCAAACATTGCCAGCTCGTCCGGAGAACCGCCCCGGTATCGGTCAAGCGCAACCATGCGCTTTTCAGCCGCCCTTCCAGCGTCGCCCGCAAGAACGGCAGCATGTATCACATTTGTGCCGCCCAATGCCAAACCCAATTCCTGTTCGGAAAAAAGTTTGTAGGCCCGGATTTCCGGGCCTCCCGCATGGGCGGTCGCGCGCCTCGCCTGGGCGATCTTGCGCAGTCCGTCTTGCGAAGCTTCCGCTGCATGAAGCACCAGAAGCGCGCTGCCATTTCGTACTGTGGCCTCGACCTTGGTGGCGCCAAGGGCAACCGCGCCCGCCTTGCGGGCAAGCCCCAGCGCACCAAGCGCGGATCTAGCAAGCAGCCCGTCGACCATGCCGGCAAGGTCCGCCGGCACCGACAGCTCGGTCTTGAGCGCCCTGCCGAAATGGCCCTTCCTCACCGCCTTTTCAATATGCTCGCGGTCGGCGGTAACCCAGCAGCCGCGGCCCGGCAGATTCCTTTTCAGGTCCGGTACGACAGCCTTGTCCGGGCCGACGACAAAGCGGATGAGCTCATCCGGCCCGTTCTGCCGACGCGTGACGATGCAGGTGCGATCGTTCATTTCGTCCAAGGGGCGCTCCGGGCCGGCTCACGTCACGCTTCCGCTTCGGCGGGCGCTTCGGCGTCGGCAACTTCCTCTTCGGCGGTGATCCATCCGGCCTTCAGGCGGGCCGACAGAACCATCTGCTCGGCATCGGCGCGCGATACGCCGTGGCTGGCCAGCACACCTGGAAACACTTTGGTCTCGCCATCCTTGCGCTCCTTCCAGCCGACGAGATCGTCGACCGCGTAGCCGGCGAAATCCTCGACCGTCTTTACGCCGTCCTCGCCGAGCGTCACCATCATGGCGGTCGTCACGCCGGGGATGTCGCGCAGTTCGTCCTCGACGCCAAGTCCCTTGCGCTTGGTGTCGTGCTCGGCCTCGATCTTTTCCAGGTATTCGCGGGCGCGGGTCTGGATCTCGCTCGCCGTATCCTCGTCGAAGCCGTCGATGGATGAAATCTCGTCGGAATCGACAAACGCGACTTCCTCGACCGTGGTGAAACCTTCCGACGCAAGCACCTGGCCGACCATCTCGTCGACGTCCAGCGCTTCCATGAACAGGTTCGAGCGCTCGACGAATTCCTTCTGGCGACGCTCGCTCTCCTCCTGCTCGGTCAGGATGTCGATGTCCCAGCCGGTGAGCTGCGAAGCAAGGCGCACGTTCTGGCCGCGGCGGCCGATGGCGAGCGACAGCTGGTCGTCGGGCACCACCACCTCGATGCGCTCGGCGTCCTCGTCCAGAACAACCTTGGCGACTTCCGCGGGCTGCAGCGCGTTGACGATGAAGGAGGCCGCCGAAGGCGACCACGGGATGATATCGATCTTTTCGCCCTGCAGTTCGCCGACCACCGCCTGGACGCGGCTGCCGCGCATGCCGACGCAGGCGCCGACCGGGTCGATCGAGGAGTCGCGCGAGATCACGGCAATCTTTGCCCGGCTGCCCGGATCACGGGCGACCGACTTGATTTCGATGATACCGTCATAGATCTCGGGCACTTCCATGGTGAAGAGCTTCGCCATGAACTGCGGATGGGTGCGCGACAGGAATATCTGCGGACCGCGCTGCTCGCGCCTGACATCGTAGACGTAGGCGCGCACGCGGTCGCCATACTTGAAGTTCTCGCGCGGGATCAGTTCGTCGCGGCGGATGATCGCCTCGCCGCGTCCGAGATCGACGATGACGTTGCCGTACTCGACGCGCTTGACCGTGCCGTTGACGATCTCGCCGACCCGATCCTTGAATTCGTCATACTGGCGATCGCGCTCGGCCTCGCGCACCTTCTGCACGATCACCTGCTTGGCGGACTGGGCGGCGATGCGCCCGAAATCCATCGGCGGCAGCTGTTCGGCGATGAAATCGCCGACTTCGGCGTCCGGATTGCGCTCGCGCGCCGATGACAGGGCGATCTGTCGACCGTAGTCCTCGACGGTTTCGACAACCTCCATCAGCCGCTGCAGCTTCATCTCGCCGGTCGAGGCGTTGATGTCGGCGCGGATGTTGGTTTCCTGCCCGTAGCGCTGGCGGGCCGCCTTCTGGATCGCATCGGCCATCGCCGCGATGACGATCGACTTGTCGATCGACTTCTCGCGCGCCACAGCGTCGGCGATCTGCAACAGCTCGAGCCTGTTCGCACTGACTACCATTTCAGTCTCCCTGAACCCCCGCCCCTGAAGGCCTTCGCCCGGACGGGATGTCGATCAATCCTGCGTTTCGTTTGTATCGTCCGTATCGGCCTCATCAGGCTCGCCACGGCGTCTTCTGGCTTCCTTGCGCGCCTTGTTGTCCTTCGACAGCGCGTCGCGGATGAGATCGTCGGTCAGCACCAGCCGGGCCTCGGCGATCGTGTCGTAAGGCACCCTGACCGACGGTTCGGCGCCGTATGCGGGCACGTCTCGCTCAACCAGCACGTGGCTGTCGCCTGCCTCGGCGATCTTGCCCTTGAACCGCTTGCGTTCGGCCACCAGGACGGACGTCTCCATCTTCACCTGATGGCCAATCCAGGCCACGAAATCAGCCTTGCGGACAAGTGGCCGGTCGATGCCTGGCGACGAGACCTCGAGATGGTAGGCCTTCTCGATGGGGTCGGCGACATCGAGGGCTGGCGACACGGCGCGGCTGACCTCTTCGCAATCCTCGACGGTCATCGTGCCGTCGTCGCGCTCGGCCATGATCTGCAGCGTCAGCCCGCTCTGGCCACTGACCCGCACCCGAACGAGGCGAAAGCCAATGCCCTTGAGCACCGGCAAGATGACAGAGGCCACGCGCGCATCGATGCCGCTTTCGCGGATGATGCGGTCGTCCTCGATCATGCCTACTGCTTCCGTCATCAGGTCTCCGACAGGCAGGTCGAGGTAACAAAAAAGAGCGGGACCGGGTGGACCCACTCTTCGTCATATCGACCAAGAATTTGACGCCGATATAGAGCTGATCGGGGTCAAATGCAAGCAGGACTGAGCCGCGCATGAGCCGCGCGGCCGCTAGCTGCGCGTGAACGTAAGGTAGGCCGGCGTACGGCCTTCCCTGAAAGCCTTCGCCTCATAGCGGGTGCCGGGCCAGCCGGGATAGGGTTTGCGCCAGTCGTCCGCTTGCCGGGCCGGCCAGGTGAACGCGCCATGGGCGGCTGCGGCGAGAAGCGTCCAGTTGACGTAGCCGTCGATGTCGGAGGCGAACCGGAATGTGCCGCCATGTCGAAGCACGCGGACAAAGCGGTCGAGATTGACGGGGCTCACGAACCGGCGCTTCCAGTGCTTCTTTTTGGGCCACGGGTCGGGATAAAGCAGGTCTATACCCGATAGCGAGGCCTGCGGCAGCCAGTCGAGCAGCCGCGTCGCGTCGTCGTCGTGGAGCCTCAGGTTCGGCAACGGCGCCTCGACCAAAGCTGCTGTCATCTTCGCCATGGAATTGACGAAGGGCTCGACGCCTATGAAGCCGGTCCTGGGATGGCGCGCCGCCTCGTGGCGCAGATGCTCGCCGCCGCCGAAGCCAATCTCGAGCCGCACATCCAAAACCGGTGCGGCAAACAGAGTCCGCAGATCGAGCGGCGGAGGCTGGCCCAGATCGAGGCCGTAGCCAAGCAACCCGCCTTCAAGGGTCGTCGCCTGAAACGGGCTCAGGGTCTTGCCGCGCCGCCGCCCGAAGAAGGCCTCGGTCGAACGGCTCCTGCGACCATCCTGCATGGCCGTCGTCAGGTGGCCAGGCTTTCCTTGAGCGCCTTGGCCAGATCGGTCTTCTCCCAGGAGAACGAACCGTCACGGCCCGGCTTGCGGCCAAAATGTCCGTAGGAGGATGTCTTGGCGTAGATCGGCTTGTTGAGGTCGAGCTTGGTGCGGATACCCTTGGGCGAAAGATCCATAACCTCGCGCAGAGCCTCCTCGTGCTTGGCCTCGTCAACCTTGCCGGTGCC
>JAPLOZ010000043.1 GCA_026400435.1 Hyphomicrobiales bacterium | reverse complement strand
CAAGGCAGAAGTGGAAACCTCACCGGTCGGCGTCGCCCCGCCCGTTGGGCGATCCGTCGCCAGCGCCATTGCCTATCCCGTTGTTGCCTCTGCCCTTGGTGGGCTCGGGGGCTGGTGGCTCGGGTGTAGGATCAGGACCAGGACCAGGACCAGGACCAGGATCGGGGCCGGGACCCGGGCCCGGCGCCGGGGCGGGGCCTGGCGAAGCCGCGTTACGCGATCGCGGTGTGCGGTTTGGAACGGCGGAGGCAGTCGCCGTGCAATTGCCGCCGGTTTGAAATCTCGACGAGAGCCGCTGGGCACCGGACATGAAAGGCAGAGCGCGATCGTCCTTCAACCCCTTGAGCGCGTCGCGACTGACGCGCGCGGGATCGCTCACCCCTCCACCTGGCGTTGCGACCACGAAGTCGCACCTGCGCCGCAGGTCGCGGCAGCCATTCGTACCGCAGAACCGAACCGACCCCTTGAGCAGAACAACGGCTGTCTTGCCACCCGCACCGATATAGATGTCGAACGCGGTGCCTCTGATGCCGATGGTGCCGGCAGGCGTGGCAATTTTGTAGGCTGATGAATTCGAGCCGCCGCTGATCCAGCGGAAGCTTCCCTTGACCGCGTTCACGCTCATGCTCTTGACGGAATCGCTGCCGCCGAAAACGAATTTGTCGATGACGACCGACGAATTTGCCCCCACCGCCAATTTGGTGCCGTCACGGAAAACGAATTCACCGAGCCCTGCACTCGAGGTGCGAATGCGTTCGTCACGGTTCACGGCTGACCTGGCTGCAAGCGTGCGTCCATTGCCAGTAACCGAGGTCTTGACCAGCGTGGCCTCGCCGATCTGCTCGGCAGACACGGCCTGGGGAACGGCCATGATCAAGCCGGCACTTAGCAGCCGAGCTATCCAGATACGCATGTTTACCCGCCAGACAGAACTATTCACTCTGGCTAATAAAAACTTGATCCTATGCAGCGATCTGTCAATGACGTAACGTCAAGTCCGTTCGAGCAGACGGAACCACCGCCAAACGATTGGACAGGCTGGATTTCCCTGGCCTGGTATCGGCTTTGGCTTTTGGCATTGCCGGTCTGCCTGTTTTTACGGCGGTCAGGAGGAAGCCATGTCTGACTTGAAGTGGATGATCAAAGCGCGCGAGTTTTCCAACTGCAACTGCGCGTATGGATGCCCCTGCCAGTTCAACGCATTGCCGACACACGGATTCTGCCAGGCGGTTGTCGGCATGGAAATTGATGAGGGCTACCATGGCGATACGAGACTCGACGGCTTGCGGTTTGCCGGAGTTTTTCGCTGGCCAGCCGCCATCCATGAAGGGCGCGGCGAGGCTGCGGTGATCGTCGACGAGCGAGCGAGCGAAGCGCAAAGGCAAGCGTTGCTGCGCATCCTTTCAGGCCAGGACACCGAACCCGGCGCTACCATTTTCCAGGTATTCTCGACCACGCTTGAGAGCGTCCACGATCCGATCTTTGCTGCAATCGATTTCGAGGTCGATATCGATGCGCGGACAGCCAGACTGAGCGTGCCGGGCGTAGCGGAGGGATACGGAGAGCCGATCAAGAACCCGGTCACGGGCGCAGAGCATCGTGCGCGCATCGATCTCCCGCATGGGTTCGAATATTCGCTTGCCGAGGTGGGCCGGGGCTGGTCGAAAGCAACAGGCCCGATCAAGTTTGAACTGGCTGACTCCTATGGCCAGTTCGCGCATGTTCATCTCTCGCAAAGCGGCATAGTGCACTAACCCCGTGAGCGACACGACGCTGGAGGCGCTGCTTAGGCGTGACCGCATCGTGGTTGCGGCAGCGCTGGTGTTCGTTGCCGTGCTTGCATGGGCCTATCTGCTATGTCTCGGCGCCCAAATGGGCATGTCAGACGTGCCGGCGCCAGGCGACGCTAGCGTCGAGATGCCCGGCATGGACATGTCAGGGATGGATATGTCAGGGATGGATATGGGCGCTTCCATGGCGCCGAGTTTGCGAGCCTGGGCACCGGCCGATTTCGCTTTCATCTTTACGATGTGGGCCGTGATGATGGTGGGGATGATGACACCGTCGGTAACGCCGATGGTTCTGTTGTATGCCCTGGTTGGCCGCAAGGCGCGCAAGGACGGCAAAGCCTTCGCGCCAACGGGATGGTTTTTCGCGGGCTACTTGCTCGTCTGGGTCTTGTTCAGCGTCCTGGCGACCATCCTTCAATGGCTGATGGCCAGCATGGCGCTGCTGACCCCCGCGATGGCAACCGCCAGCGCCAAGGTTGGCGGCGTTGTCCTGATCGCAGCCGGAATTTATCAATGGACGCCTCTCAAGGGGGCCTGCCTGCGGCAGTGCCAGACGCCGATCGCATTTCTGACCAGCCATGGCGGATTCCGTTCCGATCCGTTTGGTGCGCTGCGGCTCGGTCTTGAGCATGGCATATATTGCCTCGGTTGCTGCTGGGCATTGATGGCCCTGCTGTTTGTCGGTGGGGTGATGAATATTGCGTGGATCGGCGGCATCGCAATTCTCGTTCTCCTGGAGAAGACCGTGCCTGCGGGGCAGCTGATTGCACGCTGCTCTGGCGCTCTGCTCGCCGCCGCGGGGATCTGGCTTTTGTTTACAGGTTGAACGAACGAGGGCATTCGATCGGCAATGGCAGCCGGGGTGGCCACCCCGTCATATACCGTAATTTACGTTGCAACGGCTTCCGCATGACAGCAGACTAATTCAGATCGATCAGCTGAAGGATGGGGCATGCAACTTTCAAGACGCACTTTCGCGGCACTTTTGGGCGCTACCGCGCTGCCCGGCCTGGCCTCAACGAGCTTTGCCACGGCGGCGGACTTGTCTCCAGAGGACGCCCGCGCCATCGCAAAGGAAGCATATACGTACGGCTTCCCGATGGTGGACAGCTATCGCATCCTGTATGCCTATTTCGCTGACAAGAGCAGCCCTGAATACAAGGCCTCCTGGAACACGATCTTCAATACCGCCCGTGTCTACACCCCAGCCGACACGGCAGTGCAGACACCCAATTCCGACACGCCCTATTCCTTCGTCGGCATGGACTTGCGTGCCGAACCGTTGGTTCTCACCGTGCCGGAAGTCGAGAAAGATCGCTATTTCAGCGTTCAGCTTGTCGACGCCTACACGTTCAACTTCGACTATATTGGCACGCGCGCCACCGGAAACGGCGGCGGCAAATTCATGATCGCCGGGCCGAAATGGAAGGGTGAAACGCCGCCCGGCATAACCAAGGCAATGCAGTCCGAAACCGAGATCGCGCTGGCGCTCTACCGCACCCAGCTTTTCGACGCGGCCGACATCGAGAATGTCAAGAAGGTGCAGGCCGGGTACAAGGTGGAACCGCTGTCATCATTCCTCGGCCAACCCGCGCCGGCCGCCGTCCCGCCCCTCGACTTGATGAAGCCTCTGACGCCGGATGAAGAGAAGACATCGCTGGAATTCTTCAATCTTCTGAACTTCATCCTTCAGGCGTGCCCGACCAATCCTTCCGAAACCGAGCTTATGGAGCGTTTCTCCAGGATCGGTGTCGGCGCTGGCAAGGCCATCGATTTTGCCTCGCTGTCGCCTGAAATCAAGACCGCCATGGGACAAGGCGTTGTCGACGCATGGGCTGATCTCGCCGCACTGAAGAAAGAAGTCGACGCCGGCAAAGTCGCCGTAGGCGATCTCTTTGGCACGCGTGAATATCTCAAGAACAACTACCTGTACCGGTTTATCGCAGCCGCGCTGGGCATCTTTGGCAATTCAAAGCAGGAGGCCATGTATCCGCCCTATGGTGTCGACGCTGACGGCAAGCCGTTGGACGGGGACAGCAACTACACCGTGCACTTTGCCGATGGCCAGTTGCCGCCTGCCAACGCCTTCTGGTCCCTGACCATGTATGACCTGCCCAATAGCTTGCTGGTCGCGAATCCGATCGACCGTTATCTCGTCAACTCGCCGATGCTTCCGCAATTCGTCAAGGACAGCGATGGCGGGATCACGATCTATGTGCAGAACGAAGCTCCAAGCAAGGACAAGCAAGCAAACTGGTTGCCGGCACCGAAGGGTCCTTTCACCATCTTCATGCGCATATACTGGCCCAAGGAATCCGCGCTTGACGGGTCCTGGACAAAACCGCCCTTGAACAAGGTGCAGTAGTCGAGGGCGGCTGCACCGCAAAGCGTCCGTTTGCCTCGGATCTCGATCGAAGAAGGAGAGCTTGGAGCCCCGTCGCCTGCGCGGGCAGGACTGCCAGATGAAGGAAGGGGTGTTTTCCGCCACAATCCGGGGCTAGAAGGCTGCTGCCAACGCGTCGGTCTTTCGCGGCCTGGCTGGAAGTCCTTTTGCGAGGCTGCATGCGAAAAATCTGCCTGACCGCGCTGGCCGCTTCGGCTGCGATCTCTCCGGCGCACGCGCTCGACTCCCGCATGAAGGCCGGGCTGCTCGCACTCGACCCGGACACGCGGCTCGAACAGCGATGCGACGCCGAAGTCCTCGACCGGATCGCCAAGGAAGACAAGCGCTTCGCGCCCGACCGCGTGGTCGCCTACGCGACGCAGGAGCCGAAAATGGACGGCGACGGGATCAAGACCAAAGGCGGCGCTTTCCGCAGCAAGGGCGAGTGGTACCACGTCGCCTACAATTGCCAGACTGCCCCAGACCATATGCAGGTTCTTTCGCTGCGCTACAACATCGGCGACAAGATTCCCGAGGACGAGTGGGAAGAGTACAATCTCTATCCATGAGTTTCGCACTTGGTGGGGGTAGCATGACCGACATCGTGATCCGGCCGTTGCAGGCCGACGATAAAGCCGACTGGCGTCGCCTTTGGACTGCCTATCTGGAGTTCTACAAGGCAACCGTGCCCGAGGCGGTTTACGCGACCACCTGGCGGCGGCTGTTTGACCCCGGGGAATTCGAGCCGAAGGGCCTGCTCGCCCTGTCCGGAGGCGAGGCGGTCGGCCTTGTGCATTATCTTTACCACAGGTCATGCTGGTCGACGGTCAACAACTGCTACCTGCAGGATCTCTACAGCGATCCGTCGGTGCGCGGCGCCGGCGTAGGCAGCGCGCTGATCGCGGCGGTTCACGGCGCGGCTGCAAAGGTCCGCGTCGCCAATGTTTACTGGATGACGCACGAGACCAACGAAACGGCCAGACGCCTCTACGACCGCGTCGCCAAGCGCACTGGCTTCATCGAGTACGACATGCTGCCCTGAGGCTCAGGCCTTCGTCGTTTCCAGCCAACGCAAGACGCCTGCCTCTTCCGCGTCGAGGCCCGTCCGCCTGCGACGCCCGTTGCTGGCCGTGGCAAGCTCTCCGGCCAGCCGGCCCGCGCTCCAGCTATGGATCGCCAGGGGATGGACATAGCATCGCCGGCAGACGGCGCGCGTATTGCCAAGATGGCGGGCCACCTCGTCGATGGCGATGTTCAGCGCGCGCGCCACGCCGGACTTGCTGTCAGGCAAGGGGATTTCGGCCAACAGCGACAGAGCGCGAACCGTGCCGCCCCATGTGCGGAAATGCTTGGAGCTGAACTCGCCGCCGGTGGCGTCGCGAATGTAGTCGTTGACGTCCTGGGATCGCACGGAGCGCCGTTCGCCGGTGTCATCGACGTACTGGAACAGGTGCTGTCCCGGCAGTTCCTGGATGGCCCGGACGGTCCTCGCGATGCGGCGGTCAACCAGCTTCAGGTTCCATTCCTTTCCGGACTTGCCTCTGAAGGCAAAGCGCAGCTTAGCGCCTTCCACCGAGACATGGCGGCTCCTGAGTGTGGTCAATCCGAAGCTCTTGTTGTCGCGGGCATAGCTCGCGTTGCCGACGCGGATCATGGTGTTGTCGAGCAACCAGACGATCGATGCCACGACCCGCTCGCGCGGCAGGTCACGGCGCCGCAGGTCGGCATCTACCCGCTTGCGCAGACCGGGCAACGCGCGTGCAAATCCTGCCAGGCTCGAATATTTGATGTCGTCGCGGCGTTCGGACCATCGCGCATGATAGCGGTATTGCTTGCGGCCGCGCAGGTCGCGGCCTGTCGCCTGGATGTGGCCGTGCGCGTCGGCGGCGATCCACACGTCCGTCCACGCCGGCGGAATGACAAGCGCCGCGATGCGCTCCAGCGTCCTGCGGTCGGAAACGGGTCGGCCGTTCGGTCGCAAATAGGCAAAGCCGGTCCCGGCCTTCATGCGTCTGATGCCGGGATCGGCGTCGGTGACGTAGGCCAGTGAAGCCCGGCGGGCGGAGCGTCTTGCCTGCTGCAGCCGGTCCAGATCGGCGTTTCGAACATCGGCATGCTGCAGCATGTTGCGTGATCCTCGGCTGGTTGCGGCGGAAGGATTAATTCCCATTGCACGGCCAAGGTTCCCGATGCGGCGGAAACACCACAGTTACGGCGAAACGCCCGCCGGACACGAAATCGCAACCGATTCATGTTTCAATCCTGACGTGCGCGGATGTAAGTGGCGCTCGCGGCCATTATTTGCACACAAACGATTCCGATGTTCGGCGCGGGCAACGGCAAGAAGACTGTCTCGGGGCAATGCTAACGAAAAAGGGCAAGTACGGGCTCAAGGCCCTGGTGCATCTGTCAAAGATGCCGGCGGGCGAACTCGCCTTTGTTGGCGATATCGCGGCCAAGAACAACATTCCCAAGAAGTTCCTCGATGCGATCCTGGGCGAACTGCGCAATGCCGGTTTCGTGCAGAGCCGCAAGGGCAAGGAAGGCGGCTATCGTCTCGCCAAGCTGCCGAGCGAAATCAAGATCGGTCACGTCGTGCGCGTTCTGGACGGGCCGCTGGCGCCCATCCCCTGCGCCAGCCGCAGCCAGTACCAGCGCTGCGAGGATTGCGACGAAGCCACCTGCCAGGTCAGGCACATGATGCTCGAGGTGCGTCACGCGGTCGCCGAACTGCTCGACAACCGCAGCCTTGCAGCCATGCGCGACGCCGCCAACGACGACCTTGTCGAGGATCTGCGTCAGCTTGTCTGAGGCGATCGGGCAGGCGGGATCGCCTGCAGTGGCGACCACAGCGGCAACACCGAACGACGTGCGGCCAGGGCGCGCAAACCGCGTGCCGGACGAGGCGATTCCAAGCCTGATCGATTAACCACAGCTCCGGATTCCGCTTGCAAGTAGGCCCGTCCTGCCGTCTGTCAAAACGCAATTTGTCCCCCAGGCACATACTCTGGAATGCAGCAATCGGTGAGAGAAGGCCAGGAGATCGCCAGTCGCGACGTGCTGGGGATTCCGGTCGTCGATTTTTCCCGCGCGGAAGCACTGGATTGGATCCACGGCCGCATCGCCGACGGCAGCTACACTCCCGTCACCTTTCTGAACGCCCACAACGCCAATCTCGCCATGCGCGACACCGGCTTTCGCGAAGCGCTGCGGCGCTTCACGATCATGTCCGACGGCATCGGCGTCGACATTGCAGCCCGGCTCCTGCACGGGCGGCAATTCCGCGCCAATCTGAACGGCACGGATTTCGTACCGGCAGTGCTGACGTCGGCGCGCGTGCCGCTGAAGGTCGGGCTCGTCGGCGCGGCTCCAGGCATTGCCGACGAGGCGGCCCGGCATTTCGCCTCGCTCGACGCGCGCCATGAATACCGCGTCATCCACAACGGCTATTTCGAGGCGAGTGACGAAAGCCAAATTCTCGACGGTCTCCTGCACTGGAAGCCGGACATTCTTCTCGTCGCGATGGGGGTTCCGAAGCAGGAACTCTGGATCGCCGAGAAGCTGACAGCGGCTCACTGCACCGTGGCCATGGGAATAGGCGCCTTGTTCGATTTTGCCAGCGGCGCCGTCCCGCGCGCGCCCCACTGGGTGCGTGCCCTGCGCAGCGAATGGGTCTATCGGCTGATCCGCGAGCCGCGTCGGCTCGGCCATCGCTATCTGGTCGGCAACCCCGTCTTTCTCGGAAATGTCGTGCGCTGGATGTTCGACGCCGGATCGAAACATCCCTAGCCGTCACCGGCCGGGCGTCATCATCCGACAGTCGCTGAGGCTACGCGCGTTGCTTCGGCTCGCGCCAGCCCCGGACAGGCGTGTCGTGTCGTTCGAACCGCCTACGCTTCTTGATCTCGCGTGCGGGGTTGCCGGCATAGACGGTCCAGGGCTCGAGGTCTCGCGTCGCAACGCCGTGGGTCCCAAGGACCGCGCCTTCTCCGACAACGATTCCTGGACCGACGAATGCGTCAGCCGCGATCCAGGCATAGTCGCCGATCGTGATCGGTGTGGTCGTCAGCTGGAAATATTCGCTGTCGATGTCATGGGTGCCGGTGCAGATATGCGCCCGCTTGGATATGACCGCGTACTTGCCGACCACGATCGGCGCCATGCAGTAGATGTCCGTATGGTCGGCGATCGCCGCGAAGTCCCCGATGACCAGGTTGCCCGGATACCAGATCTTCGCGGAGGGGGCGACGTAAACGCCTTGCCCGACTTTCGCGCCGAAGGCTCTGAGCAGGAAACAACGCCAGCCGTAAAGCGGCTGCGTCCAGGACGAGGCAAGGATCGCCCAGGTGATGCCCCAGACTATGCGTGTCAGCCGATGCCTGAGGCCAAACCTCGGTTCGCTGCCCAGCGTCCTGGCGTCCTCGGTCCTCGCGGGCGTGGTCTGGTGCCCCATGTTTGTTGCTCCACTCGGGAGCCGATTGGTGGTGGCCCCGGGCTCGCGTTCCCGCGCTCATCGCGACCGAAAACTGCGCGAATTAATCCTTTTTTGAGAGCTAATAGTGGATTTTGGATTAACGGCGTTCGCGACGCGTTGCTCTGGCTTGTCGAAGTCTGGCCGCTTTCAGATTCCTTTGAGCGCATTCCGCGAGCAGGACAAGACGATGCCGCCAGCAAGGGAAAGTGAGCGCGTTGTGCCTCGCATTTTGCATGTAAGCGCGGACTATCCCAACCCCCACAGGGGCCGGACCACCACGGCGATCGAACGCCTGGTGGGAATGGCTGGCGTTGGCGAGCATGTGGTGATGTCGCTGAACCGGACAATCCTGCCGTGGAAGACCTATTTCATCGATTGCGGCCAGGTAGACGGCGTCCATCTTTATGCCTGCCGCTACTTCGGATTGCCCATGGGCCTGGGGCTCGCGCCCACCATGCGCCGCGTCGCGCGAAAAATCGCGCGGGCGCTGGAGGAACGCGACTGGCGACCGGATCTGGTGCATGCGCACAAATTCGCCTTCGAAGGCATAGCCGGCCTCTGGCTGGCCGAGCATTTCGGGCCTGAAACACGGTTCTTCGTCTCGGTGCGTGGCGAGTCGGAACGCAATGTCTTCCTGCGCAAGCCAGGCTATCGGGGCCTGATGCGCCGGATCGCCGACCGCGCCGACTGCATCTATCATGTCTCTTCCTGGTTCCGGCCCACATACCACCGCTATATTCCCGATCAGCCCGCGAAAGAGCGGCTTTTGCCCAACATCGTCGGCAACATGGCGCCGGATTTTCCGTCCGTTGCGCCCCAACAGCGTTTCGCGACCGTGCTGCATCTCGATTTGCGTAAGCGCAAGGGCTTGTCCGACCTGCTGCGTGGCTTCGCGCACTTCCAAAAGTCGAATGCCGGCATTGGCCTTGACATCATCGGGCCGGGCGATGCGCGCAACGTCGAATCCGTGACACGCGAGATCGGGCGGCTGCGGCTTGGCGACAGCGTCCGCCTGCTCGGCGGCATGGATGGCAAGACGCTGTTTGCTCAGCTTCCGCATTATCTGGCGCTGGCGTTGCCCAGTCACCAGGAAACCTTCGGCATGGTCTATCTAGAGGCCCTGTTCGCCGGGATTCCGATCCTCTACAGCCGCAACACCGGCATCGACGGCTATCTGGACGGAATACAGGCGGGCGTTTCAGTCCAGTCGGGAAATGTCGCCGAGATTTCGCGGGCGCTTTCGGAGCTTTGCCAAAACAACCCTTCCTACAGGCAGGCCATCAGACGTTCGGGAAAAGCGTTGCGCGAGCGCTTCGCCCCGGACTCGATCGCCGCAGGCTACCGTGCTGATATCGAGCGGTTTTGCCAGGAGGAACCTCTCCTGAACGCGGCGGAATAGACAGTTGCGCGAGCCTAGCACGACACGCGACAAGGCATCGGTGAGCGCCAAACGTTCATACGGATCGCTGCGCGGTCTGCTGGCAGGCCTCTTGGCCATCGCATCGATTGGCGTCGTCGCTTTCGCTCTCCTGGTCCCGGCGCCCAAACCAGCCGCCTGGGACGCGTCGGCGGCTGAAGCTCGACCGGAAGCGGCGAAAGCGGAACCGACGACCGCCGCCGTTGCGGCGCCACAGGCAAAGCCTGTTGCGGCGACGGTCCCGTCGTTCCGTCGCGGTGTCAACATGTCGCGCCTGCTGAGCTTCGCTGCCCGCGACCCCGCCGGCGAGGGCAAATACCTCTGGCCGCCGTTTCAGGGCGATCTCGTCATCGCGACCAATGCGGAGCTCGATCGCCTGCGCAACCTTGGCTTCGATTTCGTCCGCCTGCCGGTCGATGTCGGCCCGTTTCTGGAAGCCGACGAGAACGAGGCCCGTCAGCTGTTCGACATCATGCGCAAATGGGTGCTGCGGCTGCGCGGCCATGGCCTGACGGTCCTGCTCGACATGCACCCGGCAACCTACAGCTCGCACTGGCGCCCGGAGGACATCCTGGCCGATCCCACCGGTGCGAAATTCGAACGCTATTCCGATTTTCTCTACCGGGTCGCCACGCTGTTCAAGGATCAGCCCGCCGACGGTTTCGCACTGGAATTGATGAACGAGCCGCAGCCTGCCTGTGAGCGTTCCGAAGGCGAAGACTGGACGGTGGCGCAAAAGCGCCTCTACGACAAGGTTCGCGCCGCCGCGCCGGCCATGCCCGTCGTGCTGACCGGAGGCTGCTGGTCCTCGGTCGACGGCCTGACGCGACTCGATCCGGCAGCCTACGATGAGGCAACGCTCTACGACTTTCACTATTACGAGCCGTTTTATTTCACGCATCAGTCGATTGACTGGGCGTCGCCTCCGGCGCGATATCTCGCCGGCCTGACCTATCCGGCGTCCAGCGGCAGCCTGGAAAAGACGCTCGACATAACCCAGGCCCATCTCACGCGCCTGGCGGAGGGCGGCACGGCCCAGCCCGCCGACGCATTCGCGGCGGCGCGAAAGGAAGCCACGGACTACTACGGCCGTCAGAAGCCCGGACCGGAAACCACTGCAGCCCGGTTCGACGAGGTAGCCAAGTGGGCACAAAGCAATGGCGTCGCCGCCGGCCGCGTCATCATGGGCGAATTCAGCGCCATCCGCTGGCCGGACGGCGTCAAGGACGACGGGAGCCGGCTGCGCTGGCTCACGGATGCGCGCAAGGCAGCAGAGGACCATGGCTTCGGTTGGGCCCTGTGGGACTACAATGAAGGCTTCGGACTGCTTGCCGACAACAGCAGAAGAACCGTCGACATCGGCACGGCCGCGGCGCTTGGCCTCGATGTCAATGCGCTGGCGCGATGACCGCGACGTCGGTCCAGCGGCGAATCGCAAACGGTGCTATTTTCCATGAGGCCGATTCGACCGGCGCCGATAACGCGACGACAAACGGGCTCAATGACGGACGACCGATACGAGCAGGCCAGCATCGATGCCGGCGACACGGCGAACGAACTCGCCCGTTTCGTGTTGCCCTGGATCCCAGCGATCATCATGGCTTACTCCGTCCTGATTTCGCCGGCGATATTGCGTTGGCGGTTTGCCGGCGAGATTTCCGACATCAATATCACAGCCTCGCAATCGAGCCCGCTCAACCAGATGTTCTGGATCGTCGTGCTTGGCATGGCAGTGATCGCCGCATGGCGCAGCAACGCCCGATTCGGACAGCTCTTTAGCGATCCCGTCATCGTCTTGGTGTTCTGCTATCTGGCCTTCGCGCTGCTCAGCGTACTTTGGTCGCCGGTGCCGGCCATCGCCTTCCGGCGCCTGGCCTTGCAGATCATCATCGTGCTTGCCCTCGGCATTTCGACCGTCTTCGCCGACGACCGCGATGCCATCCTCGATCGGGTGCTGGCGGTATTCGCCATTGCCGTCATCCTGAACGCGGCCGTTGTCCTCCTGACGCCGCCCGGGCCGATCGGCCACGAGGGCATCTATTCGCAAAAGAACGAACTCGGCGTGATGATGGCGTTCGCCATGCTTTTCTGCATCTACGGCGCCGTCGTCAAACGCGGATGGCTTCGCATTGTTCTTGTCGGCCTCGTCTTCGCCGCTTTCTATGCGCTGGTGGAGAGCAAGTCGAAGACGTCGCTCGGTCTCGCTGTCACCATGCCTGTCTTCGTCTTTGTGGTGGTTACGATCACGCGCTTCCTGCGCATGAACGCGGCATTGCTCGTCCTGTTTGCCGCAGTGTTGGGGCTGCTGGCCGGGTTGTACCTCTCCGCGTTGACGGCATTCGGCTTCGCGGATCTTTCCATGTTCCTGTTCGACGACGAAACTTTCACCGGGCGAACGGTCATCTGGCAGTTCGCGCTCGATGTCATTTCCCGCAGCCCGCTCGTCGGCCAGGGCTATGCGTCTTTCTGGGGCGTCGGCGCAGGATCCATCGTCCAGCGCGAGGCGCCGGGATTCGTGGTCGGGCTGCTGCAGGCGCACAATGGCTATCTCGACACGCTGCTGGAGACCGGCGCCGTGGGGCTGTCGATCCTTCTGGCAACGATCGTGGCCGCCTTGTTTTCCGCTGCCCGAGCCGGGGCCGACCGGCCGGCCTTGTGCTGGCTCTCGATCACGCTGGTGCTCACCGTCGTCTCTCACAACATGCTGGAGAGCAGCTGGTTTCGCGGCTATTCGGTGACTTGGATGCTGTTCATATTTGCGGCCTTGCTGCCGCGCGCCGCCGATCCGTCGGCGCGCGCAAGCCTTGGCGATGAGCGTCGCCATTAGCGAAGTGCTAACCAATGGGCTTTACCTATTGTTAGGTGAATTCGAAGGCTTCGAGGACGTTGCCGTGCCTGCTCGTCTCCAGACACCCCCCGGTCCGATACAGTTCGACATCTGGGCAATCGCGACGATCCTGCGCCGCCGGTTCGGGATAGTGTTGCTGACGGCCGTGTTGCTGGCCGGCGCGACTGCCGCCTATACGCTGACTGTGCATCCGATCTATCGCGCAAGCGCGCGCATGCTCATCGACCCGTCCACGCGCCAGCCTTTCGACAATCCCAATGTCATTGCACGCGGCATCGACGACGGCACCTTTGTCGACAGCCATGTCGCGGTGATCGCCTCGGACACCACACTGCGTCCGGTTGTGCAGCAATTTGATCTGACGAACGACCCCGAATTCGGCGAGCATGCGGCTTCCGGACTGGTGTCGTCGGTTCTCTCGCTGCTTCGGGGGAGTGACGTTTCCCGGGACCCGGCAAGCGAGGCGCGGCGCGAGAACGACGCGGTCGAGGCTCTAGGCAAGGCCGTCGCAGTCAAGCGCGAAGGCCTGACTTTCGTTGTCGATATCCTGGTGGATTCAGACAATCCGGACAAGGCGGCTAAACTTGCCCAAGCCATCGCGGAAAGCTATCTTGAAGACCGCAAACGCCAGAACGAAGCCTCCTCCGCCGAAGTTGGTGAGCAGATTCAGCAGCGTCTCGTGGGCCTGCGCGAGCGCCTGAACGACGCCGAACTGGCCGTGCAGCGCTTCAAGGCGGAACATCAGTTGCAGAGCACGGGCCAGGATGGCCTGCTCAAGAGTCAGGAACTCGGCGGTCTCAGCGCGCAATTGACGGAAGCGCGGGCCGAACTGGCGGAGAAGCAGGCGCGCTACGACGAGATCGCGGCGTTCCTCAAAAAGGGCGTGAACCTCAATTCGATCAACGAACTGTCCGCCTCTGCCAATGGCGCCAGGCTTCGCGAACAGTACACGCTCGCCGCGCGCACCGTGGCGAGCCTCGAGGCTGGACTTCTTCCGCGCCATCCGCAGCTCATCCGCGCCAAGTCGGATGTCGCGCGGCTCGAGGGCCTGCTTCGCGCGGACGCGCAGGACACCGCCAACGCTGCCAAGATCGAGCTCGGGGTCGCCAGGGAGCGGGTCGCCAATCTCGAAGCCGCCGTCGATACCTCGCGCGCGGTAACCGTTACCGGTGACTCGGCGCTGGTCGGCCTGCGCGCGCTCGAAACCGAGGCGCAGGCGACGCGGACGCTCTACGAGAACGCCCTCGCCAAGACGAAGGAAATATCCGAGCTGGACCAAGTGGTCGTTCCCGGCGCCCGGATCATATCGCCCGGCCTGCCATCGGATATTCCGGTCTGGCCGAAAAAGAAGCTTCTGGTGGCGCTCGGGGGCATTCTTGGACTGGTGCTGGGCGTGGCCCTGGTCGTGGGCCGCGAGGCGATGCGGCAGGTTTCCCAGCAGTTCGGCCAACGATTCGCCGCACCCGGGGCCATGTCGGTGGTTGCTCCCCACGACGCCGCCGCCCCGGAAAAATCGGTCGAAACCCGCTCCCAGGGCGAGTCCGAACTCCCGGGCAGTGCCGAGCACGTCGAGCTGGCGCCAGCCAACGATGAACCGCCCAAACGCGTCGTCGGTCTTTCGTTGCTGAACATGGCGCAACGTGGCCAGGAACGCCCCAAACGCGTCGCCGGTGGTTCCCTGCTCAACATGTGACAGGCGGTGAAGCAGGTCGCCTTGCGTCGCTACGACCCGCAGCGAATGGCAATTGCACGCAATCTCTCCAGCAGTGCGCGCCGCGCTTCGAGTGGTGTCACGTTGTGGTCGGCCTGGTCGAGGAAGGTCGACACGACATTGGGATATTCGGACAGCCGTCCCAGGTCTTGACCGAACCAGGTCATGGCTTCGTGGCCGCCATGGTCCTGGTTGCTATGGATCAGCTCCACATGCGCGCCACGGTCGCGGAGCTTCGCGAAACGGTTCTGAACGATCCTGTCGAGCCGATAGTGCCGCGAGGCTCCACGCAATACCGGAGCGAGTTTGCGATCCAGGATGCGCAACAGCGCGCGACCGAGTTTCAACGCAGACGCCGGAACCGACAATTCGCCGTTCAGGATGCGCGTCAGCGTCTGCTTGTCGAGCATCTTGCGGCGATAGGTGTCCACGGTCTGGAGGGGTGCGCGAATGGCCTTGTCGACATCGTCGGAATGGTCCCAGACCAGCCGCCGCGCGTTGATGATGACCGCGCCAGAGGCTCGCGGGTCTGCTTCCGCTGCGATCCCGGCAAGGTAGGCGCCGCTGCAGCGGCCGACCAGAACGTGCTTCTCCACGCCCATTTGCTCGGTCAGCCAGTCGATCGCCAATCTGACATCGTCTTTCTGCAGCTCGGAAAACAAAACCTGCGCAGCTTGTCCGGGCCACAATCGACTTTCGCCGATGCCGGCTGCATCGAGCCGCAGCGTAATGTAGCCATCGCGCGCAAGTTCCCGCGCAAAGTCAACGTTCATACGGCCCCAGCCAATCGAGTGATCATAACCGGAATTCAAAAACAGCAGTGCTGTTTTCGCACGCTTGCCCGTCGGTTCTGTCAATGCGCCGAACAATATTCGATCCGGTCCGAAGCGGATCATTGTCTGCTTGAAAGCCGCATCCTCGAGCGTGGCGGGCAAAGGCGCGTCGGGAGGGTTCGTTCGGCGTTCGGATCCGAATTTTGCGATGCACCACGCAACGACTCCCTCGATCAGGCTGGTGGGCACGGCATTAAGCGTGGGGTCCGAGACATAGTCGGAATAGTTGTCGAACGGAATCACGTCGTGTGGAACGCCGTTGGCTTCGAGCGCGCCTGTCAGCTTGGCGTCGCCGAAATGGTCGGCGCGCGCTGCCAACAGGATCTCCTGCGCACGCGGCTTCCAATCCTTCGCCAGATCGAGCGAACGGATCTCGCTTGTGGAAGCGGCCGACAATACAAATCCGCCCGCCATCAGACCGCCCGCCGGCCCGTCGGTTGCATCAACCAGAAATGTCGGTTTGGTCATGCCCGTCCAGGCTGTCACTTCGCGCAGATAGGACCTGCCCTGCATGACCGGCGCCAGGAAGACGAGGCCGTCGACATCAACGTCGCGGGCCAGTTCGCCAGCAAGTGCGCCGCCGACACCCTGGCCCATCACGATGACGCGGCGGGCATCGCTGAGCCGCAGCAGTTCTTTCAGTGCCCGGCCCACCGATACACGCCACGCCCGATCGTCGTCGATGCCGGCGCTGTCGCCCAGCGAATTGCCTGTGGCCGGATAGTCGTACCGCAGGCAGGGGAAGCTCGCCGCCGCTAGGCGTTCGCCAAGAATGCGAAATGTTTGACGTGAACAGAGTTCTTCGTAGCCCCAGGGGCTCAGAAGAAGGACCGCTGTGGAGCCCGGCGCCCGATGAAACATGCCTGCCAGCCCGTCGAAGGTGACCGGCTCGGCGGGTGGGTTGGCGATTTCGCTGCCAGCGAAGCGCGCCTTTGAAATGTCGAAACGATGTATGTTCATATCGCGGCCGGCATTGGGATCAGGGCTATCCTGGAATAACTGGGGCAGGGCGCCCGAAGCTATCCAAGCGTTCCTAGCTTTCCTTTAATTCGGTAACGAAATTCGCCCCGGGGACATTAAATCAATATCATCCTCTCTCCCCTAAAATGGCTGAAAAGAATTCCGGGGCTATCGGTTAAAATGCAATTGGTCACGATCGCGATCGCGAGCATGGGGCGTTCTTCACTCGCCGATACGCTTCGCTCGCTCGCCGATCTCAGCGCCACGCAAGGAATTGTCGCCACGGCGCTCGTTGCCGACGATTCCCGGGACGGAGCCGCTCAGCGGATCATCGAAAGCCTCGACATCGACAGCCTGTCGATAACCTGTATCCCGGTTGGCGCCGGGAATATATCTCACGCGCGCAATGCCCTGCTCGATGCCACCACCGGCGACTGGATGGTCTTCGTGGACGACGACGAATGGGTCGAGCCCAACTGGTTGGAGCGGCTGTTTGCCTGCCAGGCCGAATACCGTGCAGATGTTGTGATCGGGCCGGTCCTTCCCGCCTATCCCGACAATGCCCCGCGTTGGCTTGTCCGCGCCAATCCGCTCTACTTGAATTGGGGCTACCGGGGAAAACGCCTGTCGACAGGGCGCGGTGGGAACACGCTGGTGCGGATGGAACTTGTTCGCCGCCTCGGATTGCGCTTCGACCCGGCGCTTGGCGTGTCGGGCGGTGAGGATACGGCCTTTTTCGCCGAAGCGGCCGCACGCGGCGCCGTGATAGTCGCCACGGACGACGCCATCGTACACGAGCGCGTCCCCCCGGAGAGGCTGCAGCCTTCCTACATCCTTCGCCGGGCTGTGCGGTCGGGTCAGTCCTATGGAAATCTGCGCAAGGCCGGCAATCCAGGCCTGGTCGCGCAGCTGGTTTTCGCCATCGACGCGACAGCCAAATGTGCCGCCGCCGCGCTTCTTGCCCTGTTCTACATGCCGTTCGACCGCGCGTCCTTCTTTCGCATGCGCCAGAAGCTGGCGCTCAATCGGGGCAAGTTGCGGGCTGTCTTCGGTCTTCCGTTGGCGCAGCTGTACCGGCAAACGGACTAGGCCAGGTCCAGGAATGCAAGGCAGCGGATTGCCGTCCGGACCTTATATCCGGTAACGCAGGCGGCGCAGCGGCGCATAGGCGGTGCCGCGCAGAACCTGCTTGAATCCGAGTTGCGACGTGATATCGCGGTCGGGCTCGAACGTGTCGGTGGCCGACAGGCGCGGGCAGAACCAGGCGCTGTCGAAGGTGAAGCCCCCGCCGCTGCTGAAAACGCGGCGATAGCCGGCCGCCTTGAGGCGCTGCAGGACTTGCCTGTCGAAGGCGCCGAACGGGATTGCGGCCTGCGTCACCGGCGCCCCGGTCTCGTCCTCTATCCGCCTGGGCGCGTCGTACCATTCGCGCTGCCGCCCGGCCGCATCCAGATGACGCCAGTCGATATGGTCCCATCCATGGCTTCCGATGGTCATGCCGGCCGAAACCATCTCGCGCATCTGGTCGCCCGAAAGATAGCCTGGCTTGCCAATCCGCCCGGCCAGAACGAAAAATCGCCCGGTACGCCCCACATCGACAAGCGCCGGCAATCCGACCGAATAATCGGAGAGGTTGCCGTCGTCGAAAGTCACCGGCAGGCGCACGCCATGCACGGCTTCGAGCGCGTCAAGGGCAGCGATGGTATGCCGATAGGTTTCCGCACTGACAAAATAGCGTCCTTCGCCCGGCGCGAGAGGGACCACCGGATCGCCGATGCCATGGAATGTCAAAACGAATGTCCGGGCCAACATGAGAGCGGCAGTCTTTCAGAGGTACATGTCGAGGGATAATGCCACGGGAAGATCAACAGAAGGTGAGCCGCGTTCGCCGCCGCCACGGACTCGGAGTATTAACCGCTGGCGCATAAGGATGGGTAGGAGGCGGACGGATGGTTTCAGTCGTTCAAAAGCCGGTGCGGGGCCAGCCTCGAAGTTCCCGGATTTGTTTTCCCGCACGTCGGGAGATCAGGCGCAGGCTGCGGTAAGACGATGGATGATGATACGCGCAGGCGTCCCTTGACCCTGAGACAGGTTGGCGACCGCTTGCGCCAACTTCTAGCGTCACCGCTGGCCCGCAACACGTTCTACTATGGCATCAACTTCTCGTTCCAGGTCTTCGTGCAGTTCGGCTTTTTCGCGCTCATCAGCCGCGCTCTAGGCCCGAGCGGCTATGGCACTTTCGCCAGCGTTTCCGCGGTGGCGCTGATGGTCAGTGTATTCGTCGGCTGGGGAAGCGAACACATCCTGATCCAGCGCGTGGCGGTCAGCCGCGCCGATTTCCCGGATTATTTCGGCCGTTCCCTGATGCTCACCGGCATCACAATGGTGCCGGGTATGATTTTTGCGTTCCTGGTTCTGCACTTTCTGGAAACCGGCAATTTCAGCAGCCTGGGAATATTCTGCCTGATCGTGGCCGAATGCGGCTTCCGCAAAATCACGTTCCTAGGTTCGGCGGCCTATATGGCGCACGACCAGGCCAGCAAGCAGTTTCTCGTCGACAATGGAAGCCTGATCCTGCGCCTGCTGGCGGTCCTCGCCCTGTGGTTGTCGGCCGATGTCGTCACGCTGGACATGTGGGCGCTTTGGTACCTTGCCGCCAGCGCGCTCGCGGCGGCCGTGACCCTCACCATGGTGCTCGTCGATTTCGGCAGGCCGAGATTCACCTTCGCCGGGTTTGACTTCAAGCTAGGCTTCCTGTTCAGCCTCGAATTCGCATCGGCATCGGGCCTCCGGGACATGGACAAGCCGGTTATCCTGCAGACGCTGGGCACCGAACAGGCGGGGCTCTACACCGCCGCCTTCCGCATTGTCGACGCCGCCACGGCGCCTATCCGTGCGGTCCTCTATGCGACCTACACCCGGTATTTCCGCCATGCCGACGAGAGCGCCGAACACGGCATTGCCTTCGGTGTCCGGGTGATTCCCTTCGTGCTCGGCATAGGCATCCTGCTGGCTGCTTTCATCCTGTTCGTGGCTGGTTACGTTCCGTTGCTGCTTGGCAGCGAATACGACGGTTCGGTCGGTCTGATCCGGATACTGGCGATCTACCCGTTGCTGCTGGGCTTGGCTGGCATAGGCGCCGACATCATGCGGTCGATCGGCATGCAGGCAATGCGTGTTGTCCTCATCCTGATTTCCAACTTCGCCATCATCGGCTTCGTTTGGGCCGGATGCATCTATGGCGGGCTCGAAGGTGCAGTCGCCTCCCGCATGGCGCTGCAGGTCGTGATCCTGTTCACGACATGGGCAATCATCGGCCGCCGGAGAACCCGAGCAAATCCGGGAAACGAGTGATCCGCCTCAGGCCTGCACGCGGGCCGACCAGTAAGCGCCGATATCCTTCAAGCGCCGCCGCGCGCGCCGGTGCCAGCGATGCTGGCTGGATGCCGGCGACATGTCGAACATCGAATTGTTGATGTCGTAGTCGCCGCGCTGCGCATCGGGAATGTCACCGCGCTCGATGCGCTCGATGATTCCGGGCAGCGCCTCGTGGAAAGCGGGAAAATGGTACGGCGGGTGCAGCGAATACATCCCGTCCCCGCTTCCGCGCAGGTGCAGGTTTCCAAGTCCGTGGGCATCCAGCGCGTTGCTCAGCACCATTTCGGCGCTCAACGCCTCCGGGGGATTGCCCAGAAGGAAGGCACGCAGGCGCTGGCTCGCATCCGGCCGGTCAAGCGGCAGCGCACCGATCCTGGTCTTGAATCGCGCCATGTCCGTCAGGAAGATCCGAGTGCTCACCGAGCGGAACCGGTAGGCGGGGCGTCCCCCGATCATCTCGGTCTTGTAGAAGTCGCCGGCGTTGACATGCCCGCCCTTCAATCCCTCGGGATGCGGCGGCCCGGCGAGCGGGCTGACGAACAGCAGGTCCTCACGGCGCCGCAAAAGGTCGATCGCCTCCGCAATCCATGACTGGCTCTGCCCGCCAAAGATCATGTCGGCGTCCATGTGCAGCACGTAGCCTTCGCCGGCGGATTTCAGGCCGTCGAAATAGCAGTAGAACGGACCGCCGTCCCAGGCCTTGTCCGGAATGGCATCGCGGTCGAAGAAATACCGCGAAACGGCGGTCTTGGCATCCTTGCCATAGTCCACTTCGACGAAAGAGAGATTGTCGTAGAGGGCCTCGAATTCGGTATAGAGCGCGCGAATTTTCTTGAGGCTTTCGGCATAGCGCTCGCCCCGGGTATCGCCCTTGTAGCGTCCAGACTGCGACATGCGCACATCCACGGTCACGATAGTCCGGTCGACCTGGCCACCGAATGTCCGCATCTGGTGTGCAAGGCTGTGGGGCAGGTGCGGAAGGTCGAGCGGATAGGCGTTGATCTGCATCGTAACACCCTGCCGCGCCGTGCCGCTGCAACTGGTCATTTCGTGTTTCCGAGACTGGTTATCGCTCATGTTTGTAGGCGACCCGGCTTGTTGCATTCAATTGCGCGATGATTCCGTCAGGCGAAACCTCGTCCTTCGACGCGTCACGCCGGATCAGCCGGAGGCGTTTTTCCGCGCCCGGCGCCAGATGGAACCAGTCGTCGTCAGCACGGAAGTTGTCATCGATGATGTGCATCGACTGGGCGAATCGGTTGGTGGTGAGCGTCAGCCACCATTCGCCCGTCTTGTCGCGCTCCGCAACCGCCTCGATGGTCGGCGGCGCCAGACCTTTCGGGTAACCGGCCGGGAAGTGATAGGCGTCGGCGATCACCGCGCCTGTGCCAGCGTCGATCAGACGTGCCACGGTTACGTCATGGGCGAGGGGGCCGAAGCGGTAGGCATAGTTCGTGTCGAAAAACGCGCCGAACAAGTCGGTCGCGGCGATCTCGATGTTGGCGCGTGGCGACAGAGTCAGGTCGCGGCGACCGGAGACAACCGGCGTCGCACCATCGCGCAGGCACGCGATGGTAAGCGTCACGTCCGACGCCGAGCCGGTTTCATTGATCGCGTGCACTGCAAGCCCGTTGGTTCCCTCGTCGGTGAGCATGATCTGAACCGGGCGGAACGCGCGTTTCAGCGCGTAGAATGCCGGCTTGGGCTCGCCGTCGGGATCGACGACGCCCCAGCCCGCACCGGGCAACAGGTCCTGGTAGGTGAAGACCAGAGCGCCCGCGCAGGACGAGGCGGCCCGCCGCCACTCGGCATAGGTTGCCTCCATCGCGTCGCCCGAGACGGTACGCGACAGGTCGAGATAGCGCGCCGGATTGCCGTAGCGCACTTCAATCGGGTCGAGCCCATGGAAAGCCTTGAAGTAATGGTCCCGCACGTCCTCGAAATCCCAGCCGACGCCCCGGTCGCGCGGCACGCGCTCCTTCCAGCGCGGATCGTGAACCGGCATCACCGGCAGGTGGCGGTCGAGCGTGGGCTGCTGCGGCACGTTGGAAAAGGCCAGGCATTCGCCGGCGAAGCGCACACCGGCGCGGCGCGCGTCCTCCAGCGGGCGGCGGTAGGCGCCGACACCGTAATAATGCCCGACGCCTTCGTTCGGCGAGAACGGCATCGCGCCGCCGCAGGGAGAGTTGGCGACATAGGGCACGTCGGGCCGCATTTCAGCACATATGCCAGCAAGGATTTCCTCGGTCAGACGGCCTTTCCAGCGCTCCTCCGGCAGGCCGAGCATCGCGGCCTGCTGGTACATCTCGCTGCCGCCGCACAGGACAGCGAGCGAGGGGCTGGCGGCGACGCCCTCCAGAAACTGGATGGCCTCCGCGCGCGCCGAGGCGACAAACGCCTCGTCAGCGACCGGATAGTCATAATTGGCGAACTGGAAGTCCTGCCACACCATCAGGCCGAGCTCATCGCAAAGCTCGAAAAATGCCGGGCTTTCATACGTCATGGTGCCGCCGATGCGCAGCATGTTCATGCCGGCATTGGCGGCCAATTCAAGCCACGGACGGTAACTCTCCCGGTCGCCCGGCAGCCGTACGATATCCGCATTCGTCCATACCGCGCCGCGGCTGAACACATCGATGCCGTTGACCCGCAGGCCGAATCCCTTGCCGTCCGGACCGCGATTGATCTCGATGCGGCGAAATCCTGTCTTTCCCAGGTCGAAGGTCGAGCCATCCGCCTCAACCGTGATCTGATGCAGTGTCGGTTCGCCATGCGTGCGCGGCCACCACGGTTCGACGTCGGCGATGCGGATTTCCGCAGTCCAGCCGCCGTCGCCCCGCTGTACCGCAGCCGCGCTATGTGACCCGCAGCGCAGCGTCGGAATGCCTGTCGAACCCCTCAATGCGAACGCAACCGAAAGCACGCCGGTGCTGTCGCCATCGAGGACCGACGACATCTTCTCCACCGTGAGGGCGTACTCATCCGGGGTCACCAGCGAGACCGGTCGCCACGGGCCAACCGCGTGGACCTCGGGACACCAGCCCGGCATGTGTCCGAGCAATGTCGTGCGCACGAGCCGCAATCCCTGGGAAGTCGCCAGTTGCGGCCGCCACCGCGCGCGCGGGCCTTTCTTGTCCAGATGTGGGCCGAGCGCACGGAAACAGATCGCGAGCAAATTGTCCGCTTTCGCGCTGACCCGGGCCTCGTGTCGAAGGAACATGTTCACGCTGTCGAGGATCTTGCGGCCGTTCCAGTAGATCTCGGCGATGGTTGCGAGCCCCTCCAGGACGAGCAGGCGCTCGCCGGGCGCCTCGACGCTGATATCGGCGACGTACCAGATATCCTTGTCATGCAGCGGCGTCGGGGCTTCGGCGCTGAACAGGCCGGCCTCGGCGAGCGCGAAGGCGGCGGTGCCCGGAACCCTTGCAGGTATCCAGTCGGAGAGGGCGGAAAGACCGGCGGGTTCGGCGACGGCGTTGGCTTGCGTCATCGCCATGCGCCAGCCTGTTTCCAGGCACGGGATTCGGTCGCCGGAGGCCGCAATGCGACGGGTCATGGCCTGTCCAGTCCGAAAAAATATGTGGTCAAGCCGCCTTCGACCGGGAACGGTCGAGGTTCTTGTCTAGTCCCGCCATCAATACGTCCCATGCCTCGGCGGCCGGTTCAAGGGCAGGCCCCAGCTTGTCGAAGCTCTTGCGCATGACGGCGCGGGCAAGCTGGAACTGCACGACCTTGCAGGTCGAGGATATCTTTCGGGCATTCTCAACACCGGCCTCCAGGCCGGGGTGGCCATTGGCGGCGAGCCATTCGAGATGGCTGGAAAGCAGCTCGAAATTCGCCCCGAGCTGGCGCAGCGTATTGAAGGCGTAGAGATGGAAGAAGCCGAATGGACGTTGCGCGATTGCCTCAACCTGGCCCGGAAACTCCACGGCGAAGGCGCGCACCGGGTTGCGCTCCGGCCGCCGCGCCATGTGACGGCGCAGCAGGTCTTCCGCCCCAGCGACGATCTGTTTCATGTTGGGCAGCTTGTCGGGAAACTTGACGAATTCGGTGTAGGGCAGGAGTGGCAGCGCGCCCTCGGCAGCATTCATGTGGAATAGGCCTTCGAAGTCCTCGCCCGTCAGGCGATGCAGGCCAAGGCCGTGGAAATAGTCCATTGACCGGGCCTGGATGTCGATCCGGTTGACGGCGACCGTCGTCTTGCCATGCCCGGTATGGTACGACGTGCCCTGCGTATCCGGCAGATAGTAGCTGTCGACTTCGACCAGCGACAGGCGCTGGCGTCGGATCTGTTCCGCGATGTGGTTCTCGACCCGGTCGTAGATCGCCAGCTCGGTGACGCGCAGTCCAAACAAGCTCTCAAGATCCTCCAGCGGAACCTTGAAGAAGGTGAACTGGTCGCCCTCGAAATCCTGCGTCACCGCAAAGCCGAGGCAAGCTTCCGGCGGCAGGCCGAGCGCCGGGAGAACCTCGATCCAGACGTCGAGGTAGCAGTTGGTCTCCGGCCAGTCGCGCGTTGCCATGTGCAGTGGATGCCGCGTGTAGGCAGTCGGATCCAGCTTCGGGAAAATGGCGGGCATGGCGGCTCGTGTCAGCAATGTCTCAGCCCCAGAGAACCTTGCGCACGTTCGTGGGCCAGTTTTCCGTCTCAAGGCCATGATGGCGGAACAGCGCCAGCGCGATCCGCTCCAGTCCGAAGCCGACGCAGGCTGTGTAGGCGTGCGAACCGTCCGCCTGGCGGATGTTCCAGGCTTTGCCGAAATTGTCCATGTGATAGTTGAAGCTCATGCACGCAGTCGGGCTCGCCTCGGAATTTATCGGCACGACCAGCTCGAATTTCAGCTCCTGTTCGCGCTGGCTTGACCCCATTATCTTGCCGGCCCGGCCGAAAAACGGGTCGTTCGCCACTTCGACATGGCAGGGCAACTGGAGCAGCTTCATGATCTCCTGGCCGCGCTTCTTCCACGTTTCGCGGAATTCGATCGCCTGCTCGCTGTTGCCCACCCGCACGAATTCGCGCTGCCGGAACATCTGCATGCGGGTCGGTTCGCGCGATGGCTCGTGGCGGTAGCAGTAGGACTGAAGCGCCACATAGGCGCCGGTCGCCGGCAGCGGGCCGCGTCGGGCGAGGATCGGATAGAGGGGGTAGCAGGCCGCCGGTGTCAGGGCGATATCCGTTGCCTTCTGGTTCTTGGTCCAGTCTTCGCCGGAAGCCAGGCATTGCAGCAGACCCGCATGATCATGATCGTTGCCGCAAAAGGCGTGTACGGTACCTGCCAGCTGCGGGAAATTCTTCATGTAGCCGCTGGTCTCGAAATCCTTCATCGGGAGGCCCGGCGGAAAAACCATCGCTTCGCTGGTTTCGTCCTTGCCGAAGGATTTCGCGAGATCCTCGAAGCGGGCGATCACGTCCTCGAAAATGCCGCTGCGGGCATAAAGTCCGTCAACGGCGCTGTCGTACAGGATACCCCGATCGAAGAGCTGGTCGAGAAATGAGATCTGCTTGTCCATGACTTACCCCAAGAGGCTTGTTTCTTGCTTTTGCACCAGCAGCATCGTCGATGTGTTGCCGAGAATTCGGTCGTTTGAGATCATCAACTGTGCCGAATGGGCATCGCGCAGATGCCGGCCGAGGCTGTAGGGCGTCCCGTTCTTGTAGCCGTAGATACCGCAAATCAGCATGCAGTGGTTGATGATGGTCAGGATCGTCTGCGAGGTGCCGATCTTGATGTTGTTCATAGCCACCGCAAAACCCATCGCGGACAAGGCGTCCGGGTCCCCGGCGCTGGTCTCGAATTGCTGGAGGCCCGCTACGACATTCGACTTCACCAATTGCAACAGGCTGGATGCCTCCGCGAGACGGAGTGCGCCGGGAGGTGTCTGACCCGGCGATTTGCGGGCGGCGGCACGCACGAATGCCTGCGCGCGGCTAACCGCGTCGGCGGCAATTCCGAACCACAGCGCGCCCCACAGCAAGTGCGAGACAGCGAGCATGGATTGCGCTGCGATTTCCGCGAAAGGCTTGGGCAAAATCTGATTCTTGGGCGCCTCGCCGCGAAACAGATAGCCGTCCGAGCAGGTGCCGCGCATGCCCAGCGTATCCCACGTCGAGGTTCTCTCGAGCGTATACTGGTCTTTTGTAAACACCGTCGCGACCTGGTCGGAATGCGGTGCGTTCGCGTTGCGCCGGGAGGTGACCAGGATGGCGTCGGCGTGGGCGCCATAGGAAATGACTGTCGCATCCTTTTCGAGGCGCGCGATATCGCCCTCGACCTCGATCGCGCAGATCGAATTGCGCAAATTGCCGCCGATGCCGGCTTCGCTGGTCGCCGATGCGATCAGAAGCTGCTCGTCGCAGATCCGCTTCAGGAATGTCCGATGCCATGCGCTTTCCGCTGCATGATCGGTCAGGCTTGCGATCTGGATCTGGTGCATGGCGTAGGTCATCGCGGTCGCCGCGCAGGCCTGGCCCAGGATCGAGCAAACCTCGGCAACCTCGCTCATCGTTGCGCCTTCGCCGCCACTTTCGATGGGAATGTGAATTCCCATCAGCCGCTCGGCCCTGGCAGCATCCATGCCTTCCCTCGGAAATCTGCCCTGCTGATCGGCCTGATCGGCGAATTCCGCGGCAACAGCCGCAACGCGCCGGACGCGTTCGGCAAGGCTCATGGCCTCGATTGAGGAAATCTTGTTCATCAGGCCACCTGCGCGTCGGAAACCAGCGATCCAACGGCGGCGGTGATGGCCGCTATCGATGCGAAGGATTTTCGGTTCAGGAGGTTTTCGGGGAATTCGACATCGAACGCATCCTCGAGCGCCAGCATCAGCTGAACCGAGGCAAACGAAGACAGGCCGGCTTCGTAGAGATCGGCATCGTCGGCCAGTGTTTCGACAGATACCGGCAGACCGCCATGTTTGGCGATCAATCCCCGAACGGTAGAGTTCATGCTGAGTTTTCCCAAATTGCCGGAAACGACGCTATATTGGCGCTTTTCAGGTGCTTTTGGTACTTGATAGATGGCATTTCATAAGGTGTGCTTAAAGCAAATGGTAAACTTGGGTCGACAAGCGCGCGGCGCCGGATCGCCGCTTGTGCCTCAACCCTGGCGCCCCTGTGCTCCGATCAGCACCGTGACCCTGCCGGACGCCGCCCTGCGAGAGGAAAGTCCCTATTTGCCGAGTTCGACGCTTCTGGTGCGCGCCGCCGCGACGGCATCGGCGATAAGGTTTCTCATCCGGTCGTCGCCCATCAGAACCTTGAGCGCGGCGGCCGTCGTGCCGTTGGGGCTCGTTACCTGTTTGCGCAGCACGGCAGGTTCCTCCCGGCTTTCGGCGGCAAGCGAGGCCGATCCATAGACGGTCTGCATGGCGAGAAGCTTTGCGATTTCGGCGGGCAGGCCTGCCTTCTCGGCGGCAAAGGTCAGGCATTCGATGAAATGAAAGATGTAAGCCGGGCCGGAGCCCGACACGGCGGTCACCGCATCCATGAGCCCCTCGTTGTCGATCGCCGCGACCTCGCCGCTGGCCGACAGGAGGTCATTGACGAAGAGCCTGGACTTCTCCGCGACTTTGGGATTGCAGAATACGACCATCATGCCCTTGCCGATGGCAGCGGGCGTATTGGGCATGCACCGGATGATCGCTGCGCTAGGCCCCAGGATCTCCGTGAAGGTCGCGACACTGGTGCCGGCCGCTATGCTGACGAAGGTCGAATTTTCTGCAAAGGCGGTATAGCCGGCGACAACGTCGCGGATGACCTGCGGCTTGACGGCGATGACGATGAGTTCGGGAGCCAGCGAAGCCGGAAGCTCGGCGTTCGATGCCGCAACCGCGCTGCCCAGCCGTGCAGCGCGGTGCCTCAAATCCTCGTTCGGTTCGACGACCAGCGTTTCGGAGGCCGCGAGCTTTCCCGAACCCAGCCAGCCAGAAAGCATGGCGTATCCCATATTGCCGCAGCCGACGAGCAGCACCCGGATCGTCATGTCACCCTCCCTCGCAGCAAAATCCCGAGACCCTGAGACTTTACCCGCTTTTAGCACTGTCGGGACTGGCGTCCAGCACGGTCGCTGCGCAAGGCGCTTTCGGTTTCGCGGCATGGCACGCCGCAAAGGCCGATTGCCGCCCGTGATATTCGGCACTATGCCGTGGCATGCTGACAGACAGAGGGTGCAATGGCTGAAATCATCGACGGCAAGGCGGTGGCGGAAGACGTGGTGGCCAGGGTAAAGGGCCTTTCCGCAGATATCGTCGCGATGGGCCACGCCGCTCCGGGCCTCGCGGTGGTCATAGTCGGCGAGGACCCGGCCAGCCAGGTCTATGTCTCTTCCAAGGGCAAGAAGGCCAAGGAATGCGGCTTTGTGTCCGTTCAGCACACACTGCCCGCCGACACGGCCGAGGCGGATCTGCTGAGCCTCATCGCTAGACTCAACGCCGACACTTCGATCGACGGCATCCTGGTGCAGCTTCCGTTGCCTGGTCACATCGATGCCGGCAAGGTGATCCAAACGATTGCGCCCGAGAAGTATGTCGACGGCTTCCATTTCGTCAACGTAGGCAAGCTCGGCACCGGCGAGTTGGAGACGGCGTTCGTTCCCTGTACTCCGGCGGGCTCGATGATCCTGATAGAGCGGGTGCGCGGCAAGGATCTGTCGGGTCTGACCGCGGTCGTCGTCGGCCGGTCCAACATCGTCGGCAAGCCGATGGCCAATTTGCTGCTCGCCGCAAACTGCACCGTGACCATCGCGCACAGCCGCACCAAGGACCTGCCGGCGCTCGCCCGCACCGCCGACATCCTGGTCGCCGCCGTCGGCCGGCCCGAAATGGTCAAGGGCGACTGGGTGAAGCCGGGCGCGACCGTCATCGACGTCGGCATCAACCGCGTGCCCGCCCCGGAAAAGGGCGAAGGCAAGCACCGCCTCGTCGGCGACGTCGCATTCGAAGAGGCATCGAAGAATGCCGGCGCCATCACGCCCGTTCCAGGCGGCGTCGGCCCGATGACCATCGCGCTGCTTATGGCCAACACCGTCGTTTCGGCTTACCTCAAGGCGGGGCTGAAGCGCCCGACTTTCTGACCGCTCTTCCGCATCGGGGCCGCACCATGCCGACGCCGCCGCTTCCCGTACAACTGCCGCCCCCTCCGATCGAGGGCGGGCGGCAGTTCGCGTTCCTTTTGGTCGACAAGTTTTCGATGTTCTCGCTGGCCGCCGCGATCGACGCGTGCCGGTCCGCCAACCGCCTGCTCGGCCGCGACTACTACGGCTGGACAACGGTGTCGCCCGACGGCGAGGCGGTCATGGCGTCGAACGGCATTCCGCTCAAGGTCGACTACGGCGTCAACGACATCCCGCCGGTCGACATCCTTTTCGTGGCGGTCGGGCTGGCGACCGAGTTCCCCGGCAAGTCGAAAGTGCTTGGCGCCTTGCGCACCTGGGGCAGGCGCGGCGGTACGCTCGGCGCACTGTCGGTCGGTTCCTACCTGCTCGCCGAGGCCGGCCAGCTCGAGGGCTATCGCTGCACCATCCACTGGGAGAACCGCGCCGGCTTCATGGAGCGCTTTCCCGACATCAACTGCACGGGCAACGTCTATGAGATCGATCGCAAGCGCTACACCTGCGCCGGCGGCACGACCTCGATCGACCTGATGCTGGAGATCATCCGCGGCGATTTCGGCTCCAACATCGCCAACGGCGTCGCCAACCAGTTCCAGCACGAGCGCATCCGCTCGGCGGGCGACCGCCAGCGGGTTGGGCCGGAGCGCGACCTGACCGGCAAGTCGGAGAAGTTGCGCAAGATCGTCGAACTGATGGCCGACAATCTGGACGAGCCCTATTCGGCGGTCGAGCTTGCAAAGTCGGCCGGCCTGTCGGTGCGCCAGGTCGAGCGCCTGTTCCTGCGCCACCTCACGGTGACGCCCGGACGCTACTACATGCGGCTCAGGCTGGAGCGCGCGCGAGAGCTGCTGCGCCAGACCAACATGCCGATCCTCGATGTCGCCATCGCGACCGGCTTTACCTCGCACTCCTACTTCGCGCAGAGCTACCGCCTGCAGTTCGGCCGCCCGCCGAGCGAGGAGAGGCGGACGACTTACTAAACGGCGAGGTCACTCTAGAATTTCTCCGGCCGGATCACCTGCACCAGCGATGTCATCACGATAATGCCGTGGCTCTGCAACAGGGGTTCCAGCGCGGCCACGATCGCCCGCGCCTTGTCATGCGGAGCGATGGTCAGGATCAGCATCTTCGAATCGGCCTGCGTGATCTGGTCGTCGCTCCATCTGCCACCGCTTCCGGCGCCGCCCGAGGCTGGAAACAGCGTGTATCCGCTGACGCCCGCGCGTTCCACGATGTCGATCGCACTGCGCGCCAGCGGCGCGTCGAGAAGGATCTCGATCTTTGTCCGGTCCACCATGCCGTTCATGGGCCTGCCATCCTCTGCGCAAGGGCAATATAGAGCGGGATACCCAGCACCACATTGAACGGGAAGGTCAGCCCGAGCGACATGGCAAGGGATACACCCGCGTTGGCTTGCGGCAAGGCGATGCGCATCGCGGCGGGAACCGCGATGTAGGACGCGCTCGCAGCCAGGATCCCCATCGCGGCCGCGTTGCCGACCTCGAGCCCCGCTGCCGAGGCGGCGATGACCCCGATCACACCGTTCAAGGCCGGTAGACCGATCGCCATCGCCGCAAGCCGCATGGTCAGCGATCGCGTTTCACGCAGCCGCCGCGCCGCCGCGAGGCCCATGTCCAGCAGGAACAGGCAAAGCACGCCCCGAAAGCCGATGTCGAACACCGGCGCCACCTGTGCAAACCCGTCCTTGCCGACAATGAGACCAATCACAAAGCTGCCGATCAGGAGCACGACAGACCCGTTCAGCAGCGTCTCGCGCAACAGCCCCTGGGAGCCGGACCCGGCAGCGTTCGGGACAGCCGATCCTTTGCCGGCGCGTCGGGCGAGCAGCAGGCCCACCACGATGGCGGGCGTCTCCATCAGCGCCAGGACGGCCACCATGTAACCGGAACTGGCGATGCCGGCGATACGGAGCGCTTCGCCGCCAGCCACGAAAGTGACCACGCTCACGGATCCATAATGCGCCGCCACCGCGGCTGCATCCGTGGCCGACAGGTTTGCCATGCGCCGCCCCACCCAGTAGGCCGGGAGGGGCAGGGCAAGCGAAAGCGAAAGGCCCAGCGCCGCGGCGATCGCCAGATCGGTGGTGGCCCCCTCGGCTGCCACGGCGACGCCGCCCTTCAGGCCGATAGCGACCATCAGGTAGATCGCCATCGTCTTGCCTGCCGCTTCAGGTATGGTCAGGTCCGAGCGTGCCAGCGCCGCGAAGGCGCCCAGCGCGAAGAACAGGACCATCGGCGACAATAACGTGGCGCTCACGCAGTGATCTCCGGCTTGCGGGTGCGCCACAGCGAGTAGCCGATGCCCATCGCCAGGATGGCGAAGGTGACGCCGAGCGACCATTCCGGCGGGAACTTCGTCCAGCCGAACAGGTCGGCGACGAAGATCTTCGAGCCGATGAACACCAGCAGCACTGCCAGCGCCTGCTTGAGGTGGGCGAAGCGGTGCAGGATGGCGGCGAGCGCGAAATAGAGCGCACGCAGCCCCAGGATGGCAAAGATGTTCGACGTGTAGACGATGAACGGGTCGGTGCTGATGGCGAAGATCGCCGGCACGGAGTCCACCGCGAAGATCACATCCGCGATCTCGATGGTCACCAGCGCCAGGAAGAGCGGCGTCGCAAAGGTCGAGATCCTGCCCGTTGCCGTCGGTTGCCGGACGAAGAAGGCTTCGCCATGGACCTTGTCGGTCACGTTGAAGCGCCTGCGAACGAAGCGCAGCAGCGGGTTGTTCGACAGGTCCATCGCGTGATCGCTCCACCAGAGCATCTTGAGCCCGGTGAGGATCAGGAAGGCCGCGAAGATGTAGAGCACCCAGCCGTAGCTGGACACGAGGGCGGCGCCCAGCCCGATCATGATGGCGCGCAGCACGATCACGCCGAGAATGCCCCAGAACAGGACGCGGTGCTGGTATTGCCTGGGCACCGCGAAAAAGCCGAAGATCATCGCGATAACGAAGATGTTGTCCATCGCCAGGCTCTTCTCTACGACGAAGCCGGTCAGGTATTCGATGCCGGCCTGCTGGCCGATCTGCCACCAGACGTAGCCGCCGAAGGCAAGCCCGACTGTGATATAGAACGATGACAGCGCGAGGCTTTCGCGCACGCCGATCTCGTGTGAGCCGCGGTGGAACACGCCGAGGTCGATGGCGAGCAGAACCACGACCAGGCCCATGAAGCCGAGCCACATCCACGCCGGCTGGCCGAGAAAATCCGCGAATAGAAATTCCATTGCACTCCCCTTCTCTGGAAGGGAACCCGAGCGGGTACGCAGTGCGCTTGCATTCGCGCCAGACCCAGCATCGAGTTCACCCGATGCGGTCCGACATCACGAGGACATCTCGTCAGAGGGGCCCGGTCCGCGTTCGCTATATGCGTGGCCGCTCCGCAACCGTCAAGACCCTGCGGGTGAAGATGGCAGGAGACCGCTTTTCGCCGCGCCAACTGTCGATCAGAAGCCGAAGCTGAATGCGGCCTTGAGCGAGTTGCTGGTGGCGCCGTCCCCGAACTGGCCTGCATAGGCGATGCCGAGCTTCGAGGTTGCGCTCGCCTGAATGTCGAGGCCGAAGTCAACCACGGCCGCGTCCTCGGCGATCGGCGTCCCCGCGACGGTGAAAGGCGAGCCACCCGCGAAGGCGACGTCGATGGTCGGAACGGCGTCGCCGAAGGCGTGTTGCCAGCCCAGGAAGGCCGACGCATGCGCTCTTAGGCCGCCGATGTCGAACGGCGCTTTCGCCCTCAGCCCGAGCGCCGAGAACGTCGTATCGGCGCTCGTTCCGCCGCTCGACAGGGCGGCATCGCCGCCGTCCTCGTCGAAACTGTCTGTGCCGACATCGACATAGGCAAGCGCGGCGGTCGGCTCGAAGGTCACAGCCCCTGCCTGGAAGGCGTAACTTGCTTCGCCGAAGACCTGCACGGTGTGGCCGTCATACGCGGCGTTGGCGCTGTCGGCATAGCCCTGGAAAATGATGGCCCGCGCCGTTTCGATGTCGTGCCAGGCATAGGCCGCGCCGCCGTGCAGCGCGAAGCCGCCCCATTGCCCGCGGCCATAGGCCGCGAGGTGGAGGCTGTCGGCGGAGCCCGAGGAATTGCGCCCATCCACCCCGAAGGTCGCGCGGCTGTAGCCGATCAGCGCGCCGGCCTGCCAGGCGTCTCCCAACGAGCCGTCCACGCCGGCGAAGATGCCGGCGGAATCGTAGTCCAGAGCCGCAGCGTTGCCGTCTGAGTCTAGGTCGGTGCGGGCGCCGTAGCCCTGCACCCATGCGCCCATCTTTGCATCGCCGTCGAGACCGTCGCGCAACCGTCCGAGCGTCGCCTCGCGCACATGGCGGCTGTCGTCGAGCAGCACGCTTGCGGCGGACGCGTGGATTTCGCCAGAAAGCTGGTCGAAGGCGGAGCGCGCACCGGGAATGTCGAGCACCAGCACGGCGTCGTAGATCGGGTCGCCTGAACCCTGCTCCTGAACGCCGGCGCCGGTGGCGCGCTGGTTGGGCGTCCCGCCGACGGAATCGAAATCGATGCCGTTGTTGGCGAGCGTCAGGTAAACGTTGTTCGCGTCGTAAGTGAGCGCAGGCGCCAGGAAGGCGAAGTTCGACGTGACGCCCGAGAAGGTGCCCGTTCGTCCAGCGGTGGTGGACACGATGGTATATTGTGTCGAGGGCGCATAGCTGCCGGTTGCCGCCAGCACCGACACCGTACCGCCGTTGATCGCGACTGTACCCGTGACGTCGACCAGATCCGTCTGGCCCGCCGCGTTTACCTGGGTCTCAAGTGTCGAACCCGCCTCGAACGCGATGGAGCCCAGTACAGAGAGCGTACCGATCGAATTGCCGGCCGCGATCGTGCCGCTATTGGTGACCGCGCCGATGATCGTGCCTGCGCCGCCGAGCGTTGCAAGCGCATCGACGGTCACGGTCGGGCTTGTCAGCGTGCCGTTGACGCTGAGCAGCCCCTGTTTGACCGAAGTGCTGGTCGAGAAAGTCCCAACACCGTTCAAGTCCCATTCGGCGCCCGACATCTCGATCGTTTCAAAATTCAGGAACTTGGCGATGGACTCGCTGCCGGTTCCCTCGAGGATCAGATTGTCGGTGCCGGTGCCGCCGCGAACGTTGCCGTTCAAAACGGAGCCGGTTCTCAGGCGCACCGTGTGTGTAGCGCCGACTGATCCACCGCCCGAGGCACTGAAATCTATGGCGTTGACTGCGCCTGAAATCGTGCCGCTGTTGATGATTTCCGCTGCGGCTGTGTTGCGCGTCAGTACACCGCTGGAGCCTGTCGAACCGATCGTGCCGCTGTTGGTGATTGCGCCGCCGCCGGTGGCTTCGACGGCGGGGCCCCGGTTCGATGTGATCGACCCCGCATTGTCGAAAGCGGTGAAGACGCCTGTGCTGCTGGCATAGACGCCATTGTAGTCGCCGAAGATCACGCCGGTAGCCGTATTGGTGAGCGATGAAGGTCCCCCTTGCATCAACACGCCCGTGCTGAAGCCGGTCGTTTTCGTCGCCTCGATCCTGCCGCTGTTGTATAGGGTGCGCGACGCGCCCTGTCCGATCGATACCGCGTTGGTGCCCGTCTCGGTCTTGATCGTCCCGCCGAGATAATTGTTGACCGTACCGCCAAACCACATCGTCACGCCTTCGACGCCGCCGGTGATCGTGCCGTAGTTGTTCAATGTGCCGGGCCCGCCCGCGGGAGGCAGACCGATCGGCTTGTAACCGAATGTCAGCGCTGTCAGGCTGCCAGTGACGCTTGCGCCGGCGTCGTTGGTGAAAGTGCCGCCCTGGTTGAGCTTGACCGTGTTGCCGCCGGTTACGCTGCCGTCGTTCGTCACCGACCATGCCTGGAGCGTAGCGCTGATCGCCGGATTGGCAGGGCCGACGGTAAAGCCATTGGCGATATGAACCGTCGATCCGGTCTCGGTGTCGAGATTGACCGCCGCGGTATTGGCCGCAATTTCGACATCGGCCGCGCCGGCACTCCCAGGCATCAAACCATATGCCAGCATCGCAGAGACGAGCCATGCCGAGCGGCGTGAAACGGACAAAGCTCTCCCGTCCGCCCGAAGCGGGCGGCCGCATGCAATCGTGTTCAAATCCAGTGCCCCGTTGCCCCGTCCGCGCCCAACGACACGGACACCTCAGCGTCTCGACAAGGCTAGAACAGAACGGCGGTGCAGCGCACCTAACTGAAAAGATAGGTCGAGCAGCCGGGTCAGATGTTGCCTGCGAGCACCAGAAGCGCCACCGCTTCGCTGCGGCTGCGCGTGCCCGCCTTCTTTTTCACCTGCTCGACGTGGTAGTGCGCGGTCGCTCCCGCGATGCCCAGAATGATGCCGATCTCGGCGTCGGTCTTGCCCGCCGCAACCCAGCGGATGCATTCCGTTTCGCGTGGCGTGAGCGTGATCGGAGGCCGGGTGCTGTCGCCATGCCCGACGGAGGCATGAGCACGATCATGCACTGCAAGCGCCATCGCATGAAGGAGCGCTCGTTTAGTGGCATCGAGCGGGACGGGCCTGAGCGATGCCATGGAGACGAGCCCCTGGTAGCCTGCCGGCCCGTGGATCGGTACGCCCATGACCTCGGACCAGCCATAGGCCTTGGCGGCATCGATCACCAGCTTGCCCTCCACGGTAAAGCTCTGCGCCTCCCTCATTTCGCTCCACAGGAAGGGCGACATTCGGCGACGCGTCTCGATGACCATTGGATCCACATCGAAAAAGCCCTTGTCCAGGTAAACGTCGAGCCAGGCTTTCGGCCAACTGTTGAAATAGAAGCGGTGTGCCCGCGAGGCGCCGACGCCCACCCAGCCGCCTCCCGCGGAGGCTTCGAAGCCGAACAGACCGATCGTACGCAAAAAGTGCTCGACCACCTTATCGACGTCGCCTTCATTCGCGCACATGTCGAGAAATTCCAGGGCCGCTTTTTGCTGCACGAATATTTCCCTCTTGCTTTGCGTGTCTCTTGATGAATTGGCAAATTGTATCGAGAACGCGTTGTCTTCAAGACGCCCTGCAAGATCAGCGCCAGTTGGAACGCAATGAGCAGGTCATGCGGGCCGGCCTTGATCGACTGGCCTGTGGCAGCAAGATCGCCGAGAGCCCTGTCGGCCGCGCACAGGACGATCGGACTGATTTATCGAGAGAGCATCGGAATAATCCGAAAACCGAATTCCTCTTTTTGGTCCGATGCTCTAGCGTCTGCGCGGCGGACTGGATTGATTCACCGGGAGATGGACATGGCGGTTCTTTTGCGCGGCCTGGCGGCAGGCGCGTTTCTTCTCGCTGCAAACGCGATTGCCGCTGCCGCGGACCGTACCATCATCGTGCTCGATGCCTCGGGGTCGATGTGGGGTCAGATCGATGGCAAGCCAAAGGTGGAGATCGCCCGAGAGACGCTGCGCACGGTCCTTGCGTCCGTGCCCGCCGACATGGAACTCGGCCTGATGGCTTATGGCCATCGCGAAAAGGGTTCCTGCTCGGACATTGAACTCGTCGTGCCGCCTGCGGCCGGCAGCGCCGCAACCATCACCCAGGCCGCCGACGGCATGAAATTTCTTGGCAAGACGCCGCTGACTGCCGCAGTCAGGCAGGCAGCCGAGGCGCTGAGATACACTGAGGAAAAGTCGACCGTCATCCTGATCACCGACGGCATCGAGACCTGTGACGCCGATCCCTGTGCGCTCGGCAAGGAACTCGAACAGTCCGGCGTCGATTTCACGGCGCATGTCGTTGGTTTCGGTCTGACCGCCGAGGAGGGCCGGGAGGTGGCCTGCCTTGCCGAGAACACCGGCGGCAAATACCTGCAGGCGTCTGACGCCGCGGCCCTCAAGGATGCCTTGACGGCAACGGTCGTCGCGCCTGCGCCTCCTGCTGTTGTCGCGGAACCCGCACCGGAACCGGCCGCACCGGAACCGGCCGTGCAGGAACCTGCCAAGCCCGAATTCAACTTCATACCCGAAGCCGTGATGGCCGCCGGCGGAGAGCCCCTGGTTGACGCCGGCAATGCGTGGGAGATTTACAAGGCAAACCCCGACGGCACGCGCGGCGAGCACGTGACGACCGATTACAACAACTTCAAGACCTCGCTCGAAGCGGGCGATTTCGTCGTCGTGGCGCGGCTTGGCGAAGCCGAGGTCGAGCAGAAGCTCATGGTCGAGGCCGGGCAGGTCTATACGCCTCTCTTCGTGCTTAACGCCGGCACGCTTGTCGTCAGGCCACGCGCCAGCGCGGGCGAAGACATCAGTTCGGCGGCCACCGTTGTTGTAGGCTACCCGGGCGCCGGCATTCCCTCCACGACCTATGGCGAAACCAAGATGGTTCTGCCCGCCGGCGAGCAGAAACTGACGGTCAAGCTCGGCAGTGGAGAAGTCGCCGAGACCATTCAGCTTGCGGCGGGCCAGACGATCGAGAAGGACGTGGTGGTCGGCGTCGGCCGCGTCACGGTCAACGCGCTCTATGGGCAAGGCGGCGACAAGGTCGATTCATCGCAGATGTTCACCGAGATTTTGAAGGCGAAGCTGAAGCCGGACGGCACGCGCGAGCAGGTCAGCTACAGCTATGGACCGGATGCGAAGTTCGAGCTTTCGCCCGGCGACCATGTCGCCGTCCTGCGCCTCGACAAGGCCACGGTCGAGCAGCCCTTCAACATCCGGGCCGGCGAGACAAAGGACGTGACGGCTATCCTCGACGCCGGCGTCCTGGTCATTGCCGCGCCGGGCGCCAAGAACATCAACGTGTTTTCCGCCGCCAAGGATATTCAGGGCGCGCGCAAGGAGTTCGGCTACGGGTTCGACGGTGAGCATCAGACGACGCTGCCCGCCGGCGACTATGTCATCGTGACCGACCGCCAGGACGGCAGCCCGAAGAAGGAAACGCCGGCGACGATCAAGGCGGGCGGACGTACCGAACTGACGATCGATTAAAGGGCCTCGCGATGCGGATGATACCGGTTCTCGTTGGCGCGTTCGCTCTAGGGACGACCGCGGCTCTTGCCGACCCGCTGAGCATCGATTTGCCGGGCGCGGCCTCCGCCGAACGAAGCACTGTCGGCTATGCCTGCGACGGCGGCCGCAAGGTATCCGCCGAGTACGTCAACGCCGGCGACAATTCGTTCGCCATCGTCAACCTCGGCGAGAAGAGCGTGCTGATGGTCACCGTGCTGTCAGGCAGCGGCGCGCGCTACGCCGGCCAGCAATATATCTGGTGGACAAAAGGCAACTCGGCCGACTTCTACGACCTTACCAAAGGCGAGAACGCCGGGCCGGAATTCTCCTGCAATGCGCAGTAGCTCAAGCAAAGCCGAACACGCTGGCGCCCTGATCCGCCCGTCCGGCGAGCTGTCGGAAGCCGGCGAACAGTTCCCGGCCAAGGCCGTATTCGTTTCCCGACAGGTCGGGCGTTCTCAGCGGCCGGTTCGCAAGTTCTTCTTCGGAGACCAGCACCTCCAGCGTGCCGCCATCCGCGTCGAGCCTGATCATGTCGCCGTCATGCAGCCGGCCGAGTGGCCCCCCCTCCAGCGCTTCGGGCGTCACGTGGATCGCCGCCGGCACCTTGCCCGACGCGCCCGACATGCGCCCGTCGGTCACCAGCGCCACCTTGTGGCCGCGATCCTGCAGGACGCCGAGGATGGTCGTCAGCCGGTGCAGCTCGGGCATGCCGTTGGCTTTGGGTCCCTGGAAGCGGATCACCGCCACGAAATCGCGGTTCAGTTCGCCGGCCTTGAAGGCGGCGTTCAGCGCTTCCTGGCTGTCCAGGACAATGGCCGGCGCCTCGATCATGCGGCGCTCGGGTTTCACCGCCGAGGTCTTGATGATGGCGTGCCCGAGATTGCCGCTGAGGACCTTCAGTCCGCCGGTCGGCTGGAACGCCTTGGGGAACGGCGCCAGCACCTTTTCGTCGCCGCTCTTTGCCGGAGCCGGCTCGCGCATCACCCCGCCATCCGCAGCCAGTCGCGCCTCCACCGCATATGGCCGCAGGCCGTGGCCCCAGATTGTCTGCACGTCCTCGTGCAGCAGGCCGGCGTCGAGCAGTTCCCGGATGAGGAAGCCCATGCCGCCCGCGGCGTGGAAATGGTTCACGTCGGCAAGGCCGTTGGGATAGACGCGCGCCAGCAGGGGCACGGCCTCCGACAGGTCTGAAATGTCCTGCCAGGAGATCGAGATGCCGGCTGCGTGCGCCATGGCGATGAGGTGGATCGTGTGGTTGGTGGAGCCGCCCGTGGCGTGCAATCCGACGATCCCGTTAACAACCGAACGCTCGTCGATCATCTTGCCGACCGGCGTATAGGCATTGCCGAGCTGGGTAATGGCAAGCGCGCGCTTGGCCGCTTCCCTTGTCAGCGCGTCGCGCAGCGGCGTGCCAGGATTGACGAAGGATGCGCCGGGCGTGTGCAGGCCCATGATCTCCATCAGCATCTGGTTGGAATTCGCCGTACCGTAGAAGGTGCAGGTGCCCGGCCCGTGGTAGGATTTCGACTCCGCCTCCAGCAGCTCGGCGCGACCCACCTTGCCCTCGGCGTAGAGCTGGCGGACCTTCGCCTTCTCGTCGTTGGGAATGCCCGATGTCATAGGTCCGGCGGGAACGAACACCGCGGGCAGGTGACCGAAGGTCAGCGCCGCGATCACCAGCCCCGGCACGATCTTGTCGCAGACGCCAAGATAGACGGCCGCGTCGAACATGTTGTGGGACAGGCCGACGGCCGTCGCCAAGGCGATCACGTCGCGCGAAAACAGCGAAAGCTCCATGCCGGGCTGGCCCTGGGTGACGCCGTCGCACATCGCCGGCACGCCGCCTGCAACCTGCGCGATGCCGCCAGCTTCGCGCGCTGCCTGCTTGATGAGCTGCGGATAGGTCTCGAACGGCTGATGCGCCGACAGCATGTCGTTGTAGGAGGTGATGATGCCGAGATTGGCGACCCGGTCGGCGCCAAGGGCGACCTTTTCCGAAGGGCTGCAAACCGCAAAACCATGCGCGAGGTTTCCGCACGACAGCGTCGCGCGGTTCACGGTGCGGCTTGCTGCACCGTCGACGTGGTCGAGATAGACCTCGCGCAGCGGCCTGGAACGTTCGCGGATTCTTTCGGTGATCGCTTCAATGTCGCTTCTAGCCGTCATCGGTCGTCCTTTCCGGCGTGGCGGCCGAAAAGTGGGAGGTCTTTTCGGCCGCGTACGCAAATTCAAGAGGTCCGCCACTGGACCCAAGGCCTATTCGGCCCAGAAGATCTCCACCGGCCTCGGCGACGCCTGCATCGCCACGCGGATGGGAAGCGGTTCGCCGTCGAGCGCGCGGGCAAGTACCTTCCGCTTGTCGGCCCCCTCGATATGCAGCGCCAGAAATCCGGCTCCGACGATCTTGCCGAGCGTCAGCGTCAGCCTGTGTTCATGCGCCGCGGCGGACTCAACCGGCAGAACCAGCCCGTCCGCGTCGGCCGCGAGCAGCGCGGCGACATTGGGCGCATCCGGGAAGAACGAAGCGGTGTGGCCGTCGCCGCCCATGCCCAGGACCGCGACATCGAGTGGCCAGGGCGCCTTGGCGAGCGCGACCCGAGCCAGGGCCGCCGCCTCATCGCCCTTGTCGGTGCCATGATACAGCGGCAAGAACGTCGCCGCCGCCGCTGGCCCCTGCAGCAGCCTGTCGGCGACCAGCTTGGCGTTGGACCGCGGCTCGTCCGGCGGCACCAGCCGCTCGTCGATCAGGGTGACGACGACCTTGGCCCAGTCGATCGCCGCCTTCGACAACTCCGCAAACAACAGCCCCGGCGTCGAGCCGCCGGAGACGGCAATGAATGCAGCGCCGCGCGTCGCGACGGCCTTGGCCAGCTTTTCCGCTATGGTCCCGGCCAGTGTCTCGGCAAGCTGCGCCCGGCTTGGGAAGACGTGGAGATCATAGGCCAAAGCCATTGCGTCAGGCGCTCTCGTGCCAGGTGCGGCCATCGCGCTCGATCAGCGCGATCGATGCTGATGGACCCCATGTGCCGGCGGTATAGCCCTGCACCTCCTGCCGGGTGTCGGTCCATGCGTCGAGGATGGGTCCGACCCACATCCATGCGGCCTCCACCTCGTCGCGGCGCATGAACAGCGTCTGGTTGCCGCGGATCACATCCATCAGCAGCCGCTCGTAGGCGTCGGGCGATCGTCCGCCGAAGGTGTCGGAAAAGATCATGTCGAGCGGTAGCTGCCTGAGCCGCATGCCGCCCGGGCCGGGATCCTTGATCATGATGAAAATCTTGACGCTCTCGTCCGGCTGCAGGCGGATGACGAGCTGGTTGGGCATCATGTTGCCAGCACCGTCGCCGAAGATGTTGTAGGGTACCGGCTTGAAATCAATGACGATCTCGGAGACACGGGTCGTCAGGCGCTTGCCGGTGCGAATGTAGAACGGCACGCCAGCCCAGCGCCAGTTGTCGATTTCGGCCTTGATCGCCACGAATGTCTCGGTGGTGCTTCCGGGTTTGCCGAGTTCTTCAAGGTAGCCCTTGACCGGGCCGCCCGCGGAAGCGCCTGCGCGATACTGGCCGCGCACTGTTTTCTTGGGCGCTTCCTGGCCGTTGATGCGCTTGAGCGAGCGCAGGACCTTGAGCTTTTCGTCCCGCACCGCGTTGGCCTCGACCGCCGAGGAAGGCGGCTCCATTGCGACGAGGCAAACGAGCTGCAGGATGTGGTTCTGCACCATGTCGCGCAGCGCGCCGGCCGTGTCGTAGTAGGTTACGCGGTCTTCCAGACCCACGGTCTCCGCGACCGTGATCTGAACATGGTCGATATGGGCCGAATTCCACACCGGCTCGAACAGCGCATTGGCAAAGCGGACAGCCATCAGGTTCTGCACGGTCTCCTTGCCGAGATAGTGGTCGATGCGGAAGATCTGGTGCTCGCCGAACACGCCGCCGATCTGGTCGTTGAGCTGTCTTGCCGAGGCGAGGTCGCGGCCGATCGGCTTCTCGACCACGATGCGCGAATTCTCGGTGATGACATCGTGCTTCTTGAGCTCGGCGGCGATGCTTCCGAACAGGGCAGGCGTCACCGCCAGATAGAAGGCGCGGATCGACTTCGAGTTGCCGATCGCTTTCTTGAGATCGGCAAAGCCCGTGCCCGTCGTGGCGTCGGCGGAAACGTAGCTCAGCCGCTTGATGAACGTCTCGACCTGTTGCTTGTCCAGATATTCCTTGGCGACATGCTCGGTGAGGGCCTTGCGGGCGAACTCCTGGAACTGCTTGTCGGTCAGCTTGGCACGCGACGTGCCGATGATGCGGGTCGGCTCCGAGAACTGGTTGTCGAACTGGCGATGGTACAGCGCCGGCAGCAACTTGCGCTCGGCAAGGTCGCCCGTACCTCCGAAGATGACGAGGTCGAAAGGCTCGACGGGGATGATCTGGCTGGTCATGCTTGGTCCACTCCATGCCGCACTGCAGCATATAATCTAATCGATTTATTTTGCCAGTCCCGTCGCCAGTGCCAAGGTGTCACATGCATTTGCCGTTGATGGCTGGCCGTCGTCGCTGCGCAATGGCACCATAGAGCGTCCCTGTGACAGAATTCAAAGGGAGAATCGGCCGTGGGTGCACATCTTTCGACCACAATCGCCCAGGGGCGCGTTTTCATGCAGCTGATCGACGGAGAGGCTGTCGATTCGCTGTCGGGCGAACGAATCGACGTCGTCTGTCCTTCGGATGGAAAGGCGTTTGCTTCGATCCCGGCGTCTGGAGCGGCCGATGTGGATCGTGCTGCAAAAGCTGCACGGCGCGCTTTCGACGATGGTCCATGGGGCAGGATGCCCGCCGTCGAGCGCGGTCGGTTGCTTGCCGCGCTTGGCCGACTGGTCGAACGCGATGCCGGCGAACTGGCCGCCCTGGAATCGCGCGATACCGGCAAGCCGGTTCGCCAGGGCAAGGCCGATGTCGCCGCCGCGATACGCTACTACGAGTTTTACGGCGGCGCCGGCGACAAGGTCCACGGCGACACCATTCCGTTTCTGGAAGGCTACACCGCCCTGACGCTGCGCGAGCCGCACGGCGTCGTCGCCGGCATCCTGCCCTGGAACTATCCGCTCCAGATTCTCGGCCGGGTGGCCGGCGCCGCGCTTGCGATGGGAAACACGCTTGTCGTGAAGCCTGCCGAGGATGCATCGCTGACCACGATCCGCATGGCAGAGCTTGCGCTGGAGGCCGGCTTCCCACCCGGCGTGTTCAACGTGGTAACCGGGTATGGGGCCGAGGCCGGAGCCGCGCTCTCTGCCCATCCCCTTGTGGACTACGTCACCTTCACGGGCTCGCCGCCGACCGGCACGGCGATCCAGCAGGCAGCGGCTATCAACAACCGTGGCGTGACCATGGAACTCGGCGGCAAGTCGCCGCAGATCGTCTTTGCCGATGCCGACATCGAAAAGGCGCTGCCGGTGCTTGTCAACGCCGTCATCCAGAACGGCGGCCAGACCTGCTCGGCCGGCAGCAGGGTCCTGATCGAACGCTCGGTCTATGACGAGGTCGCCGAAGGGCTCGCCGGCCGGTTCGAGAAACTCATTGCCGGGCCCCACCAGGCCGATCTCGATCTCGGCGCGTTGATCAACGCGAAACAGAAGAAGCGCGTGGCAGGTATGGTCGAAGCCGCGCAGGCGGCCGGCATTCCGCTTCTGGCGCGCGGTTCGGTCGATGCGGATGCGCCGGCGGGCGGCTACTATTTCGCGCCGGCATTGTTCGGCCATGTGCCGGCAGAGGCGCAGCTTGCCCAGGAGGAGATATTCGGGCCGGTCCTGTCGCTCTTCGCCTTCAAGGACGAGGACGATGCCGTACGCCTCGCCAACTCGACCGACTACGGCCTCGTGGCAGGGGTCTGGACCAGGGACGGCGCGCGCCAGCACCGCGTCGCCAAGCGCGTTCGCGCCGGCCAGGTCTTCGTCAACGCCTATGGCGCCGGCGGTGGCGTGGAGCTCCCTTTCGGCGGCTTCAAGCGCTCCGGCCACGGCCGCGAGAAGGGATTGGAGGCGCTCTATGCTATGAGCGCCACCAAGACCATCGTGTTCAATCATGGGTGAAGGCGAGGGCCTGCGTCAAGCGGAGGAAATATGCGTCTGAAAGACAAAGTCGCAATCATCACCGGAGCGGCGTCGGGGTTTGGCGAGGGCATGGCGCGGCGCTTCGCGGAGGAAGGCGCCAAAGTTGTCATTGCCGACCTCAATGCAAAGGGCGCCGAACGCGTCGCCGGCGAGATTGGCGAGGCCGCGATCGCCGTCCAGACGGATGTCTCCGTTCGCAGCGAGATGGACGAACTGGTCTATGCCGCCAAGAGCGCCTTCGGCCGCATCGACGTCATGGTCAACAACGCCGGCTTCACGCATCGTAACGGCGACATGCTGAAGGTCGACGAGGAGACCTTCGACCTGATCACCGCAGTCAACATGAAGGCGATCTACTACGCTGCGTTGGCCGTCGTGCCGATCATGGAACGCCAGGGCGGCGGCTCTTTTCTCACCACGGCGTCCACGGCCGGCCTGCGGCCGCGCCCCGGCCTCACCTGGTACAACGCCTCGAAGGGGTGGGCGATCACCGCGACAAAATCGATGGCTGTCGAACTCGCTCCGAAGAACATCCGCGTCAACTGCCTCTGTCCCGTCGCCGGGGAGACCGGCATGCTGGCGCAGTTCATGGGCGAGGATACGCCCGAGATGCGCGAGAAATTTCGCGCGTCGATCCCGCTCGGCCGCTTGTCGCAGCCGCTCGACATCGCAAACGCGGCGCTCTGGCTCGTCTCCGACGAAGCGGCGTTCATCACCGGCGTGGCGCTCGAAGTGGATGGTGGCCGGTGCGTGTGATACTGGCCGTTTCCACCCTTGCTTTCGCCCTTGCCCTGCAATTTGCGACCTCTTTCCACGCCAATGCTGCGGAAACCAGGGTGATCGACGGCGACTCGCTGGTCTACGAAGGCAGGACCCTCGAGATTTGGGGCATCATCGCACCGTCGCTTGGCGAAACCTGCGTCACCAGAAACAACGAGAAGTGGCGGTGCGGCGAGCGCGCCTTCGAGGCGCTGTCGCAGGCTGCATCGGATGCCTCGTTCGCCTGCGCGGAAGAGGAGCCGGGCTTCGTTGTCTGCACCGCCGGCGGACTGGATGTCGGCCTTCTCATGGTCAAGGAAGGGCTGGTGCGCTCCCGCCAGGACTACAAGGGCGCGGAGGCGCGCGCCCGCGAAGCCGGCATCGGCTTATGGGAGTAAGACGACAGGCGTTGAGTGTTGCTGCCGGCGCGGTCTAGTCCGCCGCGGCAACGGCGATGGTCTCGCCAAGCAGCGCATGCAGGTCGTCGAGGTGGCCGCTCTCGGCCGACGGATCATCCGGCAGCGATGTCATGGCGACGGTCAGACCGAGCGCAGGCACGATGTAAAGCATCTGGCCGCCAAAACCCCAGGCGTAGTTGACCTGTTGCCCGCCTATCTCGCGCATGAACCAACCATATCCGTAGCCGTCGCCGCTGTGGACCGAATGGGTGCGCACCTTCCAGGATTGTGTCACCCAGCTTTCCGACACCACCTGCACGCTAGCCTTGCTCCTGCCGCCGTTTCTGTAGAGCTCGCCGAAAGCAAGCAGGGAACGCGGGCTCATCGCCATCTGGTTGCCGCCGATGTAGATCCCCTGCGGGTCGCGATCCCAGGCGGAGATCGCGAACCCCTCGACGGGTGCGAGCCAGTCGTCCGCAAGCTCGCGCGTGGACCGTCCGCTTGCGCGTGTCAGAATCGCCGACAAGAGATGCGTCGAGCCGGTCGAATAAAGCATCTCCCCGCCGGGCTGGCCGTCGAACGGCTCGGCGAGCGCGGCCTGAACCCAGTTGCGGCTCGACACCCAGCGTCCGTAATTCGGCCCCGAAGTGCGCCCCAGCCCGGCCTGCATCGAAAGCAGATTGCCGATGGTCACTTCCGCCAGACGCGGGTCGGCATCGTCGGGCATATCCCTTGCCAGCAGCGGCGCGATCTTCTGGCCGACGCCCGCCAGCACGCCCTTGTCGATGGCTATGCCGACCAGCGCCGAGATCACCGATTTGGACGCCGATTTGATGTTGGTGGCCTGGTCCGGGGAGCCGCCGTGGAAGCCGCGCGCGGCGATCTCCCTGCCGTCCTCCGACACCACAACGCAACGCAGCGGGCCAAGCTGGTTGGCACTGTCGAGCGCGAAGCCGATCGCGGCCTGCATCGTCTCCTGCGCCGGGACCAGCCGGGTGGTAGCGAGGAGCAGCGGAAGGGAGAGCACGGTTCTGCGATTCATGGGCCGCACATAGTGCAGGAACGGGGTTGAACCACCTGAAAGCCGCGCGGCTTCACGCGGTTGTGACGGGAAGCGACGTCAGAACCGATCCCGCAGCGCGTACCAGTTGAGCGCCAGGAACAGCAGCGGCGCGCGGAAGGTGCGGCCGCCGGGGAAGGGTGGGATCTTCAGTTCCTCGAACAGCTTCAGCCGGTCGCGGTTGCCCGACACGCTCTCGGCGTAGAGCTTGCCCATGTAGTTGGACAGCATCACGCCGTGGCCGGAATAGCCGCCGGCCGAAATCACGTTGGGCATCACCTCGCGCACGAAGGGTTTTCGGGGAAGCGTGATGCCGACATAGCCGCCCCAGGCGTGGGTGATCTCGACATCCTTGAGTTGCGGATAAATTTCGGCGATCTGCCTGCGGATGTGGATGTGGATATCCTGTGGATTTCCCGGCGCGTAGATCTCGCGGCCGCCAAACAGCAACTCGCCGGTTTTGGCGCGGCGGAAGTAGCGTACCACGAAGCGCGAATCCGAAACGGATTCGCCGCCCGGCAGGACAGGACTGTCGTCGCCGAGCGGTATCGTCGCGCCGATGAAGGAACCGATCGGCATGACGTGCGAAGCCGTCTGCGGCTCGAGGTCGCCGCCGTAGGAATTGACGGCGATGAGGCATTTTTTGGCTGATATCGTACCTTTCGGCGTGGTGACGATCACCTTGCCGCCATTGGTGGTGATGCCGGTCGACTCGGTGTTCTCGAAGATCTTCGCGCCGCTTTCCGCCGCGACGCGCGCTGTGCCCAGCACGAGTTTCAGGGGATGGATGTGCCCGGTGCCGGTGTCGCGCACGCCGCCAAAATAGTGGTCGGAGCCCATGCGCTCATGCGTCTCGGCGGCGTCCATGTATTTGATGTGAGGATAGTTGAAGCGGGTGGTCATCGCCTCGGCATGTTCGACATATTCGGGCAGCGCGCGCTTCTGATGGCAGACGTTGAGATGGCCGGGCCGGAAGTCGATCTCGATGTTGTTCGTCGCCGCGAATTCGAGGAGATGCGCCTTCGCCTCCTCGGCGACATCGAACAGCGCCTTTGCGCGCTCGAAGCCGAGTTCCTTCTCGATTTCCTCCGCGCCTGCCCGCTGGCCGGTGCCAAGCTGGCCGCCATTGCGTCCCGACGCGCCATCGCCGATGCGATGAGCCTCGATCAGCGCAACGCTGGTTCCGGCTTTCGCGAGATGCGTGGCGGCGGACAGGCCGGTGAAGCCGCCGCCAACGATCGCGACGTCGCAGGTCAGGTCACCGTCAAGTGCCGGATAGTCTGGCCTTGGGCCGGCCGTGTGCTCGTACCAGGAGTAGCCGGGGGAGATGGGGGATTGGTATTTCATAGGGGTGAATGGTGAATGGCAAATGGTGAATGGTCGATATAGCGGCCGATCCGCTGCACATTCTTGCGATGCATCAAAACCGTGTTGCCCTGTCCGAAAATTTCAGCTTCTCCCACCATTCACCATTCACCATTCACACGTTCAGCAGCAAAAACTCGCGTTCCCACGGCGAGATCACTTCCATGAAGGTCTCGAACTCCGCGCGCTTGATCGCGGCATAGGTCGCAATGAAGGATGCACCGAGAACCTCGCGCAGATCATCGTCCGCCTCGAACATGTCGACGGCTTCGAGCAATCCGCGCGGCAGGTCGATCTCGGCCTCGTTGGCGGTCGTGAGGATCGGCGCGTCCGGCTTCAGCTTCTTGGCGATGCCAATCAGCCCGCAGGCAAGCGACGCGGCAAGCGCCAGATAGGGGTTGGCGTCCGAAGACGGGATGCGGTTTTCGACGCGCCGCCCCGCCGGGTCGGAGCGCGGTACCCGGAAAGCCGTGGTTCGGTTGTCGTAGCCCCACTTGTTGTTGACCGGGGCGGACGCGGCCTGGGTGAGCCGGCGATAGGAATTCACGTAGGGTGCAAACATCACCAGCGCGTTGGGCACATGCTTCTGCATGCCGCCGATGAAATGCAGGAATTCGGCGGACTCGCTGCCGTCTTCCTTGGTGAACAGGTTGCGGCCGGTCTTGGTGTTGATGATGGACTGGTGGATGTGCATCGCCGATCCGGGCTGGCCCTGCATCGGCTTGGCCATGAAAGTGGCGTAGGTCTCGTGCTTGAGCGCCGCCTCGCGGATGGTGCGCTTGAACATGAACACCTGGTCGGCCAGTTCGATAGGGTCGCCGTGGCGCAGATTGATCTCGAGCTGCCCCGCGCCTTCCTCATGGATGAGCGTGTCGATCTCGAGCCCCTGGGCCTCCGAGAAGTGGTAGATGTCGTCGATCAGCTCGTCGAATTCGTTGACGCCGGCGATCGAATAGCCGGCGCCGCCACCGATCGGCCGGCCGGAGCGTCCGACCGGCGGGGTCAGCGGATAGTCGGGGTCGGGGTTCTTGCGCACCAGGTAGAACTCGATCTCGGGCGCCACCACCGGCCGCAGGCCGCGCGCTTCATAGGCAGCCAGCACGCGCTTCAGCAGGTTGCGCGGCGTGAATTCGACCAGACGCCCGTCCTGATGGACGAGATCGCAGATCACCTGCGCGGTCGGATCGGATTCCCACGGCACTTCGCACAGCGTGCCGAGGTCGGGCATCAGCTTCAGGTCGCCATCATCCTCCGGATAGTGGAAACCGTTGCCGTCTTCCGGATAGCCGCCCGAGATGGTCGTCATGAAGACGGCCGAAGGCAGCGCCAGCGAGGTGTTGGACGTAAATTTCTTCGACGGCATCATCTTGCCGCGCGCGATGCCAGCCTGGTCCGGCGTGATGCACTCGATGTCCTCGATGCCGCGCCACTCAAGCCAGGCTCCGGCTTCCTTCCAGTTCTTCACCCCCCGGTGGTTCTTCACATAGGCGGGCGTACGGGCACGGCCCCCGCGGCTTGACGGACGGGCTTCCTTTTTTGCGGGTGGCATCAATCACCGATTGGACGTTGCAGATTTGCGACTATAGCCGGGCAGCGTGGAACAAGGGAAGGGGCGGCGAAGCGGGCCTTCAGGATCTAGGCCGTTGCCGCCTTGACCAGGTTCTCGATCGCCGGCTGCAACTGTTCGGTGGTGAACGGCTTCGTCACGATCGCGTCGGTTATGCGTTCGAGCGACGAGCCGGCCGCAGCGCCAGCGCGGCTGGACAACAGAATGACCGCTGGAAGACAGTTGCCCGAGACGCGGCGCAACGCCGCGACCCCTGCAACAAGGTTGTCGCAATCCATGTTGTCGGGTCCCCCATCGAGGATGACGAGGCCCGGGAAGAGAAGCGGCAGGACGCGCAAGGCGTTCGCGGGTGCTTCGCTGACCGGTCTGAGGCCGCAGCGCTCGACAATCCTGGCGACAACGATCCGGTTGATCTGCGAATTTCCGACAACGAGAACCCGGGAAAGATCCGGCGCCAGGCCGTGACGGGCATCGCGGTCGGCAACAAACTTCTCCTCGAATCCGGCTTCTATTCTCGATGCCGCCATCGCGCCTTAGGGCCCTTGTCCTGATCCGACTTGTCGGGGTGCTTCAGGCAATCCTATTGCGTCGGTGAGCAGAGCGCCAGCGGCAAACCGGGGTTAGCTGGGGCCCGCCGGCGCCTGGCGTATCGTGGGATCGCCGCTGGCCGCTCAAGCCTGCTGTGTCACGATGACCGGTATCAGCAGGTCGCCCCAGTTGCCCTTGCCGCCGTGATGTCTGGCCGAGCGCACGAGTTCGACCGAAACGCCGGCCTCGACAGCTTGCATCACTGCCTGGTTCAGGCGATGCAGGTCGTTGGCCAGGATGCGGATCGCCGCCTGCTGGTCCGATGTCATCGCCGAGGCCTGCTCCTCGGCGCGCTGCTTGACTTGCGGCCTGACGTTCATGGTGCTTCTCCCTTTTTGTCCGTTTGCTATTCCGCCGCCGGGCGGAACTGTTCGTGTTCGGTGGAGTCGTGCATGGCGGTGGTGGAGGACAGTCCGCCGGTGATCGCCATCGACACGGCGTCGAAATAGCCCGTGCCGACTTCGCGCTGGTGCTTGGTGGCGGTATAGCCGTTGACCTCGGCGGCGAACTCCGCCTCCTGCAGCTCGGAATACGCCGCCATCTGGCGGTTCTTGTAGCCGCGCGCCAGCTCGAACATGCCGAAGTTCAACTGGTGGAAGCCGGCCAGCGTGATGAACTGGAACTTGTAGCCCATCGCGCCGAGCTCGCGCTGGAACTTCGCGATCGTCGCGTCGTCGAGGTTCTTCTTCCAGTTGAAGGAGGGCGAACAATTGTAGGCGAGCTTCTTGCCCGGATGGACCTTGTGCACGGCCTCGGCGAACTTGCGCGCCTGCGCGAGGTCGGGCTTGCCGGTCTCCATCCAGATCAGGTCGCAATGCGGTGCATAGGCTATGGCGCGCGCGATGCACGGCTCGATGCCGTTGCGTACCTGGTAGAAACCTTCCGCCGTGCGGCCCGCGGCATAGTCGACGAACGGCTTGTCGTTCTCGTCGATGTCGGAGGTCAAGAGCTTTGCTGCCTCCGCATCGGTGCGCGCCACGATCAACGTCGGCGTGCCCATCACGTCGGCAGCGAGCCGCGCGGCGTCGAGGTTGCGGATGTGCGCGGCGGTCGGGATCAGCACCTTGCCGCCGAGATGGCCGCACTTCTTCTCGGACGCGAGCTGGTCCTCGAAATGCACGCCGGCCGCACCCGCCTCGATGAAGGCCTTCATGATCTCGAAGGCGTTGAGCGGTCCGCCGAAACCGGCCTCGGCATCGGCGACGATCGGCGCGAACCAGGTCTCGACCGACAGGCCGTTGCCCTCGGAAACCTCGATCTGGTCGGCGCGCTGCAGCGTGCGGTTGATGCGACGGACAAGCTCGGGTGCTGCGTTGGCCGGATAGAGCGACTGGTCGGGATACATGGCGCCGGCCGTGTTGGCGTCGGCGGCGACCTGCCAGCCGGAGAGGTAGATGGCCTTCAGTCCCGCGCGCACCTGCTGCATCGCCTGGTTGCCGGTGACGGCGCCCAGCGCATTCACGAAATCCTCGCTGTGGATTAGCGTCCACAGCCGGTTCGCGCCGTTCTCGGCCAGTGTGTGCCTGATCTGCACCGAGCCGCGCAGCCGCTCCACATCGGCAGCCGCATAGGGGCGCTCTATGCCGTCGAAACGGCCTTGGGGTGCGGAGGGGATGAGGTTGTAAAAGTCAGTCATATCGAGCTTCCTGCGGCCGTGTGGCACTGTTCGGTGGCGTCATATTGCGCCTCATCGATCTGACTTCGTTTACAACAGAGCGCCTAAATGGCGAGTGCAGACTTGCGGAATGCCGGAAAATAAAGGAAAACCTGTTTAGGATGTGACATATGACGTCTGTCAAAATGTAAAAATTGAAAACATACCCATTGGAGGGGTCGATGGCGATCACCACTGCGTTGCTGATGTCGGCCGCTCTATGTCAGCTATTGTTGGTTGTCGTCTGTCTTGGGGGCTTTTTAGAACTCGTCTACCAGTGGTCGCCTGCACGCGAGTCTGGTGCCGCACAACCGCAGTCTGCCGCTGGACCGCCTGGCACCCTAGCGGTGTTGTTTAGTGCGATGTTCCTTGCCGCGTCTTTGCTTCTTCTTTCCTTCCCGAGTTTCATCGCTGGCGAGCTCCCAAACGGTTTGTTTTTCATATCCGCCGTTGGATTTGGGGGATTTGCAATGTCTGCGATCTGCGCGATGGGTGTTACCCGCTCCGCATCGAAAGTCGCTATCGCGCAGTTGTGTGCTGGCTTTGTTGGCCTGATTTGCCTGTTTGCGACGTACTACTTGACGGCCAAGACTTAGGCACGGTCGATGGCTGACCAAAAAATCTTCGCCGGACCCCGCATTCGACGGCTGCGCATGGAGCGCTCGCTGACCCAGACCGCCATGGCGGAAGGGCTCGGCATCTCGCCGTCCTACCTTAACCTCATCGAGCGTAACCAGCGGCCTATCACCGTCCAGCTCATCCTGAAGCTCGCCTCGGTCTACAAGATCGATCCGCACGCGTTGCAGGGCGAGACGCGCGGTTCGGTCGCCGCCCTCAAGGAGGTGTTTTCTGACCCGCTGCTGGCAGGCGAACTGCCGGGCGACCAGGAACTGATCGACCTCGCGGAGGCAGCGCCCAATGCCGCGGCGGCCATGCAGAAATTGTTCCGCGCCTATCGCGAGCAGGCCGAGCGCCTGTCCGATCTCAATGCGCTGCTGGCGGGCGGGGGGAGGGCCACGACGCTGTCTGGCGCGCGGCTGCCGGTCGACGAGGTGCGCGATGTTTTCGAGCGCCGCCCATGGCATTTCGCCGGCATCGAGGAGGCCGCGGAAGCGTTCACTGCCGAGCTGGCCCCTGGCGACGATTTGTTCGCGGCGCTCAAGGCGTGGCTGCGCAAGGAGCATGGCATTTCCGTGCGTCTGCTGCCGGCGGACACCATGCCCAACTGGCGGCGGCGCTATGACCGACACTCGCAGCGGCTTTTCCTGTCCGAGCGCCTGTCGCGCCCGGAACAGGTGCGCGAGGTTGCGATGGAAGCGAGCCTCATCCGTCTGCGCGATGCACTGGTCCTCGAGGTCGATGCGCTGAAGCTCGGCTCGGACGAAGCGCGACGGCTCGCCCGCTTCGAGCTTGCGCGCTATGCGGCGCTGGCGCTCATGCTGCCCTATGCGCCGTTCCACCTCGCGGCTGGGCGCGCGCGCTACGACGTGGCGGTGCTTGCGTCCCGGTTCGGCGTCTCCTTCGAGCAGGCGGCGAGTCGGCTCATCACCTTGCAACGTAGCGGTGCTACTGGCGTGCCCTTCTTCCTGATGGAGATCGACAGCGCGGGAAATCGCCTGCGCCGTCTCGGCGCGCAGGGTTTTCCGCATGCGGCCTTTGGCGGGGCCTGCCCGAAGCTTGCAGTTCACGACGCTTTCGCGGAACCGGGCAGGGTCTTGGCGGAAACGGTGGAGATGCCGGACGGAGCCGCCTTCCTAACGATTGCCCGCACGGTTGACGGCCCGCAAGGCGGCTTCGAGGAGCGTCCGCGCCGCACCGCGATCCTTCTGGGCTGCGACATCGCCTTCCGCGACCAGCTCGTTTATGGCGCGGCGCTTTCCGGCAACGCTGTTCCGATCGGCCCTTTGTGCAGGCTTTGCGAGCGCGCCGGCTGTCTTGCCCGGGCCGAGCCGCCGGTCACACGGCCGCTGGGGCTTGACGAGATGGTTACTGGTCTGAGCGCCTTCGACTTTCAGTAAGAGTGTCTATTCGGCAGGCTGCACCGCAGACTCCGCCTGGCTGACCGGCGCGACCTTGCGCGCCTTCGTCCCCACGATCTCGTTCCACAGACCGGTCACGAAGCCATGGGTGACATGCGCCCTTGCCGCGTATTGCGGATTGGCCATCAGGATGCGGCTGAGTTCCGGAAGGTTGTAGTAGGGCACGCTGGCGTAGAGGTGGTGTTCGATGTGGTAGTTGATGTTGTGCGGCGAGAAGAACCACCGCTCCCAGAAATAGGGCATCACCGTTCGCGTCGACGTCAGGTCGTGCGCGTAGTCCATGGTCGAGCCGAAGTGGTCGGCGACGCTGCGAATGTAGAGGAACATGAAGAAGAATGTGGCGTACGGCACGAGCCAGTAGAGGGCGAACTCGCTCCATAGTCCTGAGAGCGTCAGGATAATCGCCACCGCGGCGTAGAAGCCGATGCGCAAAGCCACATAGCCAGGCGTCGACTGCTCGTCCGCCCGCATCCGCACCAGCGCCTTCTTGAAGTCGCGCACCGTGCTCACCCCGACCAGATAGCCAAGCAGGTTCATGACCGCAAAGCGCATCTCCTGCGGGAAGGTGAACTCGCGCGACCCCAGTTTGATCGTCCAGTCCGGATCCTTGTCGGTGTTGAGGTAGCGGTGATGGATCAGATGGTTGCTCCGGTAACCCTTGAGAGTGGCCAGCAGGGGCCAGGCCAGCAGAAGGTCGGCGGTCCAGTCGGTCACGCGCTTGCTCGCGACGAAGCGGTAGTGGCCGAAATCGTGCAGCAGGCCGGCAAGTGCGTGCTGGCGGCCGGCGATGACCAGCACAGCCGGCAGGTAGAGCCACCAGCTCGCGCTCCATTCGCAGAGCGCAATGGCCACTGCGATGACGGTCCAGTCGATGGCGATCGCCAGACCAGTCCGCCACGCCTGCAGTTCCGATAGCCGCTTCAGGTCCTTTGCCGAAACATAGTTGCCGCCCGCCACAGAAGTCCCTCGTGTTTTGGGCCCCCGCCAACCCCTGCTCTGACAATAGCTCAAATTTTAGGGAATCCAAACGACCACGAAAGGAACGTGCGCAATGACGCATTGCGGTATGCGCTGCATGTGCGAAGATGCCTGCGCTCCGCACGAGGAAGCTCGTTCAGGAAAATCGACGATGCAGCCGGCTATCTTAGACTACCACGACAGCAGGAAGACCGATCTTCCGGCGGCTACGGTGCTCCTCCACGAAGGAGTGCGTTCGGGACGACTCTATGTTCTGGCGTCGGGTACGGTAGAGGTCGTGCGTGGCGAAACCCGCGTCGCGATCGTCAGCGAGCCGGGCTCGATTTTCGGCGAGATGTCGGTGCTGCTCGATATTCCGCACACCGCGACTGTCCGAACCCTGTCGCCGGCGACGGTTTACGTCTTCGAGGACGCCGAGAAGTTCCTGAGATCCGATCCCGAGGTCGCCCTCGTCGTCGCGCGCCTGCTCGCCCAGCGGCTGAATACCGCAACCACCTACCTGGTCGATCTCAAGCGGCAGTATTCGGGACAGGGCAATCATCTCGCGATGGTCAGCGAAGTGCTGGCCAGCCTGCTCCATCAGCCCGACACGGATTTCAAGCCTGGATCCGACCGTCAGCCGCATCGGGCGCGGTAAGCCAGTCCGGAAGCATGGAGAGAGACGCGACAGGCCGCTCCAGGGGCTGGTCGAGATGCACTGCCTGGACGCCGGCCGCCGAAATCCAGATCGCCTCCTTCGTCCCGGTGTCGATGACGATGTGGCTCGGCGGTGCGCCGAACTGGTGCCCGGCGTTGAACACCCAGGTATTGCCGATCCGGTCGACCCAGGAGCCGCCCTTGGCGAAGGGCGATTGGTGGACATGGCCCGAAAAGACGATGTCGGGCCTGAACTCGGCGATCCACTCGGCCAGCGGCGCGTCGCCCATATAGCGGTGGCCGTCCCAACTGGTCGGCGAGTTGTCGGGCGGCGCGTGATGCACCCAGAACCAGCACCCGGTCCGCTTCGGCGCGTCTGCTTCGAGTTGCGCTGCGACCCGGTCGCGGGTCAGCGGCCCATCCCACCAGGGGCAGATGGTGAAGAGCGTATCGCCACAGGTAAACGACGATCCGTCCGACGGCACGCCCTCGCTGCTCAGGTCGCCGACCCATTTTGCGACCTTTTCTCCGAATTGGTCACGCGAATCGAGGTCGTGGTTGCCCGAGCAGGTTATCAGCCTCGTTTTGGCGCGCAGCAGGTCGAGATACTTGCGCACCACGATGGTCTGGGCGCGCCAGTCGACAAGCGAACCGAGATCGAGATGGTCTCCGGCGATGATGACGGCATCGAACCGGCCGGCCACCTGCACGACCCAGTCGTATTGCGGCAATGAATAGTGCAGATCGGCGACGACGAGACATCTCATCCGACATCCCTTGGTGAGCGCAGATCCCGGCGCGACCTTACAACATGGCCACAGGATTCGGAATGGATTTTGCTGCGCGCGCAGGGCTTCCAGAACGGAAATCGCGCCGGCTCCCGGCTTGCCACAACCGGCGTTTCCTGCTGGATCATGCGGCGGCGACCGCTTTGCTCTACCCGGATTCCGAAATGCGGCGTCGTTGCACGCGCATCGTCCCGCCAGAAATTCGCCGAGACTGCCGTCATGACCGAAGCCGCTGCCAACGCGACCCGCATGCCGCCCGTCTCGAGGCGCGAGGAGGGCTTAGGTTTCCTGCTCGTATTCCTGTCGGCGCTGATCTGGAGTTTCGGCGGCACCATCAGCCGCTTCATCGAGACTCCCGACGATTGGACCGTGGTCTTCTGGCGGTCGTTCTGGGCCACGCTTTTCGTGCTGGGCTTCATGCTCGTGCGCGACGGCCCGCGCGGCACGCTGCGCCTGTTCCGCGAAATGGGTCTGCCAGGTCTGGCGGTTGCGCTGTGCTTCGCTACCGCTTCGTCGAGCTTTATCCTCGCGATCGCCCATACCACCGTGGCCAATGTCGTCCTGATGCAGGCAGGCGTACCACTCCTGGCGGCGCTGATGGCTTTCCTGCTGTTTGGTGAAAAGGTTGCGCTGCCGACCTGGATAGCCATTTTCGCGGTCATTCTAGGGGTGGCGATCATGGTGTCGGATTCCCTGGACGGGACGGTGTCGCCTATAGGCAGCGGACTGGCGCTGCTTATTGCACTGGCATTTTCCTCGGCCACGGTCATCACACGCCGCTATTCCCACGTGCGCATGACGCCGGCCACCTGCCTCGGCACCACCATCGCATGCGCCTTTGCGGCTACCCAGGCTGGCGCCTTCGCGGTAGGCGGCTCGGACATGGCGTGGCTGTTTGCCTTTGGAGCCTTGAACCTGGGCCTTGGCCTCGCTCTTTTCGCCACCGGCGCCCGGCTGATCCCGGCCGCATTTGCAGCTCTGCTGGGGACATTCGAGACGCTGCTTGCGCCGGTCTGGGTCTGGCTGGTCCATGGCGAGGTGCCTTCGACCCGAACGCTCATCGGCGGCGCCGTGATTTTTGTCGCGCTGCTCGTCCATATCGGCCTCGAGTTCAAGCGCATGTCCCGTCCGGAGCGTGCAGGCGTCACCGGGGTTCCCGCGCCAAACTGACGCGGCGTCCGTTCGCCCATTCGATTTCGAACCTTGTCGCCGCCCAAAAAGGCCAATAGGCTCCAAGTTATCGGAGGGTTCGGCATGTGATCGAGGAGGCTCACATGCCAACTCGATAACAAGGGGAATGGTAATGGTCCGAAAACTTATCGCATTGTCCGCTGCGACTGCCGTCGCGGCGGTCCTGAGCCTGTCCGCCTCTGCGCAGGAGCGTGTCGTCAACGTCTATAACTGGTCGGACTATATCGATGAGTCGGTCATCGAGGAGTTCACCAAGGAGACCGGCATCAAGGTCGTCTACGACGTCTTCGATTCCAACGAGATTCTTGAAACCAAGCTCCTCGCCGGCGGCAGCGGATATGACGTGGTCGTGCCTACCGGCAACTTCCTCGCCCGCCAGATCCAGGCCGGCGTGTTCCAGAAGCTGGACAAGTCCAAGCTGCCCAACCTCGTCAACATGTGGGACATCGTCTCCGAGCGCACCGCCAAATACGATCCCGGCAACGAATACTCCATCAACTACATGTGGGGCACGGTCGGCATCGGCTATAATCAGAAGAAGGTGCAGGAAGCGCTCGGCATCGACAAGATCGACAGCTGGGATGTGTTCTTCAACCCCGAGAAACTGTCGAAGCTTGCCGATTGCGGCGTCTATATCCTGGATTCCCCGACCGACATATTCCCGACCGCCTTGAGATATCTCGGCATCGATACCGAATCCACGGCACCCGAAGACCTTGCCAAGGCCGAAGAAGCGCTGATGAAGGTCAGGCCCTACATCCGCAAGTTCCATTCCTCGGAATACATCAACGCACTTGCCAACGGCGACATCTGCCTCGCCATAGGCTGGTCGGGCGACGTGTTCCAGGCGCGCGACCGCGCCGCGGAGGCCGACCAGGGCGTCGTCGTCGACTATGTGGTGCCCAAGGAGGGCGCCGAGATGTGGTTCGACCAGCTGGCGATCCCGGCCGATGCCCCTCATGTCGAGGAAGCGCACGAATTCCTCAATTTCATGATGAAGCCGGAAGTCATTGCGAAGGCGTCGAACTACATTTTCTACGCCAATGGAAACAAGGCGTCCCAGGCGTTCATCGACAAGGAGATCCTGGACGATCCGGCAATCTTCCCGGATGAGGCGGCCCTGGCGACATTGTTCACCGTCTCGCCCTACGATCCCAAGACGCAGCGTGTCGTGACGCGGGCCTGGACGAAAATTGTCACCGGTCAATGACCTTATCCCCGGCGCCTCAAAAAACGCCGGGGTCTCTTTTTGTAGGACCAGGTTCGGCGGGGTTGGGGGACAGCATGAAATCGCTCGGCAGCATCAGAAGGTCGTTCGCTCCCTGGAACGATCCATCGGCGAAGCCCTACATCTCGTTCGAGAACGTCACCAAGGTGTTCGGTGACTTCACGGCGGTCGACAATCTTTCGCTCGCGATCTACGAGAAGGAGTTCTTCGCGCTTCTCGGCGGGTCCGGTTCGGGCAAGTCGACACTGCTGAGGATGCTGGCCGGTTTCGACAACCCGACATCCGGCCGCATCATGCTCGACGGTCAGGATCTGCGCGGCATTCCGCCATACAGGCGGCCGCTCAACATGATGTTCCAGTCCTACGCGCTGTTTCCCCATATGACAGTAGAGGCGAATGTCGGCTTCGGGCTGAAGCAGGAGGGCATGCCGAAGGCCGACATCGACGCGCGGGTCGCCGAGATGCTCAAGCTGGTCAAGCTGGAGCAGTTCGCAAAGCGCAAGCCGCACCAGCTGTCGGGCGGCCAGCGCCAGCGCGTTGCGCTCGCGCGTTCGGTAGCCAAGCGGCCAAAGGTGCTTTTGCTCGACGAACCGCTCGGCGCGCTCGACAAGAAGCTGCGCGAGGAGACGCAGTTCGAACTGATGGACCTGCAGCAGTCGCTCGGCCTGACCTTCGTCGTTGTCACGCACGACCAGGAAGAGGCCATGACCATGGCCGACCGCATCGCCATCCTGGACAAGGGCCAGCTGATGCAGGTGGCGACACCGGCGGAAATCTACGAGGCGCCGGCGTCGCGTTTCGTCGCCAATTTCGTCGGCAACGTGAACATGTTCGAGGGAACGGTCGCATCGCGTGATGCGGGCATCGCCCGCGTCACCGGCGCCAGTGGGGCCGAGATCGTGGTGGACAATGCGGGGGACGCGGCTGCCGGCAACGCCATCGCTTTTGCGGTCCGCCCGGAGAAGATCAAGGTGTCGTCGAAGCGTCCCGAGGGCGCCGTCAACGCCATGGAAGGCGAGGTCTATGATCTTGCCTATCTTGGCGACATGACGGTTTACCGCGTGCGGCTGGCTGACGGCCAGGTCATCCAGGCGAGCGCGCTCAACAGTTCGCGCGCGAGCGACGACCCGCTGACGTGGCATGACCGGGCGTGGATATCCTTCCAGCCGGACGCCGGCATCGTGTTGACGCGGTAGGCGAAGCCATGACCGACGCCGCCCTCTCCGTCTCCGCCGCGCCAGATGCTCGCTCGTCCCTGCCGGTGCGCGCCCTTCGCGCCGTGGCGAGCCGGCTGGTCATCATCGTTCCCTATGCCTGGCTGCTGGTCTTCTTCCTGATACCCTTCGTCATCGTCTTCAAGATTTCGCTGTCGCAGACGGCCATCGCCATGCCGCCCTATACGCCGGTGCTCGGCTTCGGCGAGGGCATTGGCGGATTTTGGTCCCAGCTCAAGGAACTGAGCTTTGAAAACTACCTCTGGCTGACCGACGATCCGCTCTACTTCAATGCCTATCTTTCCAGCGTCTGGATCGCGGGCATCTCGACCATTCTCGCGCTCGCCGTCGGATATCCGATCGCATACGGCATGGCGCGCGCCCCGACGGCGCTGCGTCCCACGCTGCTGATGCTCGTGATCCTGCCTTTCTGGACGTCGTTCCTGATCCGCGTCTATGCTTGGATAGGCATCTTGAAGCCGGAGGGCCTGCTCAACCAGTTGCTGCTGAGCACCGGGATCATCCACCAGCCGCTTGTCATTCTGAACACCCACACGGCGATCTTCATCGGCATCGTCTATTCGTATCTGCCGTTCATGATCCTTCCGCTCTACTCTTCGCTCGAGAAGATGGACTATTCGCTGATCGAGGCGGCGCAGGATCTGGGCTGCCCGCCGACCAGCGCTTTCTGGAAGATCACGTTCCCTCTCTCGCTGCCGGGCGTCATCGCGGGCTGCATGCTGGTCTTCATTCCGGCGGTCGGCGAGTTCGTCATTCCCGATCTTCTCGGCGGTTCGCAGACGTTGATGATCGGGCGCACGCTGTGGAACGAATTCTTCGCCAACCGTGACTGGCCGGTGTCGTCCGCCGTGGCGGTGATCCTGCTGCTGCTGCTCATCGTGCCGATCATGATCTTCCAGTCGGCGCAGGCGCGGGCACAGGAACAAAGCAAGTGAGGGCGCGCCCATGAACCCCACCTGGAGCAGGTTCAACATCACGTCCGTGGTGCTCGGATTCGCCTTCCTCTATTTGCCGATCGTGCTTCTCATCATCTTCTCGTTCAACGAATCGAAGCTGGTCACCGTGTGGGGCGGCTTCTCGACCAAGTGGTACGGTTCGCTGTTCCGCAACCAGGGTCTGATGGACGCCGCCTGGGTCACGCTGCGCGTGGGCGTCATATCGGCGAGCGTCGCAACGGTATTCGGCACGCTGGCGGCACTTGCATTGACGCGCTACACGCGCTTTCGCGGCCGCGTGCTTTTTTCGGGCATGGTGTTTGCGCCGCTTGTCATGCCCGAGGTTATCACCGGTCTTTCGCTGTTGCTTCTTTTCGTGGCGGTCGGGCTCGACCGCGGCTTCCTGACCGTCACGCTCGCGCACATCACCTTCACCATGTGTTTCGTCGCCGTGGTGGTCCAGGCGCGGCTGATGAGTTTCGACCGCTCGCTCGAGGAGGCGGCGATGGATCTCGGTGCGCCGCCGGTCAAGACATTTTTCCAGGTCACGCTGCCAGTCATCGCGCCGGCGATCGTTTCGGGCTGGATGCTGGCATTTACGCTGTCGCTCGACGATCTCGTGATAGCGAGCTTTGCCTCGGGGCCAGGTGCAACCACGTTGCCGATGAAAATCTACAGCCAGGTCCGCCTCGGTGTGACCCCCGAGATCAACGCCGCCTGCACGCTGATGATCGCGGTGGTCGCCGTCGGCGTCATCGCCGCGTCGATCGTCAATAAGCGTCGTGAGTTCCAGCGTCAGCGTGACGAACAGGCCGCGCAGCGGGGCTAGCGCGCAGAGCCGCCTTGAAATGCCCTAGTTCGCTGCCGATCCGGCCGTGGGGACGATTGACGGCGCGTCCCATTGTCCCTTGATCGCGAAGGTCGTCGCCTGGCCGTCGGCGTCATCGCCGGTTGCCGCCTGTAGAGGCGGTAGCGCCGTGGCGGACAGATCGATGCCGCCGTCCGACAGGGAAGCTGCGCCAGAAAATGTTATGCGGTGCAATGGCGTACGCAATTCCGCCTTTTCGATTGTTGCTGTGCCGTCCGACAGCACTGCCTTTACATCAAATCCGTCGACTGGCGAGACACCGGTGGCGACCGCGTCGAACGCGAAGGGTTGGCCCTCTGCAAGCCGCGCAATCAGCCCTGTCACATCGACGCCCGACAACAGGCCCCGCCCGAAATTTGCCGCGAAGGAACCGTTCGCGTGGCCGAGCAGGTCGGCCCAATTTTCACCGCCACTCTTCAGGATGATGGATATGGTACCGCGCCCGCCAGGCGCCAGCCGGGTCATGCCGGTCGCGGCGCCCAACGCACCGCCGTCGACATCGGTGGCAAGCAACCGCATCTCGACCCCGGTTGCATCGGCCTTGCGGTCGAAACGCAGGCCTGTCTGGATCGTGCCGCCAAATGCCGTGGCGTCGGAAATATCGAATGCGGCAAGGCCTTCGTCGACGCGCGCGGTTGCGGCCACGTCGGAAAGCGAGAACGCGCCGGCCGTCGCCTGCACAGCGGACAGCCTGAGATCGAGATTGAGGCTGCTGGCGAAACTGGCGTCGATCACGCCTGGCCCGGTGTCGGCGGAAGCGTCGAGCGGGGTGAAGGCCGAGAGGAACGCCCTCAGGTCCAGTGTGTCGAAGGCGAGCGTTCCCGATACCACGGGCAGCTTGCCTTTCATCAGAAGGTCGAGCGCGCCGCGCGCCGGCTTGCCGTCCATGGTTATGGTAGCATCCTCGAACCGCAGGCGGTCCCTGTCGCCCTGGATCCTGCTTTCGAGCGCGATCGAGCCGATTGCGGTGCTGTGTGCGAGTTGCGCGCCTGACCACTCGAAAAGCTTGCGCGCAGACGGCGCCGAAAAGCTCGCGCTCCCTTCGACATAGCCGCTGTGGGCGAGGCTTGCCATGCCCTCGAAGGACAGGCTGGCGGGCGCCGACTTCATGCTGATCGCCACCGGCGCCGTTCCACCGCCCAGAAACAGCAGCGGACTGGGCGATGAAGCATTCACCGACACCTCCTCGCCGCGCCACACGCCGGTGACCGAAGCATCGGCTCGTCCGTTGGACACCGCCCAGTCAAGGCGTCCTGTCAGTCCGCTGCCCAGTTCGGCCTCGCCGCCGGTGGAGACAGCGACGATCCGTCCATCCGAAAACTCGAGTGTACCAAACTTCTGGACAGCTAGCCGTGCCATATCGGGATTCGCGCTGTTCTCCGCCACGATGACCCGGGCTGTCGCAACCGCGTGGCCGATCTTGCCGTTGACGCCAAGGCCTGCGAGATGGTCATCGGCGTCGACTGAAATCGTCGGCCTGACAAACCGGACCGTCGAAAATTCCGGATTGCCCGATAGCGCCGCCAAGGCGGACATTTCGATTTCGACACGCTCCGCCGTCACGACCGCGGCGCCGCCGCCGGGCAGCGACAGGGTTACGTCCGTGAGATTTGCCTGGAGGCGGGGCCAGATATCGATTTGCGGCGGAGCGCCGATCTTGACGTCGAAGCCGCTCCACTCGGACATCTCGTCGGCGATGCGGTCGCTGACGACGCGCGTGGAAGCAATGTAGGGCACGGCAAACGCCGCAAGCATGGCAAGACAAGCCGCGAGAGCCACCGTCCACGCAATGCGGTTGGCGCGGTTCATCCTTGCAAAACTGTCCCTGGGTTCAACTGCGACGCCCCTCCGTTCCCGCGCCATCACAGGCCTTTGTGGCGTCCGGATGGCACGGATGCGCGACTCTTTTTACCATGCCGCACTTTGCCCCCGCGTGCGCCGATATGCAAAACGCCTGACGTCGGCAACGACGACAAGTGGTTGATAAACTGCCGCTCCCGGTCCGATCGCGCGATCGAGAGCGCCAAGCCGTTCCCGGCCTTTAGTGTCGCGGCACCGCAGAGTGGCTTCACAGATGCCGGTGGTTAACAGAATCCTACTGCTAAATTTACCTAGATTTCACGAGTGGTACACATTCGTAAACTTGCCGGCCGCGCGGTAAGGACTTGTTAAGGCACTGGCCGCGATAGTCCTGCCAACTTGAGGGAGAGATCCCGCTCCTCTTCGATCCCCCGGAGGAGGCGAATTTGCTCAAGCCCCGTTGACACAGCAATTCAATTTCAGGGCGCCTCCGGGCGCCCTTTTCTTTCCGGCTGAGGCCTGCGGCGGCGATGCCTAGAGCATGGCCTCGCGATCCTTGGCTAGCGCCCCCGACAGCAGGAGCACCGGAACCAGCGCCGTGAGGATGATGACGACCGCCGCCGCCGCTCCGTCCTGTGGCGCGCCGCGCGAGGCGTTTTCGTAAACGGAGGTCGCAAGCGTCGAGAAGCCGAAGGGCCGCAGCAGGATTGTCGCGGACAGTTCCTTGGCGGTGTCGACGAAAACCAGCACGGCAGCAGTCAGGACCGCAGGCCGTAAAAGAGGCAGCAACACGGACGCAGCGCTCTGCGCCGGCGTCCGGCCGAGGCTGCGCGCGGCGTCGTCGATGTTGCCCGGAAGTTTCTCCCACCCGGACCTGATTGCGCCTTCCGCAAGCGCCACGAAGCGGATCGTGCAGGCCAGAATGATCCCTGCAGCCGAGCCTGTCAGCAGCAGGCCGGTCGAATGGCCGAAGTGCTCGCGCATGAAGCCATCGACCGTATTATCGAAGCGCGCCAGCGCAAAAAGGAGCCCGAGGCCAAGTATGCCGCCCGGCAGCGCATAGCCGATCGAGGCGAGCCGCACCGTCGCGCTTACTCCTGGCGAGCGCGCCAGTCGCACGGCGTTGAGCAGGAAAAGCGCCAGCGTGATGGTCAGCAGGGCCGTGAGGCTTGCCGTCATGACACTGTTGAGGAAGGCATCCGCGAGCGCGCTTGAGGCGAACTGGTCGAGCCTGCGCAGCGCATAGCTGCCGAACACTGAGATCGGTATGCCGAAGCCGAGGAGAACGGGCAGGGCTGTCAGAGCGGTTGCCGCCAGGCTCCGGACTGGGCTCAGGGCGATGCGGGCCGGATACGCCTTCATGTGCGTGGCCCGGCCGGTGTGGAATCGGCGATGCTGGCGTGCCCAGGATTCGGCGCCGAGTATTGCGAAAACCAGGAGCAGCATGATCAACGCGATCTGCGCGCCGCCCTCCAGGCTGCCCCGCGCGAGCCATGTCTGGTAAACGGTCACGGTCAGCGTCCTGACGCCGAGATATTCGGCCGCGCCGATGTCGTTGATTGTCTCCATCAGCACCAGTGCAACGCCTGCGACGATTGCCGGACGCGCTACCGGCAGCAGCACGCGCCAGAATACCTTGCCTGGGCGCGCGCCGAGCGTGCGCGCGACATCCGCGATATTCCTGCCCTGCATCAGGAAGACGATGCGCGTTGTCAGATAGACATAAGGGTAGAGCACGCTCGACAGCACGAGCGCACAGCCTGGAGTGGATCGTATGTCGGGAAACCAGTAGTCGCGCGCGGTCTGGAACCCGAAAAGGGTTCGCACCAGTTCCTGCGCCGGCCCAGAGTAGTCGAAGAATTCGCCAAACGCGTAAGCGGCGAGATAGGAGGGCACCGCGAGCGGCAGCACCAGCGCCCAGGACAGCGTCTTCCTCAGCGGGAATTCATAGGCGACGACCATCCATGCCGACGCGACACCGATGCTTGAGGTCGCGAGCGCAACCATCCCCATCAGATAGACGGTGGCGACGCTGGCGCCGGGCAGCACGTTGCGCGCGAGGTGCGGCCAGTCCTCGCCGGTTCCTGACAGGGCCACATAGGCGAGCGACAAAACGGGCAACAGGACGACGAGACTCAATGCGAGCGCGATCAGTTTGAGCCACGGATGACCCGGCCGTCGTGCAGGCTCGAACCGGATGGCGGGCGGCAGGCCTCCAGGCAATGCGGCGCCTGTGCCCGTCAAACCGCTCAAGGCCTTGCGCCTGAGGTCATACGTTCAGCTCGAAGGGCCGTCGTCGAGCCCGACCCGATCCACCATCTCGGAAG
>JAPLOZ010000008.1 GCA_026400435.1 Hyphomicrobiales bacterium | reverse complement strand
TTCAGCCTGAGGCGCGCCGCCGCCTCATCCAAGGCGACGATCCGCTGGGTGTTGTTCTCCTGCCGGCTGATGACCAGCGGCGGCCTGTCTTGCCTGGGCAGGGAACGCCAGGAGCGTCCCAGCCGCTGCCGCAGCAGGCGTGCCGTGCCGAGAGGCGGGAACCACAAAGAGAGGATTCTTCGCGCCGATCGACCGGGCAAGCGGCCGGTGAGAGGCAGAGGGGCCAAGCACATGGCGCGGCCCGGCCGGAGCCGACCGGACGACCAGCCGGAACGGCGCCGCCGTCGGCTCGGACAAGGCCGCCTGGCGCAAAAGGAACAGCGGATGCCCGGCATCGCGGGCGCGCTGGTGCAGCCTGCGCGTCGCGGTGAGATCGAGGCGGGCGGAATTGCCGCGCGTCTCCAGCAGGATGGCGGCGAAGCCGTCCAGGGCGGCTGCCTGCTCGGCGATCCACAGCGCGTCGGCAAGCCTGTCCGCCTGCGCGACCAGCAGGCGGGAGGGGGCGATGCCGAACAGAAAGCCGATGCCGGGAGAATAGGGATACCCGGCCTCGCGAAAGCTCTCCTTCACGCCCACCCAGAGGAAGGGAGCGGACGTTGCTTCCAGCGAGGGACGGGCGAGCGCCAGGACAAAGGCGGCGGCGGCAGCGGCATCGCGCGTGGCCGCGGCATGAATCTCGGTCAGGCCCGCGCCGGGCAGACCGCCGCCGAGCGCCGCGTCAAAACGTGCGGCGCCTGTGGCCAGAAGATCGGCACGCGGCCGGCCATGATGCCGGTTCAGCTGCACATCCCCGGCCCCCGCCCCGTCGAACTTGTCGGCGAAGCGGCCTTCGATCTCAGCAATCCGATTGCGCAGGGTCGCAATGGTGCCCTGCGCCGCGGCAGAGGAGGCCATGGCGGTATTTCTTCCGAAAACTGTTCTTGTTATGTTCCGATAGATTCCAGAGCCTCCCCGAAGAGTCAAGCGGACTCAGGGAGAATTTATTCCTCGCTCAGAATGCGGTCTGTTTATCAAAAAGCTGCACGGCCTCGAAACCGCGCGCCGTAGCCGCTATATGGCCGTCAAAGGATCAACGATGGCCCGCATCTACCAGACCCGTTCATGGCACGACCAGATGTCCCCCTCGATGGAGGAGATGGAACTCTTGGCGCTTGAGGCCTATGCGCATCTGCCGGAGCAGTTCCGCGCCTTGACCGGGGAGATCGTCATCCAGATGGCGGAATTCCCGACCGACGAGATCATGGACGACTTGTCGCTGGAAACACCGTTCGACCTGCTTGGCCTGTTCGAGGGGCGCGGCATCGCCGAACGCTGGAACCCGCAGACCGGCGAAGGCCCCAACCGCGTCACCCTCTACCGCCGCGCCATTTTGGACTACTGGGCGGAGAACGAGGAGACGCTGGGTTCGATCGTCACCCATGTGCTGATCCACGAGATAGGCCACCATTTCGGCCTGTCGGACGACGACATGGAGAAGATCGAGGAAGGCGCGGATCAGTAATCCGACAGCTTGATGCTTGGATCGTAGTCGATGCCGTCGATATCCTTCACCACGGCCTGACCGCAGCGCATCACCTTCTTCTTTGGGTCCATGGCGTAGGTCGGCGAGCCATAGAGATGCCAGCCCTTGTTGAGCGCCGCCGTGACCTTGTGGCAGAAGCTGGAATCATCGGGACCGGACAGAAAACGATAAAGCCTCATCATCTTTCTCCTAGTGTCGCCCTGCCCGCGCCAGCAATCGTTCGGCCTGGGCAAGATGCAGCCGCTCGACCATCCTGCCGTCAATCGAAATAACACCTTTGGCGGCGTTTTCGGGCAGCGCGAAGGCGGCGCGGATCGCCAGCGCCTCGGCGACTGCCCCGGCCGACGGCGAGAAGGCCTTGAGCGCCGGCCCGATCTGCGCGGGATGGATCAGCGTCTTGCCGTCGAAACCCATGGCGGCGCCCTCGGCGCATTCCAGCGCAAAGGCGTCCAGATCGCTGAAAGTGTTGCTGACGCCGTCGAGCACGTCCAGCCCGCCGGCGCGCGCGGCCAGCACCATCTGCAGTAACCACGGCACGATGTAGCGGCGGTCGGGCGTCGCCAGCACGCCGGTGTCCTTGATCAGGTCGTTGGGCCCGGCCACGAAACAGTCGAGCCGCGCCGCCCGGTTGCGACCGAATTCCGCGAGCGCGCCGATATTGAGCATGGCCTTGGGCGTTTCGACCATAATCCAGAGTTTGAGGTTTTCCGGCGCGTCAGCCTCGTCCAGGGCATCGTCGAAATCGTGGATGTCGCGTGGCGTGTCAACCTTGGGCAGAAGGATCGCATCGGGTGCGCAGGCGCGGGCCGCGAGCAGATCCTCCGTACCCCATTCACTGGCCAGCGGATTGACGCGGATGATGCATTCGGGACCGCCCTTCGGGCGCGCTTGGAACCACGCCCTCAGTCTTTCGCGGGCCGCCGCCTTGGCATCGGGCGCCACTGAGTCCTCAAGGTCGAAAATCACCGCGTCGCAAGCCAGGGACGGCAGCTTGGCCAGCGCCTTCTCGTTGGCGGCGGGTACGAAAAGCACGGCGCGACGCGGACGATAGTTCGTTTCGGGCATCGGGAATTCTCTGGCTTTTGGCCTTCTTGCCCGGCAAAGCTGGCCCTTGCAAGGGCGTGCCGGCAATGTTTCGCACTTGCCTGGAGAGTGGAGCGGACATGGCGCAATATGACGTGGTGATTATCGGCGGGGCGATCGTCGGCAGTTCCGTCGCCTATTATCTGCGCGAGGAGGGTTTTTCGGGAACGATCGCGCTGATAGAGCGCGATCCGCAATTCACCCATGCGGCGACGACGCTTTCCTGCGCCTCGATACGCCAGCAATTCTCGATTCCCGAAAACATCCGCCTGTCGCAGTTCACGCTGGGCCTGTTCAGGCGGCTGAAGGAGGAATTCGGTGCGGATGCCGACATCGGTTTCCGCGAAAACGGCTATCTCCTCCTGTCGACCGAGGAAGGCGTGCCCGTGCTGAAGGCCAACAACGAAGCACAGCGGGCAGAGGGCGCCGACGTCGTGGTCGAGGACGCAGCGGCGCTGTCGCGGCGCTTCCCCTGGCTGTCGCTGGACGGCATCGCCGCAGGAGCCTTCGGCCGGACCGGCGAGGGCTGGTTCGACGCGCACGCCTATCTGCAGCTGTTTCGCAGGGCGCTGCGAACGAAGTCGGTCGATTTCATGACTGCCTCAGTCACCGGCATCGAGCGCACGGGAAATCGCGTCACGAACGTTCTTCTCGACGACGGCGCGCGGCTGGAGGCGGGCGTCGTCGTCAACGCCGCCGGCCCGAATGCCGGCAGGGTCGCTGCGCTGGCCGGCGTCACGCTCCCGGTCGAGCCGCGCAAACGGTCGGTTTTCGTGTTCGAGGCGCGCGACAGGTTCGCCGACATGCCGCTGGTCGTCGATCCAGGGGGCATATACGTGCGACCGGAAGGCTCGGTCTATATCACCGGCGGCGCGGAGAACGAGGAAGGCGAGAGCGCGGCCGACCCTGATGATTTCGAGCCCGACTGGCCGCTCTTCGAAGAGACGATCTGGCCGCTGATCGCCACCCGCGTTCCGGCCTTCGAGGCGATCAAGGCGACGCGCGCCTGGGCCGGCCACTACGACTACAACACGCTCGACCAGAACGGAGTGATCGGACTGCATCCGGAGATCGGCAACTTCATCTTCGCGAACGGATTTTCCGGTCATGGACTGCAGCAGGCGCCGGCCGTCGGCCGAGCGCTCGCGGAACTGATCGTGCATGGCGGCTACCGCACGATCGACTGCTCGGCATTCGGCTACGAGCGCATCGTGCAAAACCGGCCCTACCGCGAACTCAATGTGATCTGACGGTCTGCGCCCGGCTCTTTGATTCCAGGCCGGCTTTGTGTAAAGCGAAGGCAAGCGAAAACGTGCCGGAAAGACAAGGTTTTCAAGCGATGGAAAAATTCACCAAGCTGACGGGCGTGGCGGCGCCGATGCCGATCGTCAATGTCGACACAGACATGATCATCCCGAAGGATTACCTCAAGACGATCAAACGAACAGGTTTGAGCGTCGGCCTCTTCGCGGAGATGCGTTTCAACGACGACGGCTCGGAGAACCCCGACTTCGTGCTCAACAAGCCGGCCTACCGCAACGCGCAGATCCTGGTCGCGGGCGACAATTTCGGCTGCGGGTCGAGCCGCGAGCACGCACCCTGGGCATTGCTCGACTTCGGCATACGCTGCGTGATCTCGACCAGCTTCGCCGACATCTTCTACAACAACTGCTTCAAGAACGGCATCTTGCCGGTCACGGTCAGCCCCGAGGACCTGGAAAAGCTGATGGACGACGCCTCGCGTGGCGCCAACGCCACCATTTCGGTTGATCTCGAGGCCAGGGAAATCCGCGGGCCCGATGGCGGCGTGATCACGTTCGACCTCGACGATTTCAAGCGCCACTGCCTGCTCAACGGGCTCGATGACATCGGCCTGACCATGGAAAAGGCCTCCGATATCGCAAGCTATGAACAGAAGCTCGCTGAACGCCGTCCGTGGGCGTGAGAGCCCGACAATGCGCAAGTTGATCTCAACCGGTTCGCCCTTCGAGAAAGCCGCAGGATACAGCCGCGCGGTCGTTCAGGGCGACTGGTGCTTCGTTGCCGGAACCACCGGCTATGACTACGCCACCATGACGATGCCCGAGAGCGTGGAAGCGCAGACCCGCAACTGCCTCGCCACGATCGCCAAGGCGCTCGCCGATGGCGGCTTTGCCATGGCCGATGTCGTCCGGACGCATTACTACATCACCCATGCCGCCTATGCCGACGTCGTGTTCCCGATCGTTGGCGAGACGTTCGGCGATATCCGCCCGGCCGCCACCATGGTCGTCTGCGGCCTCACCAAGCCCGAGATGAAGATCGAGATCGAGGTGACGGCGCTGAAGCGCTGAGGCGATTTCAGCCTTGCGCCGCGATTGGGTGGCGTCTAGCAAGGCGTCGGCTTCACCGGCCCACCCATTCAATCCAAACAAGGGGCGTTTCATGGCGTCGAAAAAACTCTTCCTGCTTCCAGGCGACGGCATCGGCCCGGAGGCCATGGGCGAGGTGAAGAAGCTGATTTCCGCCATGAATCACACATTCGGCAGCGGCTTTGTGACCGAGGAGGGATTGGTCGGCGGCAGCGCCTATGACGCGCACGGCAAGGCGATCTCGGAAGACGACATGGCGCGCGCGCTTGCTGCCGACGCCGTCCTGTTCGGCGCGGTTGGCGGACCGAAATGGGATGCGGTGCCCTACGAAGTCCGCCCGGAAGCCGGGCTTTTGCGACTGCGAAAGGACCTAGAGCTTTTTGCCAACCTCAGGCCGGCAATCTGCTACCCGGCGCTGGCGGCATCGTCTTCGCTCAAGCAGGAGGTCGTCGAGGGCCTCGACATCCTGATCGTGCGCGAACTGACCGGCGGTGTCTATTTCGGCGAACCGAAGACAATCACCGATCTCGGCAACGGCCAGAAGCGCGCCATCGACACGCAGGTCTACGACACGTTCGAGATCGAGCGCATTTCGAACGTCGCTTTCGAGCTTGCGCGTGCGCGCAAGAACCATGTCACCTCGATGGAAAAGCGCAACGTCATGAAGTCGGGGGTGCTGTGGAACGAGGTGGTGACCGCCGCGCACAAGGCAAAGTATGCCGACGTGAAGCTCGACCACATGCTGGCCGACGCCGGCGGCATGCAGCTCGTGCGCTGGCCCAAGCAGTTCGACGTGATCGTGACCGACAATCTGTTCGGCGACATGCTGTCTGACATCGCGGCCATGCTTACCGGATCGATCGGCATGCTGCCGTCGGCATCGCTCGGCGCCCCTGACGCCAAGACCGGCAAGCGCAAGGCGCTGTACGAGCCGGTGCACGGCTCCGCGCCGGATATAGCGGGACAGGGAATCGCCAACCCGATCGCCATGCTGGCGTCGTTCGGCATGTGCCTGCGCTATTCCTTCGACATGATCGCCGAAGCCGACCGGCTGGACACGGCGATTGCTTCGGTGCTCGATTCCGGCCTTCGCACCAAGGACATCATGTCGCCTGGCATGACCGAGGTCGGAACCATCGCGATGGGCGACGCCGTCATCGCGCACTTTCTCAGGTAGCGGCCGGCGGCGGAACGTAAGGCGGCAGGATCGTTACCCCATCGGGCAGCGGTCCCCATCTGTTTTCCCGCTTCTGCGACGGTATCAGCGTGATCACCAGAATGATGACCCCGCCGATTGTGAAGAGGGACAGCACCAGGAACAGCAGGTAGAACCAGCCGGACATGCCGACGTCGTGGAAACGGCGGACCGTGACGGCGATACCGGGCACAAGGCCGGCAAGGATCGCCAACCCGACAGTTACGACAATGGCGACAGGTCCGCCGCCATATGGATCGAAGTTGCCCAGCGCCGCATCCACGGCGAAGCCAGCCAGCGTCGCGACGATCAGCGCCAACGTGGAAAACAGCACGAAGGCCCAATACTCCTTGCGCCTGGCGCGCCCCTGGAACGCTGCGTATCTGGCAGTGAGGCAAATCCAGAAGTAGCGCCACAGTCCGATCGATGGCGTTGGCTTGGGCGCCTGGCCGGCAGCAATTGGATTGCGGCCGAAACTCCCGGCGCGTGTCCCCGCTGGCTGAGGAATAGGAACGGCCTGGACAGAAGGCGGGCTTGCAGCGGGCGCTTCGATCACATCGCGCGCATGATCGCCGCTCTGCCGAAACTCGACGGCCGCGCCCCTGGAAACGGAGAACGAGCCCCTCACATCCTCGCCGCGGAATGTGTAGCGGTTGCCGTCGGATCCGGTGATGAAGCCGAAGCTCTGAGCTGGATCATAGTGAAGGACATCCCCGCGCATAGGCCGGCTTCTCCTCATTCGTTGATGTCGGTTGGCATGCAAGGTATTGCCGCCAACGCAATCCGGTCAAACAAATCCGGTGCTGACGTGGGCCGCAGCCAATCGGATTGACTATTCGTCGATTCCCGTTAAAAACCGGCGCTCGAACGGGAACCGGACGATGCGCGGCCTTGTGATGGCGCTTTTTTCATTCGACTTCCCCGGTAGCAATGGCGCCCTGAAGGCGAGCCATTGTGCCGGCGGTATCGGCGCGTCTTTCCTGTCCGGCACGACCACGACCAAAGCGAGCACCAAAAAGACCGCCAAAACGGTCTGATCTCCCTTGGCCTTACTGTCCCTCCCGGGTCCGGCCCGGGGAGGCGAGGCCCGCACCGGTCGGCGGGTTCCTCCAGAAAGCAACAAGGCGGAGAGGGGCAGGAGAGTTTCATGGGTTTCAAGGTTGCAGTCGTCGGCGCCACCGGCAATGTCGGACGCGAAATGCTCAACATCCTCGAGGAGCGCGGCTTTCCAGCCGACGAGGTGGTGGCGCTCGCCTCGCGCCGCAGCCAGGGCACTGAGGTGTCCTACGGCGATCGTACGCTCAAGGTGAAGACCCTCGATCAGTACGATTTCTCGGACACCGACATCTGCGTGATGTCGGCCGGTGGCGAGGTGTCGAAGCAGTGGTCGCCGAAGATCGGCAAGCAGGGCTGCGTCGTCATCGATAATTCGAGCGCCTTCCGCTACGACCAGGACGTGCCGCTGATCGTGCCGGAGGTGAACCCCGACGCGATCTCGCTGTTCACGCGAAAGAACATCATCGCCAACCCGAACTGTTCGACGGCTCAGCTTGTGGTCGCGCTGAAGCCGCTGCATGACGCGGCGACGATCAAGCGGGTGGTCGTCGCGACCTACCAGTCGGTGTCGGGAGCGGGCAAAGAAGGCATGGACGAACTGTTCACGCAGACCCGCGCCGTCTTCGTTGCCGATCAGGTGGAGAACAAGAAGTTCACCAAGCGTATTGCCTTCAACGTCATACCCCATATCGACGTGTTCCTCGACGACGGTTCCACCAAGGAAGAGTGGAAGATGGTTGCCGAGACAAAGAAGATGCTCGACCCCAGGATCAAGCTGACCGCGACCTGCGTGCGCGTGCCGGTGTTCATCGGCCACTCCGAAGCGGTCAACATCGAGTTCGAAAGGCCCATTACCGCCGACGAGGCACGCGACATCCTGCGCGATGCGCCGGGCTGCCAGGTCTTGGACAAGCGCGAGAACGGCGGCTACATCACGCCGCTCGAATCGGCCGGCGAGGATGCGACCTTCATCTCGCGCATCCGCGAGGATTCGACCATCGACAACGGTCTGTCGATGTGGATCGTGTCGGACAATTTGCGCAAGGGCGCGGCGCTGAACGCCGTGCAGATCGCCGAACTGCTCATCGAGCGCGGCCTGATCCAGCCCAAGCGCAAGGCCGCCTGAGGCAATCGTCTCGCTAGGCTTCCCGGGTCGCGCGGTAGGCGAGCATCGCGCGATTCCTGGCCTCGGCGTGATCGACGACGGGAAGCGGGTAGTCTGCTCCCGGTGTCACTCCGCTATCGCGCAACATCGATTGCGGTGCTTCCCAGGGACGATGGATATAGCGGTCCGGCAAGGCCGCCAGTTCAGGCAGGTATCGCCGGACGTATTGCCCGTCGGGGTCGAATTTCTCCCCCTGAAGCGTCGGGTTGAAAATGCGAAAGTAGGGCGCTGCGTCGGCTCCTGACCCCGCCACCCACTGCCAGCTTGCCGGGTTGCTCGCGGCGTCGGCGTCGACCAAAGTATCCCAGAACCATTCCTCGCCCTTGCGCCAGTCTATCAAAAGGTCCTTCACCAGGAAGGACGCCGCGATCATGCGCACGCGATTGTGCATCCAGCCGGTCTGCCAGAGCTCACGCATACCGGCATCGACGATCGGATAGCCCGTCTGGCCGCGCTGCCACGCCTTGAGCGCCTTCGCCTCGTTTCGCCATGCGAAGTCCTCGAATTCCGGACGGAAGCTTTCACGATGAAGGTTCGGCCGGTGAAATAGCAGGTGATAGGAGAACTCGCGCCAGGCAAGCTCCGCGCGGAATTTCTCGGCGTCGCGGGAAGATTTCTGGCGCAGTGCCGCCATGATCTGGAACGGCGTGATCTCGCCATGCGCAAGATGGGGGGACAGGCCAGAGGTGCCGTCGCAGCCAGGCTTGTCCCGGTTACCGGAGTATCCTCCCAGCCCTTGATCGACAAAGGCGGCAAGCCGATCCATCGCGCCGCGCTCGCCCGGTTGCCATCGCTGCGCGATGCCGCCCGACCAGTCCGGCGCCTTTGGCAAGAGGTCGAGCGCCTCAAGCGTGTCCGACGGCAGGCGCACGGCGTTCGTCTTCAGCGCGCGTGGGGCATCGACCGGATCGCGCGGCTCGCCGTCGGCCGAGAGCCGTTTGTAGAAGGGCGTGAACACCTTGTAGAAGTCGCCTGACTGCGTGGCGACGCGCGACGGCTCGTGCAGCAGAAACCCGTCGAAGCTCTCGGCGACAAGGCCTTCGCTGCGCAGGCGGCTCTTCAGCGCCCCGTCGATTGAGATATGTGCTGGCGCATAGCGGCGATTCCAGAACACCGTGTCGGCGCCGGTCGTCCTGATCGCCTCGGCGACTATGTCAGCGGTTGCGCCTCGCTTCAGCACCAGGCGGCTCCCCAGCGCCTCCAGCGAACGTGTGAGCGCGGCCAGCGAATGATGCAGCCACCAGCGGCTGGCGGAACCGGCAGGGCGCGCGCCTCGGCCCGATTCGTCGAGAATGAAGAGCGTGATGACCGGCCTCCCGGTCTGGGCCGCCGCCGCGAGAGCCTTGTTGTCCGCCACCCTAAGGTCGTTCCTGAAAAGCACGATGAAAGGGGCAGTGGCGCTGGCCATGACGTAGACCTTCCCGGTCCGAAGAAGCAGGGGTTGTCGGGACCGCACCGTCGAAGCGGCAGGGACCGATTGTCTGGATGCCAGAATACGCTGCGGCGCTGTGTTCGGATCATGAACCGGCGGCGCCGGCGCTCCATTCAAATGAATTTCGGAATGGGACCGCGCTGGGGCGTCGTTCTGTCGCCGAGATCGATGAACAGTTCGTCGATGTAGCACCAGCCCCATCCTTCCGGTGGATCGTAACCCTCGATCACGGGGTGGCGCGTGGCGTGGAAATGCGCGGTTGCGTGTCGATTGGGGGAATCGTCGCAGCAGCCGACATGCCCGCAGGTCCGGCAGAGACGAAGATGTACCCAAGGGGATCCGATCTTGAGGCACTCCTCGCAGCCGAGTGCGCTGGGGACTACATCCTCAATCTGTTCGGCGTGGCGGCATTCGAACATCGGTGGTCCTCCTCTCTTCCGGTCACGTCGCGCCGCGTTCGGCGAGGAACTGGTGGATGGCCGCCACGACCTGAGCACCCTCGCCGACCGAAGACGCGACCCGCTTGACCGACCCTGAGCGAACGTCGCCGATGGCAAACACGCCCGACCGGTTCGTCTCGAGCTGGTGGCGGCGTTCGCCAAGGCCGGTCTTGACGAAGCCCTTGGCGTCGACCTCCACGTCGCAGCCGGTCAGCCAATCGGTGTTTGGGTCCGCGCCCACCAGGAGGAACAGATGGCGGATCGGACGCGACGTTTCCGTCGCGGTGTCGACGTTGCGCCAGCACACTTGCGCCAGATTGCCGCCCTCGCCTTCCAGGCGCGTGATCTCGGTCCGCAGGACGACCTCGATATTGGGTTGTGCCTTGATCCGCTGGACGAGATAGTTCGACATCGATGCGCCAAGATCGACTCCCCTGACCAGCAGCCAGACCTTGCTTACCTGGCTCGCGAGATAGACGGCTGCCTGGCCGGCGGAGTTGCCCGCGCCAACCAGTGCGACCTCCTGGCCATCGCAGAGACGCGCCTCGATGGGCGAGGCCCAGTAATGCACCGACGAGCCCTCGAACTGTGCGAGGTTGGGCAGGCCGAGACGCCGATAGCGCGCGCCGCTCGCCACGACCACCGTGCGCGCGCGGACCTTCTCGCCCACGCCGACTGCAAGTTCATATGAACTGTTGTCCGACGCGGCCAGTCCGTGCACCTCATCGGGTATCGCCATCTCGACGCCGAATTTCTGCGCCTGATTGTATGCGCGCGCCATCAGCGCCAGACCGGATATGCCTGTCGGAAATCCGAGATAGTTTTCGATGCGAGAGGATGCTCCCGCCTGGCCACCGAACGCACGGCAGTCGAGCACTATCGTGGACAGGCCCTCCGAGCCGGCATAGACGGCTGCGGCAAGTCCGGCCGGGCCGGACCCGACGATCGCCACGTCGTATAACTTGTCGGGATCTATCCGCCGCACCAGGCCGATGCATCGCGCAAGCTCGCTCTCGCCCGGGTTGCGCAGCAGGCTGCCGTTCGGGCAGAGCACGATCGGCAGATGGTGGGTGTCGATGTGGAAGCGTTCGATCAAGGCCCCGGCGTCGGCATCCTTCTCCGGATCGAGCACACGCTGGGGCTGACCGTTTCTGGTCAGGAACCCCTGCAAGCGGAGCACGTCCCCATCTTCCGAACGCCCGATGATGATAGGTCCGCCCGCGGAGGCTTCGAGCAGTCCGACGCGACGCAGGATCAGCGCCCGCATGATGCGCTCGCCTAGGAATGCCTCCTGCACCAGGACGTCCCTCAACCGGTCCGATGTCAGAATGAACCCTTCGGTGTCCTCGAGCACGTCGGCATTTACAAGGGAAGGCCGCTCGGAAAGCTGCGCAAGTTCTCCCAGGAACTGGCCGGCCTCGTGGACGACAATCGTCTCGCGCCCGCCGGCTGCGTTGTCGCTGCTGATCTCAACCTTGCCCGACAGGAATACGATCAAGCCCGGCGCGACTTCGCCGGCCCTGACAATCCGGTCGCCAGCGGCATAGGTGACGGCGATGCCGAAACGGCGAAGCCGTTCGATGTCGCGCTGTTCCAGTGTCGGGAACATCTGACCATGCCGGGCGTGTATCGTGTTGAGATCGGCCATGCCTGTAAAGTCGCCTTCGTCTTGCTGCCGCTTCAACGTCTAGATGGTGCAGCCGTCATCGCGGCTCAAGCTTAGGCTGGCGTCCGGCGCCAGGTCAAAGCGCGGCGGCTGCGCGACGGATGATGTCGATATAGCCAGCGGCCTGCAAGGCCGAGCGCCCAACAAACAGGCCGTCGATGTCGGGGTGGCGCGCCAACTCGGCGACATTGCCCGGGTTGACGCTGCAGCCGTAGAGCACGGGCGGGATCCGGGGCAGGATCCGCGCTGCAGCGTCCTTGATCACGGCGTGCTGGAAGCCGGCATACTCCGCCGTGGCCGGCACGCCGCCTTCGCCAATCGCCCAGACAGGTTCGTAGGCGAGAAGGATTTCGGCGTCGCGCTCGCCGCCTTCCAACTGAGCCAGGGCGGCATGCACCTGCTTGCGAACGGCATCCTCGGCGCGGCCAGCATCCCGCTCGGCCTGCGTTTCGCCCACGCATATCAGGGGGGTCAGCTCGTGCTTGACAGCCGCGGCGACCTTCAGACCGACCGCCTCATCGGTTTCCCCGAAATGCTCGCGTCGCTCGCTATGGCCAAGCTCGACAAGGTCCAGACCGCAATCCTTGAGCATCAGCGGGGAGATTTCTCCGGTCCATGGCCCGGAATGGGCCCAGTGCATGTTCTGGGCACCGACTTTCACGCGGGTGGCGCTCAGAGCCTGCTTGACCTGACGCACCGAAGTGAAGGGAGGAATGACGAAAGGCTGGATGCTTGCGTCGCATTCCGGCAGGAAGGCGGCGAACTCGTGCGAAAACGCCTGCGCCTCGGCCAGCGTCTTGTGCATCTTCCAGCTCGTGCCGACCCAGAACTTATCCACCGAGGATCTCCCCACTCCGGACTTTACCCGGCTTTGGCGTCGTCGAGCCTGTCGATCGCCGCCACGTTGCCTGCCGAGGGGCCGTGGGGATCGAACTCGGAAGCCAGCCAAGAATCGACGATCGCCTTGGCGAGTTCGGGCCCGATGACGCGTGCGCCCATGGTAATGATCTGGGCATTGTTCGACTTTGCCGCCCGCTCGGCCGAATAGGTGTCGTGCGTAAGCGCTGCCCGGATGCCCGGTACCTTGTTGGCCGAGATCGAAACCCCGATGCCGGTCCCGCAAAACAGGATACCCCTGTCGTTTTCGCCCGCGACGATGGTCGATGCAGCGGCCTGCGCCATGTCCGCGTAGTAGCCGGCCTGGCTGAGGTCGTTGACGGTGATGCCTGGCTTGCCCGCCAGATGCGCCGCGATGACGTCGAGCAGCGGTTTGCCCGCCTGGTCGGCTCCGATAACGATCTTCATTGCAGTTTCCTTTCGACCTTCCCCTACGTCGTCCGGGAGGCTTCGCCAGACCGTCGCTTCTATAGTCAGAATATGTGCCGTCAGCGAGATCGATTCTGCATCGTTGCGACATCGTGCCATTTGTCCTATCGCACTCCGCGACGCGACTGGCGCGCCCGCGCTTGCGCCGTTAGATTGCCGGCCGCCGTCGGGAGGAGCGCATGCAGACCAAGAAGATCATCAATGATGGCGGCCGCGCCGTAGATGAAATGCTCGAGGGCGTACTCGCCGCGCACCCGCGGCATCTCCGGGCAGTCGCTGGGAGCCCGCGCTCCATCGTCGCCGTCGCCGGCCCGCGCGTGGGCAAGGTCGGGCTGGTGATCGGCGGCGGGTCCGGCCACGAACCGACCTTCCTCGGTTTCGTCGGCAAAGGGCTGGCCGACGCCGCAGCCATCGGCAACGTCTTCGCGTCGCCGCCGCCCGATCCGATTCTGGAATGCGCCAAGGCCGTCAGCGGAGGTGCCGGGGTACTCTTCATGTACGGCAACTATGCGGGCGACGTGATGAACTTCGACATGGCGGCCGAGATGGCGGCAATGGACGACATCGAGGTGCGGACTGTTCTGACGACCGACGACATTGCATCGGCACCCCGTGACCAGATCGAAAAACGGCGCGGCGTCGCCGGCAATTTCTTCATCTTCAAGGCAGCGGGCGCGGCCTGCGACCTGTTGTATCCGCTGGAAGAATGCGAACGTATCGCGAGGAAGGCCAACAGCCGCACCTATACGATGGGCGTCGCGCTCTCGCCCTGCTCGCTGCCGCAAACTCGCAAGCCCAATTTCGAGATCGGCGCCGACGAAATGGAGATCGGCATGGGCATCCACGGCGAACCGGGCATCTCGCGCGGCGAACTCAAGACCGCCGACCAAATCACCGATGAGATGCTCGACCGCATCCTCGCCGAGATGGCGCCGGCGCGTGGCGACCGGGTCGCGGTACTCGTCAATTCGCTAGGCTCGACGCCGCTCATGGAACTCTACATCATGAACCGGCGCGTCAGCCAGCGCCTGTCCGAAATCGGCGTCGAGGTGCATGCCACCTGGGTCGGCAACTACTGCACCTCACTCGAGATGGCCGGGGCATCGGTGACGCTGATGCATCTCGACGACGAAATGACGACGATGCTCGACCATCCATGCGATTGCGCAATGTTTCGCGCCGGCTAGGCAGAACCAATGATCGATTCCGCACGACTGAAGACAGTCTTCCGCACGATCGCTTCCGCGATGGACACACATCGCGACCGCCTCTGCGCGCTCGACGGCGTCATTGGCGACGCCGATCACGGAATCGCAATGACGCTGGGCTACTCGGCGGCGCGCGACGCCGTCGACGCGCTTGACGATACGTGCGATCCGACGGCGCTGCTGAATACCGCCGCCAAATCCTTCCTCAACGCAGTGGGCGCCTCATCGGGCCCGCTCTACGCCACTGCTTTCATGCGCGCTGCCGCCTGCGTGAAAGGCAAGCCGGTTGTGGAGGACGCTGACTTCGTTGCCATGCTCCAGGCGATGGCGCAGGGCATGGTCGATCGCGGCAAGGCTGCGGTTGGTGAAAAGACGATGATCGACGCATGGCTTCCGGCCTCCAACGCCGCGAGGACGTCTTGGGATGAAACCGCCAACCTTTGCGAAAGCCTTTCAGCGGCCGTGCGGGCGGCGAATGCGGGCATGGAGGCGACAGCGTCGATGGTCGCCACCAAGGGACGCTCGGCCAGGCTTGGCGAGCGCTCGCTAGGGCATGTCGACCCCGGCGCGGCGTCGGCCGTGGTTGCCATCGAAGCGATGCGCGAGGCGCTGTGCTGTTGAACTGACGGCGGCAGAACAGGTCAGCCAGTCGCTGCCTCTCATGCGCCCTCCGGCCGCCCAAGATCTGCGGTGACCCTGAGCGGTGAGCGTCGGTGCAGCAGCAGCAGCCATGTCAGCAGGATCGAGACAATGCTGATTGTGGCGATTGTCGCCGTCTCGCCAGGCGTCCATGCCAGCCCGTCCAGCGGGGCAGCCTGGAAGAGCGCGAGCCCGCCCAGCGTGTTGTCGTGCGAGATCAGCGAGAAACCGATGAGATTGTTCGCCAGATGGGCGCCCATGCCGGCACCGAGATTGCCGGTCACATAGACCAGAAACGCCAGCAGCGCCGCGAAGGCGCCGATCGAAATGACCACGCCAATGTTCATGCCAAGCAAGGATTGCGGGTTCCAGTGCAACGCGGTGAAGGCGACCGTCGGCAGCACTGCCCAGATGATCGGGCTGCGAAAGCGGTAGGCGAGCCCCCGCTGCAGATAGCCCCGGAACAGGAGCTCTTCCGATGATGTCTGAATAAAGGCGAAGAAGGCGACCGGCGCGACAAGCAGGGCCCAGGCGCCCAAGCCAATCGGCCCACGCGTGATTTCCGGCATCATCACGTAGTAGGCCAATTCGGTCAGCAGCGAGGTGATGACCACGGCGGCAAAGCCTTTGAGAAAGCTTCCGCGCGCGATCCGGGCGCTGTTGCCGAAGAGGCACGAAAACTTCTCCCCATGCAGCCAGCGCATGACGATCCACAAGCCTATCCATATGCCGGCGAAGGTCGCAAGCGTGGCAAGGAGGCCGCTGGCCGAGCCCATAAACTGCTGCACCGGATTGCCGTCGCCATCGGCTTGTCCGCCCCCCTGCAGCAGTGCGCTGATGAGACCGAATGTGGTGGCGAACCACAGTGCGGTGACGATCACCACCCCCGCCACAAGGCGCAAAAACGTCGTCTTTTGGTTCGGCGAGCGCCGGTATCGTTCGAAAGCGGTGGAATCGATAGTCATGGAGAACCCGGTGGAGGACTGTTGCGCGATAGGGTCGATGAATGGGGCTCTCGTCAAGTGGCGCAAAGGACGCTTTGCTGCAATCGCGCAGCTTCAGCCTGCGGGACGCATCGCGCGATGGCCCGCCTCGTCCCAAAGCAAGCCATGTACGAAGCCGAGTTTCTCGCCGACCACCGGCGAAATCACGAAGGGATAGAGATCCGGCAAGCCCATGCAGCGGTTGATCGAGTTGGATGCTTCCGAGAGAACCAGCCAGCGCGCCAACGTGCGCGCGAACGGCTCCTCTGGATCGCGACCGTCCGCTTGGCCAGGCGGCGGCTGGCCCGCGTCGCCGGCTGGCAGGTCGTCTCCGGCGTCGGTGTCCAGCCGGCCGAGCGGCAGGTCGAGCGACTGCACCATTTCCAGCGTGTCGGTAATATGGAGATAGTGGGCGAAGGTCTCCGCCCAGTCCTCCCACGGGTGGCTTGCCGCATATGCCGATATGTGACGCGTCTCCCAGTCGGCCGGGGCACCTTGTGAGTAGTGCCGGCGCAGCGCTTCCTCGTAGTCCTCGCTCTCGTCGCCGAACAGCGCATGGAAGCGCTCAAGGCGCTCGGCATCGTCCCGGATCAGCCGGTCCCAATAGTAGTGACCCACCTCATGGCGGAAATGGCCGAGCAGGGTGCGATAGTTCTCGCCCATTTCGGCGCGCATCTTCTCGCGCTCGGAGGAATCCGCCTCGACGACGTTGAGGGTGATCAGTCCGTTGTCATGTCCGGTCAGCACGTGCTCGCCGGTAGGCTGGTCGCCGTCCAGCGGGTCGGCGAGGAAATCGAAGGCAAGGCCGATCTCGTCGTTGCCGTCGGCTTTCGGTCCGACGGCAAGACCATAAGCCAGCAGCGAATAGATTGCCCGGCGTTTTGCCGCCTCTACCCTGATCCACCGCTCGCGGTTGCCGTCGATCGTCAGGTCGGGGATCGTCTTGTTGAGTGCGCACGCCCTGCAGAAGGTGCCGTCCGGCGCAGCCGCCCAGTTGCAGGCGCATTGACTGGCGTTGGTGCATGCGCGGGCATTGTCCCCCGCAAGGGCAAACGTTCCTTGGTCGGGGTCGTATAGCACGAGGCTGCCACAATTCAGGCACTGGGCATTCTCGAAATAAAGGCGCCCGCCGCAGTGCGGGCACGAAAACAGTTTCATGGCGTAGGTATACCCGGCTTGGGAGCGACGCGCAGCAACGTACGCGATCCGCTTCGGTTCCCTGTGCTCCGCCGCAAACGCCACAATCTCGCGGTTGCCAGCGTGTTGCCAAGATCACAACGTCGACAACTTCGCCATTTTAGCGTCATTTGCAGCAACATTCGCTTGATAGACGACCCGTTTTTGGGCATTCGCATCGGGATTGCGGACGGTTTGCCTGTCATGACATCGTGACGAGCGTGCGTTTAGCTGGCAGGCCGTCTTCGGGGACGAAGGCTCGGGGAACTCAGGAGAACAGCATGGCATTCCTTGCCAAGATCAAGTCAATTGCCGCGGTGGGCATCGCTCTGGGGCTGATGGCAGGCGCCGCGCAGGCTGCGTCGTGCGGCGACACGGCTGCCGGTTTTGAAGAATGGAAGGTGGACTTCGCTCAACAGGCCAAGGCTGAAGGCGTTAAGAAGAAGGGCCTTGCTGCTCTGGCCGGCGCCAGCTACGCCACCGGAACGATCAAGGTCGACCGCGCGATCCACAAGGCGTTCAGCGGCTCGGTCGAGGCATTCATGCAGCGGCGCGGCGCGTCCGCGATCATTTCCAAGGGCCGCTCGCTGAAGAAGACGAACTCGGCGATGTTCGACAAGATCGAGCGCACCTATGGCGTGCCGCCCGGCGTCTTGCTCGCCATATGGGGCATGGAAACAGGCTTCGGGGCTTCGATGGGCAAGCAGAACACCGTCTCTGCCATCGTGACGCTGGCTTATGATTGCCGCCGTCCCGACTTCTTCTACCCGCATGCCATCGGTGCGCTGAAGCTGGTCGATAGCGGTGCACTGACCGCAAGTTCGGTTGGCGCCATGCACGGCGAGATCGGCCACACCCAGTTTCTGCCCGGAAATGTCGTGACCTACGGCGTCGGCAACAAGAACCTGCGCGACAAGAACGTCGCGCTCGCCTCGACCGCCAATTTCCTGCGCGGCCATGGCTGGAACCCCGGCGCCGGTTATGCCGGCAATATGGGCGCCATCGCCGGCTGGAATTCGGCGAGCGTCTATCAGCAGGCGATCGCCCGCATCGCCGAGGCGATCGACAACCCCTGAGGGACCATACCGTTCGAAACAAAAAAACCCGGCCTTGCGCCGGGTTTTTTTGTTTGCTTGCTGTGGTTCAGCTGTTGCGCTCGCGCGCTGCGAGCGTGCGAAGCCTCAGACCGTTGAGCCTGATAAATCCCTCGGCGTCCTTCTGGTCGTAGGCGCCGCGGTCGTCCTCGAAGGTGACCAGGGCATCCGAGTAAAGCGACTTTGGCGAACGGCGGCCGGTGACGATGACGTTGCCCTTGTAGAGTTTCAGCCGGACTTCGCCCTCGACGTCCTCCTGGCTCTTGTCGATCAGCGCCTGCAGCATCTCGCGCTCGGGCGCAAACCAGAAGCCGTTGTAGATCAGCTCCGCGTAGCGCGGCATCAACTCGTCCTTGAGATGTGCTGCACCCCGGTCGAGTGTGATCGATTCGATCGCGCGGTGGGCCTGGAGCAGGATCGTGCCGCCCGGCGTCTCGTAAACTCCGCGCGACTTCATGCCGACGAAGCGGTTTTCGACGAGGTCGAGGCGTCCGATACCGTTGTCCCGACCGAGGTCGTTGAGCGCCGCGAGCAGCGTGGCGGGCGACAGCGCCTTGCCGTCGAGCTCGACCGGATCGCCCTTCCTGAAGGATAGCGCGATCTCGGTGACCTTGTCGGGCGCGTCCATCGGCGAGACGGAGCGCTGGTGGACGAATTCCGGCGGCTCGGTCCATGGGTCTTCCAGCACCTTGCCCTCCGACGACGAGTGCAGGAGGTTGGCGTCGACCGAGAACGGCGCCTCGCCCTGCTTGTCCTTCGGCACCGGAATCTGGTGCTGCTCGGCGAAGTTCAAAAGATCGGTGCGCGACTTGAACGACCAGTCGCGCCACGGTGCGATGACCTTGATGTCGGGGTTGAGCGCATAGGCCGACAGCTCGAAGCGGACCTGGTCGTTGCCCTTGCCGGTAGCACCATGCGCGATGGCGTCGGCGCCGACTTCCTTCGCGATGTCGACTAGGTGTTTGGAGATCAGCGGGCGGGCGATCGAGGTACCCAGCAGATAGAGACCTTCATACTGCGCATTGGCGCGGAACATCGGGAAGACGAAGTCGGAGACGAACTCCTCGCGGACATCGACGATGCGGATATCCTTGATGCCCATCATTTCGGCTTTGCGGCGCGCCGGCTCAAGTTCCTCGCCCTGGCCGAGGTCGGCTGTGAAGGTGATGACTTCCGCGCCGAGTTCGGTCTGCAGCCATTTCAGGATGATCGAGGTGTCGAGCCCGCCCGAATAGGACAGCACCACCTTCTTGACGTTTTTCCACTTCGACATGCCGGCCCTCAATTTGGAATTTCGCGGACTAATATCAGGAAAGCCGGCGCGGACAAGCGGCAGTGGCTGCTGGATCAAGCATTGCCGGGCGACTCGTCTGGCGTCGTCAAATGGGCTGGGCTATGACGATGCTAGAAGCCAAAGAGTTCGGACAAAGGTTCGACATGTCCTTCGTTCCCGATACGACCACGCTCATCCAGTTCGCCCTCGCATCCCTGATCCTGGCAATCACCCCCGGGCCGGACATGACGCTTTTCGTCAGCCGCGCACTCAGCCAGGGCCGTGCGGCGGGCTTCGCCTCGATGGCAGGCGCTCTGGCGGGGACAGTCGTGCACACGACGCTGGTCGTGGTCGGCGTGTCGGCGCTGATCGTGGCTTCGCCTGCAGCCTTCCTTGTGCTCAAGATGTTCGGAGCGGGCTATCTCGTCTATCTTGCGTATCAGGCGATCCGCTACGGCTCCGCATTCTCGCCGGAGAAGAAGGTCGGACCGAGCATCTCGGTGCTGAAGAGCTTCTCGATCGGTTTCGGCGTCAACCTGATGAACCCGAAGATTGTCCTGTTCTTCATGACTTTCCTGCCGCAATTCGTGTCGGCTCGCGATCCGCAGGCCGCAGGCAAGCTTTTCGTTCTCGGCGGCCTGTTCGTGCTGATTTCAATCCCGGTGACAGCGCCCATGATCATGGCGGCGGACCGCTTCGCGGCGGCGATGAAGCGCAGCCCGCGCGTGACGCGCGTGGTGGACTATCTTTTTGCCGGCGTATTTTCCGCTTTCGCGCTGAAGATCATCACGGCGCACGCGAAGTGACGTCGCGCGCGGGCTCGCGCCAGCTTCCCGCCGTGCGGCCGGCCACCAGCCAATAGCCGATGCCGCCGCATATGCCGCCGCCGATGATGCCGAGCGCAAAGCGCGGATCAGCCACCGCCTCGTTGCCGGCTTCGGCCGCGCCCCGAAAGACACCGATCACGACGCCCGCCACGACCGCTCCGGCCAGCGCGTGGTAAAGCCAGTCGCGCAGCGTAAAAATCTCCGAGATCAGAATGGCCACCGCCGAGGGCACAAAAGCGAAGTACGCAACGAAGAGCGCGATGAAGGGGATCGAGAAGACGACCGATCCGAGCGCCATTGCCGGGGCTTCGTCGGCTGTGAACCCGAGCGACGCCAGCGTCAGCAGGTTGAGAAAGGCGCTCGCCGAAAGCGCGGAGACCGCATAGCCGCCGATGATGACCGCAAAGCGTATGAGATAGGCGGCGACGCGGTTCATGGCGACGAGACGTTTTGTCTAGTACGCGAAACTTTCATTCGCCGTGCCCGGCGATCATCATCGCCTCGAGCGCGAGCCGGTCGGTTTTCTTCATGCGCTCCGATTCCGACTTGAGCTGGCCGCAGGCGGCGAGGATATCGCGTCCGCGCGGCGTGCGGATCGGCGAGGCATAGCCGGCATTGTTTATGTAGTCGGCGAACTTTTCGATCGTCTCCCAGTCCGAGCACTGGTAGTTGGTGCCGGGCCAGGGGTTGAACGGGATCAGGTTGATCTTGGCCGGGATGCCCTTCAATAGCTTGATCAGCCCCTTGGCGTCCTCGATCGAATCGTTGACGTCCTTCAGCATCACATACTCGAACGTGATGCGCTTTGCGTTCGACAGGCCGGGATAATTGCGGCAGGCTTCGATCAATTCCTTCAGCGGATACTTCTTGTTGATCGGCACCAAGAGGTCGCGCAAATCGTCGTTGGTGGCGTGCAGCGAGATGGCCAGCATGACGCCGATCTCCTCACCGGCCTTGACGATCTCTGGCACAACGCCGGAGGTCGACAGAGTGATGCGGCGCTTGGAGAGCGACAGGCCGTCACCGTCCGAGGCGATCAGCAGCGCCTTCTTGACCGCCTCGAAATTGTAGAGCGGCTCGCCCATGCCCATCATGACGATGTTGGATATCTTGCGGCCCTCGGCGGGTACGATCGCGCCGGCCGGGGTGTCGCGGTCGGGAAAATCGCCAAGCCGGTCGCGCGCCGTCATCAACTGCGTGAGGATCTCCTCGGCGGTCAAATTGCGCACCAGCTTCTGCGTGCCGGTATGGCAGAAGGAGCAGGTCAGCGTGCAGCCGACCTGGCTGGAGATGCAGAGCGTGCCGCGACCTTCCTCGGGGATATAGACGGTTTCTATTTCAACGGGTCTGCCCGCGCCCCGCGCGGGAAACCGGAACAGCCACTTGCGCGTGCCATCCTCCGAAATCTGCTCCTCGACGATCTCGGGTCGGGCGATCGAAAAATGCTTCGCCAACTCGCCGCGCAGGTCCTTGGAGATATTGAACATCTCGCCGAAGTCGGAGACGCCGCGCACATAGAGCCAGTGCCACAATTGCTGGGCGCGCATCTTCGCCTGCCGTTCAGGCACGACGCCGGCGGCGACCAGCGCCTCGGCGAGTTCGCCGCGCGTCAGGCCAATCAGCGGCGGCTTTTCAAGCGCGCCAGCGCGCGCGCCAAGGGCTGCGCGGGCGGCTCCGGTGGTTAGGTCGAGCGATAAGGCCATGGTCAGATCATATTGGGTGTTGCGGGCTCAGATGCCCGACTGCATTGGGCGGCATGTATCACGGGTTCGATTTGGCGTCACGCGATGGTCGGCGATAGCAAGCCGGCCTTGATAAAAAACACAAAGGCCGGTCAAGCCGGCCTTTCCGAAACCTCGTCGGACATGCCGACTACTTGCAGCCGGCGATCGAATCCAGCGCGGCCGAAATGCCCTTCAGCGAGAAGGAATAGCTGGTCTTGGTGCCGCGGCCCGACTGCGCCTGAACCTGCATCTCGTCGCCGCCCTTCATCGCGGTGATCAACTGCGGCTCCTCGGCGGCGTTTTCGACCCACGCGGACTTGCCCTTGGTGAACATCGTGAATTTCTTGCCGCCGATGATTACGGCGACCTTGGAGCCTTCACGAAGCGCATAGCCGGCAATGAACTGCGGCTCGAACGAAACGGCCTGTCCCGGGCGCTGGCTGACGAAAAAGAACATGTCGCCATGGTCGACCGAGGGCGGCTGCATCGATTTCGGCTTCGGCACGGTCAGGACGTAGCAGACCTTGCCGCTCTGCGCCTGGTAGCTGTACGTCGCCCAGTCGCCGTGCTCCGCCATCTTTCGCGCTGATTGCGCATAGGCCTGGCCGGCCATCAGCATCAGCGACAGGCCCAATAAAGTCGAAATCAATCCCCGCATCGTCTCTCGCTCTTCCATCTTCCGGCGACCGGCGCCGGCCGGATTCCAACCGAACCCACTGGGTTCATTTTGATTTAATCTGGGTTACCAAACAGTGAACGCCTTCGCTGGAAGGATCGCCGGGTACCTCGCCGTCCTGCGCCAACGCTTATGCCAGCGCGCCGTGTCCCTTGATAGGGTTCAAGAGCAGGAAAGCGGCGAGAGTTTGTCTTTTCGTGCCGGGATTTGCCCGCCAGCTCTCGTTCAGGCTGCTGAAAGCGCTTCCTTGGCCGCAAGGCGATGCGCCGGCGTGATGTGGGCGCGGACTGCTGCGATCGCCGCCGTCAGAACCGCTATGTCGTCCGTGAAGCCGAGCCCGAAGATGACATCGGGAATTGTATCGGCGGGCAGTATGAAATAGCCGAGCGCCGCCAACAGGATTGCCCTGGCGCGCAGAGGCGTCCTGCTGTCGAGCGCGCAATAGTAGGCCGCGACGACCTCGTCCATGAAGGGAACCTGTCGCGCTGCCTTTTTGGCGGTCCGCCAGAATTTTTCGCGCACGTCGCTTTCGCCTGCGCCTTTCGTGGTTCGGAATGTCGCTGCCATCGGCCTTTTCTCCTTGCGGAAGAAATGTGGGAAACGAGGCCTTGCGATGCAAGGCTTGATTGCCGTCAGCCGCCGGCATAGCGGTTCATGCGCTTCGCCAGTTCGAAGTCGAGCGCTGTCAGGCCGCCGGCGTCGTGGGTGTTCAGGTTCACCACCACTGTCTTGTAGACGTTGGACCATTCCGGATGGTGGTCGAGCTTCTCGGCCGCCAGCGCGCAACGCGTCATGAAGGCGAACGCCTCGCTGAAATTCCTGAATGTGAAGGTTCTGCCGATCGATAGGCCGTCGTCGGCCAGCCTCCAGCCGTTGAGGCCCGCCATCGCGCCGGCAACAGCCTCGGCGCCAAGCTTTTCCCGCGCCATGACAAGGTGTCAGCGCATGAGCCGCGTCGCGTCCCCGCCATCAGCGGCGACGGTCAACGGGCGAGGATCGGCGCCGATCAGCGGCCATGCTTCCTCGACGATGTAGGGTCCGCCGCCGACCGAATCGCGCGACGACATCAGCACGAAGCGGCCGACCTTGAAGGGCGCTGTCGAAAAATTGCCGCGCGCGGAGAGGTATTTGGCGACATCGGCCGGGCTTGAGTTGCGCAGCCTCGCAAGCGTTACGTGCGGCGTGAACTTGCGGGCGTCGGCAGCTATGCCGAGCCTCTGGCAGATCCTGTCGATCTCGCCCTGAAGTGCGTTGATATCCGCAGAAGCCTTCGCGCCGGCATAGACCGAATGCGGCTTGCGCGAGCCGAATGCACCGACACCGGACAAGGTCAGGGAGAAGGAGGAGCGGCGAACACGGTCCAGCGCATTGGCAATCTCGTCGGCGACATGGCCTTCGACATCGCCGATGAAGCGCAGCGTGATGTGATAGTTCTCGACGTCGATCCAGCGTGCACCGGGCAGGCCGCCCCTCAACAGGGAAAGTGAAAGCGCTGCATCACGTGGAATTTCGAGGGCGGTGAAAAGTCGCGGCATGGCCAGGATCCCTTCCTCGAATCGTAAACTCGACCTTCAGCGAATCACCTATCCCCCCGGCGGGCAAGCGGTTTTTCGCACCTGCACAGAGACGGCCCCTACCGTTGCGTAACGTTCCCGCGGGCTGAAGCCATGCGTCGCGATCACGAATTCGCGGGGTTCGCGGCGATGGCTTTTTCGACCTGCGGCAGCATGCGCTCGACCATCCGGTCTATGCCCTTTGCGTTGGGATGCATTCCGTCCTTGAGCAGCAGCGCAGGGTCGGCCGCTACCCCATCGAGGAAGAACGGATAGAGGGCCACGCCGTATTTCTCGGCGAGGCGCGGATAGATTGCGTCGAAAGCCGACTGGTAATCCGGTCCAAGATTGGGCGCGGCGCGCATGCCGGCGAGAAGAACGGCAATTTTGCGTTCCTTGAGGCGCGCAAGCACGGCGTCGAGGTTCTTCTCGGCGATCTTCGGGTCGATGGCGCGCAACATGTCGTTGGCGCCGAGTTCCAGAATGACCAGTCGCGTTCCGTCAGGCACCGACCAGTCGAGCCTGGCAAGTCCGCCGCTGGTGGTATCGCCAGACACACCGGCCCTTGCGATCACGACATCGTGACCCTTGGCGCGCAGCGCTGCCTCGAGCTTGTCCGGAAAGCTCTGGCCGGCATCCAGCCCGTATCCGGCCATCAGGCTGTCGCCGAAACCGACGATCCTGTAGGGCTCGGCGCCGGCTGACGCGGACAGCGCGAAGATCGCAAGTCCCGCCAGTAATGTCAGGCGCGAAACGAATTTGAATGCCATGCCGGAAAGCCCATATGAAGGAGACGAAGATCCTCGACCGCCTTCCATATAGGACAGTTTTTCCGTGACAGAACCCGTCATCCAGCTGAAGGACGTGTCGCTTACGCTTGGACACGGGGCGTCCTCCGTGCATGTCCTGAAAGGTGTCAGCCTCGATGTAGCGCAAGGCGAAGCCACCGGCATCGTCGGCCCCTCGGGGTCCGGAAAATCGACGCTGCTCATGGTGCTTGCCGGTCTCGAGAGCGTCGACAAGGGCACGGTGCGCATCGCCGGCGAGCTGCTCAACGGGAAGAGCGAGGACCAGATCGCTGCATTCCGCGGCAGGAATATCGGCATCGTGTTCCAGTCCTTCCACCTGATCCCCAACATGACCGCACTCGAGAACGTCGCCGTGCCGCTGGAGCTTGCCCGCCACGCGGACCCGTTCGGCGCGGCGCGTCGCGAACTGGACACGGTCGGCCTTTCGGAGCGAACCACCCATTATCCCGGCGAACTCTCCGGCGGTGAGCAGCAGCGCGTGGCGATTGCTCGGGCGCTGGCGACCGAGCCGCGTCTGCTGATCGCCGACGAGCCGACCGGAAACCTCGACCAGGCGACCGGGGCGCAGATCGCCGACCTGCTTTTCGCCAAGGCGAAGGAACGTGGCATGACGCTGGTGCTGGTGACGCACGACACGGCGCTCGCCGCGCGCTGCATGCGCCAGGTGTCGATGCGCTCGGGCCGCATTGAAGCGACGCCCGAGCTGGCTGAAGTCGAGAAGGTGCCTGCGTGAGCGCATCGTGCCGGCGACCGTCCCCAGCCAGGCAGGTTCCAGCATGCTGAAGGACATGCGTCTGGCGCTTCGTTTTGCGCTGCGCGAGATGCGCGGCGGGCTTTCCGGCTTCGTGATCTTCATCGTCTGCATAGCGCTTGGCGTAGCGGCCATCGGCGGCGTGAATTCCGTCGCGCGCTCGATCACGACGGGCGTCGCGGAAGAGGGCCAGTCGTTGCTTGGCGGCGACATCCGCTTCGAGCTGAACCAGAGGCAGGTCAGCGAACCCGAGCGGTCCTTCCTGCAAGGACTGGGCACGGTGGCTGCCACCGCCAACATGCGTTCGATGGCGCGGCTCGAGGACGGGTCGGACCAGGCCCTGGTCGAAGCCAAGTCGGTCGACGACGCCTACCCGCTCTACGGTGCCCTCGAGACCGACCCGCCATTGCCGCGCGCGGACCTGTTTTCACAACGCGGCGGCGTGTTCGGTGCGGTGGCGCCCGATCTGCTGTTCGAGCGTCTTGGGCTGCAGCCCGGCGCCCGCATCAAACTCGGCTCCGCGACTTTCGAGCTGCGCGCCAGGATCACCAACGAACCGGACGCAGCATCGGACGGGTTCGGCTTCGCGCCGAGGCTTATGATGTCGCAACAGGGTTTGGCTGCATCCCGGCTTGTGCAGCCGGGAAGCCTCATCGAATACGCATACAAGATCAGGCTTGCCGGTCAGCCGACGGAAGTTGAATTGCAGGCGATCCAGGAACGCTCCGCGCGCGACTTTCCACAAGCCGGCTGGTCGATCCGCACGCGTCTCAACGCGGCGCCGGCGCTGTCGGCCAACATCGAGCGCTTCTCGCAGTTCCTGACGCTGGTCGGGCTGACGGCGCTGGTGGTCGGAGGAGTGGGCGTCGCCAATGCCGTGCGCGCCTACCTCGATGGCAAGCGTTCCGTCATCGCCACTTTCAAGAGCCTCGGCGCTTCCGGCGGGTTCGTGTTCACCGTCTATCTCATCCAGATGCTGGCGATCGCCGGCATCGGCATCGCGATCGGGCTGGTGCTCGGCGCACTGATGCCATTCGCGGCGCAGGCGGCGCTCGCTTCGATCATCCCTGTTCCAAACGAGGTTGGCATCTATCCAGCGGCGCTCGGCGTTGCGGCGCTGTTCGGACTGCTGGTGACGCTCGCCTTCTCGCTGCTGCCGCTCGGTCGCGCACGCGGCGTCCCTGCCACGGCGCTGTTTCGCGAGTTGGGCTTCGAAGGCGCAGGTCTGCCCGGCAAGGCCTATGTCTATTCCACGGTGGCAATCGCGGTCCTGCTTGCGCTGCTTGCGATATGGTTCTCCGGCGACCGTCGAATCGCCGCGGTTTTCGTAGGCGCGGTGATCTTTTCGTTCGTCATCCTGCGCGCCGTAGGCCAGTTCGTGCAGTGGCTGGCCCGCAGGACCCCGCGCGTGGGCAGCGTGGCGCTCAGGCTGGCCCTCGGCAACATTCACCGGCCGGGTGCGCTGACGCCGTCTGTAGTGCTGTCACTCGGCCTCGGCCTGACACTGCTCGTTACGCTGGCGCTGATCGACGGCAATCTCCGACGGCAGATATCAGGCAGCCTTCCCGAGCGCGCGCCGAACTTTTTCTTCGTCGACATACAGGGATCGGAGGTCGACGCCTTCGCGTCGTTCGTCGCGAGGGAAGCGCCTGCCGGACAGTTGGTGCGCGTGCCAATGCTCAGAGGCAGCATCGTGCGGCTGAATGGCGTCGACGTGCAGAAGGTACAGGTGCCGCCGGAAGGAGAATGGGTGCTTCGCGGCGATCGGGGCGTGACCTACGATGCCACTCTGCCCGCCAATGCCACGCTTTCGGAAGGAAAATGGTGGCCGGCCGGCTACAGCGGGGAACCGCTGGTGTCCTTCTCAGCCGACGAGGCGCGCGCGATCGGGCTGAAGATCGGCGACACGGTCACCGTCAATGTGCTTGGCCGCGACATCACGGCGCGCATCTCCAGCCTGCGCAAGGTCGAGTGGGAATCGATGGGCATCAATTTCGTCATGGTTTTCTCGCCCAATACATTCGCGGGCGCGCCGCATAGCTGGCTTGCCACGCTGACGGCACCGGACGCCTCGGCGGCGGATGAGGCGCGGCTCCTAAACGAGGTGACTCGGGCTTTCCCGGCCATCACCACGGTGCGCGTCAAGGACGCGCTGGATGTGATCAACCGCATTGTCGGTCAGCTCGGCACCGCAATAAGGGTCGCCGCGAGTATTGCGTTGATCGCCTCGGTGCTGGTGCTTTCGGGAGCGCTTGCGGCCGGAAACCGCGCCCGCGTGCACGATGCCGTCGTGCTCAAGACGCTTGGCGCGACACGCCGGACGCTTATCGCGGCATTCACACTCGAATACGCGCTGATCGGGCTGGCGACCGCCATATTTGCCTTGCTCGCGGGCGGCGTGGCGGCGTGGTATGTCATTGCCAGCGTCATGCGGCTTCCATCAAGCTTCCTGCCCGAAGTCGCGGTCGCGACAGTCGTGACCGCGTTGGTGCTGACCGTCGGGTTCGGCCTGGCCGGCACATGGCGTGTGCTGGGGCACAAGGCGGCGCCTGTGCTGCGCAACCTCTAGGTCGCGGGTAACGCAGCCGTGATGACAAAAAGTTCATCCGCTCACGCAGTGTTGCCCGTTGTTACCGCTCTTGTTCTTTGACGCGGGAGGCATCATATTTCCCGCAGGCATGCTGGGATCCCGCCAGCGGCGCCTGGGCGCTTGAGAAGGCTGCCCGACACCGGACGGGACTGAAGCAAAAGAGGAAACCAATGGCTGAACTCCGCAATTATCAGACGCGAGCCGTGCCAAACGTCGGCGGCAGGGCCGACGCGTCGATCGACGAAGGCCTTCGCGCATATATGATCAAGGTCTATAACCTGATGGCCGTCGGCCTTGTCATCACCGGCGTCGCGGCGCTCGCAACGATGATGCTGGCGACCACCAACGACGCAGCAACGGCCGCCGCAACGCTTGGCAACGGCAAGATGCTGACCAGCGTCGGCGTTGCGCTTTACAGCTCGCCGCTCAAATGGGTTGTCATGCTGGCGCCGCTCGGCATGGTGTTCTTCCTGAGCGCGCGCATCCAGTCGATGAGCGTGTCTGCCGCGCAGACCGCGTTCTGGGTGTTCGCCGGCCTGATGGGCCTGTCGCTGTCGTCGATCTTCCTGGTCTATACGGCGCAGAGCATCACGCAGACCTTCTTCATCACGGCCGCCGCCTTTGGCGCGTTGTCGCTCTACGGCTACACGACCCGGCGCGATCTGACCGGCATGGGCACGTTCCTGTTCATGGGCGTGATCGGTCTTGTCATCGCGATGGTGGTGAACATCTTCCTCGCTTCGCCGGCGCTGCAGTTCGCGGTCTCGGCGATCGGCGTGCTGATCTTCTCGGGCCTGACCGCCTACGACACCCAGAAGATCAAGGAGATGTACTACGAGGGCGATGAAGTTCTGGTCGCCGGGCGCAAGGCCATCACGGGCGCGCTGACGCTCTATCTCGACTTCATCAACCTATTCACCTTCCTTCTGCAGTTCCTCGGCAACCGCCAGTAGTCGCGACAAACGACGGAAGCGTACAGTCTGAAGGGCGGCCCGCGTGGCCGCCCTTTTCTTTTCGGGCAGGTGCTGCTTTGTTCCGCCGCATGACACCTCACGATACCCAGAAGCCTGGCGTCAGGCCTGCGGAGCCATCCGACCTCGACGCAATCACCTCCATCTACGCCGACGCCGTGACCAATGGCGCCGCCAGCTACGAGCTTGAACCGCCGTCCAGGCTGGAAATGGCTGCGAGATATGAAGCGCTGACCGCTGCAGGCTTTCCCTATCTGGTCGCCGAGGATGCCGACCGTGTGCTGGGCTATGCCTACGCGGGGCCGTTCCGTACGCGACCCGCCTATCGCTTCATCGTCGAGAATTCGGTCTATGTCGCACCGGACGCCAAGGCGCGAGGCGTCGGCCGGCTGCTGCTTGGAAAGCTGGTGGCTGAAGCGACGCGGCTGGGGTTCCGCCAGATGGTCGCCGTGATCGGCGACGGCCATCCGGCCAGTCCGTCTGTAAGGCTGCACGAACGCCTTGGTTTTCGCCATTGTGGACGGCTGGAGGGCTCCGGCTACAAGCACGGACGCTGGCTGGACACCACCTTGATGCAGCTTTCGATGAATGGCGGACGCGAAACGCCGCCCGACACCGATGCCATGGCGGAACGCACATTCAGGGGAAAAGCGAAGTAGAACCCCGGCAATCCTCAGGCCTTGACGAGCTTCAGCTTGCTGTCGAATACCGATAGCACAGCGGCGAGTTCCTGCCCGCGCTTCAGGATCAGTCCCGAAGCCGACGTGATCGACCAGATGCCTTGCCTGCGGGCCAAGGCTGGATTCTTGGTGATGCTGTAGAGCGGCGTTTCGCTGGTGCGCCGGAAAATCGAGAACACCGCCCTGTCTGGGAGATGATCGATGGCATAGTCCCGCCACTCGTTGGCAGCAACCATTTTGCCGTAAAGTCTGAGAATCTGGTCCAGTTCGCGCCTGTGAAAGGTAACTGGCATGCCGATCCGTTCGCGCCTGGCTTCGTTGAGCGGAATCAATATTGAGGAACCTTCCCCATCCTCCGTCCCACTGGCGCGATCCATTGCCGGCGACCTTTCGCTACAGATTCATGACAACTGCGAGCGTGACGTTTTCATCCTGCAATTGCAAGCCCGCGCGACCCGATACGGGCAGTCCCGCAACTTTAATCACACGTCGGTAACAGTCTGAAACATTTGTTATTGATTGGTGATGATGCGCCACATTGCTGCCGTTTTTTATCCGCGCTGACGCCCCAATGTCCGACGACCTTACCCCTGTTGCCTGAGACGGTTCGGTCCGGCACCGGCTCGTAAACCCCAAGCCCCCCGCCCACGGGTCTGCGTCGGATCGAACCAACCTCGGCCCCTGATGGGGCCGGTGCGACGCTCCGCAAACATTCCCTGACGACCGCAAGCAAGCCGGCGCTGGCCTTCTTGCGAGGCGGCTGTCAACGGCCATCAGGCGATGCGGTTTCGGCCGGCACCACCGCGGCGCCCAATATCGGCCCGGGCAATCCCAGCTTGCTGAATGCCTGCAGCAGGATCGCGCAGCCGCCTGTCTTGGTGACCTCGCTGCGCGGCAGTTCGAACCGCGTTGCCTTGCCGTGCCACATTCCGGCGGTCTGGACGCTGGTGACGGGATTGGCATAGGTAATCGGTGACGCCCTGACAGCCTCGCGCCTCGCTCCATTGACATGGAGACGGCCGTTGATGACTGCCTGCGGAGTATAGACCGACCGCTCCTGGAAGGCCTTGCCGTAGAGATGCTGGCGTTCGGTGTTTTCCGGCGTCGCCAGCGTGTCCTTCCAGCCGAGATAATCCCAGTAGTCGACGTGATAGCCGAGCGCCACGACTTCGCCCTTTTCAGCGAGTTCGGCGAGCACCTTGTCGGCGGGCGGACAGGAATTGCAGCCTTGGCTGGTGAACAGTTCCACAACCCCCTTGGGCTTGAGGATGTCACCAGCGAAACAAGGCACCGCGCTGACGACAGCCGCCGCCGCCGCCATCCGCAACAAGAGCCTGATGTTCATGGGCATTCCGGTTCCGCCGGCTTGCCGGCTTCTGATGTGCCGGAATGCTTGCCAGACTGGTCGAACAAGCGGAAGTCACGTTGCGGTGAAATTTCGATGTTTGGTCTGGCTTTCCGCTGCTGTGGCAGCAGAAAGCCAGTTGCCCGGTGAAGCCTCGTCAGGCGGCCAGATCGCGCAGCACGTACTGCAGGATTCCGCCGTTCTTGAAATATTCGAGTTCGTCTAGGGTATCGATCCGGCACAGGATCGCGACGTTTTTCACGCCACCGTCGCCATAGGTCACTTTCGCCGTCATCTTCTGGCGAGGCCGGATCTCCTCCAGCCCCTCGATCGTCACTGTCTCGTCGCCCTTGAGGCCAAGCGAAGCCCACGACGTTCCCTCCTCGAACACGAAAGGCACGATGCCCATGCCGACGAGATTGGAGCGGTGGATGCGTTCGAACGATTGCGCGATGACGGCGCGCACGCCGAGCAGGTTGGTGCCCTTGGCCGCCCAGTCGCGCGACGAGCCGTTGCCGTATTCGATGCCGGCGAAGATAACCAGCGGGACGCCCTCCGCCTTGTACCGCATGGCCGCGTCGTAGATCGACATCTCCTCCTTGGAGGGATAGTGGATGGTGAATCCGCCTTCCTTGCCGTTTTCGCCCAGCATGTGGTTGCGGATGCGGATGTTGGCGAAGGTGCCGCGCATCATCACCTCGTGATTGCCGCGGCGGGTGCCGTACTGGTTGAAGTCGGCGACGCCGACACCGTGATCAGTGAGGTATTTGCCGGCCGGTGACGCAGCCTTGATCGAGCCGGCAGGCGAGATGTGGTCGGTGGTGATCTTGTCGCCGAAAAGGCCGAGCACGCGGGCGTTTTCTATGCCGCCGATTTCGCCCGGCTTGCGGCCCATGCCGACGAAGTAGGGCGGGTTCTGAACGTAGGTAGAACCGTCGTCCCAGGTATAGGTCTGGCCTTCGGGAGCCTGCACCGCCTGCCAGTTCTCGTCGCCCTTGAACACATCGGCATATTTGCGCGCGAACAGTTCGCGCGTGACATTCTCGGCGATGAATTCCTCGATTTCCTGCGACGACGGCCAGATCTCGCGCAGAAAGACCGGTTTGCCGTCCCGGTCCTCGCCAAGCGGCTCGGTCGTCAGGTCCTTGGTCACGGTTCCGGCGAGCGCGTGGGCAACCACCAGTGGCGGCGAGGCAAGATAGTTTGCCTGCACGTCCGGCGACACCCGGCCCTCGAAGTTGCGGTTGCCCGAAAGCACGGCGGCCGCGATCAGTCCCTTGTCGTTGATGGTCTTGGAGATCGGTGCGGGCAGCGGCCCGGAATTGCCGATGCAGGTTGTGCAACCGAAGCCGACGAGATTGAAGCCGATCTGGTCGAGCTCTTTCTGCAGTCCGGACTTCTCCAGATACTCGGCCACGACCTGCGAGCCCGGCGCCAGCGACGTCTTCACCCAGGGCTTCTGCCTGAGGCCGCGGCGATTGGCGTTGCGCGCGAGCAGTCCGGCCCCCATCAGCACCGACGGGTTCGACGTGTTGGTGCACGATGTGATGGCGGCGATGACAACGTCGCCATGCCCGATATCGTAGCCGCCGCCAGGCACCGCGTAGCGCGTGTGGACGTCGACAGTCTTCTTGTACTCCGTCTCCATTGCCTTGGCGAAACCGGCGGCAATGTCTTCCAAAGCCACGCGGCCCTCGGGACGCTTCGGTCCGGCCATCGACGGAACCACCGACGAGAGGTCGAGGTCGAGCAGGTCGGTGAAGACCGGGTTGGTGGAATCCTTGTCGCGCCACATACCCTGCGCCTTGGAATAGGCTTCGACCAGCGCGATGCGAGCCTCCGAACGGCCCGACATGTTGAGATAGCGGATCGTCTCGCTGTCGACCGGGAAGAAGCCGCAGGTCGCGCCATATTCGGGCGCCATGTTGCCGATGGTTGCACGGTCAGCCAGCGTCATGTTGGAAAGGCCCGGGCCAAAGAACTCCACGAACTTGCCGACGACGCCCTTCTTACGCAGCATCTGGGTGACGGTCAAAACAAGGTCGGTTGCGGTGATGCCTTCCTTGAGCTTGCCGGTCAGGCGGAAGCCGATCACCTCGGGCAGCAGCATGGAAACGGGCTGGCCGAGCATCGCCGCCTCCGCCTCGATACCGCCGACGCCCCAGCCGAGCACGCCGAGGCCGTTGACCATCGTGGTGTGCGAATCGGTCCCCACGCAGGTATCGGGATAGGCGATGATGTCGCCGTCCTCGCCGGTCGTCGTCCATACGGTCTGAGCGAGATATTCAAGGTTGACCTGGTGGCAGATGCCAGTGCCGGGCGGCACGACGCGGAAGTTGCGGAACGCCTGCTGGCCCCATTTCAGGAACTTGTAGCGTTCCTGGTTTCGCTCGTATTCCAGTTCCACGTTGCGAGCGAATGCGAGCGGCGTGCCGAATTCGTCGACGATGACCGAGTGGTCGATCACGAGATCGACCGGCACGAGCGGATTGATCTTCTGCGGGTCGCCGCCCAGCGAGGCCATGGCGTCGCGCATTGCCGCCAGGTCGACGACCGCCGGAACGCCTGTGAAGTCCTGCATCAGCACACGCGCCGGACGGTAGGCGATTTCGACGCCGGCCTTGCCCTTGTCAGTCAGCCAGCCGGCGACGGCCTGTATCGATTCCTTGGTGACCGAGCGGCCGTCTTCGTTGCGCAGAAGGTTCTCAAGCAGCACCTTCATCGAATAGGGCAACTGGCTGATGCCCGTCAGCCCGTTCTTCTCGGCTTCGATGAGATTGTAATAAATGTATTCCGCGCTTCCGACATTCAGGGTGCGGCGGCAATTGAAACTGTCGAGTGACTTGGACACGTGCGATCCCATCCTGGTCTGTTCGGCCTGAGGGCAACGGACTCCGATGGCATGCAATCACGCGCAAAGGTGCGGGTACGGCCATTTCCGCAGTCCGCTCCCGGGCGCCCGAGCCGTGGGGGACGGCTCAAACGCCGGTTCGGCGCAATAGGGGTTGCCTTCCCCGACCGCTGGGGTTGGTATTTCCGGATATAGAGAAATTTCTGGAATAGTTCTAGACACGGAATCGCCATTTTTGCTGCGCCGCACAGCGATTTGCTGCAGCGCGGCCCGGAACCGGGGTGATACGGGGAGGACGATGCGGCTGATCGCCGATGACCTGAGTTGCGAGCGTGGCGGACAGCGCGTCTTTTCCGGCGTCGGTTTTTCCCTCGCCGAGGGGGCAGCGATGCTCGTCACCGGACCAAATGGCGCAGGCAAGTCAACCCTTCTTCGCGCGACCGCAGGACTGTTGCAGCCCGCTTCGGGAAGGGTCGCCCTGGAGGGGGGCGGCGAAGCGTTCCCGACGGTCGCCGCCGCAGCGCACTATCTCGGGCATCACAACGCGATGAAGCCGACGCTGAGCGTCTTCGAGAACCTGTCATTCTGGCGCGACTTCTGCGGCGATGCTCCACTCGACATCGACGCCGCCCTCGACAAGGTGGACCTGCGAGCTATTGCGCATCTCCCCTTCGGCTATCTCTCCACGGGGCAGAAGCGCAGGGCCGCGATCGCCAGGCTGCTGGTCAGCCGGCGTCCCCTGTGGTTGCTCGACGAGCCGACGGCCGGGCTGGACGCGGAAGCCGAGCGACAGTTCTCCGCGCTGATGGTCAGCCATCTCGTCGCCGGCGGCATGATCGTCGCCGCGACGCATCATCCGCTGGGGATCGACGCGGCAGTAGAGTTGAGGATGGACGATGCGTGACCTGCTTGACGCGCCCTGCCTCGCAACGTTTCGCGAGGCGGCCTGATGCTCGCGCTGTTTCTTCGCGACCTCAGGCTCTCGATCCGCGCCGGCGGCGGCGGTCTGACCGGCGTTCTTTTCTTTCTCGCCGTTGTCGCCACCATACCGTTCGCACTCGGTCCAGACCTGAACCTGCTTTCCCGCATCGGTCCCGCGATATTGTGGATTGGCGCGCTGCTCGCCTCGCTGCTCGGCCTCGACAGGCTGTTTCAGGCGGACCGCGAGGACGGCTCGCTCGATATCCTCGTGATGTCTTCCGATCGCCACATGCTGGCGCTGAGCGTGCTGATCAAATGCCTGGCCCACTGGACCGCAAGCGTGCTGCCGCTGGTGGTTGCGGCGCCGGTCCTGGGGCTCGTCCTCAACATGGATGCCACAAGCATTGGCGCGACCACACTGACGTTGCTTGTCGGCACGCCGGCGATAGCCTTCGTCGGCGCGGCCGGGGCTGCTGTAGCAGTCGGCCTGCCGCGCGGCGGGTTGCTGGTCTCGGTGCTGGTCCTGCCGCTGGCCATCCCGGTGCTGATCTTCGGCGTTTCGGCTGCATATGCCGCCGTCAATGAACCGGATCCGTTCCTGCCGCCGTTCCTCATTCTTGCCGCGCTGACCTTGTTTCTGGCGGTCGTCGGCCCGGTTGCCGCCGCCCTGGCGCTACGCTATTCGGCGGACTAGGGCCGGTCTAGCAAGGCCGGGCGGTCGTGCGGAGTGGGTCGCGATTGCAGCGTAACCGGGCGGCCTGTATCTAGTCGGCCGCAACAAGGCACCAACGATGACCGCTCATGGGCTCTACGTAGCCGCCGCCTACGGCGTATCTGCGCTGGCGATCACAGGCCTGATCGCCTGGATCCTGCTCGACAGCCGAGCGCGGCGGCGCGAGATGGCGCAACTTGAGGCCGACGGCATGCGGCGCCGTTCGGACCAGGCGGACATCGCCTGATGGACCAGGAAGCCACGCAGCATCGGTCACGGCGCTTGATGGTCTTTGTACCGTTGCTGCTGTTCCTCGTGCTGGCCGCGCTTTTTCTGTCGCAGCTGCTTTCGGGCCGAGATTCAGCCGAAATCCCCTCGGCGCTGATCGGACAGCCGGCGCCGAAGACCAATCTTGCGCCACTGGAAGGCATGGCCCTTCCCGGGCTCGACAGCCGGACCTTTGCCGGCAACGTGACGCTGGTGAATGTGTGGGCGTCGTGGTGCGCGCCGTGCCGCGAGGAACACCCGGTCCTGCTGCAATTGTCGAGGGACAAGCGGTTTGCGATCGCCGGCATGAACTACAAGGACACTCCGGAGAATGCGCAACGCTTCCTGAGCGGACTGGGCAATCCGTATTCCACAGTCGGCGTCGACGGGTCAGGGCGCGCCGCAATAGAATGGGGTGTCTATGGCGTTCCCGAGACGTTTCTGGTCGGCAAGGATGGCAAGATTCGGTTCAAGCATGTCGGCCCGCTGACGGAGCAGGCCGTCGCGACCTCCCTGATGCCCGAAATAGAAAAAGCGCTGGACGCGCGATAGGCGGTCAGCGCTTTTAGAGCAGAGCGGATTGCGCCTTGGGCGAACCGATCGCTTTTTAGCCGTAGACCTTCTTGTAGGCGTGGCGCAGCATTTCGCCGCGGTCGGCGCGAAGATCGGCGAGGTCGCGCTGCGACAGGCTGGCGATTTCATTCGCGAGCCGGTTGAAGTTGCGCCGCTTTTCGATGCGGTCATGGGCGTAGGCGATGAGGTTGTTGATCATGTCGAGGCTCCTTCTTGCCGCTTCCCAGCTGGCGGCTGAATAGGTTGTTCCTCCCTGACAGTCTCGAAGATAGGCGCGATCGAGTGCATTGCAACATGGAATGTTGCAATGCAGCAATGCGCGTCGCGCATGGCCGGTTAACGAAGTCTTGCGACGCCACTGATCGATAGGCCTCAGCCGACATCCAGAACGATCTTGCCGATGTGTTCGCCGTCCTCCATGCGCTCATGCGCCCGCCATGCGTCATGCAACGGAAAGATCATGTCGAGCACCGGCGCGACTTTGCGAACGCCGAGCAGCGGCCACACCTCAGCTTCGAGCGCGGCGGCGATCCCTCCCTTGAACTCGACGCTTCGCGGCCTCAGCGTCGAGCCGGTATGCGTGAGTCGCTTGACCATCAACTTCGCGAAGTCGGTGCTGGCCACCGCGCCCGCCTGCGTCGCGATCTGGACGATCCGCCCCTCGACGGCCGCCGCATTATAGTTGCGCGCCACATAGTCGCCGCCGACCATGTCGAGGATCACGTCCGCGCCCTTGCCGTTGGTCGCGTCCTTCACCGCATGGACAAAATCCTCCAGCCGGTAGTTCACCGCCCGGTCGGCGCCGAGCTTCAGGCAGGCCGTGCATTTCTCCGCCGAGCCGGCCGTCGTGATGACATAGGCCCCGAACGCGGCGGCGAGCTGGATCGCCGTGGTGCCGATGCCCGACGAGCCGCCGTGGACAAGAAGGGTCTCGCCTTGCTTCAGGCCGCCGCGCTGGAACACGTTGTGCCATACCGTGAAATAATTTTCGGGCAGGGCGGCGGCCTCGGTCAGGGTAAAGCCGCCTGGGACCGGCAACGCGTTGCTTTCATGCACGGTCACATATTCCGCGTAGCCCCCACCCGGCGTCAGCGCACAGACCTGGTCTCCGCCGTGCCAGCGCTTGACGCCGGCGCCGATCGCCGCCACTTCGCCGGCAACCTCAAGCCCGGGCAGATCGGAGGCGCCCGGAGGCGGCGGATAGGCGCCCTTGCGCTGCTGGACATCGGGCCGGTTGACGCCGGCAGCCCGCACCCGGATGAGGATTTCGCCCTCACCCGGCCGCGGCACGTCGCGCTCCACTGGCTTCAGTACACGTGGTCCGCCGGGCTCGGTGATGGCGATCGCGGTCATGCGTGCCGGAATGCTTGACGTCCTGGCCATTGGCCTCTCCTCCAAAACGCCGTCCGGCGCTTCTGTCTGGTGCTTGCGTGTCGACTATGTATTGTCTGGCGAGGGCCATGCAAAGTGGAGGTCGGGATGGCGCTGTTCGACGACGAGGCCAAGAAGAAGCCGAAGCTGCACGAGATCGGCCAGGACATTTCGCTGCTTTCGGTAGGCGAACTCAACGAGCGCATCGCCTTGTTGCGTGGCGAGGTCGAGAGGCTTGAAGCCGAACTCGGCACGAAGAGCGTCACAAAGTCGGCGGCCGAGGCGCTGTTTCGCCGCTCCTGATTGGCAGGAATGTCGTACTGATGTCGCAATCTACGTAAAATCGCCAGGTGAAACATTGGATTCTGGGTCGCGACCTGCATGCTGAACTTCGCTGCCTACCGACCGGTCTTTTCGCTGCTGCGCGGCACAGCGTTCCTGCTTGCAGCCTCCGGCCTGCATGGTCTGCTGTTGCCGCTGCGCGGCCAGATGGAAGGCTTTTCCACCGCATCGCTCGGTCTGATGGGCACCGCATGGGCCGGCGGCTTCGTCACCGGCTGCATCTTGGCGCCGCGCATCGTGCGCCGCGCCGGGCATGTGCGGGCGTTCGGAGCATTCGCGGCGTGCGGTGCGATCGTGGCTCTCCTCACCGGTCTGCTGATCGATGAATTCTTCTGGATCCTGTTGCGCGCCTGTACGGGCTTCACCATGGCTGGAGCCTTCATGATCATAGAGAGCTGGCTCAACGAGCGCGCCAGCAACGAGAACCGGGGTACGGTCTTCGGCCTCTACATGATGGTCACCTATGCCTCGATCATGGCCGGCCAGATGATCGTCGCCGCCGGCGACGTCGGTTCGGCTTCGCTGTTCATGGTCACCGGCATCTTCTTCTGCCTGTCGCTGTTGCCGACGGCCGTCTCGACGGCAGCACATCCCAAACCGCTGCAGGATGTTTCACTGGATCTGCGGGGTCTCTACGCCAACTCGCCCGTCTCGGCGGGCGCGTGCCTGCTGATCGGCATCGCAAACGGCGCATGGGGAACGCTTGGCGCGGTGTATGGCGCGCGCATCGGCATCTCGACTGCCGAGATCGCTCTGATGATGAGCCTTGTCGTCGTCGCAGGGGCGGCGCTTCAGATGCCGGTCGGCAGGCTTTCGGACAAGACCGACCGCCGCTACGTGCTGGCAGGGGCCGCACTCGCCTGCGCCATCGTCGGCCTGCTTATCTTCATCGTCGCGCCACGCTCGGCCGCCTTCGTGATCGCACTGACCGCCGCCTACGGCGCCTTCGCCTACACGCTCTATTCGCTGGCCGTCGCACACGCCAACGACCACGCCAAGCCGGAGGAATTCGTCAAGGTGTCCGGCGGACTGCTGCTGCTCTACGGCTTCGGCACGATGATCGGTCCGGTGATCGGCGCGACGCTGATGGGATCGATGCGCCCCGAAAGCCTGTTCCTCGCGACAGCGTTCGCCCATTTCCTGCTGGTCGGCTACACGATCCTGCGCATCCGCCGCCGCGCGCCCGTCCCGGTCGAGGATCGCGAGGCATTCAAGACGATGCCCGCGGAGCGTGGAGCGACGCCCGAAGCCGCCCGTCTCGATCCGCGAACGCCTCAACAGGCCACGCAGTAGCGCCTGCGACACCGCAACCGTCGCAAGGCGGTTGAGATCGCTGGCGTTCTGCAGCACAAAAGGCCATGACCTTCGCCGATGCCTTTCTGGCGATAGCCGATCCCAACCGCCGCCACCTGCTGGAGGAGCTTCGCAGGGGCCCACGGACCGTTGGAGAACTTGCGGCCGGCCTGCCGGTGTCGCGGCCAGCGGTATCGCAACACCTCAAGATACTGCTCGATGCCGGGCTTGTCGACGTTGCGGCCGTCGGTACGCGGCGCCTCTACTCCATTTCGGCCGGAGGCTTCATGAAGCTCAACGTCTGGCTCGATCAGTTCTGGGATGCCTGACGGGATCGTGGCGGGCTGCCTTAACTCTGCCTTACGCCGAACGATATGGTGAGATGACGGCGGCGGGACGAGTTGATATCATGCCTGCCGGCAAGCTTGGAAAACATAGGTTTGATGAGGTCGATGGTGGTCGCGAATCCGATTTCCCTGCTTGCGAAAGCGAGCCTTGCGGCAACCCTGATCGCCGCATTCTCGGCACTCGCGCCCGGCGTCGCCTCGGCAGCTGATTGCTCGGCGTCGGCAGGACCCGGCGTCGACTGGACCGGCTGCGACAAGAAAATCATCATCATGAGCGGCAGCGATCTCAGCGGCGCCACGCTCGTGGAAACAAACTTCGCGTCGACCGATCTGCGCGACAGCAACCTGCTTGCTGCCAATTTCGAGAAGGCGACGCTTGTCCGGGCCTCGCTGGCGCGTTCAAAAGCAGACGGCGCGAAATTCGATCGCATCGAAGCATACCGGACCAATTTCAGCGAGATCATGGCCAGCGGCGCAACTTTCGCCAGCGCCGAGATGCAGCGATCGAACTTTACCGGCGCTAAGCTCGACAATGTCGACTTCACGAAGGCAGAACTCGGCCGCGCCGATTTTACCGATGCGGACATATCCGGGGCAAAGTTTGCACTGGCCAATCTGGCACGGGCCGATTTCTCAAAGGCCAAATTCAGCGCCCCCCTCGACTTCGCGGGGTCGTTCTTCTTTCTGACCAGGATCGAGGGGGTCGACCTGTCCACCGCGACGGGCCTCGCCCAGTGGCAAGTCGACATGGCCTGCGGCAACGGTGAAACGAAGTTGCCGGCCGGACTCACTGCAGGGCCGAACTGGCCCTGCGCGTTCGACTGAAGTCCGGCTCAGGAAGATCAGGTTAGAAAAAACGTATAATGCCCAGCACGGAGCAACCGGCTGAGTATGATCGCGGAATCTCCCGCGGCTGGAACCGGCCAACCCTATTGCGGCGACTTCGAAGCAGCCGCCTGTCGCCTGGCCGGAACTGCGCTGTGACGGGTCAGTGCCTGGTCGGAACCTTCAACTTTTCAATCTCGTCCTTGAGTGCCAGCTTGCGCCGCTTGAGAGTGGCGATTTCGAGATCGTCGACGGAAGGATGAAGCATCGCTTCGTCCAGTTCGCGTTCGATATCGCCGTGCTTTCGCTGCAGCTCTTCAAGATGGTTGGCAAGAGACATGATTGGTTCTCCCTTTCATGGTTTCCTCGATCGCAACCGTACAGGCGGCATCCACCGCTGGCTCCGTCTGTGACGGCACGATGACATTTTGCCACCACACGCCGCCGATGTCGAATGCCAGCAAACTAAAAATCGATTGAAAACGAGGCGCCATTTCCTGGTTGACTGAAATGTGATAAAGGCTGCGCGGCCGGTGGGTTTCGCTTCCGGACCCCGCCGCATCCGCGCTTTTTCGCGCCAGAAACCTGCAAACGGTAGCCATGTCGGACCAGGAACAGACTGAAATTCGTCTGGAATTCGCCAAGCTGAAGCAGGAACACAACGACTTCGACGCTGCGATCAACGCCATGATCGCCACAGCGTGCGACCCGCTTCAGATCCAGCGCATGAAAAAAAAGAAGCTGGCCATCAAGGACAGGATGCAGGCGCTCGAAGACCGGATCATACCGGATATCATTGCCTGATTCGCGTCGCGTGCCGGGCCGAGCCATTCTTGCGACGCCGGCCGATTTGAACTAATGCCCGACCATTGCCGGGGGATTTTCCGTTGAACACCAAGCGCGCCGATGTCGCCATTATCATGGGCAGCCAGTCAGACTGGGCGACCATGCGCCACGCCGCGGAGACGCTGGCCGCGCTTGGCATCGGCCACGACAGGAAGATCGTGTCGGCCCACCGCACGCCCGACCGGCTCTACGAGTTCGCCAAAGGCGCCAAGGCGGCCGGGTACCGGATCGTTATCGCGGGAGCCGGCGGCGCCGCTCATCTGCCGGGGATGACGGCCGCGCTGACGCCGCTGCCGGTGTTCGGCGTCCCGGTCGAATCGAAGGCGCTTTCCGGGCAGGATTCGCTGTTTTCGATCGTGCAGATGCCGGCGGGCATTCCTGTTGGCACACTCGCAATCGGTCGCGCCGGGGCAATCAACGCTGCCCTGCTGGCGGCGGCGGTGCTTGCACTCTCGGACGCCGCTCTGGCCCGGCGCCTCGATTCCTTCCGCGCCGCCCAGACGGCGAAGGTCGCAAACGAACCTTCCGATACGCCATGACGGAGGCGCCCGGCCCACTTCGTCCCGGCGCAGCGATAGGCATCATCGGTGGCGGCCAGCTCGGACGCATGCTGGCGATCGCCGCGGCCCGTCTTGGCTACCGGACCGTTATCCTTGAGCCGCAATCGGACTGCCCTGCCGCACAGGTCGCAAACCATCAGATTGTCGCCTCCTACGACGATCCGGCAGCACTTGCCGAACTTTCGGGCCAAGCCGACGTCGTGACCTACGAGTTCGAGAATGTTCCGGTGGCCGCGGCCGGTCGACTCGCCCTTGACGTGCCTGTCTTTCCGCCACCCAAAGCGCTTGAGGTCAGCCAGGACCGCCTTGCGGAAAAGCGATTTCTGAACGGCATCGGTGTTTCCACAGCCGAATTCCTTCCTGTGGACAGCGACAAGGACCTGGCATCGGCGCTTTCCGAATTCGGCGGCAGCGGCGTGCTCAAGACCTGCCGTATGGGATATGATGGCAAAGGCCAGCGCCTGTTTCGCAATTTCCAGGGTGACGTCGCCGGCGTGTTCGCCGCCATGGGCGGCGTGCCGATGATTCTTGAGTCGCTCGTCGGCTTCGTGAGCGAGATCTCCGTGATCGCAGCGCGAGGACGCGACGGCGGCCTCGCCGCCTACGATCCCACCGAGAACGTCCACCGCGACGGCATCCTCCATACCTCCACGGTACCCGCTGCCGTCCCACCAGGCGTCGCCGAGATCGCCTGCCGCAGCGCCTTCGCCATCCTCGAGGCCCTCGACTATGTCGGCGTGATAGGCGTCGAGTTCTTCGTGCTTGCCGACGGCGCGCTTCTGGTCAACGAAATCGCGCCGCGCGTCCATAACTCAGGTCACTGGACCGAGGCCGCCTGCGCCGTCTCGCAGTTCGAGCAGCATATCAGGGCGATCACGGGCCTGCCACTCGGCGGTACCGGGCGCCATTGCGATTGCGTGATGGAGAATCTCATCGGCAATGACGTGGAGCGAGCGCCGAGGCTGCTCGCCGAACCGGATCTTGTGCTTCACCTCTACGGCAAGGCTGAAGCGCGACCGGGCCGCAAGATGGGACATTTCACGCGCATCCGGCCTGCGCGTCCGACTGTCCCGACTTGAGTACTGGCCGCAGCCGCGCGGCCTTCAAGTGCGGCAATGCGCGGTTGACAGCGGCTCGGGTCCTCGTTTATGAGCCTGTCACAAATTCCGGCGCGCTCATGGGGCGCGCTTTTTATGTTCGGCCCGCGTGGGCCATTCGACAGGCAAGAACAATGAAGATCAAGAATTCCCTCAAGGCCCTGAAGGGCCGCCATCGCGACAACCAGCTGGTTCGCCGCAAGGGTCGCGTGTACCTCATCAACAAGACCGCGCCGCGTTTCAAGGCGCGCCAGGGTTGATGGACGGCCGACCGCTTGCCGCGAGGCGCGGTCGCACGAAAATTTCACTTTGACCTTTTAGGGCGCGGGCCTAGATTCCCGTATATGCGGTTTGTATCTGCCCTTTGCGGCGTTGCGCTTGCGAGCGTCGTTCTCGGAGCGGCCCTGGCGGCTGAACCCGATCCCCTGTCCTTGCCACCGGATGCGCTTTCGGAAGGCCCGTCGGCGGCTGCGGTCGCCCTGCCGGATAAGGATGCCGCGGGCGTCCTCCAGGAAAATCGGATCGACGCGCTTTTCTCGCAACTGAAGCGGGAGCGCAACGAAGCGGCCGCCGAGCGCATCGCCGGGCGCATCTGGGAAGCCTGGGGCAATTCCGGCAGCGCCTCCATCGATCTGATGATGGGTTGGTCGAAAACCGCGATAGAAACAAAGAAATTCGACGTTGCGCTCGATTTCCTCGATCAGGTCGTGACCATGCGCCCGAGCTATGCGGAGGGCTGGAACAGGCGCGCTACAGTGCATTTCCTGATGGAGAACTACGCCAAGTCGATGGCAGACATAAATCATGCGCTCGAACTTGAGCCGCGCCATTTCGGCGCGCTGGCGGGCATGGCCCAGATCTTGAACAATACCGGACGCAAGGAGCTGGCGCTGCAGGCCTGGCAACGCGTGCTGGAAATCTATCCGATGATGCGCAGCGCCCAGGCCGAGGTCGCCACGCTCTCCGAAGACCTTGCCGGCGAAGGCATCTGACAACCCCGCCCGGCGCAGAAGTCTCAACCCATCGATGCATTTCCTTTCAATCGTGCTCATGCTGCTGGTCGGGCTGGTGCTTCTACTTGTCGCCGCCACGCGCCTGAACGTCTGGTTCATCGAGCGCGACAACCCGGCCGTCGGCAGCTTCGCCGAAGTCGATGGCGTCAGGCTTCACTACGTCCATGTGCCGGGACCGCCGGAGCCCACCATGCCTCCGATCGTTTTCGTGCACGGCGCCAGCGCCAATCTCAACGACCAGATGGTGCCGCTGCGGCCCCTGCTCGAAGGCCGGGCCGAGATGCTCTTCCTCGACCGTCCGGGTCACGGCTGGTCAGGCCGGGGGATGGGTCATGAAGAGCAGGCCGCGCAGGCGTCGCTGATCGCCGGTCTCATGGACAGGCTTGGCATCGAACGGGCAATCATCGTTGGCCATTCCTTCGGCGGCTCCGTCGCGGCCGCATTTGCCCTGGCCTATCCCGAGCGGACCGAAGGTCTGTTGTTCCTGTCTCCGGCTACCCATCCCTGGCCCGGCGGCAAGACGTCCTGGTACTATCACCTCACGGTGGTCCCGGTGTTCGGCTGGCTGTTTTCCGAGACGCTCGCAAGTCCCGCCGGAGCGACCAGACTGACGTCGGCGACAGTTTGTGTTTTCGCGCCGAACGATGTGCCGGATGCCTATCTCAGGCGTGCGCAGATTCCGCTCGTGCTGCGCCCCGGCGCGTTCCGCGCCAATGCGCGCGACGTCGACGGCCTCTATCGCTTCGCGCTAGCCAACGCACCGCGCTACGGGGACATTGCGGCGCCGACCATCGTGATCTCGGGCGACGCCGATACCGTGGTCTATGAGGAAATCCACTCGCTGGGCCTCGCACGCGATATTCCAGGCGCCGAACTCGTATGGGTCCGCAATCTCGGTCACAAGCCCGACTGGATCGCAGCGGACCTGGTCGTTGCGGCGATCGAGAAGTTCGGCGGCGCGCCGCGCGATCTCCAGGCGCTTGCAAGACAGGTTGAGGGCCGGATTGCCGGCGACCGCAACGGCGCCGGCATATGCGCGCCTACCGAGGCGCCTTCCGGGGGGTGATGCGTCCGCGCTCCGGATCGGTCGCGTTTTCTTCCTGCCCGATATAGGCGATGCGCAACATGTTGGTGGAGCCGGGCGTTCGCAGCGGTACACCGGCCGTAATGATGATGCGGTCGCCCTTGCCGCCGAAATGCTCTTCCTGGGCTATGCGGCAGGCCCTGTCGACCATGTCGTCAAGGTCGCTGGCGTCGGGCGAGACCACGCAATGCGTGCCCCAGACCAGCGACAGCCGGCGGGCAGTGTTGAGGATTGGCGACAGTGCAATGATCGGCACCTGCGGCCGCTCACGCGCTGCGCGCAGGCCGGTCGTGCCGGAAGCCGTGTAGGTGACGATCGCCGACAGCTTCAGCGTCTCGGCGATTTCGCGCGCCGCGAAAGAGATGGCGTCTGCGCCGGTAGCCTCGGGTTCCGAGCGTTGGGCGTTGATGATGCCGGGATAGGTCGGGTCGGTCTCAACCTTGGTTGCGATCCGGTCCATCATGGCGACTGCCTCGACCGGATATGCGCCTGCCGCCGATTCCGCCGACAGCATGATCGCATCGGCGCCCTCGAAAACGGCGATCGACACGTCCGATACCTCGGCGCGCGTCGGCACCGGGGCCGTGATCATCGATTCCAGCATCTGCGTCGCCACGACGACGGGCTTTCCGGCGCGCCGCGCGGCGCGCGTGATCTGCTTCTGGATGCCTGGGACCGCCTCGAGCGGCATCTCGACGCCAAGGTCGCCGCGCGCAACCATCAACGCATCTGAAAGTTCGATGATCTCCGCCAGTCGGGTGACCGCCTGCGGCTTCTCGATCTTCGACATGATAAGGGCGCGGCCGCGTGCGATCTTGCGCGCTTCCACGAGGTCCTCGGGACGCTGCACGAACGACAGCGCCACCCAGTCGACGCCTGTCTCGAGGACCGCATCGAGATCGGCGCGGTCCTTGTTGGTGAGCGCGCCGACCGGCAGGTCGGTGTCGGGCAGGCTGACGCCTTTCTTGTCGGAAATCGACGTACCAGAAACCACGGTGCAGACAATGGACTTGCCGTCGCAGGTCACCGCCCTCAGTTCAAGCTTGCCGTCGTCGATCAGCAGGCGATGCCCCGGTTCCACCGAACGCAGGATTTCGGGATGCGGGAGGTAGACGCGGGTCGCCGTACCGGGCTCCTCATTGTCGTCCAGGGTGAATGTCTGGCCCCGCTGCAGCATTTCCTTGCCGTTGGCGAACTTCCCGACGCGCAGTTTCGGGCCCTGCAGGTCGGCAAGGATACCGATGGGGCGACCGACGGCCTCCTCGACGGCGCGGATGCGGCCGACCAGCGTGCGCATCAGTTCATGGTCGGTATGGCTCATGTTGATGCGAAAGACATCCGCGCCGGCCTCGAACAGCTTCTTCAGCATCTCCTGGGAAGAGGAGGCAGGACCTATCGTGGCGAGTATCTTGACCTTGCGGCTGCGTCTTTTCATGGATTGGTTTGTCCCGTGACAGCGGCTTCGCCGTCCGTTGCAGGCTCGTCGGTCAGCTGAACCATCCAGCTCGTCTGCTCGCCCGTGTCATATTCCTGGAAACCGGCCCGCTGGTATCCGCGCGCGAAACAGTCGTTTATCCCGGCGATCTTGAACTCTTTTTCCGCAACGCACATGTTGATCGGGCCGTCCCAGCGGCCACCCCGCTCTGCGTCTTCTGCGTAAAGATAATAAAACCTCGATGACAGAGGGCCCTCGATCAGCGTCTTGCAGGTCGAGCCCTCGATATGCCACCAGCCTTCAGTCACCCAGCCGGCCTTGGCACGGTAGCCGATCCCGACGCCGACCAGGTTCTGCGTCGCATTGCAGACACGGAAGTCGGCGCGTGCCTGCGACACGCCAAGCACAGACAGCCCAAACATGGCAAAGAGAACCAGCGGCAGGGGCGACGCAAAGCGAATGCGTTGCCCGGCGGCACGAGCCATCCTTGAACCCTCGTTTGGTTGCAGAAGCATCTCAGGCAACCTTTTCGGAAAAGTCTCGCCCTATGTCAACGCGGCCCAATGCCCGCTTTCAATCGATTTGCCCGCGATTTGCCCGTCGGGGCGGCCGCGCTGCTGATCTTAGTCGGCATCACGCGAAGTGTTCCTTGTAAAGATTGGCCAAAGCACGGCATTGTCCGGGCTCGCCGACGTCAAACCGCCTCCCCGCCCGGATTTGTCCCAAACCTGCATCGAACAATGACCCGTTCCGCCGCCTTTGCTCCCTTCGAACTCCTCGAAGGCGACCGCCGTCTCGGCTTTGTGCTCGTCGCCGACCATGCGCGGCGCGACCTGCCGGAAGAATATGGCGACCTGGGGCTGCCGGCGAGCGAGTTCGAACGCCATATCGCCTACGACATCGGCGTCGAGGCGGTGACGCGTCGTCTCGCCAAGCAGACCGGCGCGCCGGCGGTCCTTGCCGGCTTCTCGCGCCTGCTGATCGACCCCAACCGCGGCGAGGACGATCCAACGCTGATCCGACAACTCTATGATGGCACTGTCGTGCCGGCCAACTATCCCATCTCGCCGCAGGAACGCGAGCGCCGGCTCGACCGCTTCTACCGTCCCTATCACGACGCCGTCGGCGCGCTGATCGCGTCGGTCGCGGCTGCCTCTGGCGAGCCGCCGTTCATCTTCTCGGTGCACTCCTTCACCCCTGTGATGCAGGGACACGTGCGCCCCTGGCACGCCGGCGTGTTGTGGGACCTCGACGACCGCGTGGCGCGGCCGCTGATCGACATGCTGGCCGATGACCCGCTTCTCGTCGTCGGCGACAACGAGCCCTATGATGGCGCCCTGCTCGGCGACACGATGTACAAGCACGCCATCGTCAACGGGTTCGCCCACGCGCTGATCGAGATCAGGCAGGACTTGATCGCCGACGAGGCCGGAGCCGGCGCCTGGGCGGAGCGTCTGGCGCCGATCGTTGACGCCATCAACAGGCGACCCGATATACACGAGGTCCGGCAATTCGGCTCCAGGACGGGGCCGGTTGCAGCGCAATCGGGAGTATCGCCATGACCGGCATTGACGAAGCCCAACAGCGCGACTTCGAGGCGGCTGCCTTCAGGCGGCTCGTCGAACACCTGCGCGAGCGCGCCGACGTCCAGAACATCGACCTGATGAACCTTGCCGGCTTCTGCCGCAACTGCCTGTCGAACTGGGTTCGCGAGGCCGCGGAGGGGCAGGGCGTCGCGCTCTCCAAGGACCAGTCGCGCCAGATGATCTACGGCATGCCCTATGTCGAGTGGCAGCAGAAGCACCAGACCCAGGCGTCGGACGCGCAGAAGGCAGCATTCGAGGCAAACCGCCCTGCGGATCATTGAGCCGGGCTTGGTGTCCAACGGCCCCTTGACCCTCAGGGCCGCTTGGGGCATCGAACCCCACGCCCAGCCGGGACCGCGAGTCGCGGACCAACGCTCCAGGAGAAAAAGATGGCCGACGAGATCGCCGAGACCAGCCAGACAGTTGCCGCCGGCCAGTTGCGCGCCTTCATCGAACGCGTCGAGCGCCTGGAGGAAGAGAAGAAGACGATCGCCGACGACATCAAGGAAGTATACGCCGAGATGAAGGGGACGGGCTTCGACACCAAGGCCGTGCGCGCCATCATACGTCTGCGCAAGCAAGACCAGGCAGAACGCCAGGAAGCCGAAGCCATCCTCGATCTCTACATGGCTGCACTCGGAATGGCTTAACCAGACAGCCGGCGCTTGTGCGCCGGGCATATTGTTTCCGGCCTTGACCCCCTATACTCAATAAGTCGCGCGGCCTTAGCGCACAATCCGCTCGGAGGGGAACAAATGGCGGAAGAGACTTCAACGGCATCCAACGACGTTACAGCGATCGTCTCAGGCGTCGAACAACTGATAAACCGCTTCGTCGCCGGCCTTGATTTGCGCTTCGGCCAGTTCCGAACGATCGGCAGTGACATGGATGCCTTGCGCGCATCCTTCGCGGCGGGTGGGACGAGCGCCGTCACGCTCACCCTTCAGATCATCCTGGTCGTTGCCGTAACGGCCTTCGGCTTCCTGTTTTGCCGGCGCTGGTTCGGCAGGCGGCACGAAAGCGCCTGGCGCAAGCTCTCTGCGCTGCTTGGGGCGGCCTTGATTGCCATTGTTGCCGGCGTTGTCGTTCAGCGATTCCTGTCAGCCGATGGGCTTGCGATCAGGACGCTACGCATCTGGATCATCGCCACGACCTTCAGTTTGGTCGTTTTCGAGGCCCTCCATGCGTTGCTGACAAAGTCGCCGCTCGGGCGTGGACGCCTCGGCAGGTTCGCGAGGGGTCTTTGCATTGCCGTCGGGTGGGGCCTGTTCGGCATGGCGGTCATGGCGACGCTGAAACTCTGGAACGCCGGGGCAGGGCTGCGTGACGTTCTTGGAACCTTGATTTTCGTGCTGCCTGCCTTTGCGATGTTCATCCTGATCCTGCTTTTCCACCGCAAGACGCTGGCCGGGGCAGTGGCAGGATCGAAACCCCGCGCGCGCTGGCATAACTGGCTCGCCCGTCTCTGGCCCGCGATCATAGCCGGGTTCCTTGCGGTCACGTTCGCGACTACCCAGATCGCCGCGACACTTGGGGTCGGGCTTCCTGCCGGCACCGTTCTGCTGACCGTCGTGATCGTATTCCAGGTTCCCCATATCGACGCACTGATCGCGAGCCGCGCAAACGTCGCCCTGGAAGCCGTGCGCGCTTCCATCGTTGGTATCGCCCTGCAGCAGACATTGCGATTTGCGGTGCTGGTTGCCATGGTCACGATGCTGGGCGCCATCTGGTCCACGCCGCTCGCCTCGGGCTTCGGCATCAATCTGCACAGCATCACCACCGAGGCCCTTCAGATCGGGCTGATCACGACGGGGGCGGCGTTCGCCTGGAATTTGCTCGGCACGGTCATGGGGCGGATTGCTTACCGCGATGGAAACCAGGCCGACGGCCACGGCGGCGTACCATCTTCCCGGCTTGGAACGCTTGTCCCGCTAATCGGTTGGGTCGGAAAAACATCCATCGCAGCGATGGCATTGCTGTCGATCCTCGTTTCGGTCGGCGTCAATGTCTGGCCACTCATCACGGGCCTCAGTGTTTTTGGGCTCGCCATAGGCTTCGGCTCGCAGACGCTGGTCAAGGATATCGTCTCCGGCCTCTTTTTCCTCTTGGATGATGCCTTCCGTGTCGGCGAGTACATCGAAACGTCCGGCGCCAAGGGTACGGTTGAGAAGATATCGGTACGCTCGGTGACGTTGCGCAATCCGCGCGGACCGGTCGCGACCATCCCCTATGGGCAAATCAGCAAGGTGGTGAATTTCAGCCGCGACTGGGCGATCGAGAAGATCGCATTCAGAGTGTCGTTCGATACCGACATGGAACTCGTCCGCAAGATGTTCAAGAAAATCGGACAGGACCTGCTCGTCGATCCGGAATTGTCGCCAGGCATCATCGAAACGTTCAAGAGCCAAGGCATCGCCAATGTGGAGGATGGAACGCTGGTCGTCAGAGGCAAATTCACCGCCAGGCCGGCCGATGTATCGGGAATACGCCGCGCAGTGCTGAAGGCAGTGCACCAGGCGTTTCGCGACAACGATATCCGCGTGGTTCCCAAGCCGCTCACTGGCGACGCGCCGGCGCCGGCGGCTAGCTAGGATCGGTTCCGCCTGTAGAGGAAATAGCGGTCCGACGGCACGTGCGCGGGGATGGGCAGCGACAGCACGCCTTGAGAATGCCGCGATACTTGCGGCGGCAACGGCAACCCGTTCCCCGATCTGTCTAGGAGGGCGCCATTTCGACCGCGATCGATAGCGCGATCAGGAACGATGCGAGAAACAGGACGTTCGCCGCCGAAATCAATTTCAGGGCAAACGGAGCTACGCGGTCTGCGATGGCGATGGCTCGGGCTTTCCTCATAGACAGAAGACTAGCCATGAATTGCCGACAAACCGTTAACGCGAAGCGGTGGTTTGTCGCCTGCCGAGGTCGCCGGTTCAGGCGCGTGGGTGGGCCGAATCATAAATTTCGAGCAGCCTCGCCGTATCGACGCCAGTGTAGATCTGCGTTGTCGACAGGCTTGCGTGGCCGAGCAACTCCTGGATAGTGCGAAGGTCGCCGCCGCGACCGAGCAGATGCGTCGCGAAGGAATGGCGCAACGCATGCGGCGTCGCTGTGGCCGGCAGGTCGAGCGCCGATCGCAGCTTGCGCATCGCGCGCTGGACGATGGCCGGATCGAGTTTCGCGCCACGCGCGCCGCGAAACAGGGGTGCGCCAGACTCCAGGTGATTCGGGCAGAGCCGGCGGTACTCGGCCACGGCCTGCTGGGCTGCAGGCAAAACCGGCACAAGGCGTGTCTTGCCGCCCTTGCCGGTCACCCGAAGCACCCCGCCGCCTGGCAGCTCGCCGCCCTTGATCGACAGCGCCTCGGATATGCGCAGGCCACACCCGTAGAGCAGCGTCAGCACGGCAGCGTCCCGGGCGGCGATCCAGGGCTCCTGCGCCAGTTGCTCCTCGGCGGATACGACCCGCCGCGCATCGCTTGCGGTTAGCGGCTTGGGAAGGGATTTGGGTTGCCGCGGCGCACGAACCGCGGTCGCGCCCGCCGCTGTCGCGAGGCCTCGGCGTTCCAGGAACCTCAGCAGCGAACGTATGCCGGCCAGACCCCTACCGACGGTGCGTGCGCCGGCGCCGTCCTTGCGGCGCTGCGCAAGAAAGCCGCGCAGGTCGGCAGCGCGCAAGGCCGAGATGTCGGAGAGACCCGGTGGCCCGGCGTTGTGACCGGTCAGGAAGTGCAGGAACTGCCGCGTGTCGCGCTCGTAGGCTTCCACGGTCTCCGGCGACAGGCGGCGCTCGTTGGCCAGTGCGGTCAGCCAGTCCTGCCGCGCGATTTGCAGCTCCGGTCTGGCCGGGATGAGAAATTCCTGCATTGGCAGCGGGCATCCGGTTGGAATAAGTCAATCCTGGATGAACCAGGTTAGCAACCCGTGAAGCTTCAGAGACCCGTCCAGATGGCCGTCATCGGCGCCGCCCATGGCATAAAGGGCGAACTGCGCGTGAAAACCTTCACCGGGGATCCGCTGGCGCTTGGCAGCTACGGGCCGCTCCATGCCGGGGACGGCCGGATGTTCGAGGTTGCAGCAATACGAGCCGCCGGCGAGGTTGCGGTCGTGCGCTTCAAGGGAGTGAGCGACCGCACGATGGCGGAAAGCCTGACCGGCATCGAACTTTTTGTCGACCGCTCGGCGCTGCCGCCCGGTGAGGAGGACGAGTTTTACCATACTGACCTTGTCGGGCTTGCGGTGCGGGACGAATCCGGCGTTGACGCAGGGCGGGTGACCGGGATCCAGAATTTTGGCGGGGGCGACATCCTCGAAATAACCTTTCATGGCCGCAAGGGTCTGCTGATCCCGTTTTCGCGGGCATCGGTGCCGGAGGTAGATGTCGCCGCCGGCTTCATTCGCGTCGACACGATCGCCGCCGGCCTTGCAGAAGATGCCGACGGGGACGGCGCGCCCGACGATCCGCGTCGGTTCGATGCGAGGGACCGTCCGCGCGGACCGAAGGACGCAGGGGGCAACCGGTGACGTTCCGTGCCAGCGTCCTTACGCTCTATCCCGAAATGTTTCCGGGTTCGCTTGGAGTGTCGCTCGCCGGCCGCGCGCTCGAGTCCGGAACCTGGGCGCTCGATGCCGTCCAGATTCGCGATTTCGCGATGGACCGGCATCGCACGGTTGATGACACGCCGGCTGGCGGCGGCGCCGGCATGGTGATGCGCGCCGACGTGCTCGCGAGGGCCATCGACGGTGCTTCGCCTCCAGGCGATCCACGCCCGCGCCTGCTGATGAGCCCGCGCGGCCTGCCGTTGAACCAGGCGCGCGTGCGCGCGCTTGCCGCCGGCCCGGGTGCGGTGATCGTGTGCGGGCGGTTCGAGGGTGTCGACCAGCGGGTCATCGATTCTCGCGGGCTGGAGGAAGTCTCGGTCGGGGACTACATCCTGTCTGGCGGCGAGCCCGCCGCCCTAGTTCTGCTCGACGCCGTCGTGAGGCTGCTTCCCGGCGTCATGGGCAACGAGACCTCCGGAGACGAGGAAAGCTTCGAGAACGGATTGCTCGAACATCCGCACTACACAAGGCCGGCGGTTTTCGAAGAGCTGCCGATCCCCGACGTGCTCACCTCGGGCAACCACGGAAAGATCGCCGCGTGGCGCCGCGAACAGGCCGAGAAACTCACCGCTGAAAGGCGTCCCGATCTCACCCCGGGACCATTCAGGCCGTCGTGAAGTAGTAAACTGCCAGCAACAAGCCTACGCAGATCACGAAGCCGCGCATGATCGACTGCGGAACGCGCCGCGCCAGCCAGACGCCGGCATAGCCACCAAGCGCGGCACCCGGCAGCATGACGAGCGCCTGCGGCCAGGCCACGACCCCGCCCACGACGAAGACCAGGATTGCGATAGCGGCGATTACCATCGCCAGCATGTTCTTCAGGGCGTTCAGTCGGTGATAGTCGCCATGCTGGGTCAGGCCGAGCGTGGCAAGCATCATCACACCCATGCCAGCGCCGAAGAAGCCGCCATAGACTGCGGTGGCGAATTGCACGGCTGCGCCGAAAACCGAGCCGACATGCGGGCGATCGCTTTCGCGCTGCGCCGGCTTCAGCCACGGCCCGGCTGCAAACAGCGCCGTTGCGGCGATAAGCAGCCACGGCACCAGCGAGCGGAACGATGGATTGTCGAGCGCGAGAAGGATAAGCGCACCCGACAGCGCGCCGAGCGCCGAGATGGCGCACAGCAGCAGCGCGCCGCGCCAGAATGTCCTGATGTCCTTCCAATAGGCCAGGGTGGAGGTCACATAGCCCGGGAACTGGGTGACGGAAGAGGTCGCGTTGGCGGCGATCGGGGGAACTCCCACCAGCGACATGGCACCAAAGGTAATGAATGTCCCGCCGCCGGCCACTGCGTTGACCGCGCTTGACACGAACCCGGCGGCAAAAAGGAGTACGGCGTCGATCACTGTCATGTTCGGGTGGTTTAGGTGTGCGACGCCTGCCGTGCAAGGCGGTAACATGATGGCCCACAGTCCGGCGCGGTTTACAAGCGACGGGATTCGCTGTATGTGCCCGCCCGAACCGGAAGAAAAATCTACCGGATCCGTCAATAAGAACGGTGAATTCGCCCCTGCTTTCCGGCCACAGGCTGGAGTGGCATAGCCGAGCGGTTACGCACCGCAAGGCGAGCGTCGGGCGCTCTGGCTGTCGAGAAGCAAGAAAGAGGACCAATCCGATGGACATCATCCGTCAGCTCGAGGCCGAACAGGCCGCCAAGATCGAAGCCAAGCGCACTTTGCCGGAATTCCAGCCAGGCGACACCGTACGCGTCCAGGTGCGCGTCACAGAGGGCTCGCGCACCCGCGTCCAGGCCTATGAGGGCGTGGTCATCGGCCGCTCCGGTTCCGGCTTCCAGGAGAATTTCACCGTCCGCAAGATTTCCTATGGCGAAGGCGTGGAGCGTGTGTTCCCGGTCTATTCGCCGCTGGTCGAGGGCGTCGAGATCGTGCGCCGCGGCAAGGTGCGCCGCGCCAAGCTTTACTACCTGCGCGACCGTCGCGGCAAATCGGCCCGCATCACCGAGAATACCGGCGTGCGCGCCCGCAAGCTGAATGACGCCGAACGCGAGGCAATGCTCGCCGAAAAGGCAAGGCTCGAGGCGGAAAAGGTCGCCGCAGCCGAGGCGCTTGCCGTCGAGAAGGCTGCGCAGGACGCCGCCGAGAAGGCAGCCGCCGCCGCGAAGGCCACTGAAGCCGCCGAATAAGATTGGCTGCAAGAATTGTGAAAAAGGCGGCTTCGGCCGCCTTTTTGTTTGCCTCGGGCAATTCGCGCACGCTTGTCAGCACGGCGCCAAACGATAAAGTCGTTGCAACGGGCCGGCGTGCCCCATCGACACGGAGCGTTTGTCATGACCAGGTTGAAGCTCGTGGCTGATTGAGGACGGCATCTATCATCAGGACGTGTTCGGGTTCGGGAAGTGAATTGACTTGGACCAACAATTGGTCCGAATATTCTGAATGGATGTCGCGGTATCTGAAGCC
>JAPLOZ010000057.1 GCA_026400435.1 Hyphomicrobiales bacterium | reverse complement strand
AGGTGATTTTTACAGGTCCGGCCGGCCGTCTGGAAGGCCGCTACCAGCCGTCGACCGAAAAAAACGCACCCATTGCGATCGTGCTCCATCCGCATCCGCAATTTGGCGGTACGATGAACAACAAGATCGTCTACGATCTTTTCTACATGTTCCAGAAGCGCAACTTCACGACGCTGCGATTCAATTTCCGCGGCATCGGCCGCAGCCAGGGCGAATTCGATCACGGCACCGGCGAGCTCTCGGATGCGGCCGCCGCGCTCGACTGGATCCAGGCGCTGCATCCTGACTCCAAGACGTGCTGGGTCGCCGGCTATTCGTTCGGCGCATGGATAGGCATGCAGCTCTTGATGCGTCGCCCCGAGATCGAAGGCTTCATCTCGATCGCGCCGCAGCCCAACACCTACGACTTCTCTTTTCTCGCGCCGTGCCCCTCGTCCGGGCTGATCATTCACGGCGACGCCGACAAGGTCGCGCCGCCGAAGGACGTGCAGACTCTCGTCGACAAGCTGCACACGCAAAAGGGCATCACCATCACGCAGAAAACGATGCCGGGCGCGAACCACTTCTTCTCCAACGACGCCGATCTTCTGATCGAGGAATGCGCCGACTATCTCGATCGCAGACTCGCGGGCGAATTGTCCGACCCGCGACCGAAACGACTGCGCTGAAAATCGCTCGTCGACAACGCCGACAAATTTTCCGCGATGAACTACCGCGACCTGCGCGACAGGTCCGGTGGAAAGTTTTGCCGAACACTCTACAGATACTCGACAGCCGACTTACTGCATGTCACGTTCCTGTTGTGACGAATCACAATCCCTAGACGAGGGGGAACTCACGTGAGCAAGACTGACACTACCAAGAAGAAGCCTGCCATGGCTGCCATGGCCTCTAAGCCGAAGGCGACGGCTAAGCCCGCCGCCAAGAAGCCAGCAGCGAAAGCTGCTGCGAAGCCTGCTGCCAAGACCTCGGCGAAGCCTGCTGCGAAAGCCGCTGCCAAGCCTGCTGCCAAGAAGCCGGCCGCGAAAGCTGCTGCCAAGCCTGCTGCCAAGGCAGCGGCAAAGCCAGCCGCCAAGAAGCCTGCTGCCAAGGCTGCTGCGAAGCCCGCCGCAAAGGCGACGGCCAAGCCCGCCGCCAAGAAGGCGCCTGCAAAGAAGAAGTAATCTTCCGCAGCTTCTGCTGTGCAATCCAAGGGCGTGCGGTTCTACCGCGCGCCCTTTTGATTTATGCGGCGTCCGGCGTGTAGTGCACGCCGCCGCTCACCGCCCGGTCGCAGCCGGTGGTCGTAGGAAACGTCAGCGGCAATCCCCTTAGCGAACGCACCGCCAGGAACGCCCACGCTTCGGCCTCGGTAGCATCGCCATCCAGGCCCGCGCTTTCGGCTGCGATAACTTTCGCGTTGTTCTTGCCAGCGCCAGTATTCATGTCCGCCACGATGTGCGGATTCTTGCGGCCGCCGCCGCACAGCACCCAGAGCCTTGGCGACTCCGGCAAGAGAGCGGATGCCTGGAGAACCGCGTCGGCCGTCACGGCCGCGAGCGTGCGCGCGCCGTCGGCAAGGCCGAGACCGTCGACAGGCGCGAGCGTGAAATCAAGGCGATCGAGAGACTTCGCGCCGCGCTTCAGGAAATAGGGATTGTCTAGGTAGCGGGCGACAACCGCGTGGTCGACGGTCCCGCCGCTGGCGATCGCGCCGCCATCGTCGAACGACACGCCGGCCTCGCGCATCACCCACTGGTCGATCAGCGCATTGCCTGGCCCGGTGTCGAAGGCGATCGGATCGCCGTCGCGCGCAACGAAAGTAATGTTGGAGATCCCGCCGATGTTGACGAAGACGACGGGAAACGCGTTGGCGAATTCAGCCGGCAGCGATCGTGCGAGCGCTGCGTGATATACCGGCACCAGCGGAGCGCCCTGCCCGCCGTGCCGCATGTCGTTGGCGCGCATGTCGTTCACCACGGCGACGCCCGTCTCCTTGGCGAGCAGTGCGCCATCGCCAAGCTGGACGGTCAGCGCTTCTGCTGGACGGTGCAGAACAGTCTGTCCGTGAAAGCCAATGACATCGGGACGCTGCCATTCCCGCGGGGCGGACTTCAGAAATTCATTCACGGCCCCAGCGTGAATGAGAGTGATCTCGCGCTCAAGCGCGGCGAGGTCGCCCGGTCGCTGGCCTCGCTCGGTAATCGACTTGGCTGCGGTAAGCCCCTCCTCGATACGTCGGCGAAACGCGGCGTCATAGGAGATCGACGCCGACGGCCCGCGCGCCGAGACGGTAACGCCGTCGGTCTCGATCGCCGCCACGTCGATGCCATCCATCGACGTCCCGCTCATGAGACCGATCGCCCGCATTGCCGCCATTTTGACCACCGTTCTTGTGATTCACCGCTGCCGGATGCTAAACGCCCGCGACCGAACTTTCCATGCGCCGCCAGGCGATCCTCTCGGGAATACGAAATGTCCGCCTTCAAGTCCGACTTCCTGCGCGTGCTCGACGAGCGCGGCTTCATCCACCAGATTTCAGATCCGGAGGGTCTGGATGCAGCGGCAAAGGCCGGCCGCATCACGGCCTATGTAGGCTATGACGCGACGGCTACGAGCCTGCACATAGGCAACCTGATCTCGGCGACGATGCTCTACTGGCTCCAAGAGACGGGACATCGGCCGATCGCGCTGATGGGCGGCGGCACGTCGATGATCGGCGACCCCTCCTTCCGCGACGAACAGCGCGGCCTGCTGACGCCCGAGGCGATCGCCACCAACATCGAAGGCATCAAGAAAATCTTCGCACGCATCCTACGCTTCGGTGAAGGACAGACAGACGCGATCATGGTCAACAATGCCGACTGGCTGATGAAGCTAAACTATGTCGAATTCCTGCGCGATGTCGGCCGGCATTTTTCGGTCAACCGCATGCTCACCTTCGACAGCGTCAGGCTTCGGCTGGAGCGGGAACAGTCGCTGTCTTTCCTGGAATTCAACTACATGATCCTGCAGGGCTACGACTTCGTAGAATTGAATCGGCGCTATGGCTGCGTGCTGCAGATGGGCGGCTCCGACCAATGGGGCAACATCGTCAACGGCATCGATCTCGGCCACCGGATGGGCACGCCGCAACTGCATGCGCTGACCACGCCGCTGCTCACCACGTCGTCCGGCGCCAAGATGGGCAAGTCGGCAAGCGGCGCGGTGTGGCTCAACGAAGCGAATTTTTCGCCCTATGATTTCTGGCAGTACTGGCGCAACACAGAGGACGCCGACGTCGGCCGCTTCCTGAAAATCTTCACCCGCCTGCCGCTCGACGAGATCGCCAGGCTGGTGGCCCTTGGCGGGGCCGAGATCAACGAGGCCAAGAAGGTGCTGGCGACCGAAGCGACGGCGATCGTGCACGGACGCGAAGCGGCCGAACAGGCCGCACAAACGGCGCGCAAGACTTTCGAGGAAGGCGCAACCGCCGACACCTTGCCATCTGTAACGATCAAGCGGGCCGAACTCGCAGGCGGCGTCGGCATCCTTTCGCTTTTCGTCAGCGCAGGACTGGCGGCATCGAACGGAGAAGCGCGCCGTCATGTGCAGGGCGGCGCGGTGCGCCTCAACGATCAGCCCGTGACGGACGACCGCCGCGTGGTGAACGATCAGGACCTGAGCGGCGACGGGATCATCAAGCTATCGCTCGGCAAGAAGAAGCACGTTCTCGTGCGCCCGTCCTGATGCCGACCTGAGCGCCGATCGTCCTCTCGGACACTTTCGGCCCGATTCCGGTCAGTGAAATTCGAAGATCGAGCGGAAGATTCCCGGCGCGATAACCGACAGCGGATTGATCTCCACGCGCGGAGCATCCGCGTCGCCCTCCAGCCTGAAGGTCACGCCGATCAGTCCCCGGTCGCGCCCGTTGCCGAGCAGAACGCCGACGATCGGTATCTCACCGAAGATACGGTTCAGCCCATAGGCCGGCATGAAGGTTCCGGTCATGTCCATGTTGCCCTTGGTATCGTAGAGCATGCCCTGGAACGATGCGCCGAGCAGCGGCCCACGCAGTATTCCTTCCGACAGGCGTACATAGCCTGGTCCCTTCTCAATCTGCGAATAGAGCCGCTCGAAGCTGACGCGCGAGGTGTCGATGTCCCGCTTCACGGCCTGGCTCAGGCTCCTGTCGCCGCCGGGCGGCGTGGTCGACACGATTGAACTCAGCCTCGGCTCGTTGACGACCACGAAGTCGCGCGCGTCGACCGTGCCGCTGAGTGGGCCTTCGACGCCGCCCTTCAACGACACATCGATCTTGCCGCCCTCCATATGCTCGTAGAGGTCGAGAAACCTGAGAACGGCGCCGGCGTCGGCAGAAGTCAGTCGCAGCGCGCGTCCGCCGTCCTTCAGGCCGTTGCTCAGGTCAACCGCTCCTCCCGAGTCCGTGGCCGCTGTGACTTCCAGCTTGTCGACACGGTCGCCGCTGCCCCGGTATTCGAGTTTGACGCCGGAAAGCTTCTCGTCGTGGAAGCCGGTCACGCTGTCGACATCGACGGAAACTGTAACGGTGCCGCCGTCGCTGACCTTGGTCGCGGTCGCTGAATCCGCCGTGAACTGGCGAACCACCGATCGCGCGTCGAGCGACTTGCCCTTCACGTCGACGGCATATCCCTTGCCCGACTGGCTCACTGTTACCGCCACGGCGTCGTTGCGGTTGAGTTTGACATTGGTGAATTTAGCTTCGCTCAGGCTGCCGCCTGACAACGTGACCTTGCCCGAAATGCCGAACGTGTCGCCGCTGAGATCGAAATCCGAAAGGGTCGATTTGCCATTTGAATTGTCGAGCATGAAGCTGACGGCGCCGCCGATGCCCTTGCCCTTCGACCAGCCAACCCAGGGGATGTTCAACTGCGCGTCGGTGACGTCGGCCTTGACCAACTGCGTGCCGCCGCCCTTGGCGTCGAGCGTGACCTTGATAGGACCTTCAATCAGCCCTTCGAGACCTGGAACCACCGTCTTGCGGGCTTTTTCGTCGAGCACCACCGTGATGAGCCGCTTGCGTTCGACGCTGCTCTGGCCCAACGGCTCGACGGCGTCGATCTGCGCCGGCACGCCGCTGAGCTTTGCCTTCGCCGCAATCACCGCGTTGGTCTTTTCGATCGCGATCGTGCCTTCGGCTTCCGTCACCATCTGGCCGTCGAGCGGCTTGGCGATTGCCAGGTCCTTGTAGTCGAGCGTCACAAGCCAGTTCAGCTTGTCGCGGTCGATGCCCTTCTGGAGCGGAATATCGGCCTTGACGTTGCCGGACACCTGGCCGGTAAAATCGTCGGCGGTCAGGCCGACGAAACGCATCGCGTTGATGGGGTCGTACGAAGCGAGCTCGGCGATCGCAGGAGCCTCGCCGGCGACATCGATGTCGAGCGATCCGATGACAGGCGGGACGTTCGCCTTCGTGATCGCCAGGGTGCCGTTGCTTGCCGCCACGGTGCGCCCGCTCGGCAGATAAACCGTTCCCGACGACAGCGTGATGTCGACATCGTTGCCCTTGTAGTCGACAGTGCCGGTCGCATCCCTCACCGGCGGGATCAGTCCGGCTGTGTCGAACCGAGCGCCTTCCAGCCTGAACGTTCCAAAAGATTCATTTGCCGAGAGCGGGACGCCGTTGCCGAGACGGCCGGGCTCGACGCGGAACTGCAACTGACCCTCAACCACGCGCCCGCCGAAGACATTGTTCAGCACCCAGTTGCGCGCCCCACGCGCCGAGAACCACGGCCACAGTTGCTTGACCTGGGAAACGGGCATGTCGTTGACATTGAAGGCGACCGACATGCCGGGCACTTTGCCCGCCACAAATCGCATCGACGCAGCCCCAAGCGCCGAGCCCTTGCCGCCGCCCTGCAGGACGATCTGGTCCGCCGACAAGGTCGCGGACGTCGGCAGGTATGCGCCGGTCAGCTGGACCTTCGCGTTGAGCGCCGGTTCGGGCGATCCGTCTGGCGAGAACGTCGACCGCGCGCTGACAAGATTGAACCGGTACGCCGGTTCATCGGTCGCCCCGCCCGTCGCGGGACGCGGTCCGACGAGCCCCCTGAAGTCGAGGATCGAGCGGCCGATCGAAGCACGCAACCGGCCGATCTCCAGCCGATCGGCGCCTGTCACGAGACGGCCGTCGAGATCGAGATCGCCCGAGAGTATCCCGCGCGCGCCGAGATCGGCCACCCATCCGGCTACCTTGACCGATGCATCGATTGTGCCGGCGTCGGACCCTTCGCTGCCGTTCAGCTTCAGCTCGATCGCACCCAGCCGGTTGCCTGTCGCCGCCTCCTGTGCCGGCTGCGTCGCGGAGGCGGTGATATCGAGCACCGTGATCCGGTCCGTCTGTCGATCTCGCGAAAGCGACGCCTGCAGGGCGATTGCGCGGCCGCCAACGTCGACGCTCGACGAGAGGGAAAGCCCGTCGCCTGCGGTCTCGGCCAAACTCGCATCGATCACCTGCACCGTCGTGGCGCCTTCGCCCGTCGGGAGCACGAGTTCCACATTGTGGAGAGCAACCCGCCGCAGCGCCTTCGATCCCACCGCGTCCAGCGCCTGGTGGGCGCCGGCGAACAGCGCCTTGGCGACGAGGTCCGGATCGACCAGTCCCCGCTCGTTCCTGAACAGTTTGGCCCAGTCGATCCGGCTGGGACCCAACGCAGCCGCGAAAATACGCGCGTCGGCGAGGCTGGCGCTCGAAACTCTCACATCGCCAGACAACAACGGCAAAAGGCGGACGCCGAAACGCACGGATCCTGCTTGCGCGATGTCGGCGCCGCCGGTGCGCTTGAGGCTGACATCGCTGACCTCCAGCGCCAGGAACCGAACACCGTCGAGCGTGATGCGCGCCGGGCCCATCGTCACGTCGACATCGACGCCCGCCACCTGCCGCAGGGCGGTTTCGGCGGCGAGGCGCAGCCGCTCCGAGCCTATGCCGGACAGGCCGATCGCATAAAGTGCAGCCATCGCAAGCAGCACGACCGCGACGACGCCGGCTACCGCGCCAAGCACGATCTTGCGGGCCCGTTTCGGAAACCAGTTGCGGGCAGGTCGCGGTTCCGTGGCGGCAGACGGAAAGCGCGAGAGGTCACTGATCTCGTCGCGCCTGAACCTTATCTTTTCGTGCTGCTGCGGTTCGTGTTCCACACGATATTCCGTATCTGGTGCTGGCGGCGTGGACGCGTCGCGCCCCGAGGTCTATCTGTGCGGCATTTCGCACAAGGCGATCAAGGGTATAGCCATGACCGAACTGACCGTTGGAGACCATGCGCCTCGGTTTTCCCTGCCTACAGACGGCGGCGGGACTGTCCGGCTCGCAGAGCTTAGCGGCAAAATCGTGGTTCTTTTCTTCTATCCGCAGGACGACACCGAAACGTGTACGGCCGAAGCGATCGATTTTTCCCGGCTGGAGGCCGCGTTCGACAAAGCCGGAGCCGTTGTCATCGGCATCTCGCCCGACAGCCCGAAGAAACACGACAAGTTCAAACAGAAACATGCGCTTGCCATGATTCTCGCAGCCGATGAATCAAGGCAGGCGATCGATGGCTATGGCGTGTGGGCGCAAAAGTCGATGTTCGGCCGCAAGTACATGGGCGTGGTGCGCTCTACCTTCCTGATCGACCGCGAGGGCCGGATCGCCGGCATCTGGCGCAAGGTCAGGGTGCCCGGCCACGCCGAAGCAGTGCTCGCCGCGGCCGCGGCGTTGTGAAGCTCGTGCCGTTAACGGGCAAAAACCGTTGCTTTTTGCAATTCCGATAGCCGCTAAGGGCTTTATTAACCCTAACATTGTGTAATCGGCTTCATCGAAATTGTAACGGTATGGACAATCGTCCCGGTGAAAGAAGCTGTTCGCCCGACTGTCTTCGGCAAGCGCAGGGAGCCGCACACGGTCATCATCGCCCGTGGCGACGACATCCGCCATTTCCAGGTTCGCCCGTGGCTGGCGACGCTGGCAGGCTCGGTGCTTGCCGCCATGGCCGTCGGCTACCTTCTCGCCACGTCCTATCTCGTGCTCAGGGACGACCTGATAGACGCGACGACCGCAAGGCAGGCACGCATCCAGCAGGCCTACGAGGACCGCATCTCGGCGCTGCGCGCCCAGGTCGACCGCATCACCAGCCGCCAGGTTCTCGACCAGCAGTTGATGGAGACAAAGGTCGGCGAACTGCTCGACCGGCAGAGCAAGCTGACGCAGCGCCACGGACGCATCGGCCCGCTGCTCGAACGGGCCGAAGCCGAAGCGGCCTCCCTGCCCTCGGCCATCGCTTCACCGCCGGACGGGTCGGACCGGCGCGCGGCCATCGATGGCCAGACCGGGCCGACCGGCACGGTCGCGCTTGCAAGCGCCGCCGACGCTCCTTTCGCGCTGTGGTCCACCCGCAACTCGGCGGCGCAGGGCGAGACGGCGGCGGATCGCGCCGACCGCGTCTTCGTCGCCATCTACAAATCGCTGAGCACCATCGAGACGGAACAGCTCAGCCGCATCAACGCGATCGCCGATGACGCCTACAAGACGGCGGACGCCATCTCCAGCGCACTCGAGGACGCCGGTCTCAAGGCAGACTCGGACGACGACCGAAGCGCCATGGGCGGCCCGCTGGTTGCCATCGACAGCCCCGCCCAATTCGACAGCAAGGTCAAGGAACTCGACGAGGCGCTCGATCTCCTCGACCGCATGAAATCGCAGGCGCGCAGCCTGCCGATAGCCAACCCCTCGCCCGGCCATTCCATCTCGAGCACGTTTGGAGTGCGCCGCGACCCGCTGCTCGGAACGCCAGCCATGCATTCCGGCATGGACTTCAGGGCGCCGATAGGGTCGTCGGCGCGCGTGACCGCGGACGGAACCGTCATCAAGGCGGGATGGAACGGCGGCTATGGCCGCATGGTCGAAGTCAAGCACGCCAACGGATTTACGACCCGCTACGGCCATCTGAGCAAGATCCTGGTCGCGGAAGGCCAGAAGCTTTCGGCAGGCGACGTCGTCGGCAATGTCGGCAGCAGCGGCCGCTCAACCGGCCCGCACCTGCACTACGAAGTTCGCCGCAACGGCGACGCGCTCAACCCGGTGCGCTTCATCAAGGTCGGCCGAAAAGTCAGCCAGTACCTCTGATCCGCCGGCGTGGCCCGGTGCTACGAACACCATCGGACGCATGCTAAGCGCTGTTCAGGCGCGCGGCAGGCACGACAATCACCAGTGCGACCGCTGCCGGAGAAAGATCGATGTGCCCTAAAAGCAGCAGTACCGAAGATTCAGGCGACGCTTCGCATCTAATCGACGCGAGGATCGGCGCGTTGAACGACTGGCGGGGCGAGACCCTGGCGCGGGTGCGCGCGCTCATCAAACAGGCTGATCCTGATGTTGTCGAGGAATGGAAATGGCGGGGCGTGCCGGTCTGGTCGCATGCAGGCATCATCTGCACCGGAGAAACCTATACGAAGGTCGTCAAGCTGACCTTTGCAAAGGGCGCATCGCTCGACGATCCGGCCGGCCTGTTCAACTCGAGCCTCGACGGCAATGTACGGCGCGCCATCGATATCCACGAAGGCGGCTGGATCGACGAGGAAGCGCTGAAGGCGCTGGTCCGCGCCGCCGGCGCCCTGAATGCATCGACGCGCGCCGCGAAGAAGAAAGGTGCGTGAGCAACGCAGCTACGCCAGATCGGTACGGCGGATGTGGTCGGCGACGCGCAGCGCCTGGGCGGCGACCGTGAGCGCCGGGTTGACTGCCGCCGAGGTCGGCATGAACGCGGCATCGACGACGAAAAGGTTTTGGTGGTCGTAGGAGCGGCAGAAGACATCGAGCGGCGCGGCAGCCGGATCGACGCCCATCCTGACCGTGCCGCACTGGTGCGAGGGCGTGCGCTTGTCGATCAGCCGCGTCAGCACGAGCAGATAGCCGCACGCCCTGAGGTTGGCGCGCATGACCTTCCTCAACTCGTCGGACGCCTGCATGTTGGAGCGCCGCCACTGCAGAACGATTTCGTCGCCATCGACCATGACACGGCTCTCTGGATCGGGCAGGTCCTCGCTGACGAGGGACCAATCGACCGAATGCCCCGCCATCCAGTCGAGCGCGAAGCGCGGCGCCATCCTGACGTTGGCGGCAAGCACGTTGCCGTCGACCTTGCCGAGTAGCTGGACGTTGCCGAGCGGCATGCCGCCGCTGCCGCCCGTGAGGTAGTAGTCGTTCAGCATTAGCGTCTTCTGGTAGATGCTGTCGTTCTTCCGGCGCGGGTCGATGGCCAGCATCGCCACCGAATTGTGGTTCATGAAATTGCGGCCGACCTGCCCGGAACTGTTGGCAAGCCCGTTGCCCGTTGGCGATGGCGAGCGCTGCAGGATCACCGACGACATGATCGCGCCGGCCGAGAGGATGACCAGTTTCGGGCTGACCTTCTTCGACTGCCCGTTGTGACGGAAGTGGACGGCAGCGATCGTCCTGCCGTCCGCGGCGAGTTGCAGGTGGCCGACATGCGCGCCGGTCAGGAGTGTAACGTCATCGTCGCGGAGCGCTGCCGCGAGCGCGGCGCTCTCGGCGTCCTTCTTGCCCGTGCCCGTGTTCGGGAATGCATCCCAGCCGGTCCTGCCGCCGCTCAGCCATGCCTCGATGTCGACGCCGAGCGGCAGCGACGCCGGATGGAGGCCAAGAGCCTTCAATTCGGCGCGGGCGCGGGCTATCGGCGGCTCGTCGGGCACCGGAGCAAAGGCGTAGGGAAGCGAGTGGAACGGCTCGGTCGGGTCGTCACCCAGTGCGCCGCGCACCTGGAACAATTGCTCTGCCCTGGAATACCAGGGCTCGAATTCGTCATAGGAGATTGGCCAGGCCGGCGAGACGCCGCCGAAATGCTGCATTTCGGAAAAGTCTTGCCTGCGGTAGCGCAGCAGCACACCGCCAAAGAATTTCGAATTGCCGCCGACATAGTAATAATTGCCGGGATTGAAGCGGCCGCCGCCCGCTTCGCGCCACGTCTCGCTCGGACGGAAATGGCCGTCGATGAAGATGGAGCGGGTATCGCGCGCCTGCGGCGACGGCGTCAGGCGTTCGCCGCGCTCGAGGATGAGCACCTTGGCGCCGCTGCCGGCAAGACCGCTGGCGACAGTCGCCCCGCCTATGCCAGAGCCGATGATGACGATATCAGGATTCATGCCCGACCAGCCTTAGCTGGCCCGGCACCCCAGTCAATCGACGAACGACGGCATGGCGCAAAACGTTGCCTTGTCCGCCGCCGCATAGTTGCATCCTGTTCAGGCGTAGGCGAGGTTTTTGCCTGAGTTGTGGTCGAAGAGGACGACTTTTTCGGGGTTCCAGGAGAAAGCGACGGCTTCGTCGATGGCGAGGTTTGCGCGTGCGGTGACGGTAGCGCGC
>JAPLOZ010000001.1 GCA_026400435.1 Hyphomicrobiales bacterium | reverse complement strand
GGGGCTTTTCGGTTAACGCGTCGTCAAGTCCAGGTGCAGTTGATCGCCACTCGTCCCCGTGACAAGGAAGGGCAACTCAAACATCGAGACCCAACCGTGAAAAAGATCGGTTTTCTGTCCTTCGGACACTGGACGCCCTCTCCGCACTCGCAGACACGCTCTGCAGCTGACACGCTGCTGCAGTCGATCGACCTGGCGATCGCGGCCGAGGAGCAGGGCGCCGATGGCGCCTACTATCGCGTACATCACTTTGCGCGCCAGCTGGCCTCACCATTCCCGCTGCTCGCTGCCGTCGGGACGCGGACCAAGCGGATCGAGATCGGCACCGCCGTGATCGACATGCGCTACGAGAACCCGCTCTATATGGCCGAGGACGCTGGTGCGGCTGATCTCATATCGGGCGGACGCCTTCAGCTCGGCATCAGCCGTGGCTCTCCCGAGCAGGTTATCGACGGCTGGCGCTATTTCGGCTACGCGCCGCCGGAGGGTCAGACCGAAGCAGACATGGCGCGCCGCCACGCCGAGGTATTCCTTGAGGTGTTGAAAGGCGACGGTTTTGCCGAACCGAATCCGCGTCCGATGTTCCCCAATCCGCCCGGTCTGCTGCGCCTCGAGCCGCATGCACCTGGACTGCGCGACCGCATCTGGTGGGGCGCCGCCACAAACGCCACCGCCGAGTGGGCGGCAAGGCTGGGGATGAACCTGCAGAGCTCGACGCTGAAGTTCGATGAGGGCGGAGAGCCCTTCCACGTCCAGCAAGCCAATCAGATTCGAGCCTATCGAGAGGCGTGGAAAGTCGCCGGACATGTCCGTCAGCCGCGCGTTTCGGTCAGCCGAAGCATCTTTGCTCTCGTGAACGACATGGACCGCGCCTATTTCGGCGGCGACCATAGCACCGACCATTTCGGCTACATTGAACCGGAAAAGCTCGCCGTTTTCGGGCGCAGCTACGCCGCCGAGCCTGACGTCCTCGTTGATCAGTTGAAGGGCGACGACGCGATCGCCGAGGCCGATACTCTGTTGCTGACGGTGCCCAACCAGCTCGGCGTCGCCTACAATGCCCATGTCATCGAGGCGATCCTGACACATGTTGCGCCAGCTCTGGGCTGGCGCTGAAGTCATCGCCCAAACGCGTCGAGCCTAGCTTTTGGCCTGCCCGACCAGGACTGGCTTCTTGACATAGAGTTCCGGAAAGAGCCGCTTCAGGTTCTCGATCTTCGGCAGGTCGTTGTAGACGATGTAGGTATAGGTCGGGTTGAGGGTCAGGAAATCCTGGTGGTATGCCTCAGCAGGGTAGAACGGCTGAGCGCCCTCCAGCGAGGTGACGATGCCGCCGTCGAAGAGTTTTGCATTGTCGAGCTGGTCGATATAGGCGGCCGCGACGTTTTCCTGTTCAGAGTCGGTCGGGAAGATCGCCGAGCGGTACTGTGTTCCATGATCGGGGCCCTGGTAGTTGAGTTGGGTCGGGTTGTGGGCGACCGAGAAGAAGACCTGCAGCAGTTGCCCGTAGCTGACCTTTGACGGGTCGAAGGTGACCTCGACGGCCTCGGCGTGACCGGTGCGGCCGGTGCCGACGACGTGGTACTGCGCCGTGGCTGCGTCGCCGCCGGCATATCCCGAGACGGCACGTGTGACGCCCGCAACATGCTGGAATACACCCTGAACGCCCCAGAAGCAGCCGCCCGCAAAAACGGCTTTCTCCGTCTTTCCGGTCGGCTTCTCGTCGACCAGGGGGGCCGGCAGCACAACCGCCTTCTCCGCCGCCATGCCCGATTGCTGAAAGAGGACGAGGCCAAGAGCCGCCATAAGTCCCGCGGCGGCAAGGCCTGCGAACATCGACTGCGATAAGAGGCGCATGTGCTTTCTCCGTGCTGTCCAGGAAGATACGCATCCGGTCTGCAGTTCGTTACGGGTCTGCGGTCACGATCGCGTGCGCTAGAGCCGATTGCGCCCGAACGGATTCCACCGCACGGTCCCGAGACGGATCCTTTCGCGCGCGATGGTAAGCAGGCCGGAGCCGGCGATGATCGCCAGGCCGACGATCGAAACGGCATCGGGCTGTTCGCCGAAGATCAACGCTCCGATGACGACCGCCCAGACGATTTGCGAGTAGTGCGTCGGCGCCAGCTGGTTGGCCGGGGTGAAGCGGGTCGCCCTCAGCAGCAGGATGTTGCCCGCCGCCGAGAAGACGCCGGTGAAGAGAAGGATCGCCGCCTGCCCCGGCGTCGGCAGATTGGCCGTCGTTGCCAGCATGGCGACGCCGTTGAACAGCAGCACGTAAAGCATCAGGAATCCGAGCATCGTCGTGCGCGTCTCCTGCCCCGACAGCGAGCGCATCAGCGTGACGCTGATGGCCGCAAGCAGCGCGACGAACAGGGCAGCGAGGTGGCCGAACTGGACTTCTCGGAAGCCGGGCTGGACGACAAGCAGGACGCCGGCGAAACCCGCCACCACTGCAAACCAGCGCCACGGACCGACGTGTTCCTTGAGGACGAAGAGCGACAGGAGAGTCACGAAAAGCGGCGCGAGAAAGACCAGCGCGTAAACCTCCGCGAGCGGGATCGATGTGAAGGCAATGATGCTGAATACGCTTGCGACCGAGCCCGACAAGGCGCGCGCCTGCACGGCCCATGGCCGCTTCATGCGCCAGAAGTGAAGCCAGTTTTCGTCGCGGGGAGTCGTTGCGATGATGCAGACGCTGGAGATCAGCGCGGCATAGAATCCGATCTCGAAAATGCTAAGTCCGCCGCCGAGCGCCTTAACCGCGGCGTCGCTCCATGAATAGACGGCGTAAGCGAGAAGCGCCAGCAGGATACCGTTGTTCACGACTGTCTCGGAAGATTGCCGCCGGAAGCGGAGGGTGATTCTTCCACTCTACATTCTGCCGTGGCGCAACGCCCGCCCGATTTTTTGGGCCAGTATGTTGTGGCTCAGTCAGGTGGACCTGAGGCGGCGGCGCCCCCGCGATGCGGCGCGGCTTCTACCTTCTTCGGGCCGCCGCGCTATTTGCCGGCCGGGATAAGCCTGAAGTCGGGCAGGTCGCGAAGTCCAAGTTCGGGGCCGGCCGGCGAATAGACGACGAACAGCTGCATCGGCCCCTGGCCGGTGTTCAGCGTCGCATGAAAGCGGCTTTCGGGCACATATACGGTGCAGCCAGGGCCGACCTTCTGCGTGATGGGGACACCCATTTCGTCTTCGACCATCTGCTCGCCATTGCCGGAGATCACAAAAATGATCTCCTCGGCTCCCGGATGGTTGTGACGGGCGTGGCCCTGGCCGGACGGCAGGTCGACGACGCCGCCCGAAAAGCGCGTCGCGCCGTTGACCTCGGGTGCGACCGTCAGCGCCAGCCTGCCCCAGTCGAAGCCAAAGGCGTCGACGTCCTTGGGATAGACGAACATCTTGTTGGGGTCGCTCATGTGCGTGTCTCCTCGCTGCGATTGCATTCTTATTTTCGGGTCGGCAGCGCCTTGAAGCTCGCCGTCTGGTCGCGGATCGCCGCTTCGGCCGGCAGGCGCTCCATCGAGCTTGCGCCGTAAAAGCCGTGCAGCCCCGGGCATCGTTCGAGGATGTAGCGGGCATCGTTTGGCATCGAGATCGGACCGCCATGGCAAAGCAGCATCACATCCTTGCGGATTGCCCGCGCCGCATCGGCGATGGCGTCGATCTCCTTGACGCAGTCATCGAGGGACTTGGCCGAGGTTGCGCCGATCGATCCGCCGGTGGTCACGCCCATATGCGCGACAACGATGTCGGCGCCGGCTATGGTCATGGCTGCTGCTTCGTCCGCATTGAACACATAGGGCGTGGTCAAGAGATCGAGCTTGTTCGCCTCGCCGATCATGTCGACTTCAAGCCCGAAGCCCATGCCGGTCTCCTCGAAGCTCTGGCGCATCGACCCGTCAAACAGACCGATGGTGGGAAAGTTCTGCACGCCGGAGAAGCCCATATCCTTCAGTTCGGCGAGCAGCCGCGGCATGATCACGAACGGGTCGGTGCCGTTGACGCCGGCAAGCACCGGCGTCTTCTTGACCACCGGCAGCACCTCGTAGGCCATTTCCTTGACGATCTCGTTGGCGTTGCCATAGGCGAGCAGGCCGGCTGCCGAGCCGCGTCCGGCCATGCGATAGCGGCCGGAATTGTAGATGATGATGAGGTCGATGCCGCCAGCCTCCTCGGCCTTCGCCGAAAGGCCCGTCCCGGCGCCACCGCCGACGATGGGCTGGCCACGCGCGATCATGTCACGGAACTTTTCGAGGATTTTTGCGCGTGGAATAGCTGGCATGGTCGAACCTTGTTGGGCGCGTTCAGCGCCGTTTGACGTCGTGAAATGCTTCGACCGCGGCGGCGGCGAATTTCGGGTCGTTGATGTGCAGCGGCAGGCGTTCGATGCGGCGCAGTGGCGTCTGGACCAGCGTCGCTTCGAGCGCCGCATAGAGCGCGGCGTCGGCGTCGGGGTCCCAGAAAGCGCCGCCTTCGACATCAAGCGCCGAGACGCCCTTTTCGGGGATGAGAAAACGGACTTGACCCTCGCAGGCGTTTAGCTTCTTGCCGATCCACACGCCAAGCGCATGGCATTCCTGGGCTATCGTGCGCATCAGCGTGACGTTGGAATTGTGATTGTAGAACGTGCGTCCGCGGTATTTCTCCGGGATGGTCTCGGGGGCCCAGAAATTGACCATGTCGAGCGCACCGACAGATCCGACATAGGGCAGTTTCGTGCGAGCGATCACGTCAAGGCGATCCGAGCCTGCCGGCAGCACGCCGCCGAAAAGCAGATCGCAGACCTCCGTCGTCGTGATGTCGATGATGCCTTCCAGGAGGCCGGAACCGGCAAGCTTCTCCATGGCGCGGCCGCCCGTACCTGTCGCATGGAAGACAAGGCAGTCGTAGTCGCCCTTGAGATGGTCGACGATTTCGGTCACGCAGGCCGTCGTGACACCGAACATCGTAAGGCCGATCGCTGGCTTGCCGTCAGCCTTGTAGTGAGGGCGCATGGCCATGGCGGCTATCGCCGCAGCAGCGTTGTCGAGGACGACGCGGCTGATGCGGTTCAGGCCCGCGAGGTCGGTGATGGAGGGCATCATCATGATGTCGGCGACGCCGACATAGGGAGCCACGTCGCCCGACGCGAGCGTCGAGACCATGAGCTTGGGCAGGCCAAGCGGCAGTTCGCGCATGCCCGCCGTGACGATGGACGTCCCGCCGCCGCCGCCGATGCCCACCATGCCGGCGATGTCGGCGCGACCGGCCGCGAAGCGCGCGAATGCCGCGGACATGGCGGCCACCGCGCGGCCACGGTCGCCCGAGGCCAGCGCCTCTGCTGTGCCTTCTTGACCGGATGCGGCGACTTCCGTGGCGGCTATGTCCGGCGCGATCGAGGGCCGCCCGGTGCCGACGTCGACGACCAGCGGATGGCCACCGGCCGCTTCGATCCGGCTGGCCAGATAGGCCAGTTCCTCGCCTTTGGTGTCGGCTGTGCCGACCACGTGGATGCGCTTCACGGGTTTCCTCTCCCCGGCCCTGCGCCATCATCGGGCCGGGCTGTCCCCGGGCGCTGGTCGCGACGCGGTGCATCGACGCCATTGCATCATTTTTGAGACGCGCGTATCATATTGACATGCTCGTCTCACGTCAATCGGAAGCTGCTGAAGAAGGCGGCCTTGCAGCCAGGGAAGGGCCCAGGGTCCGCACCGGGCGGCTGATGCTCGATACCGCGATCCGGTTGATGCAGGCAGGGGTAACGCCCTCCGTGAGCGAGGTGGCCGAAGCGGCGGGCGTTTCCCGCGCCACGGCGTACCGCTACTTCCCGAGCCAGTCTGCGCTTGTCGGCGCGGTGGTTGACCAGGCGCTTGGCCCGATCCTCACCTGGACGCCCGGACCGGGCGACGCGTCAGGCAGGGTCGCGCAGCTGCTCGGCACGGGACTGCCCCGCATCGATGCGTTTGAAGCGACATTCAAGGCCGCGCTAAGGCTGTCGCTGGAGCAATGGGCGCAGCGCCGTGCAGGAACGCTCGGCGAGGAGCCGCAGTTCAAGCGCGGCCACCGCATCGAGTTGCTGAGGGACGCGCTGAAGCCGCTGGAAGCGACTATGAAGCCTGCCGCTCTCGAACGGCTCGCACAGGCGCTGTCGCTGTTCTTCGGGGTCGAGGTCTTGACCGTCCTCAAGGACATCTGGGGACTGGATGGCGAGCAGACGCAATCTGTGGCTCAATGGGCTGCCAGGGCGCTCGTGCGCGCTGCACTGGAAGAGAAAGGTGACGCGACGCCCGCGGTACCGACCGCAGTCTAGCACCGCATCTGGTTCGACCAGATTGTCCCGTTTGAGTCCGCGTCAGGATCTGAGGCGGTATCGAACAATTTGGCGTTTTCGGGTGCGTGTCCCGGAAGCAGATGAATTTCAACGATATTTTGAAGTCGTTTCTGTTCGGCGTGGACGCCTTGGCCGGCAAGAAACCCCTTGACGGAACTCCGGGATTGGTAATACCAGATTGAGGTGGACGGCGTCTCTTGGACGCCAGATCCACGTGGAGTTGGTCGGGGAGGATCCGGGCCAAAAGCCTGACACGAAGACCGCTGCGATATCGCCCGCACAATGCGGGCCGGACGCCAAGGGAGGAGTTAAGACATGCGCATGAGGGTAAGAGGACTTCTGGCAGGATTGTCGCTGACGTTGGCGGCGAGCACGTCTGCGATGAGTGCTGAGCTGACGATATTCTGGGCTGAGTGGGATCCTGCGAACTATTTGCAGGAGCTTGCGAACGTTTACG
>JAPLOZ010000094.1 GCA_026400435.1 Hyphomicrobiales bacterium | reverse complement strand
CATCAGCGGCCAGGTGTTGTAGCTCAGCCCGGCATCGGTGCCCGCGACCAACCCGCCAAGAAACACCTGGAACAGGACGGCGACCACGAGGAAGCCGGCGAAGCGATGCGTAGTCTGGTCGGCCGGCCGCTCGGAATGCGGGGCGAGCCCACGCGCCACCACCATGATGGCGGCGAAGATGGCGCAGGCGAGCGTCAGGTGGATCGCCAGCCGGTACTGGCTGACATCGACGCGGTCGACGAGGCCTGACGCCACCATCCACCAACCCACCGCGCCCTGCACACCGCCCAGCAGGAGCAGCCCTGCCAATTTCGGCGAAAGCCCGCGCTCGATGCGCCCGGTCGCCCAGAAGAACAGAAGCGGCAGTGCGAAGACGAAGCCGACACCCCGCGCCAGCACTCGGTGCGCCCATTCCCACCAGAAGATGCGCTTGAACGCATCGAGGCCCATCCCCTGGTTGAGCTCCCGGTATTGCGGGATCTGGCGGTAGAGGTCGAATTCCTCCTGCCACTGGGTTTCGCTCAGCGGCGGGATGACGCCGTGGATCGGCTTCCATTCGGTGATCGACAGGCCGGAATCGGTCAGCCGCGTCGCGCCGCCCACCAGCACCAGTGCAAACAGCATCAGCAGGATGACGTAGAGCCAGCCGCGCACGAGCGCGCGGTTGGCCAGCAACCGCTGGCGTTCGCTGCGCACCGCGCCCGCAGTCGGGGTGGTCAGGGCCTGTTCCATGCGGCGGATTGGTGAACCATCGGCGCGCCGGTGGCAAGGCTGCGACATCAGCGACAAGCCGTCGCGCCGACTGGCCTTTGGCGATCCGAAGTTGCACGGCCTGCCGCGAACCTCTAAGCGAAAAGCCTCTTGAGCATCGGACCGAAAAGCGGAATTCGGTTTTCGGTTATTCCGATGCTCTATCAAGAATTTAGATCGTCCTTTGTGCGTCCAATTGGACGCACGGCGATCAGGGAACGCCGATGCCAATCCGCCTGAAAAAACTCATCGGCACGATCCTGCTGATCGTGCTCGTCATCGTGTACGCACTGGTCGCGACGACGGTGGCGGCGGCGCGCCTTGGCGAGTCAGGCCCGCTGGTTCACCTGGCCTTCTTCTTCTTCACGGGGATCCTGTGGATTCTCCCGGCCATGGGTATCATCAAATGGCTGATGCTGCCGCCCCGGTCGAAGAAGCAGTAGGCTCACACCGTGACAAGCATCCGGCCGCGATTGGCAAGCGGCGTGGTGATGCCCGACAGCATCGTGCGGATATGCGAAAGGCGCTGATAGCGCCCGTTCACCGAGATGCGCGGCAAGGCAAGCAGGTGGTCGGCGTGCGCGGCGCGCAGCACGCCATGGCGCGTCGTCACCGCCGACAGATAGCCGACCTCCCTGGCCAGTCCGACCTCGCGGCACCCGACCGCCGAGGCGAAGCCGTAGGGATAGGCAAGATGGCGCGGCTCAGCGCCGATCTCGGCAGCGAGCCGGGACAGCACGTCGCTCATTTCTCGACGCGCGGCCTCTGCCGAAAGCCGCTTAAGATTGTAGTGGTTCATGGTGTGCGCGCCGATCGAGACCAGGGGGTTCGCGGCGATCGACCGGATATCGCTCCACGCCATCAGCGTCTTGCGGGCGGCGTCGCCGGCATCGACACCCGCGACCGCCGCGAAGGCGCGCACCACCGCGCGCTGTTCTTCTTCCGCAACTTCCTTCGTCAGATGGTCGTAGAGCCTGGGCAGCGCGTCCGGTCGCGTACAGTCGAGCGCCTGCGCGCCGCCTGGCCGCGTCAGTTCGAGCGTGCGGCCGGAGGCGACAACATCGTCGATGACATCCCACCAGAGGTCGGCGGTTCCGTCGATAAGCGCCGGCGCGACATAGATCGTCAGCGGCGCACCGTGCTTCTCCAGCACCGGCAGCGCCTCGGTAAGGTTGTCGCGGTAGGCGTCGTCCGCCGTCAGCGCCGCGAACAGGCCGTCCGAGCCCCCTCGCCTGAGGCGTTCCACCGCTTCATCCATCGAAACAAAGGCATAGCCGGAGGCCTTCATGTCGGCGATCACCGCATCGAGGAAATCGGGCGCTATGTTGAGGTGGCGGTTCGCACCGAAGGGCTTCTCGGGATTGGCAGTCACGCGATGCAGCATCAGGATCGCGCCGATGCCGCCGATCAGCGGCCGGGCGAGCGGTGCAACGCCGGAGTAGCGGGCCACATTGAGGGCCAGCTTCCGAATGACTTCGCCCCCGTCGATCATTCATTCACCTTTTGCGCCTAGCCTGACGCGGCCGTCGAGGCGCTGACGCGATCGAGCCCCAGCTTCTCAGATACCCCGCAAGGATTGAAGGATGGTTGACGCGGCCATGTCATTTCGCAACCAATCGAGCGAGGAAGCGACCCGCACCGGGACACCCGGTCCCGCTTCGACCCGGATGCTTGCCGACCTTGCCGCTTACAAGTCGCTTGCCGGTAAAGGCGCCCACGCTCCGGCTCAAAGCCCGTTGTGGGTCGAGCACTGGCTCGCGAGCACGGCAGCGGACGGCTTTGTCGCATTTCTCGGAACGACCGGCAGACCGACGCTCGGACTGGCGCTCGAAGTGGTCCGGTCGGGGCCGTTTCGCGTTGCCCGCCTGATGGGAGGCCGCCATGCAAACGGCAATTTTCCGGTCGCCGACCCGGACTATCTGCGGTCGGGGCAATTTCGCGCCGACACATTGCTTGACGCCATTCGATCCGCCCGGCCCGACGTGGACGCCCTTGTACTGGAGCGCCTCCTGCCCGAACTCGACGGCGTCGCTAACCCGCTTCTCGCGTTGCCGCACGTTCCAAGTCCCAACCTCGCACTGGCGGTCGATCTGAGTGGTGGGTTCGAGGCGCTGCTGTCGCGCGTCAGCGGCAAGCGCAAGCGCAAGAAGCATCGCTACCAGGCGCGCAAATTCGAGTCCGCCGGTGGCTTCCGCCGGATCGAGGCGCAAACCGCCGAGGAAGCCACCCGGCTGATCGACGACTTCTTCGTCATGCGGGAAAACCGGTTTCGCAAGATGGGCATCACCGGTGTCTTCGAGGACGCCGGCGTCCAGCACTTCTTTCGCTCGCTGTTTTGCGACGCCCTGCGCCAGACGCCCCCGCCATTCGTCCTGCACGCGCTCGAAGTCGACGAAAAGCTGCGCGCGGTGACCGGATCGAGCGTCTCGGGAACGCGCCTCATATGCGAGTTCGCCGCCATCGCGGACGACGATCTCGCCCATGCGAGCCCGGGCGACTACCTGTTCTTCGACAACATCGCGCAAGCATGCAGCGATGGCTTTGGGGTGTATGATTTCAGCGTCGGCGACGAACCTTACAAGCGGCTCTGGTGCGATCTGGAGACACGCCAGTTCGACGTCGTCGCGCCCCTAACGCTCAAGGGACACCTGCTCGCGCGGCGGCTTCGGCTGGAAGCGCGCGTCAAGTCATACATCAAGAACAACCCGACTATCTGGCGACTTGCCAAGATGGTGCGCAAGAAGGCCGCCGGCGAACAGCAGGCTGCCGACGAAGAGTGACGCTCAGGCTGCCGAACGGCCCGGAACCGGGGCGTCCGGCGAGCCGTTGGCGGCAGGCGACACCAGCATCACGCGGCCGTAGCCGCGCGCCATCAGCGCCTCGGCCGTCGCCGTCGTTTCGTCGTCTCGCTCTATCGAACTGACCATGATCTCGGTTCCGTCCGCGACCAGCCTCCGGATACCTTCGGCGTCGGATGCACCGCACTCCACCATGACCACATCGTAGGCCTCGGTCAGCGACTGCATGATGCCGGGAAGCCTGTTGGCCGCCTTCATCGCGCGCATCGGATCGGCGGTGCCGACCGGCATGACGTGGCATTCCGAATAGTGGTCGACATGGATCGCCTCGGTGAACTGCGCCTCCGAAGCAAGGAGATTGGTGATCCCCGGATAGGATACGCTGTCCAGCATCGGACGCGATACCGCGCCGGACGCCGTCAGGTCGATCAGCAGTACGCGCAGTCCGGCATCGGCAACCTCGCGCGCAACCAGCACAGCGGTCGCAGCGCCTTCGTCGCCTTGCGGCGAGACGAAGATGGCGCGAGCCGCGCCGCCCGAGATCAGCAATTCGGCAGCCCGGTGGATGCCGACCTCCCCGACCGCCGATTGCGCAGCCTCGGGCTGAGCTTCGGGTTCGGCCCTCGGGGCCTCCGCTGCAGACGTGGCCTTACGGCGGGCGAACGGGTTGCGCATGACTGGTTGTTCCTCGATTTCAGCATCAATGGCCGGTGCGGTCGGTATCGCTTCAGCAGGCGGCGCCGGTTCGACGTAGCGTGCCGCGTCCATGGTTCGCTTGTGGCGCTCCCAGGCGTCGACGAACGATGCGCGCTCGACGCGCATTTCCGGCAGTGGGTCGTGGCGTATCGGTTCTGGTCGAACCCGCTCCGGCTCGGACGATGCGACGGGCGGGGCGACGGGCGCGGCGACGGGCGGGGCCACCGGCGGGTCGACAGCGGCGGACAACGCCGCCGCCGAAGCGATCTCCTCGGCGATCGCCGGCTTCGGCTCAGCTTCGGCTTCGGCTTCGAAAACCTCGACCCCAGTCGGCTGTTCGACAGGGTCCGCTTCGTCCGCAAAGGCCGTCTCAACCTCGGCCGCAATTGGCATGACCTCGACTTCGGGTTCTGGCGCAGCGGGTTCGATGTCCGCCGCGGCAGGTTCGACAGACACGAAAGCTGGCGGCTCATGTCGGACCGCCTCGGGCAGCGCAAAGGGTGCTTCGCTCTCCACCGGATCGGCAAGCAATGGCTTGACCGGCCGTTCGATATCGGCCGCTTCCGTCTCGGGCTCAAGCCTCGACCCGACGGCCGGACGCATCGCGCGACCGGAGAACAGTTCCTGCAGGAGCGTCACGAGCGCCATCACCAGCAGCGATCCGACGAATGCGGCGCCGGCGATCGGCAGCGGCTTGGGATAATACGGCTCCGAAGGAACGATCGCGCGCGCGAAAATCCTGGCGTCAGCCGGCAGGTAATTGCCGTCGCCGCGCGACGACGCCTCGCGGTAGCGCGAGAGGTATGACTCAAGCAGCGAGCGCTGCGCGTTGGCCTCGCGCTCCAGCGCGCGAAGCTCCACTTCTTCTTCGCCGGCGCGTGCGGATTCGGTCTTCAGCGAGTTCAGGTCGGAGAGAAGCTGCTTTTCGCGCAACTGCGCGGCGTTCGCTTCCGAGCTCAACGCCTTCAGGACGTTCTGCGCCTCGGTGCGGATCTGGCGGTCGAGGTCGGTCAGCTGCGAGCGCAAAGCACGCAGGCGCGGGTGGTTGTCGAGCAGCGTCGTCGAAAGGTCGGCGATGTCGGCCTTGAGCTGAACCTGCCGCTCACGCAAGCGCTGGATCAGCGGCGATGAGAGCACCTCCGGCAGTGCGTCGAGCGAACCGCCGCTCTCAAGCACCGCGCGAACGCTCGAGGCATTTGCCTCGGCGGCGCCGCGATTGGCCCGGACGCGGGACAGTTCGGTCGACAGCTCCGAAAGCTGCTGTGTCGCCAGCACGGAATTGTTCTGCCCGATGAGAAGGTCGGACCGCGCGCGGAAGCTGGCGACGCGGGCCTCGGCCTCCTTGACGCGCTTCGACAGGCTGGCGATCTCGGGTTCAAGCCAATCGGTCGCCTCGGAATTCGACAGCTGCTTGGCGGCGCCCTGCCCGGCGATATAGGCGTCGGCCAGCGCGTTGGGAATTTCTGCCGCGAGCTTCGGATCTTTCGAGGACATCTCGATCACGATGACACGCGATTTTTCCACGCGGTACACGGTCAGCTTCTCGCGGAATGCCTTGAGCACCCGCTCCTCGGGCGGAATCTCGTTCGGGTCGGTCTTCAGTCCAGCGACGACGAGTATTCGCGACAAGAGGGACATGTTGGCGGCTTCGTCGAATTCCGGCCTGCTCGACAGGTCGAGCTTGAGCGCCACCTGCTTGAGGAGATCGACGGACCCGATGACCTCGACCTGGCTGGTCACGCCTTCCTCGTCGAGCAGCGGCCGATCGTCCTCGGCGCCGCCCTGCGGCCGCGTAAACACCGATTCCCTCGTTTCGATCAGGATGCGCGTCTCGCCCTTGTAGCGCGGTGTCGCCAGCCACGCGAAGGCAAGCGCCAGGGCCGTCGCCACAAGCGCGACGAACAGGATGCGCTTCCAGCGCCGGACAAGGCTGCCGAAGAGCCTTCCTAGGTCGACGTCAACGTCGCTGGCAGATGACTTTACGCCTGACATGCGCATGCTCCGGGATTTCGCAAACGGACTGTAAACAACTATGGTAACCCAGCGGTTAAGATGGCGACGCCGTCTGCCCCGACGATTTCCCGCCCTGCTGGCCAGTCAAAACCGTCTCCCTTTACCGGCCATTAACCCTAACAGGTCGATAACGAACCATGTTCTCCAGCCGGACTGCTTGTGCAGCCGGCGGCCCGTCGAGGTTCGTGTCCGCTGATGAAAAGGCTCAGGCTCATCTCCCACGCGCTGCTGGCCGCGCTCGTGCTTGCAGGCTGCTCCAGCTATCGCCCTGCGCCCGACGCCTTCCACGAGGCGCTCAACGAGCCCTACCGGCTCGGCGCCGGCGACCGCGTCCGCGTCACCGTTTTCGAACAGGCTTCCCTGACCAACACCTACAGCGTCGATCAGTCCGGCTACCTCGCGTTCCCCCTCGTCGGAGCGGTTCCGGCGCGCGGTCATACCGCGCAGCAGATCGAAGGCACGATCGCAACCAAGCTGCGCGAGGGCTATCTGCGCGACCCCGACGTATCCGTCGAAGTCGACCGCTACCGCCCGATCTTCGTGATGGGCGAGGTCGGCGCGGCCGGGCAGTATTCCTACGTTCCGGGCCTGACCGTTCAGAAGGCCATCGCCATCGCCGGCGGATTCTCGGCACGCGCCAACCAGGGCAGCGTGGACATCACGCGAGACATCGACGGCAAGGTCATCACTGGCCGCGTCCACACCACGGACCCACTGCTTCCGGGCGACACGGTTTACGTGCGCGAGCGCCTTTTCTGATCGGGGACCGCAGGCAGCCGTGACAAAGAAGCTGCGGATCGTGCACTGCTTTCGCTCTCCGGTGGGGGGCATCTTCCGGCATGTGCGCGACCTCGCGCAGGCGCAGGCGGCCGCAGGGCATCTGGTCGGCATCGTCTGCGATTCGACTACGGGCGGCGCGTTCGAGGAGCGGCTGTTCGAAGAGGTGAAGCCGAGCCTGGCGCTGGGCGTGTCGCGCACGCCCATGCAGCGCCATATCGGTCTGGGCGACATCGGCGCGGCGATGCGCGCCTACACAATCATCAAGGAATTGCAGCCGGATGTCCTGCACGGACATGGCGCCAAGGGTGGCGTCTATTCACGCATGTTCGGCTCAGTGTTGCGGGTTTTCAGGTATCGCGTAGCCCGCCTCTACACCGCGCATGGCGGGAGCCTGCACTATGACGAGCGCACGGTGACGGGAAAGCTGTTCTTCGGGCTTGAACGGCTGATGGCGCGCTTCACCGACTTCACGCTGTTCGTGTCGGAGTATGAGCGGGCCACCTACCGTCGCAAGGTCGGCGCGCCCAACGGGCCGGGCGGGCTGGTGTACAACGGTCTGCGCGAGGCCGAATTCGAGAGGATCGCGGCGGCACAAGGCGCCGCCGATTTCCTTTATGTCGGGATGATGCGCGACCTCAAGGGGCCCGACCTGTTCATCGACGCGCTCGCTGGCGTGGAAAAGCGGCTTGGCCGCGAAGTCACCGCCGTGATGGTGGGCGACGGCGACCAAATGGCGCGCTACCAGGCGCAGGCGGCGCGGCTCGGCCTCGAACAGCGCGTGCGCTTCATCGCCCCCATGCCCGCGCGGCAGGCCTTCGCGCTGGCCGGCATTGTGGTCGTGCCGTCCCGGGCGGAAGCGATGCCCTACATCGTGCTGGAGGCGCTGGCCGCCGGCAAGACGATGGTCGCGACAGCGGTCGGCGGCATACCGGAAATCTTCGGCGAAGGCTCGCCGGCGCTGGTTCGTCCGGACGCCGGCGAACTCGCCGAGAGGATGGCGCAGGCACTTGCCGATCCGGCCGCTTTTGCCCGCCAAATGCCCGATGCCGCCGCGCTCAAGGCCCGTTTTGGCGCCGACGCGATGGCGGAAAAGATCGAGCACGCCTATCTCGTCGCCATGGAACGATAACGCCAGCGTCGGCCATTCGAATTGGTCAGCGGCATTCAAGGCTTTCTTAGCTATCCTGTGCTAGCACGGGGCCGAAGCACAGATCGGCGAAAACCATGAACAGGATGGAGCCTCCAAAACGCTTCTCCGCCGATGTGGTGCGCAAGCATGAAGGCGAAGAAGACAAACGCCAGTCCGGCCCGCTCAATGAGACGGCCCGGCAGGTGGCGGCTCAGTTTCGCCGCGACACGATGTCCCCGGTCATGGTCAGCGGCCTGTTGCGGATCGTCGAGGTCATGCTCCTGTTCATCTCGGGCATGGTTCTGTTCCTAGCCTATGTCGGGTTCGGACCCGGGCTGGACGTGCACTATTGCATCGCGACCGCGACCGCCTCGCTGATGGCCGTCATCATACTCGATGTGGCCGACTGCTATCAGCTCCCGGCGATGATCCGACCCGGGTCGAGCCTGACCCGCATCGTGCTGGTGTGGGCCGGCACGCTGGCTTTTGTCGCGGTCGTCGGCTTCTTCCTGAAGCTCGCGGACGACTTTTCCCGCGTCTGGTTCGCCGGCTGGTTCGTCGCGGGCCTCGTGTTGCTCGTCGTTCCGCGCGTGATCCTGTCGTGGCTCATCCGGAAATGGGCGCGCAACGGCCGCATGGAACGTCGCGCCGTCATCGTGGGCGGCGGCAAGGTGGCCGAGACGCTGATCCGCTCGATCGAGCAGCAGCCCTACAACGACATCCGCATCTGCGGCATCTTCGACGATCGCGACGACCGCCGTTCGCCGCCCCTGGTGGCCGGCTACCCGAAACTCGGCACGGTTGGCGAACTGGTCGAGTTCGCCCGCATAGCGCGCATCGACATGCTGATCGTGTCGCTGCCGCTGACGGCCGAGGGACGCGTGCTGTCGCTCCTCAAGCAGCTCTGGGTGCTGCCGGTCGACATCCGCCTCTCGGCGCACGCCAACCAGCTGCAGTTCCGCCCGCGCTCCTATTCCTACATCGGCTCGGTGCCGCTCCTCGACATCTTCGACAAGCCCATCAACGACTGGGACTCGGTCGCCAAGCGCATCTTCGACATCGTCTTCAGCCTGCTCGGCCTCGTCGTTCTGTCGCCGGTGATGCTCGCCACCGCCGTCGCCATCAAGCTCGACAGCAAGGGCCCGGTGTTCTTCAGGCAGAAGCGCCACGGCTTCAACAACGAGGTCATCGAGGTCTACAAGTTCCGCTCGATGTATGTGGAGCAGGCCGATCCAACGGCGATCCGCCCGGTGACCAAGGGCGACCCGCGCGTGACGCGCGTCGGCCGTTTCATCCGACGGACGTCGATCGACGAACTGCCGCAGTTCTACAACGCGCTCGTCGGCTCGCTGTCGCTGGTCGGCCCTCGCCCGCACGCCATCGCCGCGCAGTCGCACAACCTGCTCTACAACGAGGTCGTCGACGGATACTTCGCCCGCCACCGCGTCAAGCCCGGCGTCACCGGCTGGGCGCAGATCAACGGCTGGCGCGGCGAGATGGACACCGACGAGAAGATCAAGATGCGCACCGAATACGACCTCTACTACATCGAGAACTGGTCGCTCTGGTTCGATCTGAAGATCCTGTTCCTGACCCCCTTGCGGCTTCTCAACACGGAGAACGCCTATTGAGCGCGATAGCTCATGAATTGCCGCGCCAGGCGGTAAACGCGAAGATCATCGCCATGATCTCGTCGGGCGCCGTTGCGATCGGCGTGTTCCTGTCGGGCTTCGTGATCGAGGAACCGGCGCCCTACGAGCTCTATATGGCGGCGCTGATGGCGATATGGGCGCTGTTTGGCCTGCGCGTCTCGCGGCCGGTGGCGCCGCTGCTCGTGCTGCTGGTGCTGTTCAACATCGGCGGCATGTTCTCGATCACGCAGATGGCCGACATCCGCGATACGCCGCTCTACATCGCGGTTTCACTGTTCCTCGCCTTCACCGCGGTGTTCATCGCTTCCGTCGTCGAGGCGCGGCCGGCGCTCTACGGGCTGATCTTCCAGGCATGGGTCGCGGCGGGCGTCATCACCTCCATCCTGGGCATCGCCGGCTATTTCGCGCTGTTCCCGGGCGCCGAGATCTTCACCAAGTTCAGCCGCGCGGCCGGCACCTTCCAGGATCCGAACGTGTTCGGCCCGTTCCTGGCGCTGCCGGGCATCTACCTGCTCTACCTCGTGATCACCGGCAACCCGCTCAAGATGATGCTCTACGCAGCGCCGCTGCTGATCGTCGTGGCCGGCATCTTCTTCTCCTTCTCGCGCGGCGCGTGGGGCCTGTTCGCAGCCGCCGCGATCATGTTGACCGCGGCGCTCTTCCTGCAAAGCAACAGCGGCAAGTTCCGGCTGCGCATCGTCGTCATGAGCATCGCCGCGGTAGCCCTTATGATCTTCGCCTTCCTGGTCATCCTGCAGATACCCGGCGTCAGCGACATGCTGACGCTGCGCGCGCATCTCGCGCAGGACTACGATTCGGCGCGGCTCGGCCGCTTCGCGCGCTACGTCATCGGCTTCCAGATGGCCATGGAGCACCCGCTCGGCATCGGCCCGCTGGAGTTCGGCTATCTGCTCGGCGAGGACACCCACAACATCTGGCTGAAAGCGCTGATGGACTACGGCTGGCTAGGCTTCGCCTGCTGGGTGGTCATGATCGGCTGGACGGTGGCCGGCGGCTTCCGCATCCTGCTGCGCGACCGGCCATGGCAGCCATACCTGCTGTGCGCCTATGTCGTGTTCCTCGGCCATGTCGCGCTCGGCAGCGTCATCGACACCGACCACTGGCGGCACTTCTACCTGCTGATCGGGCTGATTTGGGGCGCCATGGCGCTCGAATACCGCCACCAGCGCGCCCAGCGCAGCGACGCGGCCGCGCGCGGCTGAAACCACCGAATTCGGTTGACCGTCCCGCACCGGCGCTATACATCCCGACCCGGTCCGGAGTGTAGCGCAGCCCGGTAGCGCACTTGACTGGGGGTCAAGGGGTCGTAGGTTCGAATCCTATCACTCCGACCAATTTTCCCAAGCAGATCTTGAGAGCCGCATGACGGGCGACCGCGCAATCCGCGTGCTGACTGCCAGCGAGGTCGAGACGCTGGTTGGCTGGGCGGCCGACGAAGGCTGGAACCCTGGCCTGAACGACGCAGCAGCGTTCCGTGCGGCGGACCCAAGCGGTTTTCTTGGTGCCTTCGTCGGCGGCGCGATGGTCGCTGGGATATCCGCCGTAGCCTATGGCGACACCTTTGGTTTCATCGGTCTCTACATCTGCTGTCCGGACTTTCGTGGCCAGGGGCACGGCAAGGCCGTGTGGAACGCTGGCATGGCGCATCTCGCAGGTCGTCGGACCGGTCTCGACGGCGTCGGCGAGCAGGTCGCCAACTACGCGCGGATGGGTTTTTCGCCTGCGTATCGCACGATCCGCCACACCGGCCGCCTGCCCGGAGCAATGGTCCACCCGTCCATTCAGCCGGTCGGCGCTGATCTCGTCGCCGAGGTCGCGGCGCTCGACCGGCGGTTCTTCCCTGCCCCGCGACGCAGCTTTCTTGCGCATTGGCTGAAGACGCCGAACGTGGCGCTCGCCGCCATGCGCGACGGCGCAGTGGTCGGATACGCCGTGGCGCGTCCGTGCAGACAGGGCTGGAAGGCCGGGCCGGTCTTTGCCACGAGCGAAGTCGACGCCCGGAACTTGCTGTCGGGGTTGGCGGCGTCGATCGGCGACGCAGAGTTCCACTTGGACGTGCCGGAGACTGCGCGGGAGTTTTCGGCTTATCTCGTGCAGGCCGGATTTATCCCGGGCTTCACAACGACGCGCATGTACACGCGACCTGTTGGCGCAACGAACCTGTTGCAGCCGCAGGCAACCACCAGCCTGGAGCTCGGCTGAACCGGCCTTGCCTATGCTTGGATGGCCTCGAGCAGATTCGCGGCGGCGAGCATGTCGCGCTTGCGGCTTGCACGGCGCGCCACGGCCTCGGCGTCGTGCCCCCACATCTCGGCCTGAAAATCCTCGTCGACATGCGCGGCAGCCCAAGCGGATTGCGCGTCGAGTTCGCCGAAGTCCACCGCGAGCGCCAGCAGCGCCGAGCCGGTCAGCGTCGTCATCACGTGCAGCGCCGCTAGCCGCAGCGGCTCGGCGCGCTGGCTGAGATGGACGCCGACCACAGCGATGGTTTCGCGCGGCTGCTCGACATGGATGACCCCTTCGGCGAGGTTGAAGCGCGCGCCGAGCGCTGACCTTGCCCAGTCGATCACCGGGTCCCACGCCTCGTTCTGGCGGCGGACAAGGCTGTCCGGGGCGTCGGCGCGGTAACAGAGAAGGTCCGAGGAGGAGAAGCGCAGGATGTCCTCCAGCACGGCCTGCGGATCGTTCGCCACGCCGTCGATCGCCGTGTTGACCAGCCGGTAGGTCGGCATCGAGCCGAGGTCGAGCGTGTCACCCTGCGCGTCGAACTCGCCGGCCACAAGTTGGGCGGCCCTTTCAGTGGGCAGCAACAGCAGCGCCTTGCCGGGCGTCTTCACCGGCTTGCCGTCGAGCTGGATCACGAAGCCGCCTGCTTGCGCCGCGACTGCGACGTCCGTGTAGAAGCGCTTCGGCTGCGGCGTGCGCATCTGCAGTTGCGCGCGGCGAACGGGATCGGCGTCGGAGAGAAGCCGGCCGGCTTCGAGGTCATTCAAAACGTCACGCATCGGCCTGCCTCAGGTCAGGGAACCGGTCTGGGCGAGCGATTGACGAGAACAAGCCCCGCCACGATCATCGCCAATGCCAGGAAGATAGTGGTTCCGAGCGGCTCGCCAAGGATAAGCCCACCAAAAAGCACACCGAATACGGGCGTCAGGAAGGTGAAGCTTGAGAGGCCCGAGGCGGGATAGTGCTGCACCAGCCAGAACCACATCACATAGGTGATGGCGACGATGTAAACCGCCTGGAAGACCAGCGCCCAGGTGGCCACAAAGTTGGCGTCGCGGATCAGCGCGCCGCCGAACGGCACGGCAATCGAGGCGACCAGGGCCGCGCCGGCAAGTTGGTAGAGAAGCAGCTTTTCGGCCGCGACGTCCGACAGCCGCGACCCCTTGATGACGATCATGGTGGCCGCCCAGGCAATTCCGCCCGCGAGGCTCAGGAGATCGCCAAGCAGCGCGTCCGGACCCGGCACGCTGAGCTTGTCGGAAAAGATTAGCGCAAGGCCGCCGAAGGCAAGCAGCAGGCCGACGACCTTTCGCAGCGAGATCCTTTCGCCGAGAATGAAGTGACCCGCGATGAGCGTCCAGAACGGCATGGTGTTGACGAGCAGTGCGCTTCTTGCAACCGACGTATAGTCGAAGCCAAAGAAGATCATCAGGAACTCGACGCCAAACAGCGCGCCGACGAGCAGGCCCGGCAACAGAGTGCCGTCCCGCTCGAACAGGCGAATGCCGCGCCACCAGCACCAGAGGAACACCAGCCCGCCGCCTACCGTGGAACGGACCAGCGCAAGAAAGATAGGGCCGTATCCGGTCGTGGTCAGCTTCGCCGCGACGCCGTTCAGGCCCCACGATATGGTCAGGCCGATCATCATTGCGACCGCGAATGCATCGACGGCATCCCGGCGGTGCAACGCGGAGACTGCACTCACTCTTCGGCCCCGCTTGCATCGTCGAAGCCGATGAGGTTCCAGCTCTGGCGCATATGCGGCGGCATCGGCGCGGTCACGTCGATGGTGCCTTTGTCGGGATGCGGGACGACGATGCGCCGCGCATGCAGGTGAAGCCTGTTCTGCACGCCGCCGGGGAAATCCCAGTTGGTGTCGGCCTCGAAATATTTGGGGTCGCCGATGATCGGGCAGCCGATATGGGCGGCGTGCACGCGCAGTTGGTGCGTGCGGCCGGTATAGGGCTCCATCTCCAGCCATGTCATCGCCTGTCCGGCCTGTTCCAGCACGCGGTAGTAGGACACCGCGTGGTCGGCGCCCTTTTCGCCGTGCTTGGCAACACGAACGCGATCGCCGTCGGGCGTCGCTTCCTTGATGAGCCAGGTCGAGATCTTGTCCTCGCGCTTGGGCGGCACGCCCTTGACGAGCGCCCAGTAGGTCTTCTTCGTCTCGCGCGCGCGAAATGCCTCGGCGAGCTTCATCGCCGCAAGCCGCGTGCGGGCAACAACCAGCACGCCCGACGTATCGCGGTCGAGCCTATGGACCAGCCTCGGCTTCTCGCCCTTCTGGTTGCGCCATGCCTCCAGCATGGAATCGACGCTGCGCGTGACGCCGGAGCCACCCTGCACGGCGAGCCCCGCCGGCTTGTTGAACACGAACACTTTTGGGTCCTCGTGCAGCAGCATCTGCCTCAGTACGTCGCCGTCGTCCTGGTTGCGGATCGTTTTCGCCGTCAGCGGACCGGCGCCCGCCTTGTCGACGCCGATCGGCGGGATGCGCACCGACTGACCAGGTTCGAGGCGCGAATCCGCCTTCACCCGTCCGCCGTCGACACGCACCTGCCCGGAACGCAGCAATTTCTGCAAATGGCCGAAACCGAGGCCCGGAAAATGGACCTTGAACCAGCGGTCGAGGCGCATGCACGCCTCGCCTTCGTCGACCTTGATCTGCTCTACGCCTGCCATCGCCTACCCTTCAAGCTGCGCGCAATAGCATCAGCCGACAGTTCTTGCGAGCCACAATCCCAGGAAGATGGCGAGGATGGAGCCGACGACGCTGACAATCGCATAGCCCAGGGCCGGAAGTGCGGCGCCGCGCTCCCACAGCACGGCGAAATCGAGCGAAAAGGCCGAAAAGGTCGTGAAGCCCCCGAGAATGCCCGTCGCCACCAGCAGGCGCAACTCGTTCGAGGCGTTGAAGCGCCGCGCCAGAACCTCGATGAAGACGCCCATCGCGAAGGACCCGGCGATGTTTATCGCCATCGTGCCCCATGGGAAGTTCGGCCCGACGAGCCTCAGCGACAAGAGGTTGGCGAGGTGGCGCAGCGAAGCGCCTATGGCGCCGCCAAGCGCAACAAGAACGAGATTGAGCATACTTCTACTTGCCCCCGCGGGGCGGTCGGGTCAACCGGATCTACTTGTTGCCCGGCCATTCGTCCGAGTGCTTGTAGGCTTGCCTGGCTGCCGCATATGCGAGGACCAGCCACAGGTCGCGGAGGCTCCAGGCCCGAGAATTTTTCTTCCTTCTTACAGTGTCGAAATAGCCTGAGACCAGGAACTCAGGCAGGCTCATTGCCGCACGCGCCTTGTTGCAAGGAAGGCAGGCCGGAATCTTGATCCCTTCCGCCTTGTGCGATTTCGGGATCACATGGTCGCGCGTTGCGTTTACCGAGCCCGGCTTGTTCGCGGAAAAATCAATCGCGACACCGCAATACGAACACCAGTTGCGTCGGTCGTCCTGCCACCAATCACCGGTCTTACGCGATATCAGCGCGGCGGGGTCTGCCGAATTCAACTTTGTTGTTATACCATCCATTCTTGCATGATGCTTACAATTCCTTTGGATTCGACTAATCCTGGGTCCACAATTTTACAACGGCTACAGCGATCCAGCCCATGGCGATCCGCGCGATGGACCGACGGCCCTGATGCGGATCAAATGCGCGTTGTCATTCAGATTGCCCGGCTCCCCTGCCGTCGTGACTGCCGGTCGGTCTTGTTCCCGGCGCTCTTGTCGTTCGGGGCGATCATGGTCCAGTTCTTGTAGAACACGGCCTTGATGCGATCGGCCACAGCGAGACGATCGACAGCAGTGCCGACAGCAGCCGCGGGAACAGTGTCGGCCGGATGTCGTCCATGAAGACGTTGTAGCGGCCTCCGTCGTGCCGGTTGAAACGACAACCGTCAGTTCAATGAACTGCCGGCAGGCTTAGGTCTTCCCAGTCCTTGCGCGGCACCGGATCGCCGACCTGGAACTGGAAGGCGACAACCTTGGCGTGGTCAGGAGCCACCTCGCAGCTGAACCTGACGTCATACCAGCGCTCGCGGCTGCGGAAGGCCGCGCCATCGGCGACCACTGTCTCGCCGCTAAGTCTGACATCTGACCGTGCGTAGGCGACCACCCGATCAGGCCGGAAGCTGTCTTGCCAGGCCGCGATCTGGTCCATGGCTTCGAGGTTGCAGAGCTGGACCACCCGTTCGCTATCGGAAAAGGTGGAGAGGTCCCGGCGCGCCTGTCTGCTTCGGGGATCGGCGAGCGTCTTTTGCGACAGCATCGTCTTGGCGACAATCACGCCTGAAGGCGCCGCCGATCGAGGAGCGGGGTTGGCCGGCGGCAGCGCGGCACTTTCCGGCGCGGCGACTGGCGGCACAACGGCGGGAGTGGAGGCGCGCTCCGGCTCGGCAATGGCCCGAAATTGCCGCTGCGTCAAAATCTCGACCGCCACGCTGGCTTCGGGCGCCACCGGCAACAGTTCTTGAACTGCGGGAGAAAGCAGCACGGCAAGGGCCAGCAGCGCATGAATGAGGAGGGAGGCTGGAAAACCCCACGGCAAGTTTCTGGCCGGGCGGGCATCGACGACCGTCCCCATCGATCACCCCGCTTCGGCGGCGGCCAGCAAGGCTGCGATGCGTCCCCACGGCCACGCCGGATGTCGTCCGGACTTCAGCATCAGCCTCCGCCGCTCCGCTCGCGCCTGATCCTTGCCCAGTAGTCTAGACGCTTGCGGATGTCGCGCTCGAAGCCGCGCTCGGGTGGATCGTAGAAGGTGTGTCGGCCCATCTTTTCGGGAAAGTAATCCTGGCCCGAGAAGGCGTCCGGCTGGTCGTGATCGTAGAGGTAGCCGGTCCCGTAATCCTCTTCCTTCATCAGCTTGGTCGGCGCGTTTAGGATGTGCTTGGGCGGCAGCAACGATCCGTGTTCCTTGGCCGCCCGCATGGCAGCCTTGTAAGCGTTGTAGACCGCGTTCGATTTCGGCGCGGTCGCGAGATAGACCGTCGCCTCGGCGAGCGCCAATTCGCCCTCAGGAGAGCCGAGATAGTCGTAGGCGTCCTTGGCGGCATTGGCGATCACCAGCGCCTGCGGGTCGGCGAGGCCGATGTCTTCCATCGCCATCCTGACAAGCCGGCGGCCGAGATAGAGCGGGTTCTCGCCGGCGTCGAGCATGCGCGCCAGATAGTAGAGCGCCGCATCGGGATCGGAGCCGCGCACAGACTTGTGCAGCGCCGAGATCAGGTTGTAGTGGCCGTCCTGGCTCTTGTCGTAAACCGGCGCGCGGCGCTGCACAATCTGTTGAAGCCCCTCGGCGTCGAAGATCTCGCCCGGCCGCGCGGCACGCCAGACTTCCTCGGCAAGCGTCAGCGAGGCGCGTCCGTCGCCGTCGGCCATGCGCAGCAGCACCGCCCTCGCCTCCTGGTCGAGCGGCAGCGGCCTGCCCTCCATCGCCTCCGCCCGGTCGAGCAGCTTTCCCAGGCTCTCCTCGCCGAGCGTATGGAATGTAAGCACCCGTGCGCGCGACAGAAGCGCGGCGTTCAGCTCGAATGAAGGGTTCTCGGTGGTGGCGCCGACAAGGACGACGGTGCCATCCTCCATGACGGGCAGAAAGCTATCCTGCTGGGCGCGGTTGAAGCGATGGATCTCGTCCACGAACAGCAGCGTCTGGCGGCCGTTCTGGTGGCGCATCTTCGCCGCCTCAAACACCTTCTTGAGGTCCGCGACGCCCGAAAAGATCGCGGAAATCTGCTCGAAAGCGAGCTTCGTCTCGCCGGCAAGCAGCCGCGCCACCGTCGTCTTGCCGGTGCCCGGCGGCCCCCAGAAGATCATCGAGCCAAGCGAGCCCGAGCGGATCAACCGCGTCAATGCGCCGTCCTCGTCGGTCAGGTGCTCCTGTCCGACCACCTCGGCAAGCGTCTTCGGCCTCAGGCGGTCGGCAAGCGGCGCCGCGCCTGGCAGCGCCTGCAGCTTGTCGTCCGCGCCGAAGAGGTCGGCCATCAGCGTGCGAGGGTCTGCCGCATCAGCTTGCCGTCCCGCTCGATTGTGAAACGCCACAGGCGCGACTGCGCCTCCGCGGCCTGCTTCAGCTCGTCGACGGTGTCGATCTTCTGGCCGTTGACCTCGCGCACGATGTCGTGCGCCAGGAAACCGACGCGCGCGGCAGGCGAACTGTCTTCGATGTCAACGACGACCACGCCCTTGATATCGGCATCCAGGCCAAGGCGCTGCGCGAGCCTGGGCGAAAGTTCGGCGATCTTCACACCGGAGAACGGGTTCTGTCCGCGGATGGTCGATTCCATCGAACCGGCGCCTTCGGGTGCGCGGATCAGATCGACGCTCACAGTCTTCTCGTCGCCCTGACTCAGCACCTTGAGTTGAACCGTGGCGCCAATGCTCTGCGTGGCCAGACGATAGCTCAGCGCATCGACATGCTCGACGATTGCGCCGTTCATGGTCAACACCACGTCGCCGGGGCGCAGCCCTGCCTTGGCGGAGGGTCCGTCGGCGGCCACCGAGGAAACCAGCGCGCCCGTTGGCCTGTCCATGCCCAGCGATTCGGCTATCTGGGCCGTCACTTCCTCGAACTCGGCCCCCAGGTAGGGCCGCTCGAAGAAGTCGCTGCCGCTGGCCGCCGCCTGCGTCACCGCCCGGACCATGTTGGACGGAATGGCGAACCCGATGCCGATCGAACCACCGCTGCGGCTGAAGATCGCGGTGTTGATGCCGACAAGCTGGCCACCCATGTTGATCAGCGCGCCGCCTGAATTGCCGGGATTGATCGCGGCGTCTGTCTGGATGAAGAAGCCGAAGTCGGAAACGCCGACATGGCTGCGGGCGAGCGCGGAGACGATGCCGCTGGTGGTCGTCTGGCCGACCCCGAACGGGTTGCCGACAGCCAGCACCAGGTCGCCCACCTCAAGCGCGTCGGAATCGCCGATGGCGACGACGGGAAAGGGCTCGGGGGAATCGATCTTCAGGATCGCAAGGTCAAGAGACTCGTCCTTTAGAAGCACCCGGCTTGCAAACTCGCGCCCATCCGACATCGCCACCTTCACCTCGTCGGCGCCGCGAATCACGTGAAAATTGGTCACCACCAGGCCGGTCGGATCGACAATCACGCCCGAGCCCAGCGAGTTCTGCGCGCGCGGGCGCATCTGACGGCCGAAGAACTGTTCGAAGAAGGGATCGCCTTCGAACGGCGAGCGGACCTCGGTCGGCTTCTTGGTAGCATAGACATTGACCACCGCCGGCGCCGTCTCCTTGACGAGCGGCGCGAACGAAAGCTGGATCTCGTCACGGCCGAAGGGAACGCGCCGATCGGGTCCATCCGTCGCAGCGGGGTCATCTGTTCCGCGCAGAAGGTCGGTAAGGACGTCGGTCAGCCCCTCGCTCTCTTCCGCCGCGGCAATTTTCGCGGTTATGCCGGCCCCGGCAAAGCTGAGGCCGAGCAGGAGCAGACCAATTCGTGTCGCGCGCATGCGATTCCCCCGGGTTTTTGGGCTGAACGAATGCCATCTTCCAGACGATTGTGCAAAATAAATGGCTGGGCGGCACGTTCGGCGCGTGCTGGTGGTCAGCTTCGCCATCATCTGGGCCGTTAAACGCCTCGCCGGGAAATACAGCAGCTACATCATCGGCTGGTGAAGACGAGCGACCCGCAACGAAAAAAGGGGCCCGACAGGCCCCTCTTCCAATCTCTTGAAGAAGCAGCGATCAGGCTGCTTCAGACTCACCGGCCGCATCGGCTTCCTCGGCGCGCGCGCGGTCGCCCGCACCCTTGGCCGAAGTGTCACGATCGACGAACTCGATCACGGCCATCGCCGCGTTGTCGCCGGGACGGAAGCCCGCCTTCATGATGCGCAGATAGCCGCCGTTGCGGGTGGCGTAGCGAGGTGCAAGCGTATCGAACAGGCGCTTGACGACGCCTTCGTTGCCGATCTGGGCGATCACCTGGCGGCGCGCATGCAGGTCGCCGCGCTTGCCGAGCGTCACCAGCTTCTCGACGATCGGACGCAGGTCCTTCGCCTTGGGCAGGGTGGTGACAATCTGCTCGTGCTCGATGAGAGACACGGCAAGGTTGGCGAACATCGACTTGCGGTGGCTTACGCTGCGGGCGAAGCGGCGGCCTTTAAAACCGTGGCGCATGGCTCTTTTCCTTCTTCAGTTGTTCAAGAGGCCACGGCCCCTGATGGTTTTCCGCATGACCGTCGGGCCGGGCAGCTTGCGCCGCCGGCCCTTGGAATTCATGCTCAATACTGGTCTTCGTAACGCTTTGCGAGGTCTTCGATATTCTCCGGCGGCCAGTCCGGCACTTCCATGCCGAGGTGAAGGCCCATGGCCGCCAGCACTTCCTTGATCTCGTTGAGCGACTTGCGGCCGAAGTTCGGGGTGCGCAGCATCTCCGCCTCGGTCTTCTGGATCAGGTCGCCGATATAGACGATGTTGTCGTTCTTCAGGCAGTTGGCCGAACGGACCGAAAGCTCCAGTTCGTCGACCTTCTTGAGCAGCGCCGGGTTGAAGGCGAGTTCGGTGACGGCCTCGGAAGCAACTTCCTTCTGCGGCTCGTCGAAGTTGACGAACAGGCCGAGCTGGTCCTGCAGGATACGCGCCGCGAACGCCACGGCGTCCTCGCCGGTGACCGAGCCGTTGGTGTCGATCGTCATGGTCAGCTTGTCGTAGTCCAGAACCTGTCCCTCGCGGGTGTTCTCGACCTTGTAGGAAACCTTCTTGACCGGCGAGTACAGGCTGTCGACCGGGATCAGCCCGATCGGCGCATCTTCCGCGCGGTTGCGGTCGGCAGGCACATAACCCTTGCCGGTGTCGACGGTGAATTCCATGCGGATCTCCGCACCCTCGTCCAGCGTGCAGATCACGTGATCGGGGTTCAGGATTTCGACGTCACCCACGGTCTGGATGTCGCCGGCCACGACGGCGCCCGGACCCTGCTTGCGCACAACCATGCGCTTGGGGCCGTCGCCTTCCATCTTGATGGCGATTTCCTTGATGTTGAGAACGATGTCGGTGACGTCCTCGCGCACGCCGGCGATCGAGGAGAATTCATGCAGGACGCCGTCGATCTGGACGGCGGTGACGGCCGCACCGCGCATCGACGACAAAAGCACGCGGCGAATCGCGTTGCCGAGCGTCAGGCCGAA
>JAPLOZ010000007.1 GCA_026400435.1 Hyphomicrobiales bacterium | reverse complement strand
CATACCGCCAGCGCGAGAAGCTTCAGCCACGGATGAGTAGGGCGCCTTGCAGGCAGCAATCCGGCCCGGCCCGGTCCCGGCAAGGCAGAGCTGGTGTCCGCTACGCCCATCAAATTCCATCACCCGCGCCACATCGCATCGCCCGCGCGACTTCTATCGTGGCGGGCGATGCGGCGGAAGCGAGATTCAGCCTCAGCTGGAGGGACCATCGTCGAGGCCGACGCGATCCACCATTTCCGAAGCCTGCTTGCGGCGGCTTGCGACTTCGGCCAGCGACAGCGTGTCGGCATTCAGCGTGCCGAAGGACTTCACCATTGCGGAAGGCTCCAGGCCGGGTTCGACCGGATATTCGAAATTCTTTTCGGCGTAGATTTGCTGGGCATTGTCGCTTGCCAGGAACTGGATGAGCTTCACCGCATTGTCGCGGTTGGGTGCATATTTAGCCAGCGCGATGCCAGAGATGTTGACGTGGGTGAGGCCGTTTTCGAAGGTCGGGAAGATCACGTTGATCGCGTTGCCCCACTCCTTCTCCTTCGGATCCTTGTCGTTGGCGCGCATCAGGCCGACATAGTAGGTGTTGCCGAGCGCGATGTCGCACTCGCCGGCAAGGATGGCCCCGGCCTGCGTCCGGTCCGCGCCATCGGGCTTGTGTCCGAGATTGGCCTTGAGGCCCTTCATCCACTCTTCCGTCTTTTCAGGACCCCAGTGCGCAATGGCGGCTGAAAACAGGGCGAGGTTGTAGTCGTGCTGGCCGGAGCGCATGCACAGCTTTCCCTTCCACTTGGGATCGGCGAGCTCTGCGTAGGTGAGCGCCGTGTCCTTGACCCGGTCCTTCGACGCGTAGATCACCCGGGCGCGTCTGGTCAGGCCGAACCAGTTGCCTTCCGGGTCGCGGTATTCCGCCGGGATTTCAGCGTTCACCGTTTCGTCGTCCAGCGCTTGCGTGATGCCGGCTTCCTTGGCTTTGGTCAGGCGCGAGATATCGACCGTCATGATCACGTCGACAGGGGAATTCTGGCCTTCCGCCTGAACACGCTCCTCCAGGCCCTTGTCGAGGAAAAGCACCTCGGTCTGAATGCCGGTCTTGGCGGTGAAGGCATCTAGAACGGGCTGGATCAGCTCGGGCTGGCGATAGGTGTAGATGTTGACGGTGCCGTCTGCGTAAGCGGCGCCCGTGAACAGTGTGGCCATTGCAAGGGCGACGACCGCGCAATTTCGTCTTTCGCTCATGTGACTCTCCTGCCGCCGAGGGCCAAGGGCGTGGCACGGACGTCCTCGCCGATTGCGTCCCGTTTTGAACGGAATGCGCTCTCTATCTTAAATAGGAGTGGTTTAGTCAAGGATTAGCGTGAGCAAAATCAATATCTTAGAACAGTTCTAATCTGACTGATTCTCGTCGGCTTTCAAAGGGATGCGTCTTTTGCGCTTTGCAGGCGTTCACAATCGCCCTGATCGATCACAGCAAAGTGTCTGCCGAATGGATGCGCCGACAGCGTCGCCGTGCATCGCGCTCGCGTGAGCTCAGTCCGCCAGTACCCTGGTTGGCGGAAACGCCACTTCGACCAGCGTCCCTTCGCCCGGCGTCGAGTGGATGGAAAACTTGGCCCGGTTTGCTTCCACCATCGCCTTGGTAAGCGGCAGGCCAAGACCGGTTCCGTCGCCGCGCGTCCGCTTCAGCGAATTGATCTGCTTGAACGGCTTGAGCGCCTGTTCGATCTCGCCGGGCGTCATGCCGATGCCGGTGTCGCGCACCCGCATCACCACCTCGCCGTCGCTTTCGTAGGCGGTCGACACGATGACCTGCCCGCCAGCCTGGGTATAGCGGACCGCGTTCGACAACACGTTGAGCGCGATCTGGCGCACGCTGCGCAGATCGGCCACCACGTCCGGGAGCTTCGAGGCGAAGCTGGAGCGAATGATGACGCGCTCCCGGTTCGCCTGCGGCTGCATCAGTGCAACCGTTTCCGAAAGCGCGTCGTTGAGCGATACAGCCTCATAGGCCATTTCCTGCTGGCCGGCCTCGATCTTGGAGATATCGAGCAGGTCGTTGACGAGGTCGAGCACGTGGTTGCCCGAGCGATTGATATCGCGCAAATAGTCACGGTAGCGGTCATTCGCGACCGGCCCGAATTTCTCGTCGAGCATCAGTTCGGAAAAGCCGATGATCGCATTCAGCGGCGTCCTAATCTCGTGACTGACGCGCGCCAGAAAATCGGTCTTGTGCGACGAGGTGCGCTCGGCGGTGGCGCGTGCCTGCGTCAGTTCCTCCTCGGCGCGTTTCCACTGCGTGATGTCACGCACGACTGCGCAATAGCCGCTGTCGCCGGGCAGCTTGCCGATCGTCATGAACAGCGGAATGAAGCGCCCCTCCGCCTCGCGGCCGATCACCTCGCGCCCGTCGTTGAGCACGCTCGCGACGCCGTGGTCGCTGAGACCGTTCAGATAATCTCGCGCCGACTTCTGGCTCTCGATCGCAAACAGCGACGCGAACGGCTTGTCCACGACCTCATCGCTGTCGAGGCCAAACAGCGCCTCAGCCGGCCGGCTGATGGAACGGATGTTTCCTTCCCGCGAAATCAGCACCACGCCATCCGTCGCCGTGTCGATGATCGTGCGCATTTCGGCTACCCGCGCCTCCAGTTCGGCGATCAGCGGCGACTGGCCGGATGAGGAAAGGGCGCCTGCCTTGACGCGCGACAACACCAGCACGAGCGCCTTGCCGCCGTTCCAGGGAACGGACTGCAGGAATGCCTCCACGGGCACATCCTCGCCATTTCTCGTCTGGAGCCGCATATAGCGGTCAGTTTTCGGATGCGCCTCGTGGCCGGGGTCGTCCTGGTATGGATCGGAAAACAGCGCACCGATGCCGCCGGCCCGCGCCAGCTCCTCGATCGTGCCGTATCCAGTCAGCGCGAAGAATTCGTGGTTGGCATAGTGCAGCTCGTCGCCTGAATGGACCAGCACCGGCACCGGCAGCTTCTCGAGGATCGACAGGCCGCCCCCGGCCATGCTGTCCAGCGGCAGGGCGTGCGCCGGAGGCTTGTCAGCGCCTGCCGCCTCCTGCGCCTCGATCGCGGTTTCCACCGCGGGGGCGACCGGTTCGAGGTCGGTATCGGCGACTTTCTCTTCGTCCCCAACTGGCCCGGCATCGAGCAGCGCGGCGGCATCGTCCATCTCGACCGACGCCGCTGGCATTTCGGCGGATGGTTGTTCCGGTTCGTCCTTGCTCCACTGGGCGAAGTCGAGCAGGGACATGCCTGGCCTTGGGCCCTTGCGCGTCGCCGGAGCTGGCTCGTCGGGCAGTCGCGCCGAAGCTTCATCTTTCACGCCGTCCAGCGCCTCGAGGTCGGCGATCGCTTGCGTATCGGCGCCGTCGTCGGATTGCGCGTCCGTTACCCTCTCGTCGCGCAGCATCTCGTGATCGGCGGGTGCATGGGGCGCGGCCGCAACTTTGCTTGTCGGCTCGCCAAGGTCGGCGCCCGCTTCGGTTTGCGACGAGGCGGTCTCCGCGCTCTGACCTGTCGGGCCGCTGTCCTTGCGCAGCCGTTCGGCGATCTGCTGGAAAGCGATGCGTTCGCCCGTCGACAGCGACTTCTCGCTGCCAATCGGGCGTTCCTGGGCCGGCTGCCGGTGTTCCGCCAGCCGGATCACCTTGTCGGAGTAGCGACGGTCCTGAACCGGCGTCACGGTGATCGCCGGCTTTTCGCCGAGGAACGGATCGGCGGACTTGTCGGTGTCGTCGTTGGCCTGCTCCGAGGCAGTGGGCTCGACTTCGATCTCCCCTGGCACCTGCGGTTCGGCGGTCACTTGCTCATCGGGGGGAAGGGGTTCGGCAACCCGCAATCCGGCCGCCAACGCCATCCCGACGCCCTTTGGATCGACCGAAGGGTTGTCGGTGCGCGCGACGCCAAAGCCGCGAAAACCCTCGAACTTTCGCGTGCGGTCGTAAACCGGCAGGGCCGCCAGATCGACCGGAATCGTCAGGTCCGTCCCGGCGACCGGCCAGGAAACGGTCCGCCCGGACCATGTGTCTCGCCGCGCCATCAGACCGGCTATGTCGCCTGACGGATCGAGCCCGAAAACGCTCGCCACGTCCTGGAAGTTTCGTCCAACGATATCGGCAGCCTGCGCTCCCACGGCCGCCGCGAAGTCAGCGGAAACCTGGCTGAACCTGCCTTGCGCATCGGTTCGCCAGACAAAGCGCACCGGGCCGGCCGGCTGCGCAGCGGGGGCTGGCTCCGCAGGAGCGTCAACGACAGGCGCGGCCGCGTCCTGAGCGGCCGCTTGGCTTACGCCGGCATCCGGCGTTTCGGCGACGGGTGAGGGTTCGATCCCGGAAAGCTCGGGGATATCAAGAACGGCGGTCTCCGGCGGACTGTCGTTGCCGTCCCAGGTGGCGGTTGAAGCGCCCGGTTCGTTCTGCGATTGCTCCAAGTCAGCAATTGCGATGGTTGCTGGAAATCCCGTTGCGGCTTCCTCGGGCTTCGGCTCCGAGGCAGGGTCGCTGCCGAGATACCATATCTCGCGCGCCGCCTCGGCGGGAGCGTCCTGCCCGGCCCCTTGCGCCGGCTCTTCAGGCAGTTCCGCCCAATTCTCGTCGACGACGACGACGAGGTTCCTGGACTCCGTCAGCCGCGCAAGTCCGGCAGGCAGGGGGCCGCGCTTTCCAGAAAGCATCCGCTTGACGATCCGTCGCTCCGCGGTGGCTTCACTCGAAAGCGACGCCAGCGCCTCGGTTGCCAGTCCGAGCCTTTCGAAACCCTTCGACGCAGCCTCCACCTGACCAGACCGGTCGAGGATCGCAACAAAATGGCCGCCTTGCGCAAAGCCGGTAGTCGCCCGGCGGGCAGCAGCACCGGTGTCGTGGCTGGCGTCTTCCATCCCTGCCTGTGCGAGCAGCAGGGCCTCTTCGCCGTCCGGCATGGTCAGGGTGCTCGCCCTAAATGGCATAGCCGTGCTTGCAATGCCGATCGCGATGCGTACCAGCAATGCGCGGTCGCGCCCGATGACGGGAAAACCCCTGAGCCCCGAGATTTGCCGCCGGGCCGTCGGACCGATCGGCGCCTGCGCGCCGAATATCGTCTCGACGTCTGCATGGCCAAACAGCGCCGCCCCCGGGCCGTTCGCCCAAATTACCTCGGCCAGGTCGATCGACAGGACGACCAGCGCCTCGCCGCGCGCGAAGCGCTCGCGCACCGCGTCAAGCGCGGCGACGTCGAGGAATGAGTATGCGGCTTGCGCCATGCGGCTCCTTCGCAACGCAGTGAGTCTGCGGATTAACCGTTTGTTAATAAAACCGACCCCGCCTTCCGTCCACAAATCAGGTGGCATCAATGCGGCAATTTCCGGGTTTGGTTAATTGTCACAAGGGCTTATGGTGCGTCGCACCTAAAATGTTGCACTGCACAAAAATCGATGCTATATACACATCATCCCGAAACAAGACGGCTTCGTGAAGCCGCTCATCAAAAGGACAGGAAAATGGCCAAGACCGCAGAAAAAACCGCTGAATTCGTTCCCAACGTCGAGTTCCCGAGCTTCGACGCCTCCAAGGCTACCGACCAGATGCGCGCCTTCGCCGAGAAGAGCGTCGAGCAGTCGAAGGAAGCCTACGCAAAGCTCAAGACCGGCGCCGAGGATGCCCAGAAGGCCATCGAGACGACGCTTGAGACCGCCAAGTCGATTTCCGGCGACCTTTCGCTCAAGACCATTTCGGCTTTCCGCTCCAACGCCGAGGCCGGCTTTGCCCATCTTGAGGCGCTGGTTGCCGCCAAGACGCTGTCGGAACTCGTCGAACTCCAGACCTCGTTCCTGCGCAAGCGCGTCGAGATCGGCGTCGAGCAGGCCAAGGACTTCCAGGCAGCCGCCAGCAAGGCCGCCGAGCAGGTTTCCGTGCCGATGAAGACGATCTTCGAGAAGGCCGTGAAGGAACTCAAGGTCGCCTGACACGTTGACGCGACCAGAAATACCCGGAAGGCGGCACCTCCTCCCGCTTCCTTCCGGGGTGACCAGCCGGCACCTCCTCCCGCCGGCTCGTAAAAGGAAAAGGCCGGCACCTCCTCCCGCCGGCCTTTTTCTTGTTTGCGGCTCACGCTAGCCGGACAGTGTTGAATCAAAAGCCGGGCTTGAATTAAACTGCGATAGTCCGTATGGACCCTCGCCGACAGGCGAGCCCTTTTGGGCCTGTGCCGTTGTAGCTCAGATGGTTAGAGCGCCGGATTGTGGATCCGGAGGTCGCTGGTTCGATCCCAGCCAACGGTACCATCCCGCAGCAGCCCTTGACCTCCACATCACCCCTTCACGGGCAGTGTCCGCATTGTCTCCAGCGTGTGCTCGAACGAGCGGATGCCGGCGTCGGAGCCAAGCCCGGTGGCGACCAGGGCGGCACTGGCCTGTGCGAAGCGCAGGGATGTGTCCAGATCCATCCTGCGGTGGAGCGCCGTGATGAAGCCGGCGTCGAACGCATCGCCACAACCCGTCGTGTCAACGACGTCAATCGCATAGGCGGGCGACTTGCGGCGCGTGCCGTCGCGGTGGGCGTAGTAGGCTCCGTCGCCGCCGAGGGTGAAGACACAGGCGGTGGCGCCCTTGCCGAGGTAGAACTCGGCGCAGTCCTCCGGACCGCTGCGTCCCGAAATATCCTGCGCCTCTTCAATCGATGGCATGAAATAGTCGACATGCGGCAGCAGCGGCAGCACCAGGTGCGCCGTCGAAGCATTGGCCGCCAGAAGGTCCAGCGTGGTCGTCCGCCCCAGCCGTTTCGCTTCGGCAAGCAGGCTCACGCTTTGCAGGCCGTCGAGCCTGCTCAGCAGTCCGGTGCCGCCGAGATGAACGATCGGAGCGCCGAGGACGATGTCATAGTCGGCTTGCGTCAACTCGAAATGGTCTGACGCGCCGCGCACATGCAGCGCGGGCCGGTCGCCGTTGGGCCTGACGTTGAGGATTGTCGCCGAGGTCGGCACGCCCGCGACACGCCGCATGGCAGAGGTGTCGACGCCGAATTTTCCGAGCGTCATGAGCACGAAATCGGCCTTCTCGTCGTCACCCACCGCGCCGACTGCGAGCGCTTTCAGGCCGAGCTTCGCCGCATCGATGACGGCGCCGCCGGCAGTGCCTGCAACGGTCAGGCGGATCTCGTCGATGAACTCGACATTGCCGCGATCGGGAATGCGCGAGACCGGGCGGCCAAGAATGTCGAGGATATAGAGTCCGATGAAGCTGGCGTCGTAGCGCATAGAATAACAAATCCTCCCCAACGGCGCGGAACTCCTTGCCGTTCTCCCACGCTTTTCCTCGCGGCGCATGGACCGAACCTGTCCGGGTCCCGAGCGGATCGATACCATTGACACGAGCCGAGTTGAAGCGGCACGCTTCGCCTTGGTTTGCGGTGCCTGACTTGCCGCGACGACGTCGCCTGCCCTTGACGCAGGACCATGCCAGGAAATACTGGAAACGAAGTGAGGAGGTCCGCGGGATGAATGCTGTGAAGTCACGATGGACTGCTGTTTTGGCGATCACGCTGACGTACGGCGCTTCGCCGGTCATGGCACAGACCGGTTCCGATGATACCGCCGCCGCCGCGCTTGTCGCCGATCAGGTGCGCGAGCAGGGGATAGCCTGTACGGAACCCACCACCGCCGGGCGCGATCCGTCCGTCTACGACGATGCCGTCTGGCTGCTGACCTGCGCCGATGGAAAGTATCGTGTCAGGCTGGTGCCGGATCAGGCAGCGGTGATCGAAACCCTCAATTGATCTTGGTCAGGTGAAGAGCGCGCGATAGGTTTCCCGCAGCACGTTCTTCTGCACTTTCGCCATCGTATTGCGCGGCAGCTCTTCGGTCACGATGACGCGCTTCGGCACCTTGTAGGCCGCAAGCCGCTTGCGCAGTTCGGCGATGATCGCGGCTTCGTCCAGCACCGCGCCTTTTTCCGGCACCACGATCGCCACGACAGCCTCGCCGAAGTCGCGGTGCGGCACGCCGATCACCGCGCTTTCGGTCACGCCATCAAGCGCGTCTATCTCCAGCTCCACCTCTTTGGGATAGACGTTGAAACCGCCGGTGATGACTAGGTCCTTGCCGCGACCGAGGATCCAGACATAGCCGCTGCTGTCGATCTTGCCGAGGTCGCCGGTGATGAAGAAGCCGTCGGCGCGGAAGCTTTCGTGCGTGGCCTCGGGCTTCTTCCAGTAGCCCGAGAGCACATTTGGCCCACGCACCTCGATCATGCCGATCTCGTCGGTGCCAAGAGGCGCGCCGCTTTCCGGCTCGGTGACGCGAACGCTTATGCCCTTCAGCGCTGGCCCGACCGAACCGGGAACGCGCGCGCCATGATAGGGGTTCGAAGTGTTCATGTTTGTCTCGGTCATGCCGTAGCGCTCGAGAATCGCGTGGCCCGTCCGTTCGGCGAAGGCGCGGTGCGTGTCGGCCAGAAGGGGAGCGGAACCGGAGATGAACAGCCGCATGCCCGATGCGGTGTCGCGGCTCAGCCGCGTCTCGTCGAGCAGCCGCGTGTAGAAGGTCGGCACGCCCATCAGCACGGTTGCACGCGGCATCCAGTCGAGCACTTCGCTGGCGGTGAATTTCGGCAGGAACACCATGCCGGCTCCCGCCATCAGCGCAACGTTGGTTGCGACGAACAGCCCGTGCGTGTGGAAGATGGGAAGCGCGTGGATCAACACGTCGGCGCTGGTGAAGCGCCAGGCTTCGATGAGCGTTTCGGCGTTGGAGCGCAGGTTGCGATGCGACAGCATCGCGCCCTTGGGACGACCCGTCGTGCCTGACGTGTAGAGTATCGCCGCGAGATCGTCCGGCGTCCGCTTGACGTCCGTCCACGACGAAGCGTCGATCGACGCGGAGAGAACAGGCAACGTCCCGTCGCCGCGCGCGCCCAGCGACTGCACGCGGGCGCCGCTCCGTCCGGCAAGTTGCTCCATCGTCTCGCGACGCTCAGGCGCTGCCACGACCAATGCCGGTTCG
>JAPLOZ010000118.1 GCA_026400435.1 Hyphomicrobiales bacterium | reverse complement strand
CCACATGGGCCGCGTCGCCGACTTCGAACATGCGCGCCTTGAGCAGTCGCTGAGCGTGCAGCAGATCGCCCATGCGTGCGACCAGCTGATCCTGCGCGGCGAGAAGCCGAGCCAGCGCCGCGTGGCGGAAATCCTCGGCGTGTCGCAAATGCGCGTCGAGAAAGTCTGGCCGGTCGGCGTGCCGCTGGATGGCACGGGCGAAGTGCGGGCGGCTTAGGGGCCTCGCACTTACGTGCATTGACTTGCACGAGGACGACAGCACGGTGGGTCCGCAACCGAACGGACCACATCATGCCGCACAAGACCCCTCGCCCCGCAATGCGCTTTCTGGCGCGCCTGACGTTGGCGGGATCGGCGCTTTGCTTCGCCGCTTGCGCAACACCGGACAACAGCGTCCCGACTGTCTCAACCGAGCAGGCGATGGCCGATCCGCGCCGGCCCGGTGAAGACGTCGCGCTCGACGCCCAGCGCCGCGGAGACGCCGTACTCGAGCTGGCGAACATCCAGCCCGGCTGGAAAGTCGCCGACATCATGCAGGGCGCCGGATACTTCACGCGGTTGTTCGTGGCGAAGGCTGGTCCGACAGGCAAGGTCTACGCCTGGAGCCCGGACGAGTTCATGCGCACGAAGCCCGTGCTCTACGGCGACTCTCTCGACATCCTGTCAAAGGCCTATCCGCAGGAAATCGTCACGCTGCGATCCGCCTTCAGCGACCTCGCCTTCCCCGAGCCGCTCGACATGGTCTTCACATCGCAGAACTACCACGACCTCCACCAGCGCAAGTTCCCGGCCGATCTGGCGGAGCAGATGAACGTGAAGGTGTTCAACGCGCTGAAGCCCGGGGGCATCTACATCGTCATCGACCATGTCGCGAACCCCGACACAGCCAACGCGCCCGACACCGTCCATCGCATCGACCCGGCGGTGCTCCGTCGCGAGATCGAGGCAGCGGGATTCCGGTTTGACGGCGAACATGATGCACTGCGCAAGCCCGCCGATGACCACACGGTCATGGTGATGCGCCCCGAAATCCGGGGAAAGACCGACCAGATCATCTACAGGTTCAGGAAACCGGGATGATGTCGCCCCGGCCTACCGCGCGAACTTCTTGAACGTTGGCCGCTTGGGTTCGACGGCTTCGGCGCCGAGGCGGCGTTTCTTGTCTTCGAGGTAGTCCTCGAAATTGCCTTCGAACCATTCGACGTGGCTGTTGCCTTCGAACGCGAGAATGTGCGTGGCGACGCGGTCGAGGAACCAGCGATCGTGGCTGATGATGACGGCGCAGCCGGGGAAGTCTTCGAGGGCGGCTTCGAGGGCCTGCAGGGTTTCGACGTCGAGGTCGTTAGTCGGTTCGTCGAGCAGGAGGAGGTTCGAGCCTTCCTTCAGCATCTTGGCCAGGTGGACGCGGTTGCGTTCACCGCCCGAGAGCTGGCCGACCTTCTTCTGCTGGTCAGCGCCCTTGAAGTTGAACGCGCCGACATAGGCGCGGCTGGGCTGTTCGATGCCGCCGATTTCCATGATGTCGAGGCCGCCGGACACTTCCTGCCAGACGGTGTTCTTGTCG
>JAPLOZ010000024.1 GCA_026400435.1 Hyphomicrobiales bacterium | reverse complement strand
CGATGCCTACAACCTGTACCTCGCCTACTATTTCGGCTGGAACGGCTATCAGCGCGGCGACTGGCAGCAGAAACCCGGTCTCCAGCGCTATGCCCGCGATGCAGAGAGAACTGCCGGCGACTACGCCCAGCAGCTGCAGGAATGCAATTGAGGCTGCAGGGCAGCGCCAGACCTACTTCCTGCCTGCGTCCTCTTCGTTCTCCGCCACTGTAGGCTCGAAGGCGGACGGTACGTCTTCGTCCTCGCTCTGGCGTCCCTCGCCGACAGTGCGCGGCGAAAACGGGGCGACATCTGAATGGTCGTCGGCCGCGCGCGGCTCGGACACCGCGTCGCGATGCTCGTGGCTGCGGGCATGCGCGGTTGCTTCGGCCTCCTCGGCGTCTTCGCCCATTTCGCTCGCCGCAACGCTCGCCGTCTTGCCATGCGGGCGCTTGGGCGCTTCGCCGACGAACCCCGGCCCCGAGCCATGCGGCGCATCCTCCGGCTCGCCCTCGTGCGCGGCGTGCTCGACATCGAACTTGATCACCGGCTCCATCGTCGCCAGCACATCGTCGCCGAGCCAGCACAGGCTCATGTGACCATCGCCGAGTTGCTTGACCGGCGGCACCGTGATTTCGCATTTGTTGTCTGGCACCAGATGCTTGTAGCCGCAGCGCGTCTGGAACGGACAGCCGCTGGGCGGGTTCATCGCCGAGGGAATGTCGCCCTCCAGCACGATGTGCTTCTTCACCACGCTCGTGTCAGCGATCGGGATCGCCGACAGCAGCGACTCGGTATAGGGATGGTAGGGCGGCGAGAATATCTGGTCGGTCGTGCCCTGCTCGACGATGTAGCCGAGATACATCACCACGACGCGGTCGGCGATATAACGCACCACGCTGAGGTCGTGGCTGATGAACAGCATCGTCGTCTTGTTCTTGCGCTGGATGTCCATAAGCAGTTCGGTGACAGCCGCCTGCACCGAAACGTCGAGGGCGGACACCGGTTCGTCGGCCACCACCACCTTGGCACTGCCGGCAAAGGCGCGCGCCACGCCGATGCGCTGCTTCTGCCCGCCGGAGAGCTGGCGCGGCTTGCGCTCGGCGAATTGCCTCGGCAGCTTCACCAGGTCGAGCAGTTCCAGCATGCGCTGGCGTCGGTCGGCGACCGTATTGCCCACCTTGAACTTCTCGAGCGTCCGGATGATCTGCGATCCCACCGAATGGCTCGGATTGAGCGTGTCGAAAGGATTCTGGAACACCATCTGGATCGACGAGACGGTCTTCACGTCGCGCATCTCGATGCCGGTCGACTGAATGTCCTTGTTGCCGAGCGTCACGGTTCCCGACGACGCGGTTTCCAACCCCAGCAACACCTTGGCAAGCGTGGACTTGCCGCAGCCGGATTCACCGACGATAGCCACCGTCTCGCTTTCGCGCGCCTCGAAGCTGATCGTCTCGTTGGCCTTCACTGTCCTCGGCTCGGCGCCGCCGAAAATCTCGTTTGCCGATACCTTGTAGTATTTGCGCAGGTCCTGGATCTTGAGCATCGGCGCGCCGGGCTTCACAGGCTCCTTCTTCTCCTTCGCCCCTTCGGGCATCGCGCTCCAGTCGATCTCGTTGAAGCGCACGCAGCGTGAGAAGTGGTTGTCGTGGCCGGCCACCGGGATCATCGGAATCTCGGCGGCGTTGCACAGTCCCTCCACGAAATGGTGGCAGCGCGGCCCGAAATTGCAGCCCTTCGGCCGCTCATGCGGCAGCGGCAACTGGCCCGGAATGGCGACCAGCGGACGCGAGTTCTTGTCGGCGCCGGGCAGCGGAATCGAGCGAAACAGCCCCTGCGTATAGGGGTGCCGCATGCGGTCGAAGACGTCCTTGATGTTGCCGGTCTCGACCGCCTCGCCCGAATACATGACGGTGATCCGGTCGCAGGTCTCCAGGATCAGCCCGAGATTGTGCGACACGAAGATCATCGACGTGCCGTATTCCTTGCCCAGTCCCTTCACGAGCTGGACTATGCCCGCCTCGACCGTCACGTCGAGCGCCGTCGTTGGCTCGTCGAGCAAAAGCAGCGCCGGCTTCGACAGCAGCGCCATGGCGATCACGATGCGCTGCTGCTGGCCGCCCGAAAGCTGGTGCGGATAGGATTTCATCATGCGTTCGGGATCGGGCAGCTTGACCGCGCGCACGGTCTCCAGCGCCCGTCTGTAGGCTTCCTCCTTCGACACCTTGTCGTGCAGGATCGGCACTTCCATCAATTGCTGGCCTACCTTCATGGCAGGGTTCAGCGAAGCCATCGGCTCCTGGTAGATCATGGCGATCTCGTTGCCGCGGATGGAGCGCAGCTCCTCCTCGGTCAGGTCGCCCATGTCCTTGCCCTTGAAGCGGATGCTCCCGCCGACAATTTTGCCGATGTTGGACAGGTCGCGCATGATGCCGAGCGACACGGTCGACTTGCCGCAGCCGCTCTCGCCCACGATGCCCATCGCCTCGCCGGGCATGACCTTGCAGGAAAAATCCATCACGGCGGGAATTTCGCCGCGTCGCGTGAAGAAGGATATCGACAGGTTCTCGATGTCGATGATCGGCTCGGCGCTCTCGATGTTCGTGGCTTTCACAGCGTCGTTCATCTTCCGATCTCCTGTCGCATGGCCTGTTCCGAAAACCGGCAGCCACTTTCCGGAACCATGCGTGTCAGTCTTTCATCGATTGTTCGCGCAGCGCGTCGGCAAGCAGGTTGAGGCCAAGCACGAACGACATCAGCGCGAAGGTGGGCGGCAGCGCCGGGTGTATGAAGGAGCGCAGCAGCCGGCTTGCGTCCTTGATGGCGGTGCCCCAGTCCGGGCTTTCCGGCGCCAGCCCGAGGCCGAAATAGCCGAGCGTGCCGAGCAGGATCGTCGTGTAGCCGATGCGCAGGCAGGCATCGACGATCAGCGGACCGCGTGCATTGGGCAGGATTTCCCATAGCATGATGTACCACGGGCTTTCGCCGCGCGTCTGCGCCGCGGCCACGTAGTCGCGCGTCTTGATGTCCATCACCAGGCCGCGCACGATACGGAAGACGCCGGGGCTGGAGGCGAACACCACAGCCACGAAGATATTGAGCTGGTTGGGTTCGATGGAGACAATGCCCAGCGGGTCGGCGTTGAACACCAAGCCCGCATAGACCCAGAAGCCAATGACCAGCGTCAAACCCAGCGTCACATAGAGACGATCCGGCCTGTCCTTGAAGCGCGTCCAGAAAAGCGTGGTGAAAAAGATGATCGGGAACAGGAAGAACAACCCGGCGAGCCCGTAGGGGATCGGCGTGTCCATGATGCCCGGCGTCACCAGCAGATAGAAAAGAAGGATGACCGGGAAGGCAAGGACGAGGTTGGCGAGGAACGACAGGACGGAGTCGATGCGCCCGCCATAATAGCCCGCCGGCAGGCCGAGCGTCACGCCGACCATGATGGCGAAGGCGGTTGCCGCCGGCGCAATGATCAGCACGATCTGGCTGCCGTAGACCATCCGCGAGAACACGTCGCGCGCCAGCTTGTCGCCACCGAACAGGTAGGGCACGCCGGACGCGGGCTCGATCGCGCCGGGCAGCGCGTCCTTCATCACCGCGATCTGGCTGATGGGATCGAACGGCGCGATCGTTGCCGCGAAAATCGCCGTGAACAGCCAGAAGAAGCAGATCGCAACGCCAGCGATCCCGACGCTGCTGTCGAACAGCTGGCCGTAGAGGCCGAGTTTCTTCTTGTAGGTGAAGCTTGCGCCAAGCACGACGACCAACGCGAGCCACACCGGCCAGAAGCGCCACACGACCCCGAGGACGATCTGCCACGCACCCATATATTCGATGCCCATGCCGGCGTTCCCCTACTGCACTCTGATGCGCGGATTGAGATAGGCGTAGCCTACGTCCGAGATCAGCTGTGTCATCAGCACGATCAGCACCGATATGAGAGAGCAGCCGAGCAGGAGGTCGATGTCGTTGTTGCCCGCCGCCTCGACGAGCGTGTAGCCGAACCCCTGGTAGCGGAACATCGTCTCGACGATGACCACGCCGGTCAGCAGCCACGGAAACTGCAGCATGATCACGGTAAAAGGCGCAATCAGCGCATTGCGCAGCGCGTGTTTGATGACGACGCTGCTGAACGACAGACCCTTCAGCCGCGCCGTGCGGATGTACTGCTGCGTCATCACCTCGACCATCGAGGCGCGGGTCATTCGCGCGATGTAGCCGATGCCGTAGACGGCCATGGTCATCACCGGCAGCGTGAAATTGTAGAAGGTGATGCCGGTGCTGGTGGCGCTGGCGGCGGAGCCATTCAGCCAGCCCAGCCAAGAGGCAAAGATGACGGTAAAGATGATGCCCGACACATATTCCGGTGTCGCGGTTGTGGCGATCGAGGCGACGGACAAGGTTCGGTCCATCCGCGTGCCTTCACGCATGCCTGCCAGGATGCCGATCAACAATGCGATGGGAACCATCGTCACCATCACCCAGAACATCAAAATTCCGGTAGCCCCAAGTGCGGGAAACAGCTTGGACGCGACAGTGTTCTTGAACTTGGTCGAGCACCCGAAATCGCCTTGCAGGATGCCTGAGAAGGTCGGCTCCGACGCCTCGTTGCAGAAGACGAAGCGCGGCACCGACTGGCCGGTCGCCGGATCGATGTTGGGCTGTTTGGGCCACACGCCGAGCCACTGGCCATAGCGCACGAAGAAATTCTGGCGATAGCCGTTGCGCTGCAACCAGTTTTCCAACTGGTCGGCCGTCGTGCGCATTTCGGTCTGGCTGATCGCCAGCTTCTTGAGGTTCGGCTCCAGATTGATCAGGAAGAACACGACGAGCGTCAGGCACAGCATGGTCAGGGCCATGGTGCCGAGCCGGCGCAAGATGAATCCGATCATGGGGGTTGCCCCTGCCTTTGTCGGTTGGGGTCAGATGCGGTCAAATGGCAAATCCGGGAGGGGAGCGGATCTGCTCCCCTCCCGGAGGCTCAAGTTCAGGCGTCGAGCCAGATCTTGCCGTAGTCCCGCTCAAACATCGGGTGCATGGCATAGTCCTTCACCGCGGGCACCGCGTGGCTGTACAGCTTGCGCCAGTACGGCTGGATGATGATGCCGGAATCCTGGAGTATCTGCTCCACGTCCTTCATCATTTCCTTGCGCTTTGCCGCGTCGGCAACGGCGAGCGCCGCGTTGAGCTTTGCATCCCAGTCGGGGTTCGACCATGCAGCCTCGTTCCAGGCTTCGCCGGTGCGGTAGGCCAGCGACAGAACCTGCACGCCGAGCGGACGCATGTTCCAGTTGGTCATTGACAGCGGGTACTTTGTCCAGTCGTTCCAGAACGTCGAGCCCGGCAACACGGTGCGCTTCACCTTGATGCCCGCGTCGCGCATCTGCGCGGCGATGGCGTCACCGGTGTTCTTGTGCCAGTCCTCGTCGACCGTGATCAGGTCGTGCTCGAAATCGGCCTGGCCGGCTTCGGCCATGAGCGCCTTGGCCTTGGCGGGGTCGCGCGCGATCTTCGCCAGTTCGTAGTACTCGGGGTGGATCGAGCAGACGTGGTGATTTTCGGCCACCGCGCCGGCGTTGCCGTAGCCGAGCTGAAGCACGATGTTGTTGTCGACGGCCAGCTGCAGCGCGTTGCGCACCTTCTGGTCGTCGTACGGCTTGTTGGCGACGTTGGTGCGGCAGACGATGGTCGCCGCCGTGACGCATTCGTACTTCGTCAGGTCAAGACCGTCGAGGATCGGCACGTAGTCGGCGGTGGTCTCGAAATTGGTATGTACTTCGCCCGCCTCGAAGGCGCTGACCATGGCCGCCGGGTCGGTGCCGTAGTCGATGAACTCGACGCCGTCGAGATAGACCTCGCCGTCCCACCACTTGTTGTCTTCGCGGCGCTTGAAGACCGCCTTCTGGCCGACGTCGTAGGAAACCATCTCGAACGGGCCTGTGCCGATCGGGCAGGCAGCGTAGTTGCCGCCCTTTTCGTCGAAGGTCTTGTGGACGACGAGACCCGGATAGTCGCACAGGTTCGGAATGATCGAGATGTCGGGCTTGGTCAGCACGAGCTTGACCGTCAGGTCGTCGACCTTGGTCACCGCGCCGTCGCGCAGCTTGCCGGATGCAGCGTCAAACAGCGTGCCGAGACGACCCGGCATCGAATTGCCTTCGGCAGCCTTTTCACCCCAGCGGTTGAAGTTGAAGACCACATCGTCGGCCGTGAAGGGGTCGCCGTTGCTCCAGGTTACGTCCTTGCGCACGTGCAGCACGTATTCCGTGGCGTCGTCATTCACTTCCCAGCTCTCGATGAGATAGGGGCGGAACGTATAATCGGTGGTGTACTTCACCAGCGGCTCCAGCGACTGGCGCTCGGCATTGGCGATCTCGGACCAGTCGGACTTGCGCGGATCCTTCGGATCCTTGACGAACATTGCCACCTTCAGCACGCCGCCCTTCTTGGGTTCGGCGGCCAGTGCCTGCGTCGGCGCAGCCAGGCCGAGCATGCCATAGGCCATCGCCGTCGAAGCGCCGAACACGCTTGCCATCGCCAGGAACTCGCGGCGGTCGACCGCGCTGCCCGATTTGGCGCTCTCCGCCATCTCGCGGATGTGATCCGGAACGCGGTCTCCATTACTCTTGTAGAATGTCATGACGAACTCCCATTGTTGGCTTTCTGCCGATTACAATTCCGCATCCAGCCGCCGTTGTCAAAGCGGACGGGTGCAGCAACCCATTACAAATGTGCAACTTTGGAGGAAGGCCGGTATGCGCGAATGCGACAGACTTGACGCAAAATTGGTATCGTCGCGAGATTCCCGGAACGCCTGACCTTCGCGTCACGCTGGGATCGTGCAGCATGGAAACACAGTAGCGGAAACACAATTGAAGTAAGGCCAGCAAAGGCGAACGCCGGGTCAAATCCGGTTCTAATATTCGCGTTCGAAGAATATTCCGCCTTTCGCCTCGCCGCTGTCGTTGGCTTCGCCGCGCAACTTCAGGCCGCGCCCGATGTCGAGATCGATCTTGGCCTTGCCGGAGCCTGCCTTGCTTCCCTTCTCGAGCGAGAAGTAGGTCCGGTCGTTGAGATATTTTCCGGCCGAGACCGATGTACTCCCGTCGTCGTTGGTCTTGATGTCCAGATCGTCGACGCCGAGCTGGCCGCGCAATGACTGCAGAAGCGATGAACTCCCGCCGCCGGCCAGCGAGGCCGCGGCGTCCGCCAGCTGTGCGATCTGCAGTGGCGACAGGTTGGAAAGCGAGCGCCCGAAGATCAGCCGCGCCAGCACCTCGTCCTGCGGCAGCGCCGGCACCGACGTGAAGTCGAAGCGCGGGTTGTTGGCCAGGCCGCTGACCACGATCGTCACGGCGGTATTGCCGACATCGGATGTTGCGGCGAAATCGAGGTTGGGCACCAGCGAACCGGAAAAATTGATCGTGCCGCGTGTAAAGGTCAGCCGTCGCCCGATGATGGAGAGACGCCCGCGCCTGAGTGTGAACTCGCCGACGGCTTCAGGTGACGCTGTGGAGCCGGTGAGCCGCAGGCTGCCGCCAAGCTCGGCGTCGAGCCCTCGTCCGGTAACGAAAATCTGGTTGTTGGCGTTGATGGTGAGGTCGAGCAGCAACCTGCCGGCACCGCCACCCGAGGCGGTCGCGGGCTGCAGCGCGCGCTGCTGCTCCAACACGGCGGCCGGCGCGTTCCTGTGCTTGACGTCGAGTTCCGAGAGCGAGGTTGGCAGTCGGTCCGGAACGGTTATCACCGTCCGCTGCAGATCGACGGTCCCCGAGAGCGTTGCGCGCGATGCCAGCGGGCCCTTGATCGCCAGATCGCCGTCCATCGTCGTTGTCACGATGCGCCCGTCCGTGTAGCGCCCGTTGTCGACCTTCAGCCTGATGTCGGCCGGGAAGCCGCCGCCGGGATTGATCCCCACCGTGCCCGATCCCGAAAGCGTGCCGCCGGTCGAAAGCGAACCGCTGAGCGTGCGTATGGTCGCCACGCCGTTGCTCATCGCGATGTCGGCGCGGATGTCGGTGACAGCCATTCCGGTAGCGGCCGCCACGAAGCGCGCGCCCGAGGTCGTCAGCGATCCGCCGATGACCGGCGCACTGGTCGTTCCGCGCACCTGGAGGATTACGTTCGACGTTCCTGTCAGCGCCAGGCCGGAAGCCGCCAGCCGAGGCGCCACGACGGCAAACGGCACGCCGCCGGAGAAGTCGAGCGACAACGCGCGCGATTTCGTGTCGACCGTGCCGCCGCCCTTCAGGCCGAGGCCCGAGCCGTCGGCGGCGTTTGCCTGGAAGGTAAGCTTTCCTCCGGCGAAATCGCCACTGGAGGCAACGCTGAATGCGCCGAGCCCCGCCGCGCGTGTCTGCGCCGTCTGCGCCCCCTTCCAGTCGAGCGAGTAGCCGACCGCCGGGTTCGCCGCCGCACCGGAAACCTTGGCCGTGCCCGAGATCGTGCCCGCGGCATCGAGGCCGGGCGCAAAACTGTTCGCCACCGAGGCCGGCACTGCCGACAGCGTGGCGTTGAGGTTGAGGGTGGAACCGGCGGTGCCCGAGAGGACGGCGGTGCCTCCCCCGATGTCGAGCGCGAGCTTGTCCAGCGTCGTGGCGCCGTTCGCGATCTCGATGCGCGACGGCCGCGAGAGTTTGGCAGCGAGGCCGCGCACCGTCGCCTGGCCCGAGGCCAGTTCGACGACCGTCTTGCCGTTGGCGACCTGCAGGCGCCCGTTGGCGCGCACCGGAATGTCGGCCACCGTCGCGCCACCGTCGAAGCCGGTCCACCCGGCCTGCTGCGTCAGCGTCACGTCGATGCCGCTGACCGTTGTCTTGCCCGACCTGACGGTCGCAGCCTGAACGCGTCCGGCCACCGTCGGCGCCGACACGTAGTCGCTCACCGTCGCGTCGATGGCCACATTCGCCGCAGTCAGATCGCCGCGCGACAGCGCCTTGGTCGTGGCCTTGACCGCGAGCTGCGGCTTGCCGTTCTGGTCCGTGAAGTCGATCGTTCCCGTAAGGTCGCCCTTGACCGTCTCCAGCGCCAGCGCCGCCAGCGCGCCGACATCGGGAAGCTGGAAGTCGACCGTGCCCAGCGGCAGGAATTTTTCGTCGAGCACCAGGTCGCCCGCAATGCGGTTCTGGCCGAGCGACAGCGTGAGCCCCTTCACCTCGCGCCGCCCGCCCGGGGTCGAAAGCGTCGCCTTGCCGTCAAGCACCTCGCCACCGACGGTGCCGGTCAGCGACACGTCCGCCGCCGGGTTGTCGATATCGGCCTTGCCGGTCGCCACCAGCTTCAGTCCGGCGATCTCGCGGCCCGCCGCCTGTATGCGCTCGCTCGTCACGGTCAGCGACACATCGGGTTTCCCCAGCGCGCCCTTGGCCGTGACTGCCAGGTCGACCGCCCCGGCCGCACCGGGGGCGAGGAGGCCAACGTCGCCGAGCCTGCCGGTGATGTCGGCGTCGATCTCGCTGTTGGCGGCGCGCACCCTGCCGGATGCGGAGAGCTGGCCGGACGCAATCGAGAACGGATCGGCGGATACCTGCCCTTCGTGGTCGCGCCTGATATCGGCGTCGAGTTGCACCCGTTCGGCAAGCACCGGCCGCACCGCGGCCGGCAGCGCAGTCGCGGCCAGGTCGGCATTGAGCTTCAGCGTAACCGAGCCGTCTGCCAGCGAGACGTCGCCGGTGAATTTGCCGGCCAGCGCGTCACTGGCGAGATTGCCGTCGGTCACGGTCAGTGATTCCGTCGCCAGCGTACCGGCGATTCCGGCGCTGATCTTTCCCGCCACCAGCGGCGCGATGGTCGGATTGTCGATGATCAGCGCGGCGGCGCTTGCGGTTCCCGTCACCGGCCCTGTTCGGTCCTTTATGTTGAAGGCGTCGGAATGCAGGGCGATGGCAAGCTCCCTCAATTCCGCATCGTTCGTCGCCACCTTCGCCAGAGTTGCAGTGATGTCCAGGTTTGGCTCGCGGCCGTCGCCAAGCGCGCGTGCCGAGGCTGTCCGCAGGACCATTTCGATCGGGCTGTCTTCGGTGCCGAATGAAAGCGGCACGCCATCGCCCTTGGCCTCCAGGTTGAGCGCGAAATCGCTGGCGGTTTGCGGATCGAGCGAGCCGCTCGCGGTTGCGGTGATGGCATTGCTTTCAATGGCGGCGCGCTCGATCTCCACGCCGCCGGCGCTTGTCAGCGTGCCGGCGGCGTCGAAGCTCGTCCGGCCGGCCAGCAGCGGGCGCAAATTCGCCGGCACGAACCGCTCGAACTCGCCCTCGCCGGTCGCCTCGATGGCGCTGCCCTTGTCGGTGAACTGGTGTCGGGCGTCGACGCGGGTGATAACGCTGCCGTCCACCGCGAAGGTGCCGCTGCCCGCCCAGTCGGCGGCCGGGCCGCTGCCCGAAACCTCGATCTCGACCGGCGGCTCGCCCGGAAGCTTCAGCAGGCTTGCGATGATGCCGCCCTGCGGCTCGGACGCCAGGATATCGATGTCGATCCTGTTGTCATCGGGCGCGAAGTCGATCGAGGCGTCGATGTTGCCCGCCCGCCCGTCGCTGCGGGCGATGTTGAGCTTGGACGTCACCAACAGCGGCGATGCTTCGGCGCGCGCCGAACCGGTCGCGGCGACTGATGCAACGCCGCCGCCGGCCAAAGCAGGCCCGAGCGCAATATCTGGCAGTTCGATCCGCTTGATATCGATCGCCACCGGCAGCGCGAATGCGCCCTGCTCGTCCTTGGATTTGCTGGCTGGCTTGGGCGCGCGCGCCACTTCGATGCGTCTGGCAAAGATGCGCTCGGCGTCGAATGTCGCTGACAACAGTTTCAGCGGCGACCAGTCGACCGCAACGTCGCGCGCCACCAGCCAGGCGCCGTCGACATCCTCCAGCACAAGGCTTTGAAGCGTCAGGTTGCCCGACCATATGCCGTTGATGCCGGCGACCTTGACTACCTGCCCGGGAGACGAGGAAAAGTGCGAGATGATGCCAGCAAGGTTGTCCCTGCCGCGTTCCGTCAGCGTCAGCACCGCGACCGCGCCGACCGTCAGCGCCAGCGCCGCATAGATCGCGTAGCGGATGATGCGCACAATGAGCCAGACCAGCCGCATCGCTCAGAACGCCTGGCCGACGCCGGCATAGATGCCGAAGCTCGGATCGCCCGGTTGGCGGTTGAGCGGCACCGCGGCGTCGATCCTGAGCGGCCCGAACGGCGTCAGGTAGCGCACGCCGACGCCGGCGCCCACCTGGAAGCGGGCCGATCCCAGGAACTCGTCTTCCGAGACGTTGCCGGCATCGACGAACGGCACGATGCCGATGGTCTCGGTGACCTGGATGCGCAGTTCGCCCGACAGCTCCATGTAGGAACGCCCGCCGGTTGGTTTGCCTTCGGGGTCTTTGGGCCCGATGCCCTGGTACTGGTATCCGCGCACGGACCCGCCGCCGCCGGCGTAGAAGCGCCGGTCGGCCGGAATGTCCTCGACCGAAGCGCCGATGATCGAACCGGCCGCCACCCGGCCGGCAAGCACGAGACGCTGCGCGGCGTCGACGGCCCGGTAGGCCGACAACTCCCCCCGCACTTTCACGAAGGTCGCCCCGGTCAGGAAGTCGTGTGACGGCTCGGCAAAGGCCAGTGCCCGGAACCCCTTTTTTGGATTGAGCTTGTCGTCGCGGTTGTCGAAGACATACTGCGTCGGCAAGCTGGCGATGAGATGGCGCTGCCCGTCGGGGTGATAGAAATCGTCGACGTCCTCGTAGTCGAGCGACGCCGCCACGGACCCGCTCCGCTGGCGCGTAAACTGGTATGAGACGCCAGCCGAGATCCCGGTGGAGAAGCGGTCGTAGGCGTCTGGGTGTTCGTAAACGGTGGTGAAACGCGAGAAGAACTTCGAATCCGGCCCGATAACGCCGGGCTTCTCGAACAGGACAGAGGCGCTGTAGTCCAGCTTGCCGACGTCGTAGTCGTTGTTGTCCCCGACGCGGCCGATCGCCCCTTCGATGCGCAGCGTCTCGGCGTGGCCGAACAGGTTGCGGTGCCCCCAGTAACCCTCGACGCCCAGCCCGTCGGTGCTTGAGACCGTGGCGCCTATGCCATAGTAGCGCAGCTTGCGTTCGCTGACCTCGACCTCGATCGGGATCTGTCCGTTGGCGTCGAGCGCGTCGCCTTCCTTCACGTTGACGCTCGAGAAGACGCCGAGCGCCAGCAGCCGGTCGCGCGCCTCATCCACCTCCTTCAGCGAATAGGTCTTGCCTTCCTTCAGCCCGGTCACGTAGGCGGTGAAGCCCGGATCCATCGTCTCGGTGCCCTTGACGATGGTCGGGCCGTATCCCGCCACCGGTCCAGCCTCGACATTGAGCGTCACGGACAGTGTCACGCTATCGTGATCGGCGACGATGGCGCGATCCGTCACTTCGGCGAGCGGCCGCCCGTCTTCCTGCAACCGCCTGACGATCGCGGCCTGTGCCCTCAGGATCGCGGTGGAGCCGGCATTGCCGCCCGGAATGAGCCCGAATTCGGCGGGCATCAGCCCGCCGGCGTCGCCGTCCAGCTTGATCTCGCCCAGCGTATAGACCGAACCGGGATCGACCGCGATCGTCACCGCCACCGGACCTGCGCCGAAATCGGCATCCGGCGGCAATTCGTCGAGGCTGCGGCCATCGATGGCGATGTCGACTACGCCATCATAGCGGGCGTCGGCATAGAGTGCCGCGACAAGCTGTTCGCGGTCCGAGCGCGCCTTGGCCAAAAGGCCGAGCGAGCCGGAAACCGGGCGCTCGGCGTCCTTGACCAGCGCCGAAGCCTTCTCCAGCGTTTCCTTGATCTCCGGGTCGTCGCCTTCGACAGTCAGCGTTGCCGAAAAGACCAGCGGGTCGACGATGTCCTCGTCTTCGTCCTTCGAGCCGAACAACTTGAAGCCGAACAGTTCGAAGGCGCTGGCGCTTGGCGTATGGGTAAGCGCCGCCGTGCCCGCCACAAGCATGACGAGCACGAAGCGCATGGAGCGCCCCGCTACAGTTCCCCCCGCAGTGGACGCTAACCGGACTGCCATTTCCTCCAGACTAACCGTCAAAACTAAAATTGGAATGAAGTTCTGAAGCGCTCGTAAAGGGGCCACAATCGAACTGTCAGAAATTGCGCGCCGGCTCTCTCGGCTGTTAAGCTGTCATATCCCGGTCTGCCAGTGGCGCAGGCGACATAGCATGCCAGTGGTCCGATTCCGACATTTGCAACCCTTCGGTTCAAGCTCCAGAGCAAATGTCGAAACCAAAGGACCACCAGACAAATACCTGGCTCTAGTGGCCTTTGAATTTGACATTCGATACTTCGCTTGCCTCGGACATGTATCGAATGTCAAATTCGCTCCACTAGGCGGCATGCGCGAACCAAACCGTGACAGGCGGTCCCTGTCTCCGTTGAACGCGCTAGAGCTGATCTGGCTGCGTCACGGTATGCAGATCGTTCAGGGGGAGTTTCATGCGCGCGCGCATATTTTCGGTCATTGCGTTCATACTCGTCGCTTTTGCCGGTCCGGCATGGGCGGTGGACGCCCGCGAGGTCGTCACCTCGGACAATTCCGACTATTTCGGCTTCGACCTGCGCTCCGAGCAGAACGTCACGCTCGACCAGTGCAAGACCTCCTGCCTCGGCGACAGCCAGTGCCGCGCCTTCACCTACAACACCAAGGCGAAATGGTGCTTCCTGAAGTCCGATTTCGCTACCATCAAGCCTTTCGGCGGAGCCATTGCCGGCAAGGTCGTGCCGATCAGCGGCGAGCCAGACATCGGCGCACCGCGCGCGCTCTCCTATTTCCCGACCTGGATGGCCGACGAAGCCGCCTCCTTCCGCACCCGGCTGACCAATGGCAGCGTCAAGGTCGGCGATCAGGGCCTGGCAGCCCTGGCGGAGGCGGGCGAACTGTCCCTGCGGACGGGCGATCCGCGTTCGGCGATGCAGAAGTTCACGACCGCCGTCGCCACCGCGCCCGAAGATGGCGGGCTGTGGCTCGGGCTTGCCCGCGCGACGCTCGCCGTGCAGCCGGTCAACAGCCAGGAAACCGCGACATTGCAGAGCGACGGGACGTCCGCCGCCTACAATGCCTACTTGCTGCTGCGCACTGCCACCACCCGCGCCGACGCTCTCGCCACGATCGCGGTGGCGCTCGATCGCCGTGAGCTGTACCGTCCGTCGCTGCAGGCCTATGAGGCGAGCCTTGCGTTGGTGAATTCGGCCGCGGTCCGCTCCCAATACGAGGACCTCAAGGCCCGCAAGGGTTTCCGCGTCATCGAGCACACCGTAGAGGCCGACACTGCTTCGCCGCGCGTTTGCGCGCAATTCTCCGACGACCTCGTCAAGGCTGGCGTCGACTACATGCCCTTCGTGACCGTGGACGAAGCCGCCCCGAAGAGCATCGAGGCGGAGGGACGCCAGATATGCGTCGAAGGGCTGGAACACGGTCATAACTACCGGATTGCCTTCCGTCCCGGCCTGCCGGCTGCGATCGGCGAGGTGCTGGAAGGCCCGGTCGTCCTCTCGATCTACATCCAGGACCGCGCGGCGACCGCCCGTTTCAGCGGCGACAGCTTCGTGCTGCCTTCCACCGCGCGGCGCGGCATTCCTGTCGTGACCGTCAACATGGACGTCGCGGAGATGAAGCTCTTCCGCATCGGCGACCGCTCGCTCGCCCAGCTTCTGTCCGGCTACCAGTTCCTGCGCCAGCTCGACAGCTATGACCTCGACAGCGTGGCGAGCCAGCTCGGCGCGCCGGTCTGGGAGGGTGAACTCACCGTCGCCAACGACCTCAACAAGGAAGTCACCACCAGCTTCCCGGTCGACGAGGCGCTGCCCGACCGCAAGCCAGGCGTCTACGTGCTGACCGCCCAGCCCAAGGACGACCGCACTGACTCCTGGCTGCCGCGCGCCACCCAGTGGTTCGTCGTCTCCGATATCGGCCTCACCACCTACACCGGCCAGGACGGGCTTAACGTGTTCGCCCGCTCGCTCGGCACCGCCAAGCCCATCGCCAACGCAGAACTGACGCTGCTTGCGCGAAACAATGAGGTGCTTGGCACGGCGACCACCGACGCCGAGGGGCGCGCCACGCTCAATCCGGGCCTGACCCGAGGCGAAAACGGCATGGCTCCGGCCGTGCTGATGGCATCGAGCGGCGGCCAGGATTTTGTCTTCCTCGACATGACCAAGGCCGGCTTCGACCTTTCCGACCGCGGCGTCGAGGGCCGCGCAGCGCCCGGTGCGATGGACATCTACGCCTGGACCGAGCGCGGCATCTACCGCGCCGGCGAGACCGTGCATGTCGCAGCCCTTGCGCGCAATGATTCCGCGGATGCCGTCGAGAACCTGCCGCTCACCTTCATCTTCACGCGCCCCGACGGCGTCGAGGACCGCCGCATCGTCTCCGACGGCGCGTCGGCCGGCGGCCATGCCGTCGATCTCGGCCTGTCGTCCGCCGCCATGCGCGGCACCTGGACCGTGGCGATCCACACCGACCCCAAGCAAGCGGCGATCGTCAGCCAGAACTTCCTGGTCGAGGACTTCGTGCCGGACCGCATCGAGTTCGACATGACGTCCGACAAGGCGGAGATCGCGCCCGGCGAGACGGCCGACATCACGGTCGACGGCCGTTTCCTGTATGGCGCGCCGGCTGCGGGCCTGGCGCTGGAAGGCGACATCGCCCTCAGCACCAGGCGCCAGTGGGACGCCTTCAAGGGCTATTGGTTCGGCCTTGCCGATGAGCAGGACGTCGAGGCCAACCGCACGCCTTTGACCGGGCTGCCGTTCATCGGCGACGATGGCAAGGCCAATTTCCCCGTCAGCGTCGACCAGCCGCCTGCCACCACGCGGCTGATCAACGCGGCGGTGACGCTGCGCATGCGCGAGGCCGGCGGCCGCGCAGTCGAGCGTTCGCTCGACATCGCCGTGCGCCCGACATCGGACATGATCGGCATTCGCCCCGATTTCGCCGGCGACGAGGTTCCGCAGGGCGGCACGGCAAAGTTCTCGCTGATCGCTTCCGATGCCTCAGGCACGCGCAAGGCCATCCCGGGCGCGCTGTGGAAGCTGGTCAAGGTCGAGCGGAACTACCAGTGGTATCGCTCCGGCAACTATTGGAACTACGAGCCGGTGACTTTCACCGAAGCCGTCGCCAGCGGCACGATCGATATTGCCGCCGACAGCGAGATTTCCATCTCGCAAGCTGTCGACTGGGGCCGCTACCGCCTGGAAGTCGAGACGCCGGATGCGGGTGGCCCTGCCACCAGCTACGAGTTCGACGCCGGCTGGTATGTGGCCGCGACCTCCACCGAGACGCCTGACGGGCTGGAGATCGCGCTCGACAAGGAAAGCTATGCTCCGGGCGAAGTGGCCAAGCTCAAGATTTCGCCGCGCTTCGGCGGCGAGCTGCTTGTCGCAATCGGCGCGGAAAAGCTGATCACCACCGTGTCGGCAAGCGTGCCCGAGGGCGGCGCGACCATCGACATCCCGGTCGGCACCGGCTGGGGCGCCGGCGCCTATGTCACGGCCACCCTGTTCCGGCCGGGCGAGGCGCAGGAATCGCGCATGCCCGCCCGCGCCATCGGCGTGAAATGGCTGAAGGTCGATCCGGGCCAGCGCAAGCTTGCCGTCGCAACTTCGGCGCCTGAAAAATCGACGCCGCGCTCGACGCTGTCTATTCCCGTTTCGGTGGCCGGCGCAGCGCCCGGCAGCGACGCTTACGTGATGGTCGCGGCGGTCGATGTCGGCATCCTCAATCTGACGAAGTACGAGGCGCCCGACCCTGAAGACTGGTTCTTCGGCCAGCGCATGCTCGGCATCGAACTGCGCGACCTCTACGGCCGCCTCATCGACGGCTCGCTCGGCGCCACCGGCCGCATCCGCACCGGCGGCGACGGCGTCGGCCTCACCGCCCAAGGGAGCCCACCGACCGAGAAGCTGGTCGCCTTCTTCTCCGGCCCTGTCCGGCTGGACATGGACGGCAAGGCTACCGTCAGCTTCGACATTCCGCAGTTCAACGGCACGGTGCGCATCATGACCGTCGCGTGGACAAAAGAATCGGTCGGCCATGCCGTGCAGGACGTCATCGTGCGCGACCCTGTCGTCATCACGGCCGGGATGCCCCGCTTCCTGGCGCCTGGCGACCAGGCCGTCATGCGACTCGACGTGGCCAATACAGACGGACCGGACGGCGACTATGCCCTCGCCATCGAGACATCAGGCGGGCTGTCGATCGGCGCGCTGCCCGACAAGCTGTCGCTGGTCGGCGGCAAACGGGTCACCATGACGGTTCCCCTGGTCGCCGAAAACGTCGGCACGGGCGGTATAACCATACGGCTCACGCATCCCGACGGGCTGGAGGTCGAGCAGGCGCTCGCCCTCCCGGTGCGCCCGTCGGCAACACCGGTTACCGCACGCATGGTCGTCGATCTCGGCCCGAACGGATCCAGCCTGCGCGTCGATCGCGAACTTCTGGCGGCGAGCATGCTCGAGGGTGCGACGGTCAGCGTCGGCGTTTCGCAATCGGCGGCGTTCGACGTGCCGTCCATGCTGATGACCCTCGACCGCTATCCCTACGGCTGCGCCGAGCAGACGACCAGCCGCGCCCTGCCGCTCCTTTATGTCAGCGAGTTGTCGGCCAGCGCCGGCATGCAGGACGAGCCGGAACTCAAGGAACGCATCCAGGACGCCATCTGGCGGGTCCTGAACTACCAGTCCTCGTCGGGCAGTTTCGGTCTCTGGGGGCCTGGCTCGGGCGACCTCTGGCTCGATTCCTACGTCTCCGACTTCCTCACCCGGGCGCGCGAGAAGGGCTACGACGTGCCCGCCCAGGCAATGAGCCAGGCGCTCGCCAACCTGCAGAACTCGCTGTCCTACGACGTCGACCTGGAGGACCGCGGTTCCGACATTGCCTATGCGCTTTATGTTCTCGCGCGCAACAAGCGGGCCTCGGTCGGCGACCTCAGATACTATACCGACACCAAGCTGGAGGCGTTCTCTAGCCCGATGGCCGTGGCGCAGCTTGGCGCGAGCCTCGCACTCTACGGCGACGCGCAGCGGTCGGAGGCGGCGTTCACGGCAGCGCTTCAGCTTGCGAAGAACACGCCGGACTACAACTGGTACCGCTCCGACTACGGCTCGAAGCTGCGTGACGGCGCGGCCATGCTGGCGCTGGCTGCGGAAAGCCGGCCGACGCCGTCGGTCGTGCCGGAGCTCATCCGTCTCGTCTCGGCGGAACGCAACGCAACGCGCTGGACCTCTACCCAGGACGACGCCTGGATGCTGCTCGCGGCGCGGGCGCTTCAGGCAGGCAACGCCGCGCTTGAGCTCACCGTCGACGGCCAGCCCTACACCGGCGGCTTCTCCAGGACTTTGACCGGCGAGGAACTGCTGGCCAGCCCGATCGTCATCGGCAACGCTGGCAAGAACCCGGTCCAGGCGGTGGTGACGACGGTCGCCACCCCGGTCGAGCCCCTGCCTGCCGGTGGCGACGGCTTCTCGATCGCCCGCACCTACTATCGCATGGACGGTTCGGAGGCCAACGTGACCGAGGTCACGCAGAACGAGCGCTTCGTTGTGGTGCTGCGTGTCACCGAAGACAACGACTGGGCCTCGCGCGTGCTGGTCAACGACCTGTTGCCGGCTGGCTTCGAGATCGACAACCCGCGCCTTGTGTCGAGCGCCGATCTCGCGAATTTCGGATGGCTGCAACGCACCGAAGCGGCGCATCTGGAGTTCCGCGACGACCGCTTCATCGCCGCCTTCGACCGAGGCGAGGATGCCGACCGCGACATCACGCTCGCCTATGTGGTGCGCGCGGTGACTCCAGGCGTCTTCGTCCATCCGGCTGCCGGCGTCGAGGATATGTACCGGCCGCAATATTCGGCGCGCACATCGACCGGCATGATGGAGGTCAAGGCGCCGTAAGGCCATCCAGCCATGACCGCTCGTCGCCCCCTGCGCATCCTCGCCGTCGCGGCTGCCTCGATGGCCGCGCTGGCGGGGGCGTCATGGGCAACCTTCGAAGTCGCCGACCGCGCCTTTCCGCCGCCGCTGCCCGAAAAGCTCGCCGTGTCCCCGGAAGTCACCGACCGCGACGGCCAGCTTCTGCGCGCCTATGCGACGCCTGACGGCCGCTGGCGGCTGGCCACCACGCTCGACCAGGTCGACCCCGAATTCGTCAGGATGCTGGTCGCCTACGAGGACAAGCGCTTCTTCGACCATTCCGGCATCGATTTCATCGCGCTCGCCCGCGCAACCTCGCAATTCCTGGCCAACGGCCGCATTGTCTCGGGCGGCTCCACACTGTCGATGCAGCTTGCCCGCCTGATGGAGCCGCGCGAAAGCCGCAGCATCGGCCAGAAACTGCGCCAGATTTTTCGCGCCGTGCAGATCGAGCGGCGGCTGTCCAAGCAGCAGATTCTCGAACGCTATCTGACGCTCGCCCCCTATGGCGGCAACGTCGAGGGCGTGCGCGCCGCCTCGCTCGCCTGGTTTGGCAAGGAGCCCAAGCGCCTCGCCGTTTCGGAAGCCGCCCTTCTGGTAGCGCTGCCGCAATTGCCGGAGCGCCGCCGTCCAGATCGCAATCCTGAAGGCGCCAAAGGCGCTCGCGACCGGGTGCTGGCGCGCATGGTGACTTCAGGCCTGCTCGAGGAACCCGAGGCCGCGCGCGCGTCCCTCGACGATGTATCGGGCGTGCGGCGCGCCCTGCCCGCGCTCGCCGCCCACGCCGCCGATAAGGCCCTGGGCAATCGGCCCGGCGAGACGACGCACCGCCTGACGATCGACAGGGACGTTCAGGAAAATCTGGAAGCCGTCGCGCTGGAGGCGGCGCGAAAAATCGGCCCGCGCGTGTCCGTCGCGATGGTGCTTGCCGACGCCATGACCGGCGAAATCCTCGGCGAAGTCGGCTCGGCCGACTATTTCGACGCAAGCCGTTCGGGCTGGATTGACATGATCGGCACGCTGCGCTCGCCGGGCTCCACGCTGAAGCCGTTCATCTATGGGCTCGCCATGGAGGAAGGGCTGGTCGCGCAGGAGACGCTGATCGAGGACCGCCCTGCCGACTTCGCCGGCTACCGCCCGAAGAATTTCGACATGACCTATCAGGGCGACGTGACGGTGCGCCAGGCGTTGCAGCTTTCGCTCAACGTGCCGGCCATCCGTCTGCTCGATGCTGTCGGCCCGCAGCGTCTTGTCTCGCGCTTCCGCCAGGCCGGCGTCCAGCCGATGCTGCCGCCGGGCGAAGTGCCGGGGCTGGCCATCGGGCTCGGCGGCGTCGGCCTTTCGCTGCGCGACCTCGTGCAACTCTACACCGGCCTGTCGAACGGCGGCATGGCCAAGGTCCTGCGCGACGGCGCCGAGGCCGCGCCGCCTCCCCCGCTCGCCAATGGCATGGTGCTGGAGGCGCAGGCGGCCTGGCAGGTCACCGACATGCTGTCCGGAGTCAGGCCGCCGATCGGCGCCGCCCAGCGCGGCATCGCCTACAAAACCGGAACGTCCTACGGCAACCGTGACGCCTGGTCGATCGGCTATGACGGCCGATACGTGCTCGGCGTCTGGGTCGGCCGGCCGGATTCGGGTTCGGTGCCCGGCATCTCCGGCTATGCCTCGGCAGCGCCCGTGCTGTTCGAGGGGTTCGTGCGCTCGGGCCTTGCCGCGGCGCCGCTGCGCCGCCCGCCGGCCGGCGCATTCCGCTCCGCGCAAGGCGACCTGCCCGTGACGCTGGAGCGGTTCGTGTCTTCGCAGGGCGATGCAGCCCTTGCCCCCTCCGCCGTCACCGAGCCCGCGCCGCGCATCGTGTTTCCGCCCGATGGCGCGCATGTCGAACTCGGCGTCGCGAGCGCCGGCGCCACGCCGCTCGTGCTCAAGCTGCAGGGCGGCCGCGCGCCGTTCCGCTGGCTTGCCAACGGCAAGCCCCTCACCGAGATCGAGCGCCGCCGCGATGCTACTTGGCAGCCCGACGGCGCCGGCTATTCCACCCTCACCGTCATCGACGCCGCTGGCCGCGCCGCCAGCGTGAAGGTGTTCGTGGAATAAAGAGAGACGCTGCTGATCTACCCGCTTGTGGTGGAGATGGCCGGCAGGCCAGAGGGGGCGACGTAGGGCGCTCGCTCAGGCATCTTCCTCTCCTGCTCACGACCGGAACAGCCGCTCCATACGATCCCTGAATTCTTCGGCCGTCTTCCTGCTGCCGAATTGGCGGGTGTCGAAGCCTTCGCCAGAGGTCGACACCATGGTCACGCCCCAGGTGTTGTCGCCTTCCATCGCAACGATTTCCCTGACGTCGAAGCTGGACACATCGCTGGGGACGAAGCTGCGCTTCTTCGTCCGGAACGGGCTCCTCGTAACGATCTCGATGTGGCCCGGGCCGATCGTCCACGATGCGGCCGATCCGAAAATGCCGCCAACCACAAGCGGAAGGCCGATCGACCACGCACCGACGATGATGACGAGGAAAACCAGGCTCGCGACATTGGGAGGCCACACCCCGCGGCCCAGTTCCCACAGCGGCATCCCCATGACGAACAGCCCGATCGCCACGAATGCGATACGCAGCGCCGGGTGAACCGGCATGTCATGCCTCAGCAGGCCGTCGCTGTCGATCTCGTCCATCGATCAATTCGCGAGATGCGGGCTGGAGATGCGCAACCCGATAGATTCATGGAGTTGCAGCGCTCGCCCTGGAATTCTCAACAATGCCAGAGGGGTAAGCCCCCTTGCACAAATACTGCGTTGGCTTGGCGATCTCATCGGGACAAATTCGCTTGTCAAATGCGTCATTGCAAGACGAGATAGCTGGGCGCTGGCATGCAACCGCCGCTTGGACAGCGCGTTTTTATCAACGGTCCGGAATGGGCCGATGCGATTTGGAAGAAAATTCCAAATATTTGTGGAGGCGATAGGAATTTTGCTCAACAGGCCTCGAAAAAGGAACTGGCCGGCACATCCTTAATTCTATAAAATTGGTAGGCTTTGAGTGCGACCAACGGAGGCAGAGTCCCCATGACCAGTTTTGCATCCCGCTCTCTCCTCGCCGGATTCCTGGCCGGCGCAGTGCAACTCGGCGTTTTCGGCTTCGCCTTTGCCGACACCACCCTGCTCAACGTGTCCTATGACCCGACCCGCGAGCTCTACAAGGAATTCAACGCGGCGTTTGCCGCCAAGTGGAAAGCCGACACCGGCGAGACCGTGACCATCCAGCAGTCTCATGGCGGCTCTGGCAAGCAGGCCCGTGCGGTAATCGACGGACTGGAAGCCGACGTGGTCACGCTGGCGCTCGAAAGCGACATCAACGCCATCGTCAAGAATTCCGGCAAGATCAATTCCGACTGGCGCCAGCGCCTGCCGCACAATTCCGCACCCTACACGTCGACAATCGTGTTCCTCGTGCGCAAGGGCAACCCCAAGGGCATTCATGACTGGGGCGACCTTGTGAAGGGCGACGTACAGATCGTCACGCCGAACCCGAAGACTTCGGGCGGCGCCCGCTGGAACTACCTTGCCGCATGGGCATGGGCCTCCAAGCAGTTCGGCGGCGATGAGGCGAAGATCAAGGACTACATCGGCGAGCTCTACAAGCGGGCGCCGGTGCTCGACACCGGCGCCCGTGGCTCGCTGACCACCTTCGCGCAGCGGCAGATTGGCGACGTGCTGCTTGCCTGGGAGAACGAAGCCGCCCTTGCCGGCGCCGAGTTCGGAGCGGACTCCTTCGAGATCGTCGTGCCGCCGTCCTCGATCCTCGCCGAGCCGCCTGTCGCGGTTGTCGACGCCAACGTCGACGCCAAGGGCACGCGAAAGGCGGCGGAAGCCTACCTCGCCTACCTCTATTCCGACGAGGGCCAGCAGATCGCCGCGCGGCATTACTATCGACCGTCCAACCCCGACGTGGTGCCGGCCGACCTTCTGGCCAAGCTGCCCAAGCTCGAACTCGTCTCGATCGACGATCCGATCTTCGGCGGATGGGCCAAGGCGCAGCCTTACCACTTCGGCGACGGCGGCATCTTCGACCAGATTTACAAGCCGACCAACTGATGGCAGCCGCCGCCGCTCCGAAAAGATGGCAATTCAAGAGGCCGAGCGTCATTCCGGGTTTCGGACTGACGCTCGGATTCACGATTGCCTACCTCACCCTCATCATCCTCATCCCGCTTTCGGGCGTTGTATGGCGCACGGCAGCACTCGGCTGGGGTGACTTCTGGGCCATCGCCACGGACGAGCGCACCATCACGGCGCTCGAGATCTCGTTTGGCGCGGCGTTGATCGCGGCGGCCGTCAACGTCGTGTTCGGCGTCATGCTTGCATGGGTGCTGGTCCGCTATCGTTTCCCGGGCCGCCGTATCGTGGATGCGGCGGTCGACCTGCCGTTTGCGCTGCCCACGGCGGTGGCGGGCATCGCACTGGCTGCCATCTACGCGCCAAACGGCTGGGTCGGGCAGCTGCTCGCGCCGCTCGGCATCAAGGTCGCCTTCACGCCGTTCGGCATCGTCGTCGCGCTGATCTTCATCGGCCTGCCCTTCGTCGTGCGCACCGTTCAGCCGGTGATGGAGGAGATCGACCGCGAGGTAGAGGAGGCCGCGGCCACGCTCGGCGCCACGCGCTTCCAGACAATCAGTCGCGTCATTCTGCCCGGCCTCGCGCCGGCTGTTCTCACCGGCTTCGCGCTGGCTTTCGCGCGCGCGGTCGGCGAATACGGCTCGGTCATCTTCATAGCCGGCAACATCCCCTACGTGTCCGAGATCGCGCCGCTGCTCATCGTCATCCGGCTTGAGGAATTCAACTATGCCGGCGCCACCGCGGTTGCGGCGATCATGCTGGCGATTTCATTCGCCATGCTGTTCGTCATCAACCTGATCCAGGCATGGAGCCGCCGGAGGTACGGTTATGGCGTATGAGGCAGTTAGCGCTTTGCCCGACGGGTCGGGGTCCGGTAGTCTGGCGCGCATGAGCAACCGCCGCTATGTCAGCGCAACCACGGAATCGCCGGCCGCCAGGGCGGTCCTGATCGCCGTGACGCTGGTCTTCCTCGGGCTTTTCCTGGTGCTGCCGCTGATCTCGGTCTTCGTCGAGGCGTTCAGGCATGGCGCCTTCGAATTTTTCGCCGCCTTCGGCGATCCCGACACGCAGTCGGCGATCCGCCTGACCCTGCTGGTCGCGGCCATCGCGGTACCGCTCAACATGGTGTTCGGCGTCGCCGCAGCATGGGCCATCGCCAAGTTCGAGTTCAAGGGCAAGGCGTTCCTGATCACGCTGATCGACCTGCCGTTCTCCGTCTCGCCGGTCATCTCGGGGCTCGTCTATGTGCTGCTGTTCGGCGCGGGCAGCATGCTCGGACCGTGGCTCAAGAGCCACGGCATCGAGATACTCTTCGCCGTCCCGGGCATCGTGCTCGCGACCATCTTCGTCACCTTCCCTTTCGTGGCGCGCGAGCTGATCCCGCTGATGCAGGACCAGGGCAGTGGCGACGAGGAAGCGGCGCTTTCGCTGGGCGCCAGCGGCTGGCAGACGTTCTGGTACGTCACGCTGCCCAACATCAAATGGGGCCTGCTCTACGGCGTGCTTCTGTGCAATGCCCGCGCGATGGGCGAATTCGGCGCCGTGTCGGTCGTTTCCGGCCACATTCGCGGCCTCACCAACACCATGCCGCTGCACGTCGAGATCCTCTACAACGAATACAACTTCGTCGCCGCCTTCGCCGTGGCGACGCTGCTTGCCGGCCTGGCGCTCGTCACGCTGGTGCTTAAATCCGTTCTCGAATACCGCTATGGCGACGAGATCGCCGCTGCCAAGAAGCATTAGGGTACAGTATCCATGGACGTTTCCATCCGTCGTGTCCGCAAGGAGTTCGACCGGTTTCCGGCCCTCCACGACGTTTCGCTCGACATCCGGTCGGGCGAACTGATCGCGCTGCTTGGCCCATCCGGTTCCGGCAAGACGACGCTGCTCAGGCTGATCGCCGGGCTTGAGCGGCCGACGGAAGGCGCGATCTTCTTCGGCAACGAGGACGCCTCCCACCGCACGGTGCAGGAGCGCAATGTCGGCTTCGTTTTCCAGCACTACGCGTTGTTCCGCCACATGACCGTTGGCGACAACATCGGCTTCGGCCTCAAGGTGCGGCCCGGTTCGACGCGTCCCGAAAAATCCGCCATCCGCCGCCGCGCGTCCGAACTTCTCGATCTCGTCCAGCTTTCAGGCCTCGAGAAGCGCTATCCCGCCCAGCTTTCCGGCGGCCAGCGCCAGCGCGTCGCGCTCGCCCGCGCGCTAGCCATCGAACCCAAGGTCCTGCTGCTCGACGAGCCGTTCGGCGCGCTCGATGCCCAGGTGCGGCGCGAACTGCGCCGCTGGCTGCGCGAGATCCACGACACCACCGGGCACACCACCGTCTTCGTGACGCACGACCAGGAGGAGGCGCTGGAGCTCGCCGACCGTGTCGTTGTCATGAGCCAGGGCCGCATCGAGCAGATCGGCAGTGCCGACGATGTCTACGACCGGCCGAACTCCCCCTTCGTCTATGGCTTCATCGGCGAGTCGAGCGCGCTTCCCGTCAGGGTCGACAATGGCGAACTGTGGCTCGCCGACCGCACCATCGGGCTTGCGGCGCAGGATGTTCCCAACGGCGACGCCACGCTCTACTTCCGTCCGCACGACATCGAATTGCTCGACGGCTGCGGCGGCTGCATCGCCGGCACTGTCGCCGCGGGAAGGCGTGTCGCGGGCACGCGCCGCGTCGAACTGGAAATCGGCGGCGACCGCCAGCGTGTCGAGATCGAGCTGCCGGTCGGCCACCCCGCCGCGCAGCAGAGCCGCGTCGCCTTCCGCCCGCGCCGCTACAAGGTGTTTCCCGCGCAGGCGGCGTGAGCGCTTTCACCGACGCCAGTTGACCTACCCGTTCTTGCTGGCGAGCGCTACATGTCGGAGAGCGCCGGCACATCCGGCCGGAGTTTCCGATGCCCGTCGCACCAACTTTCCGCCCTTCCACCGCCCACGCCGCGCTCGGCAGCACTTTCTACGACGTGGTCTCGGCTGCCGACTTCCCAGACCATATCCTGCGCTTCCGCAACCAGCGCTGGGCCGGGCGCGTCGGTCTGGACAGCCTGACCGACGCCGAATGGCTCGACCACTTCTCCCGCTTCAACCCCTTGCCCGGCAGTTTCCCGGCACCGCTCGCGCTGCGCTATCACGGCCACCAGTTCCGTACCTACAATCCCGACCTTGGCGACGGCCGCGGCTTTCTGTTCGCCCAGGTGCATGACCTCCAGGATGGCCGCCTGCTCGATCTCGCCACCAAGGGCAGCGGCCGCACGCCATGGTCGCGCACCGCCGATGGCCGCCTGACGCTCAAGGGCGGCGTCCGCGAAATCCTCGCCACGGAGATGCTTGAGGCGCTCGGCGTCGACACCTCCAAGTCCTTCAGCCTGGTCGAAACCGGCGAGGACCTGACGCGCGGCGACGAACCTTCGCCGACGCGCTCCTCGGTGCTGGTGCGCCTCAGCCACTCGCACATCCGTATCGGCAGCTTCCAGCGCCTGCTCTACCTCGACCGGTTCGAGGACATCGGCAGGCTGATGGACCACACCATCCGCATATATATGCAGGGCGTCTGGCGCGACGGCGTCGGCGAACGCGCTGAAGCCTTCCTCAAGGAAGTCTGTCGCCGGGTCGCGACCACCGGCGCGAACTGGATGCTCGCCGGCTTTGTCCACGGCGTGCTCAACACCGACAACATCAACGTCACCGGCGAGAGTTTCGACTACGGTCCGTGGCGCTTCCTGCCAGTGCTCGACCCGGCATTCACCGCTGCCTATTTCGACGACACCGGCCTTTACGCCTACGGACGCCAGCCCGACACGCTGCTCTGGAACCTGACGCGGCTCGCCGAATGCCTGCTGCCTCTGGCCGACAAGGCGAAGCTGGAAGCGGTGCTGCGCGGTTTCGAGCCGCATTTCCACGGCGCCTTCAATGCCGCGATGCTGCGCCGGCTGGGCCTTGCGCCCTCAGGCGACGACGCGGCGACCGCACTCGTTCGCTCGGTCTGGAAATTCCTGATCGACGCCAAAATGCCGTTCGAGCAGTTCTTCTTCGACTGGTTCGGCGGACGGGCGAGCGAGAAACGCGCCGCAGCCAGCCCTTCGGCCGCGTTCTACGCCGCCGAGACTTTCGAGCCGGTGTTCGCGGTCATCGCCGCGCACGCCACCGCGCCGGGCATCCGCCTCGACCACCCGTATTTCGCGCGCGAAAAAGCCTGCACCATGCTGGTCGAAGAGGTCGAGGCGCTGTGGTCGCCGATCGCCGACAGCGACGACTGGTCGGCTTTCCATGCGAAACTCGCGGAAATCGCCGCGATGCGCGACGCGTATTCGTTCAAGCCTTAGCGGCTGCTCAGCCCCGCTCTGCCCGTCGGGCCGCGATCCGCCGCATCGCGATAACGCGTCGACGGTAGATCTCGGTGCGCATCGCGGCGAGGTGCAGCGTCAGGAACAGCAGCGTGAAGCCGGCCGCCATCACCATCAGTGGCCACAGCATCGAGGGGTCTATGGTCGGTCCATCGAGCCTGAACACCGAGGCCGGCTGGTGCAGCGTGTTCCACCATTCGACCGAAAACTTGATGATCGGGATGTTGATGAAACCGACAAGCGTGATGATAGCGGCGGCACGTGCGGATTTCGACGGGTCGTCAAGCGCCCGCGTCAACGCCAGGATGCCAAGATACATCAGGAACAGCACGAATACCGAGGTAAGGCGCGCGTCCCACACCCACCATGTTCCCCACATTGGCTTTCCCCAGATGGAGCCGGTGGCAAGCGCAAGCGCCGTAAACACAGCGCCGATGGGTGCCGCGGCTTTCAGAGCCACGTCGGCCAGCGGGTGCCGCCAGACAAGCGTGCCCAGCGCGGCGAGCGCCATCAGCGTGTAGCAGAACATCGAAAGCCACGCGAATGGCACGTGGATGTACATGATGCGCACCGTCGTGCCCTGCTGGAAATCCTCGGGCGCGGTAAACGCGAGATAGAGGCCGACTGCGAGCACGGCGAAACTGATGCCCGCCAGCCACGGCATAAGGCGGTCGGCCAACGCCAGGAACTTCGTGGGGTTGGCGAGATCGGAAAGGCGTCTCGCCCCGCTTTTCCCGCTGCCGCTGATGTCGCTCATGCGAAACTACATAGACCGGCTGGCTTCAGGCGGCAATCGCGCACGCCGCCGCACGGTGGGTTCCATGGAGGCGGCGAGCCGCCTAGGATGCGCAATCAGGCCGCCTCGACTGCAATCCGGCTGACCCTGCGTACTTCCTCGTCGGTCAGCAGGCCGCCGGCCCTCAGCAGGCTGGCAAAGCGGCCGTTGCGCGCCGACAGTTCGGCAAAGCCGCCCATTTCCACGATGCGTCCGTTGTCGAGGAAGATCACCAGATCGGCGTCGCGCACTGTGGTGAGCCGGTGTGCGATGATGAAGGTGGTGCGACCCGAGCGCAGCCGGTCGATCGCTTCCTTGACGCGCGCCTCGGTTTCGACGTCGAGCGCGCTGGTCGCCTCGTCGAGCACCAGGATGGGCGCATCCTTCAGGATGGCGCGGGCAAGCGCGATACGCTGCCGCTCGCCGCCTGACAACTGGCTGCCGCGTTCGCCGGCCGGCGTGTCGTAGCCGTCGCTCTTGGCGAGGATGAATTCGTGTGCGGCGGCGGCTTCCGCGGCAGCATGGACCTCTTTGTTCACTGCGCCGGCCCGGCCGATCCGGATGTTCTCCTCGATAGACCGGTTGAAAAGCCCTGAGTCCTGGAAGACGGTCGCGATCTGCTGGCGCAGCGACTTGCGGGAGACGCCGCCGATGTCGACGCCGTCGATCAGGATGCGGCCGCGCCGCGGCGAATGCACCCGTTGCAGAAGATTGATCAGGGTCGTCTTGCCGGCGCCCGTGGGGCCGACGATTGCAACCGTCTGTCCGGCGTGCACCTCGAACGAGATGTCGCTGACGCCCTGCCCCGAATTGGCGAACTGGAAACTCACATCCTCGAAGCGCACATGCCCGGTCACATGCTCGAGTTCACGCAGGTCGGCAGGTTCCTGCGCGGCGGCGGACGCATCCTCGAGCTTGTAGAATTCCTCTAGCTTGACCCGGGCGTCGAACACCTGGTTGACGAAGTTCGACACCTGGTCGAGCCGGCTGATCAGCAGAGAGGCGAAGCCGGTAAAGGCGACGATCTCGCCGATCCGGAGTTCGCCGCGCGAAACAAGCAGGGCGCCGATCAGCAGCACCACCATCATCGAGATGGTGGATGAAAGGCGGTGCAGCGCGCTTGCCAGCGCCCACCAGTCGAGCACGGGATTCTGCGCCGCGAGCAGCGCACGCACGTGGTTGCGCAGCGCTTCCGTCTCGTGACCGATGCGGTTGTAGCTTTGCAGCACCGCCACGTTGCCGACTGAATCGCTCACGTGGTCGAAAACCTTGTGATAGTGGCGCTCGACCGACTTCTGCCCGGCGCTCGTCTTGCGCATCACCAGCCGCCCGATCGCTATGTAAAGCGCGCCGAGCACCACCAGCACCAGCGACATGCGCAGGTCGAGCGACACGGCCGTCGGCACCAGCAGCACCAGCGCCACGAAGGTCGAAAGGTGCTGGCGCATGAATTCAAGCCACAGCGAAAACAGCGCGTCGACCGCCCGCAGCAGCGTATGCAGGGTGTTCGACGTGCCGCGCTCGTGGTGCCAGGCAAGCGGCATGGTGATGACCCGCTCGAAGGAATCGCAGATCACGCCGGCGCGCCGGGCATGGGCTATCCTGTCGGCGCCGCGCGCCACCAGCACGAAGGCGGCGATGTTGAACACGCCCAGGCCCGCCCACAATGCGAGGGTGGGCGCGAGGTCGGACTTGTCTGTGATGGCGTCGATGATGCGGCCAAACAGGATCGGCTCGGCGATGGTGACGACCGCAAGAACGATGTTCGCGGCGCAGATGAAGGCTACCCGCCTTTTGTCTGCTGCCAGGTACCGGAGAGCCCTCCAGTAGATTTCGAACAAAGACAACGCAATTACCTCGTTATCGGAAAAATTGTGCACCGCACCATCGGTCATGTCGTACTTGCTGTCGCGTCGCATGACAATGCGGTCTTGCAAGTTACGTTGCAGATTGCCGTACAAAAACCGGCAACTTCCCGTAACGTCCCGTGATCTCCTAACGGATTGAGAAATAAGCAAAAACGGCAGCCTTGCGGCGAAATGATGGCGGCCGCTGCCAGTCCTGGCATGATTTTCGCAAGTCTATTTCGGGATGATTACTGATATTTCAAGGTCTCCGGCCTGCCGCGGCGGTATCGTCGATCCGGCCGTGCGGTGGCCGCCGATCTCGATTGACGGCTCGGCGCCTTCTTCCCGCCTCACGACGATCCGGTAGACCGCGTCGGAAAGTCGCAGCGTCGCGCGATAGCCGTCCCAGTGCGACGGCAGCGCCGGCCGCACGGTCAGGCGGTCGCCTTCCCGCCTGATGCCGAGGATGCTTTCGACTGCGGCGCGGTACATCCAGCCTGCCGAGCCCGTGTACCATGTCCAGCCGCCTCGGCCGCCCTTGTCGGGAGCGGAATAGACGTCGGCGGCCACCACATACGGCTCCGTCCGATACCGTTCCGCCGCCTGCTCGTCGAGCGCGTGATTGACCGGGTTCAGCATCGAATAGCAGCGCCAGGCCTCGTCCACCTTGCCCATTTCGGCGAGCGCAATCACGAACCAGGTCGCGGCATGCGTGTATTGTCCGCCATTCTCGCGCACGCCGGGCGGATAGCTCTTGATGTAGCCGGGCTCCCTGGGAGTATCGTGGAACGCTGGCGTGAACAGCTTGATGATCTTCAGTTCTTCGTCCACGAGGCGTGCGGAGGCCGCCTCCATGGCGGTGCGCGAACGTACCGGATCTCCGCCCTCAGATATGACGCTCCAGGACTGGGCGATCGAATCGATCTGGCATTCGTCGGAATCGCGCGATCCGAGCGGCGAGCCGTCGTCATAGCTGCCGCGCCTGTACCATTCGCCGTCCCACGCAGCGCCTTCCAGCGCCTGCTTCAGCCTGCGCGCATGTTTTTCCCAGGCCTTGGCGTGCTTGGTGTCGCCGTTCGCCTTCGCCCTTGTGATGAAATTGCCGAGCGTCTTGAGCAGGAACCAGCCGAGCCAGACGCTCTCTCCCTTGCCGCCCTCGCCGACGCGGTTCATGCCGTCGTTCCAGTCGCCGCCCAGAATAAGCGGCAGCCCGCTGGCGCCGGTCCGCTCTATCGCCAGGTCGAGCGCACGAACGCAATGCTCGTAAAGGCTGGCGGTCTTGTCGCTCGTCTGGGGCGTGAAAAAGGAATCGTGCTGGCCGGACTGCAGCTGCTCGCCCCTGATGTAGGGAACCTGCTCGGCGAGAATCGTCTCGTCGCCAGTCACCCCGACATAGCGATGGACGGCGTAGGCCAGCCAAACGACGTCGTCCGATATCATCGTGCGTACGCCGGCGCCGGTGCGCGGCAGCCACCAGTGCTGCACGTCGCCTTCCTCGAACTGCCGCTGGGCGGCGTTGAGGATCTGGTCGCGCGCCAGCTTCGGGTCGTGCAGCAGCAGCGCCAGCGTATCTTGCAACTGGTCACGGAAGCCGAACGCTCCGCTCGCCTGGTAGAACGCGGAGCGCGCGCGGATGCGGCATGCCAGGCTCTGATAGGGCAGCCAGTGGTTGACCATGGCGTCGAATGCGCCGTCAGGCGTCTCGACCTGCAATGTGTCGAGGAAGCCGCGCCACGCGCGGTCCGTCTCGACCAGCCGCTCGGCAAAGTCTTTCGCGCGATGCTTTTCCACCAGATCGGCCGCTTCCTGCTCCGAGCCGGCGTCGCCAAGCAGCCACAGCACCGCTACCTCGCCGCCGGGCGGCGCCTCGATGTCGCGCGCAATAGCTGCGCACGGATCGCAGCCTGCCTCCACCTTTCCCGAAAGCGCAGCGCCCGCCGCCGCGCTGCGCGGCATCTCCACGCTGCCGCCGTGGCCGATGAATTCGCCGCGGTCGGCCGTGACCGAGTGCGTGGCGCCGTCTGTCGCCAGGAAGGCGACGCGGTCGCCGAAATCCAGGCTGTAGGGGTTGCGCGCCAAGAGCGCGCCGGTCGCCGCATCGAGCGACGGCACGATGGTCGGCGCCGATTTCGCCCGGTTGTTGCCGAGCACCCACTCGGCGTAGCCGTAGAGCCTCAGCCTCACTGCGACCGAACCGGAATTGCGGATCACCAGCCGCGACACTTTCACCGGGTCGACCGGATCGACGACCTGAGTGAGTTCAAGCGTCAGCGGGCCGCGCTTGGCGGTGAAGGTCGAAACGCCCTGCCCGTGTCGCGCCTCGTAGCTGGCCGCGGCGTCGCGCGCCACGCAGGCGAACGGCGAGAATGTCCGCCCGCTGGCCATGTCATGCGCATAGATGGCTTCGCCCGGCCGGTTGGTCACCGGATCGTTGGACCATGGCGTCAGCTGGAAATCGCGGCTGTTGCGGCTCCAGCTGAAGGAAGCGCCCTCGGCCGAGGTGTGGAAACCGAAATCCTGGTTGGAGATGACGTTGATCCACGGGTGCGGCGTAGAGCGGCCGCCGCCCAGCCTGACGACATAGTCGCGGCCGTTGCGGTCGAATCCGCCAAAGCCGTTCCACGAGGCAAGGCCTTCGCCGCTGGGCGCAGCGCCTGGCCGCACGGGCGCCGCCGGCGCGACCGGCTCCACCGCAGTAGCGGTCGTATCCCCGGCGGGTCGGGCCTGGTCGCGCGCCGCAAGCGCCGAAGCCTCGGCGCGCTCCACTTGGTCGAATATTCGGCCGTTGCGGGTGTGGATCGCAACCAGCGCCACCGCAAGCAGCGTTTTGTAGGAATTCTCGTCCATCAGGTCGCGGCGTACCGCGAAGATATGCTGGCGTGGCCCCAGTTCGGTGCCGCGCAGGCGGCTGTTCTCGCAAAGCTGCTCGATCGCCTGCTGCAGGTCCTGGACATAGGAAGAGGCCTGCTCGTTGACGATGACGAGATCGGCCACCAACCCCCGCGAGCGCATGTATTCCTGGTAGCGCAGCGCACTCGCGACGATCTCCAGGTCGGCCACATCTCCGATGCGCACCACGAAGATCGGGAAATCGCCCGAAATGCTCATCGGCCAAAGTGCCGACTGCCGGCCAAGGCCGGTGCCGATGGTCTCTGCCGGCTGCCGCAGGAATTGGTCTGGATAGATCAGGTATGAGGCGAGCTTCTGCACGTTCGCTGCATCGGCAAGACTGAGCCCCATGTGCCGCGCCTGCACCTGGCTGCGCGTCCAGGCAAGCATCGCCTGCCGCTGGAACCCTTCCGGATGGTCGAGCCTGCCGACTGCCGCCTCGACCTCGGCGCGGTTTGCGCCAACCACCGTCCAGAACGTCAGCGACACCTTCTTGCTGGCGCGCACGCGCACCCGCCGCCTCAGCGCCAAGACAGGGTCGAGCGTGAAGCCATGGCCGCCGGCCAGCCGCGCGCCCGGATCGAAGGCGGCCGGGTCGGATATCGAGCGCCCGCGCCCGACGAACGCGCGGCGGTCGGTTTCGGCTTCCGCCTCCCGCACGCCCGTCGGATCCGTCACGAAGTGTGCGGCGGCGGCGGCGGCCTCGTTCGCCGCGCGCTTGCGGCGCTCCGCGAAGATGATGTTGCGGTTGGGTCCGATCTCGGTCTCGACGAACATCTTGGAGAACGCCGGATGCGCGTTGTCGCTGGCCTCGGGCGCCAGCACCAGTTCGGCGAACGACGTCACCTCGATCATTCGGTCGGTCGCGCCGTCATTGAAGATCGTCACGCGCCGCGCCTCGCCGTTGCCTTCCGACACGACGATGCACTCGACCTCGCTACGCAGCGTGCCCACAGACTTGATGAACGTCGCCTTGTCGTCGCTGAAATGCGTCTGGCAGGTCTCGTCCGGCGCCATTTTCGGCTCCGTCGTCGCCGACCACCATTCGTTGGTCGAGACATCGCGCAGGAAGATGTAGCCGCCGAGCCTGTCCTCGCTCGGGTCGGCCTGCCAGCGCGTCACCGACTGATCGCCCCAGCGGCTGTAGCCCGAACCGGTGGCGGTCACCATCACCGAGTAGCGCCCGTTCGACATCAGGCTGGTGGAGCGCAGCGCCAGTGCCGGGTTGAGGACAACCCGCATGTCGGGGCTTTCCTCGACCACGACGCCCTTTACGCGCTCGTCCGCCTCGGTGCGCACGGTCGCCACCGGAATGTCGCGGGGCGCCTTCTCCTGCAGCAGCAGTTCGGCCGCCTCGATGACCGGATCGCTGTGGAACCGGTCGCGCATGCGGCCCTCGAAAACCACGTTGGCCACCGCCACGATCGACATGCCCGAGTGATGCGCCATGTAATTGTAGACAACCTGATGGTCAGTGCCCTCGGGCACCCGCTCGGGCGTGTAGTCGACGGCATCGTGGTAGCCATAGCGGCCAAGCGCGCCGGCGGCCTTCAGCCGCTCGAGGTTTTCGACCGCCTCGCGCGGCATGAATTGCGCCGCCAGTACCGTCGCGTAGGGCGCTATCACGGTGTTCTGGGCGAGCCCGCGCTTCAGGCCCAGGCCGGGCACGCCGAAATTGGTGTACTGGTAGGTCAGTTCGCGGTCGCGCGCGTTGTAGGCCGCCTCCGAAATTCCCCACGGAATGTGCTTCTGGCGTCCGTACTGGATCTGCCGCTTGATGATCAGGTTGCTGGTCTGGTTGAGGATGCCGCCCTGCGGCTCCTTCATGACGAGCGGCGGCATCAGGTACTCGAACATCGAGCCGGACCACGACATCAGCGCGCCGCGGAAACCGATCTCCACCAGCGGCCGTCCGAGCCGGAACCAGTGTTCCGTGGGCAGGTCGCCCTTGGCGATGCCGAACAGGCTGGTCAGTCGCGCCTCTGAAGCCAGCAGGTCGTAGCAGCTCTCGTCGAGCTGGTGCGCCTCGACGCGGTAGCCGATCGACAGGAGCTTGCGTTCCGTGCGCATCAGGAAGGAGAAATCCATCTCGAATGCGTATTGCCGGCAGCGCCGGCTCAATGTCTGCAGCGACTTTCTCAGCGCCGCTATCGAACGGTCGTCACTATGCGCATCCTGCACGTGGGCCTCGCAGGTGGCCGCCAGCCTGGCCGCCCAGTCAGCGAGAACGGTGCTTCTGGCCGACTTCGCCTCGGTGTCGATGGCGACCGCCAGCTTGCGCACTTCGCTCGCCTGAACGGTCAGGTTGATGGTGCGGATCGACGCCATCTCAGGCTGTGTCTTGATCGTCTCGACGGCACGCCGCATGCCGACGATCCGGTCGAGCAGGCGCTGGCGCAGCGGGCGCAGTTGCCGGCGGTCGTCAGGCAGTTCCGCGAGGCTTTCCTCAAGAATGGTGACGCAGTCGAGGATGCCGTCGAAATCGCCTTGCAGATGCACCGAAGGCGCCTCGGCCCATTCCGTACAGGCCGCCGCGACCGCCACCAGATGCCCGGCAAGGTTGCCGCTGTCGACGCTTGACACGTAGAGCGGGTAGAGCGGGCGCAGCGCCGTCGTGTCGTACCAGTTGAACAGGTGGCCGCGATGCCTCTCCATCTTCTCAACGGTTGTCATCGTCGCGTCGATGCGCTGCACGGCTTCGGCAAGGCTGATCCAGCCGAAGTCGCGCGCCGACACGATCGACAGCAGGTAGACGCCGATGTTGGTCGGCGAGGTGCGCGGCGCCACCACCGGCAGCGGCGTCTCTTGGAAATTGTCGGGCGGCAGGTGATTGTGCTCGGCCGTCACGAATGTCTCGAAATAGGCCCATGTCCGACGCGCCACCGTGCGCAGCACCGCCCTATCCTCCGGCGATACGATCAGCCGATCTTCGGTCTCGGCCGAGCGGCTGATCAGCCACGCGAAGGCCGGCGAACCGGCCCAGAACAGAAAGAAGAAGAAGCCAACGAACGCGCCGGTTGAATCGGCGGCGACCGGTATCACCAGCCCGACAAAGGCGATGATCACCGCGCCGTACATCAGCCGGTAGTAGGCGACCAGGCTGTTGCCGCCGCTCTTCTGCGCCTGCGAGGCGGTGCGCCATTCGAGCAGGTTCTGCCGGCTGACGAACATGCGGTAGAGCGTGCGCAGGATTGCGTCGCCCATCATCCAGGCGCTGTGCGCCATCAGCACTACGCGCAGCGCCACGAGCGCCGTTCCGAAGGCGGCGTCCCGCGCCAACGCGGTGAAGTGTCCGCGAGCGGTCGCCTCGCCGCTTTTCGGCAGGATGGAATCGACGATGTCGAAGGTCGGCGCCATGAACAGCGCCAGGATCAGCAGCGCCTGCCACTGCGCCGCCTGCGTGAAAGGCAGCAGCGCCCAGCCGGCAACCGTCGCCATCACCCAGAAAATCGGCGTCAGCGAGCGGCGCAAATTGTCGATCATCTTCCAGCGCGACAGCGCCGGAACGCCCGACTTGGGATCGAACATGTAGCCCAGAAGCTGCCAGTCGCCCCGCGCCCACCGATGCTGTCTCGAAGCATCGACCGAATAGCTTGTCGGATAGTCCTCGACCACCTCGACATCGGTCACCAGCGCCGAACGCGCCAGCGCACCTTCCAGCAGGTCGTGGCTGAGCACCGCGTTCTCGTCAATGCGGCCGGTCAGCGCCGATTCCATTGCGTCGACGTGATAGAGGCCCTTGCCGGTGAAGGAACCTTCGCCGAAAACGTCCTGGTAAAGGTCCGAGACGGCGAAGACATAGGGGTCGATGCCGCGGTTGGCGGAGAATACGCGCTGCAGGAACGAAGCCTCGTCGCCGGTCGTCAGCGAAGGCGTCACGCGCGGCTGCAGGATGGAATATCCGGCCGTCACCTTGCCGGTCGCCGGGTCGATGACCGGCTTGTTCAGCGGGTGGCAGAGTTTGCCGACCAGGCGGTCGACGGCGTCGCGCATCATGCGCGTGTCGGCGTCGAGCGTCATCACGTGCACCACGCCCGGCGGCAGAGGCGCCTTGGGCGGCAGGAAGGTCGTGTCGGTGTCGCCGCGCAGCAGCAGGTTAAGTTCGTGCAGCTTGCCGCGCTTGCGCTCCCATCCCATCCAGGCGTTCTGCTGTGGATTGTAGAGCCGCCGGCGATGCAGCAGATAGAAGCGCGGATCGCCCCCGACCGGGTTGTTGACCGGATAGCGCTGGTTGAGCTTGTCGATCTCGCCCTGCGCGAAGGCAAGGATTTCGTCGTCGGCCGTGCTTTCCTCGACAGAGCTGTCAGGCCAGTCGGACAGCACCGCGAAATGCACCTCCCCGGTGGCGTTGGCGAGGTGATGCACTTCGAGCTTGCGCACCGTCTCCTCGACGTCGTCGCGCGATCCGATCAGTGTCGGCACCACGACCAGCGTGCGCGCCTCGGCGGGCACGCCTTCCTTGAACTCGTAGCCGATCAGCCGCGTCGGCTTGAGGAACAAGAGCACCACGGTGTTGAAGAAGGCGAGAGCGCCCTCGCTCGCAGGCACGGCAAACAGCACGAGCAGCAGGACAACCGCCCAGCCCGGCAACCCCAGGGCGTCGAGCGCATGCCCCGCCATGGCCATCAGCACAACGGTGAGCAGGAACACCGGAACGACGATGCCGGCCCAGCCCGCCGCGCGGAAGGCCCGCACCAGCCACATGCCGAAGCTCGGCCGGTAGCCGATCGCCTTCTCCAGCTCGCCGCGCCGCGAGCCGACGAGAAAGTAGCCTACATTCTCCGGCTCTCCAGCGTCGGCGTTGTGCCCGCCGGCAAGCTCGGTGGCTTTCTCCGCGACCTCGAACTCGCTCAACTTCGAGCGCCTGGCGAGGTTCTCGATCGCCGCGCGGTACTGGTCGCGCGAGGCGAAGTCGAGCGAGGCGACGTCGGTGCGTTCTCTCAGCAGCGCGTCGATGCGGCTGACATCCTCGAACCAGGCGGTCCACTCGATGTCGTTGATGAGGCGCAGGCCCCGCACGATGTTGCCGGTCGTCACATTGCCGGACGACAGCGTCTGGTGCTCGGTGATGATGATCTCTTCGGCGTCGCTGCCGAACTGCTCGAGTTCCTTTTCCAGCCAGTTCAGCGCCTTGCCGGAATTCTGCGAACCGTCGCGCAGGCGGTAGAGCAGTTGCGTCGCGAACGTAGTGTCGCGCGCATGCGCCGCATACGGCGCAAGCACCTTCAGGTCTTCGTCGTTGTCTGGAGTCGCCAGCACCCGGTCCGCAACCTCGTTGGCAATCTGCCGCATGCGCCGGGCGCGTTCGACGCGGAAAGCGATGCGGCGCAGGTTTTCGATCAGCACGAAGCGCAGCAGCGAAGGCAACGCCCACAATTCGCCGATCTTCATCGGCTCGACCGACTGGAAGCCCTCGACCACCGATTTGAACGTATGGCCGGCCACCTGGCTGTCCGAATGCGCCACGTAGATCCAGGCGAGCGCCAGCGCGCGCGGCACGCGGGTACCGTCGGGCAGCGTCATGACGGGCAGCTCGCGATAGAAGCGGCGCGGCAGGTCGCGCTTGATCTGGAAGATCGTTTCCTCGACGAGATAGTTGTTGTCGAGCAGCCATTGCGCGGCTGGAGTAACCATTTCGCCGCGCGCCTGGGCCGCGTTGGTCGACCGATAAACGTCGAGAATCTTGGCGGCGTTCTCCCGGATTCGCTTCTGGAAGTCGAACGCCACAAGCCCGAACAGCGAGGGAATCTCATTGCGGGCGAGGCTTTCTCCGAGCGCCCGAAGCCGGTCCTCGTGCAGGTACTGGTCGCGTATGGGTTCTTCCGGAGGAGCAGGAAACTGATGCGCGGTCTGCTCCAGCCGCTTGGTATCGGTCTGAATATTCATGCAAAATCCGTAAAGGCGTACCACCGCGTAATCGCAGGCACGATCTTAAACCGTTTTAGCGACAATTGGTTGCGTCGCAGCATGCTTTGGTCTGTCTTTGTCGTTTGCGCAAGACAGCTCTCGCGAAGGCCCGTCGGCATCAAGGAGTAATAAGCCGGTGCGGGCAGCCGTGACAACGGTGGGTTTTGGTGATTTCGCTGCTCCAGCCCCCAGGCCCGGGCTGGCACTGGAGCGAGCCCTGGCGCGGGGTCTAGCCTGCGTTAAGCTCGACCGCGAAGATCTCTCCTATCCCGGTCACCCGGAATTCCTGCGCGCCATCCAGCGTCAAGGCATCATATCTACCGATTTCCACGTTGACCCCCTGCCCGCTCGCCAGCACGGTTTCGCCAGCGCAAATCAGCATCGCCCTGTCCACGCCGGCGGCCAGCGTCAGTTCCCCCTCGATCTTGTGGCGGGTAACAACGTGGCCATGGCGTCCGCGCCTTGTCATCACGTTGAGATCGAGGATCGGCCCGCCGATCAGCCGGGCGCTCGTGGCCGCGTCAGCCGCAAATTTGTATGGTGCCGAGGCCGGCGTCAGCCGCACCGCTTCCCGCCCCTCGATCTCCAGCACCACACCGTCGCCCTCCAGCACCGATAGCGTGCGCTCGACGCCGGGGAACGCCGAGAACGGCCCATCCGAGGCGATGCGTGCCATCGATACGCGCCAGCCGAACGTTTCCAGCCCGGCGCCTGCCGGATAGACGGCGATTTCGCTGGTCTCCCCGCCACCGTTTTTCCATGGCATGCGCCGGTAGTTTGCGGCCCGCAGCACCTGCATCGTTCCTATCCCTTGCACTGAGCTTCAGGAGCCGGCTCAGCCGATTTGCCAGGTTGGCGATGGCGTCTACCGAGGTTCAGTCATTGCAAGCCATGCCTTTTCGCGCAATGCTTTGTTGACGACGGGTCATCCGGTACACGCGTTTGATCTATGTCATGGGGGCGAACAACTACGGCGCTAGGATCGGAATAAAGCTTCAGTGTGAAGCGTATCGGGTCTTGGGGGGATCAAGGACATGACCGAGGACGGCATCTATGGTTGCTCGTGCTGCAGCCCGGTGTTCGGGCAGCTGATGCGAACCAACCCCCACGTTGTGCGGCTGCTGGGCCGGGACGTTCACGGCGCTCTGCGTTCCCCACCGCAAGTCGGCATGAGCAGGCGCAGTATGCTGGCCGCCTCGACGATGGCCTTGGGCCTGATGTGCCTCGATGCCTCGCCCGCCGGCGCCCAGAGCGACGCGACGGATCCGTCCGGCGCCGCCACGATCTTCCATGGCGGAACAATCCTGACCGTTGATCGCGATTTCTCCACGCCCGAAGCCATCGCCATCCGCGGCAATCGCATCGTGTCAGTCGGATCGCTGGCCGACGTCGAGGCGGCTGCAGGCCAAGGCGCTATCCGCATCGACCTCGCGGGCCGCACCTTGATGCCGGGCTTCGTCGAGGCACACACGCACGCCCTGTCGGGCGCGGTGATCGACCTCATGTGCGTCTATGTTGGCATGGCGCGCTTCCGCAAGACAGACGATGTGCTGGCGCTGCTGAAGAAAGAGGCCGCGGCCGCCGCGCCGGGCGACTGGATCGTCGCGCGAAATTGGGACCCTTCGATCCAGGAGGGGCCTGCGGCCCTCACCTTTGCCGAGCTTGACGCGGTATCGACCGCCAATCCGGTTCTCGTCCTCAATGCGTCGCTGCACCTTGGCTATGCCAACCGAGCCGCTTTTGCCGCGGCAAAGATCCCCGACGACATCAAGAATCCGCCGGGCGCCGAATTCAGCCGGGATGCCGAGGGCAAGCTGACCGGCGTGATGAAGAACAACATCGCGTTCATGAAGGTGCTCGGTGCCAACCCCGCCTTGGCCAAGGTTGACCCGGTCGCCGCGGTCGGCAGGCTGGCGAAGCGATTCAACACTGTAGGCATAACGACCTTCAGCGACCTTGGACTGGGTGGCCTCACGCAAGGCGCCGGGGATTGGGCCATCCTGAAGGGGTATTCCGCCACCGGAACGGCCACAGCGCGCGTCCGCGCCTACCCGATCTATACGGTCGAACAGTCCTGGATCGACTCCGGCGTCAAGCCCATGGAAGGCGACGACATTGTGCAGCTCGTCGGCTTCAAACTCATTTCGGACGGATCGAACCAGGGATTCACGGGGTTGCAGCGCGAGCCCTACCTCGGAACCGACAATTTCGGTTTGGCCTACCTGCCGCCCGAGCAGCTCACTGAATTGGCCCAGCGTTGGGCCGGCAAAGGGTGGCAGCTCTCCGTCCACGCCAACGGAGACGCGGCGATCGACAACACCCTGGCCGCTTTCCGGCACTTGAAGGAACAGGGCATCAACCTGGCGGAAATTCGTCCGCGGATCGAGCACTGCTCCATTCTGCATGACGAGCAGATTGCGCAGATGAAGGAGCTCGGCGTGTCGCCAAGCTTCCTCATCGGCCATGTCTATTTCTGGGGTATTGCGATGCGCGACAAGATCTTCGGTCCGCAAAAGGCGCTGTTGCTCGGCCGTTGCGCATCGGTCGAGAAGGCAGGCATCGGCTTCACGATCCACTCGGATTTCACGGTCAGCGACCCCGAGCCTCTGGCAATGATGCAAATGGCCGTAACGCGGCGCACATGGGCCGATCCGGACTTCGTTCTGGCGCCGGACGAGCGCATCGGGATAGTGTCGGCGATCCGGGCACTGACCTCCGAAGCAGCTTGGCAGCTTGGATCGGATCACCAGATCGGCTCCCTCGAACCGGGAAAGTTTGCCGATCTCGTTGTGCTGGAGAAGGATCCGCGCCAGGTCGACGCGGAGCAGATCGGCAGCATTGCAGTTGTAGAGACCTGGTTCGACGGCAAGCAGGTCTTTGCGGCGTGAAATACTTCCCAGGCCAAACGGCATTTCTGCGGATCGGCGTTGTGAATTGCTGCCAGTTCCTGCATGCCCAGTTCACGAAGCGCGCGGCCGTCCGACTTCACGGAGCCCGGGAATGGGATAGCGACTAAGACATTTTTTGCGCGGGGGATATCGCAGATAATGATTCATCCCAGGCTGTGGCCGTCGGTCACCATCGGCGGCAAGAGCGGCTTTCATACCCTGCGCGGCGTCTACAGCACGCTACACGGCACGGACTTGGGCGACATCCCTGACCTCATTCTGCCCGGCGGCGCCGAGAACCTTGGCAAGGTCGACGGATATTGGTTCGCGTCCTACGCGTTCCAGCAATATCTGGTGCAGGATCAGCAGAATCCCTCGCGCGGATGGGGCATATTCGGCCAGATCGCCGTACAACGCCGCCGTCACACCATGGTTGAACCTCAGCGTCGATGGGCAGATCATCGCGCCCGCCGACAACGACGACACCGCCTATTTCCCCGGTCTTCGCGCGCAGATTAAGGTGTTCTGATCCAACGCTGATTTTCGCGGGATGCGCCGGTAGTTTGCTGCCCGCAGGACGCGCTTTGCGGATGTCCCCGCGAATAAACCTTGCGCGCCCCTGCTCCGGCGACGCGAACGCCACAATTCTACCATGCAATGGGTCGATCCCCTGCCTGCAAATTGGAGGCTGCTATGAATCTCGTTTCTCGATACGCCGTCACTCTGGGGCTTTGCCTGGCGAGTGCTTCAACAGCCCTGGCGCAGTCGCCGACAGCCGCGGACACGCTGTGCGGTCTTTACAAGCAAGCGTCCGACGGCGGCAAGGAAGCCTTTGTCGCCTTGCGTGGCAAGGAACTGGACAGCAAGACCTGGGCGCTCAAGGACGTCGTCGTCGAGGGCGGCGCTTGCATCTTGCGTAGCAACGACAAGAAGAAGTTCGAAATGGTCGCCTGCTCCTTCGACCGCGCCAACGCGGAAGAAGCGAAGAAATGGGTGGACGAGATGGCAGCCGCCACGCGCACCTGTGTCGCAGGCCTGACCGGCTTTGTCGAAAAGAAGGGCGCGGCCGACGCCGCCGACGAGAGCGACCGCATCGGCTGGATTCGCAAGGCTGATTCCGGCACGCTGCGCATTGGAATTTCGGCCGTCGTCAAGGACGGCAAGGCGACGAACAGGGTGTCCATCCGTCTCGCTGAGAAGTCCTGAGTTCCGGTGACCGCATCAATTCCCTGACCGGACTTCAGCCGCCGCCGTGCTCGACGGCGAACTGGATGCCGGCCTGCACTTCGCCGATCGCCTGCTGGATCAGCTGTACTGCCGACTCCTTGTGCCCGCCCTTGTTGGGTGTCGCCTCACGCAGCGACCCCAGCGCATCCTAGAGCGCCGACAGCGCGCGTTCCATATTGTCCTGGTAGGCCTCGGCGCCGGTGGTGGCGGCCGCGACCGCTGAAGCGGCGACCGCGCCTGCCGCCGCGGTCTTGAGGAAGTCGCGTCGCGAAGCAGCAGTCTCGGTCATGGTATTGCACCTTTCAGTCTGATGTTCAGCTGTGACGTGTAAATGGTGCTGCCTGTTCACCCCACCATCTTGCCGATGTCAGCGCCCAAAAGGTCGCCGATCTTCTCGACCGTCATGTCCGGCTTGCGGTATTTGCCTGCATTCGCCGGGTCGACCGCATAGTGCCCTTGGCGCGGGAACACGCTGACCACCTTGTCGCCCCAGATCGCCTTCACCGCATCGAGGATGCGTTCCTTGTCATCGATCAGAACGTAACGTTTGGCGGGAAACTCGCGCTCGACGGTCGCCAGCATCTCCTCCTTGTGGATGAAGATCAGCACGCGGCCGTCGACGGCTTTCCAGATCCCCGACTGGCGAACTTTCCGCGGCTGGAACACCACGTCGCCGTCCGACAGTATCACCGTTGGCCCGAACGTGCTGAGCTTCGCGATCACGTCGATCGCGCCGGGATAGACCCTGTCGGCGAAAGGATAATCTATCAGGAACTGCGACACCGAAAGCAGCCGGTGCGCCGCCTCGCCATTGTTTTCGAGGTCGGCCCGGTAGCGCTGCAGCGCGCCGAGATAGTCGGCGTAGCCGAGTTCTTTGCGCAGTTCCTCGAAATGCGCCCAGTAGTGCGCTCCCGCCTTGCCGAAATTTCCGGTCAGATGCGCCCTGAGATCGTCGGCGATCCTGTCGTTGTCGAGCAGCGTATTGTCGACATCCAGTAGAAAGACGACCTCATGCGTCATGAACCACCCCGTTCGCTATATTCACCGAAGCTAGCGCCGAACACGCAGCGCGGATAGTGTTTCGCTGTCGCCGGATCCGCTCATTCGGCATGCCGCCCTGGAGAATTCAGCATGAAGCCACAGGTTCTCATCGCCGGCGCCGGGCCGGTCGGCCTGACCCTCGCCATCGAGTTCGCCCGCTACGGCGTGCCGCTGCGCATAGTCGACAAGGCGCCCACGCGCACCGACAAGTCCAAGGCTGTCGCGGTCTGGAGCCGTTCGCTTGAGCTGTTCGAGCGCGCCGGCATCGCCGACGAACTGGTTGCGGCGGGCGTCAAGGTGCAGGCCGCCAAGATCAGCGACGGCGCGGAAACCATCGCCCACATCGGGTTCGACGGCCTCGACACCCGCTATTCCTTCGTCCTGATGATTCCCCAGTCCGAGACCGAACGCATTCTCGAGGAAGAGCTCGCCAAGCTCGGCGTCACGGTCGAGCGCGGCGTTGAGCTGAAGGGCTTTTCCGACAATGGCACGTCCGTTGAGGCGTTCGTCGCAAGGCCGGACGGTTCGTCGGAGACGATCTGCGCCAACTGGCTTGTCGGCTGCGACGGCGCCCACAGCACCGTGCGCCACACGCTCGGAAAGGAGTTCCGCGGCAACTCGGTCGCCACGGACTTCCTGCTGGCGGACATAAAACTGCCGGGCGTGATCGCCCACGACGAATTGATGATGTGGTGGCACCGCGACGGCGTCGTCGCGTTCTTCCCATTGCCCGGCGACCGGATGCGTCTCATCGCCAGCACCGGGCCGTCAACCAACCATGCGGTCGAGCCGACGCTGGCGGAGGTCCAGGCAATCATCGACAGCCGCGGACCAGGCGGACTGACCGCGACCGATCCCGTCTGGATCGCCCGCTTCAAGATCAACGAACGCAAGGTCGACGACTATCGCTCCGGCCGCGTCTTCGTCGCCGGCGACGCGGCGCATGTCCACAGCCCCGCCGGTGGCCAGGGCATGAACACCGGCATGCAGGACGCCTTCAACCTGGCCTGGAAGCTGGCGCTTGTCTGCGACGATGTATGTGCCGACCGCCTGCTCGACACCTACAGCGTCGAGCGCAGCCCGGTCGCGGCAGAGGTCATCGCGTCGGCCGGCCACCTCACCCGCGTGGCCATGATGAAGAACGAGTACGCCCAGGCGATCCGAAACTTCGTCGCCAGCCACGTGCTTGGGCTCCATGCCGTGCAGAACGTCGCGCGCGAGACGCTTTCCGAGCTGTCCGTTGCCTACCCGCACAGCCCGCTCAACGGCCCGCATGCGAGCGGTCTCGGAGGCCCAAAGCCCGGGCATCGGCTGGCGCCGGCCGACACCGATCCAGTCAGCGGCAGGGAGCCGAAATTAGCGATCTTCTCGGACGAAACGCCGCCAGACCTCGTTGCCGAGTTTCCCGATCTGCTTGAGGAAAAAACCCGCCCTTCGGTCCAGGCAGGCGGCATCTTTCTCGTGCGCCCCGATGGCTACGTTGCAATGACCGCCAAGGACGGCGACTGGAACGCCGTGCGCGCCTATCTCCACAATTTCAGGCGCATCGGCACGGCTTGACGGTCCCGTCCCCGCCTTTTGCTCCCGTCAATGCCCGCCTGAGAACACCAGCGTCTTGATCGGCAGCAGCAGCGCCTGCAACCTGAGGATGATCGCATGGACCACGCCCACGGCGTCCACCGCGTGGAGGAACAGCCACGTGCCGGTGCCGATATCAGGGTCGGCCAGCGCGTCGTGGTTGTTCGTATAGGCGTTTGCGATGCAGTTGCTGCCTGGCGGAACGCCCTCGAAGCCGCCTTCGAACAGCGGCTCCATATAAACAGTGATGGTCCCCGGGCGCGCAACCTGTTGCGCGTCGATCAACTGGTCCGAAGCGCGCACCTGCCCGGTCGCGATCAGTTCCTGCACATCGCTCACCACCATCGGAATGATGGTCATCGGCTTCGACACGCACGTCACCTCGCCCAGCATGCCGACCTTCATCACCTGCGCCTCGAGCTGGTTGAAGCCTGCGATAAGGCCCCCCCTTCCAGCTTCTGATGGCACAAGCACGCCGGCTGGCCGCATCATCGGGTTGACCACATCGCCCTTGCGCAGCGTGAACTGTTCGAGGATGCCGTCGACGCCGGCGCGCACCACCGTTTTGTCGAGTTCCACCTGCGCCTCGGCAAGTACGGCTTCCGCGCTGGCGCGCTGCGCCGGCAGAACAGACGCAATCTGGGTCGCGGTCGTCTGCTTGTTGGCCACGGCAGCAGCCACGCCAGCCTGCCTTCCATCAACAAGGTTCTGGAGTTTCTCGAGCTCCCGTTGGGCGACGGTGCCTGCGTTGCGCTTCTGCAGTTCGGCCTTCGTCGCCAATTCGTCGAGCGCCTGCTGATAGGAGCTTTGCGCTTCCTGGATCTGGGCTTCCGAGACGACAAGCTGCGCCTTGGCCAGTTCGATCTCCGCGTCGATCTCGGACAACTTCTTGCGGGCTGTCTCCATCGCCGCCTGCTGCTTGGAACTGTCCAGCCGGAAAATCGGCTGGCCGGCCTTCACCGTGTCGCTCAGCCCCACCAGCACTTCCTCAACCCGCCCGGATCCTTCCGGCAGGATCGGAACGGTACGGTAGAACGATACCGCAGCCGTCGTGGACGGATGGAAATAGAGGATCATCGTCAAAAGCAGGATGGTGAGCCCGAGGCACGCCGTGATGCCGTAGCGCAGTTCGAACCAGACTGAATAAAGCGTGATCTCATGCCCGAGCCTCTTTCCCTGGGCATAACGCCGGTAGAGGTAGTCCGGCAGGATCGTGAAGGCGGAGCAGAGCAGCAGTTCGAGCATGGCGCAGGCCCCCGATCTCAGCTTCGGGCCGGAAGCAGCGGCTGTGGTTCCTGCGCCTCCGGTGGCGGCGCGACCGCCTCTGGCGCCGGTTGATGAACCTCGTCCACGGCGGGCGCGTCGCCCGCCGCCACGATGTCCCGGTCCCGCCGCAACCCCGCCATCCGCCCCAAAGCGTCGGCCATTCTCTCCAGCGGACCGTGCAGGTCGGGAATTGGCACCAGCGCCAGGATCAGCGCGGCCACCCAGAGCCAGTTGGTGTGGGTAAGCAGCGCAAGCAGGCCCAGCACTGCCACCACTTCGAACTGCACCTTGCTGGCATTGCCGTGCGCCAGCTTCTCGGGCAGCGAATGCAGCCGGAAATAGACGCTGCCCAGTCCCAGCACGGCGATGATCAGGAAGATCGCACCGCCGACCATCAGCACGTCGGTCTCGCCCGGCGCGGTTATGAAGCCCGGCAGATGGTGCGGTGCCAGGGGATTCAGGGCGTTCGACATGGGGTCGTCCTCCGGCGGGCGGCGGTGGCGGCGGAAACCGTCCCCCTCGCATCCCGGTGCTAGCCTTAGCATCGCGTACAGTGGTCGAGAAGAGACCAAACGCTGGCGGAGACTATCGCCCGATCAGAACTGCGCCGGCCGCGACGACGGCGCAGGCAACGATCCGACGCGCGGTCAATGTTTCGCCGAGGAACAGCCAGCCGATCAGAGCCGCGAACACCACGCTGGTCTCCCGGAGCGCCGTGATCGGCCCGGCCGGCCCCAGCGCGAACGCAGCCACCACGACGCCATAGGCAGCCATCGCGACAACGCCGCCGCCCAGCGCCTTCCACGTCTCCCGCGCCAGCGGGTCGACCGCCAGTCTTCCTCGCATCAGCAGGAACGTCGTGGGCATCAGAGTCCCGTAGATAGTCAGCACCCAGACCGTGTACGCGCCGCTGTGGCCGGCCAGCCGCACGCCGATCGCGTCCACGGTCACGTAGCCGGCAATGATCGCGCCTGTCGCCAGGGCGAACAGCACCGAGGTTCCGGAAGCCCTGCCCGCGCCGAGCGAGAGACTCATGATGCCAAGGGCGACGAGAATCACGCCTGCCACCTGGTATGGTCCCGGCTGCTGTCCGGCCAGCAGGAAGCCGCCGAGGGTGACCAGCATCGGGACACTTCCGCGCATGATGGGATAGACCTGACCGAGCTCCCCATTGCGGTAGGCAGCGACCAGAAAGACGCTGTAGCCGACCTGCAGGAAAGCCGAGAGAACGATGTAGGGCCAAGCCGGCGACAAAGGCAGGGGCACGGCGAAGACGAACAGCAGCGCGCCGGCGCTGCTGGCAAAGCTCATCACAGTGACCGTCCACAGGCGATCTGCGCCTGTGCGCAGAAAGGCGTTCCAGCTGGCATGGAGGATCGCCGCGAACAGCGCGAGGCCGACGACGGTGGCGCTCACTGTTTCAGGCATTCGCGGTGGCAAGCATGCTCGCGGCGGCCTTTCGCGCCGCCGCCATGGCCGCCTTGCCCTGACCCATCTGGGCCATCAGCGTCGCGCCTTCGATCAGCATGAACAGCGCGGCGGCCGCGCTGTCGGCACGGTCTTTCGTCAGCGAAACTGACAGTATGGCGCCAATGCGCTCCCTCAGGCCGGTCTTCTGCCGGCTCACCGCCGCGAATACAGGATGCACGGGGTCGCCGAACTCGGCCAGCGCGTGCTGGAACAGGCAGCCATGGAAGTCCGCACTGTCGAACCACCGTTGGTGCCAGTCGAAGATCGTGCCGATCTTTCGTTCCGGCGTCGCTGCTGCCTCGGCAAGGCGATCGAGCTGTTCGTGAAAATGCCGTGCGCGCCAGTCGAGCACCTCGACGATCAGGCCGTCCTTACCTGGAAAGTGTCGGTACATGGTCATCTTGGCAACGTCGGCCTCGGCGATGATGCGGTCGATGCCCGTCGCGTGGAACCCGTCGCGCCGGAACAGGCGGTAGGCGGTTTCGATGATGTGCTGCCGCTTTCTGCCGGCAATAGCATTGTTTGGCATGGTACATTTCGCACGAATAATACAGACCTGTCTCACTCTATCGGGTTTCGGGATTGTGTCAATCGCCCATGACGCTGACCCCGCCTGTGGGCAACCTGCGCCCAGGTCTCCCGTCTGGCGCATCGGCGCGCTAACATCCGTGGCGTCGATGCGGCGATCGGTTCCCCGCGCATCGGGAGGGACGGCCATGCGCCCAGTATTCTATCTCGGCGGAGCAATCGCGGTTGCCGCCCTTCTCGCGGCTCCCGCCGCCCGCGCCGGCGACACGGCGCCCGCAGTCGCTGCACCGGAGCCCTCGCCCTGGCTGTTCGGCGACTGGAACGGCGAACGCACCCGTCTCAAGGACCGTGGCATCGATTTCCAGTTCAGCTACACCGGCGAGGCCGCCTACAACGCGACTGGCGGGACCAGGCAGGACGCGGCCTGGGCCGACCAGTATGTCGCCGGCGTCACGCTCGACCTCGAAAAGCTCGTCGGCATCCCCGCCGCACAGTTCCAGGCGACGATCACCCAGCGTACAGGCCGCAACCTCAGCGATGACGCCGACCTCGGCACCTTGCAGCAGGTACAGGAGGTTTACGGGCGCGGCCAGACCACCCGCCTCACGCAGTTCTGGTACCAGCAGCAGTTCGCCAACAACCTCATCGACTGGAAGGTCGGCCGCATGGGTGTCGGCGAGGATTTTGCCGGCTTCTCCTGCGACTTCCAGAACCTCACCTTCTGCGGCTCCGACCCCGGCAACATCGCCGGCGACTACATCTACAACTGGCCGATCAGCCAGTGGGGAACCCGGCTCAAGGTCAACATCGAGGATTTCGGCTACGTCGAGGCTGGCGTCTATGACGTCAACCCTGCTTATCTCGGCGTCAGCAAGGCGTTGCTGCCGGTGTGGTTCTCCGGCTCGACCGGCGCGCTCATCCCGGTCGAACTCGCATGGCAGCCGACCTTCGGCGGTGGCGCGCTACCAGGCAGCTACAAGATCGGCGTCTGGTACGATACGTCGGAGGCCAACGACGTTGTCGACGACGCCAACGGCGACCCCTTCGACGTCTCCGGCTTGCCGCCGGCCAAGCACCGTGGCCGCTACGGCGCGTACATCAATTTCCAGCAGAACCTGACGCCCGACCTCAGGGCTTTCCTGAACGCCGTGGTGTCCGACGACCGCACATCGACCACCGATGCGCAGGTGGCGGCCGGGCTGGTCTATACCGGGCTCTTCGACAGCCGCCCTCAGGATGACATCGCGTTTGCCATCGGCACCACGCATGTCAACGACCGCGTCGCCGACGAGGAAGGCATCGAAGGTTCCGAATACGCCGCCGAAGTCTACTACACTTGGCGGCCGACGCCGGCGCTGCAATTCCGGCCGAACCTGCAATACGTTTACCGTCCGGGTGGCAACAGCGCCAACGGCAACGTCTTCGTGCTCGGCCTGAAGAGTTCCGCCACCTTCTGATCGCCTACGCCGTCGCCGCCGCGTTTGCCGCCATGCCCGGCGTCTTGGGGAACGGCCTGAACGTCATCGCGATCAAGAAGGCGCCGAGCCCGATGCCCCACGATCCCACATAGAGCCAGCTGTAGGTGGCGTAGCTGTCGTAGAGCAGCCCGCCCAGCACCGGCCCGGTCGCCATGCCGAGGCTGCCGGCCATCGCCGTGCCGCCGATCACCGTTCCCATCATCTTCAGCGGAAAATTCTCGCGAGCGATCACCGCGTAGAGCGGCATGACGCCGGCATAGATGAAGCCGACGATGGCGGCCACCGTATAGAAGCCGGTGAGCCCGCTGACGAAGAAATACGCCAGCACGCCGAACGCCTGCAGCAAGAGCCCCGTCACCAGCACGTTCTTGGCGCCGAAGCGGTCGCCGAGGAAACCGAACGCGACGCGACCGCCCATGCCGGCCAGCCCCTCGACGCTGTAGATCGACACTGCAGCGATCATCGGGATGCCGCAGCTGATCGCATAGCTCACCGTATGGAAGATCGGCCCGGAATGCGTCGCGCAGCAGAAGAAGTTGGTCAGCAGAAGGATGATGAACTGCGGCGTCCGCACTGCCTGCCGCACCGACATGTCCGCCTGCGGATGAGCTTCGGCCGCCGCCCCGCCGCGCGCCGCCAGCGCCGGCGGACGGCGCACCAGCAGCGCCGCCGGGATCATGATCGCAGCGGCGATGCCGGCCAGGATCAGCATCGTGGTGCGCCAGTCGTAATTGCTCACCAGCCAGGCCGCGAGCGGGGCCATCGTCATTGGCGCCATGCCCATGCCGGCCGACACCAGCGACACGGCGAGGCCGCGCTGCGTTTCGAACCAGCCGGTCACGCAGGCCATCATCGGCGCGAAGATCGCCGCCGTCGAAAAGCCGACCATCAGCCCGAACACCAGCTGGAACTCGACCAGCGAGGTTGCCCGGCTTGCCACCGCCACGCTGCCCGCCAGCATCGTCGATCCGGCGAGCACCACCGCGCGCGGTCCAAAACGGTCGGACAGGCTGCCCCATGCGATGCTGCCCAATGCCAGCGCAAGGAAACCTATCGTCATGGCGGTCGAGATGCCGGTCGTCGACCAGCCGGTGTCCTCGGATATCGGCCGCAGCAGCACCGGCAGCGAGAACATCGCGCCGATCGCCACGCAGCCGAGCAGGCCGCCGGCCGCCACGATCACCCAGCGATACGGACTCTCGGCAACGGCGTGCGGCATGACGATCTCCTGACTATGAGCCGGCCCGCTTGCTGCGGGCCCTTATGAGGAAGACGAACGGGCCTTGCCGAAGCAGACACGCCAACCCGTCGCATCAGAGGGAAATTTTGCAGTTGCGTCCATCGGGGCTCCTGACAGGATGGCGTCAGGAGCCTCCGGCTGCCCTATCGCGCCGGCAATCCCCGGCTTTTCCATTCGCTGGGCGGGATCGGCCCGCCGACGCGGAATACGAAGGCCAGCACCTCGGTCGCATTGGTGTCGACCTCGCAGCGGAAGCTCAACTCGTACCACGCTCCGCTGAGGCGGAACGCAGCCCTAGGAACCTGCAGCACGTTGCCCTGCTCGAGCGGGTAGGACGGCAGGAGGTCGGGAAAATAGGGCGGCGATGCCTCGCGCATCTGCTCGCGCAGTTCCGTCACGCAGAGCCGGCCTCCCCTGACGCTGCGCGGCAGGTCGCGCATCGCCGTCGTGGCGGTCACGTCGCCGCTGTCCATCCGCGACGCCAGCTTCTTCCTCTGCTCCGCTTCGGCGGCCTTGTTCTTGGCGGGCGCCGGCTTTGGCGTCGGCACGATAGCCTCTTGCGGCAAAGGCGCCAGCTCGGCCGAGCGCGCCGCCGTCAGCGCCTGCGGCTGCGCCGCGTCCTCTTGTTCCGGCGCGACCTTCTCCGGCGCCGGCTTGGCCTCGGCCTGTTCCGGCTGGGCGACCTCGGGAGTATCCGGCGCAGGCTTCTCGGCCTCGCTTTGCGGCGACGCCTCGGCCGCGCTGTTGCCGTCGGGGGCGATCTTGGGGCCGCCATCCTTCTCGCCGAACCGGTGCACCGGCTGCAGCACGTTTTCGGCCGCCCGCTGCGCCTCTTTCTCGGCTTCGGGTTTCGGCTCTGGCTTCGGCTCGGGCGGCTTCTCGGCCTTTGCCTCTGGCGGCGGCGGTTCGGGCTTCGGTGCCGGCGGCGGCGGCTCGGCCTTGGCCGTCTCCGCTTTCTTCGGCGGCTCCGGCGGCGGCACGAGGTCGACCTCGATCGCCTTCTCCGGCTCGGCCTCGAACAGCGAGACCGGCAGCCCGAAGATCAGCAGCGCCGCCGCCAGCGCATGAACGGTCACCGAGGCGGGCAAGGCCCACCCGATTCCCCGGCGCTGATCGACATCCTTCATCAGCAACGATGTGGAACGAAACGATGGCGGCATCAAGCCGCGATGGCGCCGCAACCCTTCGATGGCGGGCGCACGCGGAACCCCCGGCCCGTCCGGCGGTTATCCGCAATTGCAACCCGCGTCGGTCGGCAGCTGGCGCGACGCACCTATGATTTTGATCCGAGGGATATCCATATGGACGAGCCAACAGTCGCTTTCGACTTCGGCCGCATGCTGTTCGGCGACGAGCCGCCGCTGTTTCTTCTCGAGATCGTGTTCCGCACGGTCCTCATATACGTCTACACGCTGGTGCTGATCCGCTGGATCGGCAGCCGCTCGATCGGCCAACTGTCGCTGGTGGAATTCCTGCTGGTCATCGCGCTTGGCTCGGCGGTGGGCGACGCGATGTTTTATCCGGACGTTCCGCTCGTGCATTGTCTCCTCGTCATCACCGTCGTGATCCTCATCGACAAGGGGCTGAGCTTCGTGCTGACGCGCAGCCCAAGCCTGGAGGACGCGATCGAAGGCAAGACGGTCGAGCTCATCCGCGACGGCGTCATCCACCACGATGTCCTGCTCAAGGCGAATTTCGGCCAGGACGAACTGTTCGAGCAATTGCGCATGAAGGATATCGAGCATGTCGGCCAGGTCCGCGCGGCCTATCTGGAAACCAACGGCAACGTCTCTGTCTTCAAGGCATCGGATCCAACCGAACGACCCGGCCTGTCCATCGAGCCGCCCTGGGACGTCAGCCCGCCGGCCACGCTGAAAGCCGGCGAGGAGCACGCAGGCGCGGTCGCCTGCGCCCTCTGTGGAACCGTGCTGACCCCGCAGCCGGGACACAGTCTCCCCAACTGCCCGCGCTGTCACTCGACCACATGGCACAAGGCGACGGGGGTGTGAGGATAAAGGGCTGAGGTCTTCCACCTCCCCCTTTTGGGGAAGTCGCGCCAAAGGCGCGGGTGGGGGTGAGCCTCCGCCCGGTGGTCATTCTTCCCAAACAGGCACACGGCGTAACAGCCCCTTCAGCTTCGGTCCCGGCGCGGGCGGGTTTTCGAGAACCTTCACGAAGGCGTCGTAGCGCTCGCGATCGAGCGTGACCAGGCGCTGATCGACGACCTGTTTGACCGCTTCTTCCTTTGATTCCGGGGTAAACCTCTGTGTACTCACAAGCTGCCTCCTATGCTCAAAGGATAGCCGGGGGCTGTCTATCGCACCGGTAGCAGTCACTCCTGGTCGTCCCGACCGTCTGCTCCGCAGGCGATAGCACCCACGACAGGTTTCCACTATCGTTAAAGCGGGATGAGCGGATGGGAGCGCGCCAGTTGCCGCGAATGAAACGACTATTCTACGTCAGCCGATTTGCCCGCCCCCTCACGAAGCGTGACATTGATGCTATCCGGATTTCCGCTGTTCGCTACAATCACGAACGGGGGATTACCGGTATTTTGGTTTGTCTCGGCGATATGTTCTTCCAGGCACTTGAAGGTCGCTCAGCCATTGTCGACAGTCTCTACAACGAGCGGATTCTTCGAGATCCGCGGCATAATCACGTGCTCTGTCTGAACTCTCTGAACAACGTTACCGACCGCATGTTCCCTGATTGGGACATGCGGATATTTAATCTGAATGAAGATGCCGAAGTTTTGCCTTTGGCTTTCCGTCACACCTTGAGTGCGCTTCTGGAAGCCAATCAGATTATTTCGCAGTATACTCAGCCGAGTATTTTTCGAATGATTGAGCGGGGAGTGAACCCAACCCTGGTCAAGCCGCGAAGGCTAAGGGCCACCGTTCTCTTCAGCGACATTGTCGGCTTCTCCTATTTCGCGGAGCGTCTGAGGCCGGCCGATTTGATGGAACTGGTCAACAGCCATATCGAAGCCTGCACCGAACAGATTGATCGACACGGGGGTCAGGTCAACAAGCTGCTGGGGGATGGCATTCTCGCCTATTTTCCGCATCAGGACGCGGATACCGCTGTCTCTGCAGCCGTCGATATTCTTGATGAGATGAATCGCCGCAGAAGTCGCGCATCAAGGACCAGTCCACAACATTTCCTACACGGCGGCGTCGGGCTGGCGAATGGCATGGTCTACGAGGGCAATATCGGTTCTGCCTTGAAGCGGGATTTCACAATTCTCGGTAACACCGTGAATTTGGCGTCGCGTCTTGAGTCATTGACCCGGGTCCTGAACGTGCCGTTGATTGCCTCCGCTTCTGTCGCCCATCGCGCACAAAGCCCATGGGGGTTCCAATCGCTCGGAAACCACACGCTGAAAGGCAATGTAAAAGGTATTGAAATCTTTGGCCTGAAATCCCTGCACTCCCTCCCCGTCGACGAACTCTACCGGCAGATTACCGAGCACCTTCGCTCAAAATAGTTTTGCGTGGGGGTTGCCGCGCAGCATTATTGGGTCACTGTTTGGAGGCAATAGATCTACACGCGCAACGTCATCGTCCACAACGGCGTGCTCGACGCCGGCACCCAGCTCCTGCAAAACCCTTCAGCATCGAACAGCTCGCCGCCAAGTTTAGCACCGTGCTCGACGGCTAGCCCAGCGCCGCCCACCTCCCCTTGTGGGGAGGTCGCGCTGCAGGCGCGGGTGGGGGTGCGCCTCCGCCCGGATCGCGAACGTGCTGCCCTTGAGCGCGCCAAGGCCGCGCACGGTGACCAGCCGTCCGGTCTTCGGGTCCCGCAGTTCATGTGAAGACATCTTCAACATGCGACAAATATTGCGCGTTTTACCCCAGCACCCCCGGCAAATTCAGTCCCTTCTCCCGCGCGCAGTCCACCGCGATCTCATACCCCGCATCGGCGTGGCGCATGACGCCCGTCGCCGGGTCGTTCCACAGCACGCGCTCCAACCGTTTCGCGGCGTCATCGGTGCCGTCGGCGACGATCACCATGCCTGCGTGCTGGGAAAAGCCCATGCCAACGCCGCCGCCATGGTGCAGCGACACCCAGGTCGCGCCGGACGCGGTGTTGAGCAGCGCGTTGAGCAGCGGCCAGTCGGACACCGCGTCGGAGCCGTCCTTCATCGCCTCGGTCTCGCGGTTGGGCGAGGCGACCGAGCCGCTGTCGAGATGGTCGCGGCCGATCACGACAGGCGCCTTCAGCTCGCCGCTCGCCACCATCTCGTTGAAGGCGAGCCCCAGCCGGTGGCGGTCGCCCAGGCCCACCCAGCAGATGCGCGCGGGCAGCCCCTGGAAGGCGATGCGCTCGCGCGCCATGTCGAGCCAGTTGTGCAGGTGGGTGTTGCCAGGCGTCAGTTCCTTCACCTTGGCGTCGGTCCTGTAGATGTCCTCGGGATCGCCCGAGAGCGCTGCCCAGCGGAACGGGCCGATGCCCCGGCAAAACAGCGGGCGGATATAAGCCGGCACGAAGCCCGGGAAGGCGAAGGCGTTCGCAAAACCCTCGTCCTTCGCCACCTGGCGGATGTTGTTGCCGTAGTCGAGCGTCGGCACGCCGGCGTTCCAGAAGGCCACCATCGCCTCGACGTGCTCGCGCATCGACGCTCGGGCGGCCTTCTCCACCGCCTTCGGGTCGCTCACGCGCTTCTCGCGCCACTCCGCCATCGACCAGCCTTTCGGCAGGTAGCCGTTCAGCGGGTCGTGCGCCGAGGTCTGGTCGGTCACCATGTCGGGGCGAACCCCACGGCGGAAAAGCTCGGGCACGATCTCGGCGGCGTTGCCGAGCAGGCCGACCGACTTCGCCTCGCCGGCCTTGGTCCAGCGCTCGATCATGGCCAGTGCCTCGTCGATGGTCTCGGCCTTCTCGTCGAGGTAGCGGGTGCGCAGGCGGAAATCGATGGAGTCCGGATTGCACTCCACCGCGAGGCTGCAGGCCCCGGCCATCACCGCCGCCAGCGGCTGCGCGCCGCCCATGCCGCCCAAGCCGGCGGTCAGGATCCACTTGCCCTTGAGGCTGCCGCCATAATGCTGCCGG
>JAPLOZ010000111.1 GCA_026400435.1 Hyphomicrobiales bacterium | reverse complement strand
TTCAGGCAGAACAGCGTGCCGGTGAGGAACACCGAGGGATAGACGAGCATCCAGGTCGACCCCTGGATGTTCTTGGCGCCCTCATAGATCAGAACGCCCCAGCTCGTCATGGGCTCCTGGACGCCGAGCCCGAGGAAGGACAGGAAGCTCTCCAGCAGGATGACCTTCGGCACGAGGAGAGTCATGTAGACGACGACAGGCCCCAGCGTGTTGGGGATAACGTGCCGGCGCAGGATGCCGCCGGTGGACACGCCCATCGCCTCCGCCGCCTGGACGTATTCCTGCCGCTTGATGGAGAGCGTCTGGCCGCGGACGATGCGGGCCATGTCGAGCCACTCGACCGCGCCCACCGCGATGAACATCAGCACGAAGTTGCGGCCGAAGAACACCACCAGCATAATGACGAAGAAGATGAACGGCAGCGAATAGAGCACGTCGACGACGCGCATCATGACCTCGTCGGTGCGTCCGCCGACAAAGCCCGCGGTTGCGCCGTAGATCACGCCGATAACCACCGCCGTCACACCCGCCAGCAGTCCTATCGCCAGCGAGATGCGCCCCGCCATCAAAGTCCTCGACAGGAGGTCGCGGCCGACATTGTCGGTGCCGAGCAGGAAGTACTGCTGCTTGATCGCGGCGCTCAGCACCATCGTCTTTCCGTCGTCCGACTTGCTCTCGACCTTGGCGTCGTCGAATGTGTCGGAGCGGTCGAGATAGCGCACGTTGCGCTCGTCGACCGCGCGGCTGGATTGGACCGTGACGAACACGCGGTCGCCCTCCTGGCGCCAGTCCTTCACGTCGACGCGCATGCGCTTCACCGCCTCGGCGAGCGCGGTTTCCACCATGTCGGCCTTGGGATAGGCCGACAGGCTCGGCGGCGTCCTGACGTAGTCGCCGTAGATCGTCGTGTAGGTGTGCGGCACAAGCCATGGCCCGACGACGCAGGCAATGCCCATCGCGGCCAGGAAGAACAGGCTCGCCATCGCCGCCTTGTTGGCGCGCAGACGCGCCCAGGCGTCGTCCCACAGCGAACGTCCCGGCTGCGCGGCAGCTGTCCCCGCAGCGTCGAGCGCGGCGTCAGTCATAGCGCACCCGGGGGTCGACCACGGCATAGAGGATGTCGACGATCAGGTTGAAGACGATGGTGAAGATGGCGATCACCACCACGGTCCCCATCACCAGCGTGTAGTCACGGTTGAGCGCCGCGTCGACGAAGTAGCGGCCGATGCCGGGAATGGCGAAGATCGTCTCGACGATCACCGAGCCGGTCAGCAGCGCCGCGGCTGCCGGGCCGGCATAGGAGACGATCGGCAGCAAGGCGCCGCGCAGCGCGTGCTTGACGATCACCGACCAGTCGGACAGGCCGAGCGCGCGCGCCGTGCGGATGTGATGGCCGCGCAGCGCCTCGATCATCGAGCCGCGCATCAGCCGTGCGACGATAGCGATCTGAGGCAGCGCCAGCGTCAGGACCGGGCCTACCTTGTTTGGCCATGCTCCATCGTTCCAGCCGCCGATCGGCAGCAGGTTCCAGGTCAACCCGAACACAAGCTGGATGATCGGCGCGATCACGAAGGTCGGGATCGTGCTGCCGGCGGTTGCCGTCGCGATGACCGCGTAGTCCTCCCAGCGGTTCTGGTGCAGCGCCGCCACGATGCCCAGCGTCCCTCCAAGCAGCAGCGCGAGCGTCAGCGCCATCGCGCCGAGCTGCACCGAGATGGGCAGGCCGGCCGCGAAAAGCTCTGTCACCGTGAAATCAGGCAGGTTGTAGCTCGGGCCGAAATTGCCGTGCGCCAGGTTGTTCAGGTAGTTGCCGTATTGCAGCCACAACGGATCGTCGAGACCGAACTGGGCTTCGAGGTTGGCCTTGATCTCGGGGCTCAGTCCGCGCTCCTGGTTGAACGGGCCGCCTGGCGCGATCCTGATCAGGAAAAACGCAAGCGTGACGACAATGAAGAGCGTCGGAATGGCGGTCAGGAGCCGCCGCAGCACGTACATCAGCATGGAGGCCGGGCCTTACGGGCGGGAGGGCAGCGCCGTTGCATGCGGCGCTGCCCGTCCTGGCCTATTGCTTGCTGATGAAGCGGCTCGGATGCACGTCCATGACGTTCTCGTCAAAGCCTGCGATCTTCGGCGAGACGAGGTTCTTGTAGGAATAATAGAGCAGGGGTATCTGGCCGACGTCGTCGATCAAAACGCGTTCCGCCTCCGACATGTCCTTCAGGCGGAGTTCAGGCTTGCCGCCGTCGGCAGCAGCCTTGTCCATCAGTTCCTCGAATTTCGGGCTGTTGTAGTTCGAATAGTTGTTGCCCGACGCCTTGCGCGAGATGCCGAGGAAGCTCTCGGGATCCTTGTAGTCCGCGATCCAGCCGGCGCGCGCTACGTCGAAGTCGCCCTTCTGCTCAAGGTGCCCGTAATGCGTCTTGGTGTCGGTATTGACCATCGTCACCTCGATGCCGAGCGGCTTCAGCTGTTCCTGGATCGCCACGGCCGTGTTCTTGTGGTTTTCCGACGTGTTGTAGCGGATTTCCATCTTCAGCGGCTTCTCGGGCGTGTAGCCGAGCTTTTCGAGGACGGCCTTGGCCTTGTCCTCGCGGTCGATCTGCGATTCCTCGGCAAAGGTCGCCATCGCGGGTTCGTAGCCCTCGATGCCGGGCGGAACCATCGAATAGCCTGGTAGCATGGAGTTCTGCCAGACCTTCTCGGCCAGGAAGTCGCGGTCGATCGCCATCGACACCGCGTTGCGCAGTTCGACATTGTCCCACGGCGCCTTGTCCGTCTTGATCGCGTAGTAGTACGTCCCGAGATACGGGCCGATACGCAGCTGGTCGCCGAACTTCGCCTTGAGGTCGGCAAGCTGTTCGGTCGGGATGTCGTCGTTGGAGTCCAGTTCGCCGGCCTCGAAGCGCTTGATCGCCGTCGAGCGGTCCTCGGTCGGGAAGTAGTTCACGACATCGAGCTTCACGTTCGCCGCGTCGTGGAACTTCGGGTTCTTGACCAGCTTGATGTGGTCGTTGGGGACAAACTCGGCGAGCGTGAAGGCGCCGTTCGAGACGAGGTTGCCGGGCTTGATCCAGTCGGCGCCGAGCTTGTCGATCGACGCCTTGTTGACCGGGAAGGTCGACTGGTGCGTCAGCATCTCGAGGAAATAGGGCGTCGGCGCATTGAGCGTCACCTCGAACGTCGTCGGATCGACCGCCTTCACGGCGAGTTCCTCCGGCTTCGCCTTGCCGGTGTTCACCTCTTCGCCGTTCTTCACGACATAAAGCATCGAGGCGTATTCCGCGCCCGTCGCGGGATCTTCCAGACGGCGGAAGGCATACACGAAATCGTCGGCCGTGACCGGCGAACCGTCGGACCACACCGCGTCGGCGCGCAGCTTGAAGGTATAGACCAGGCCGTCATCCGAGATCGTCCAGCTTTCGGCGGCTCCCGGTATCAGTTCGGCATTCTGGTCCTGCATCACAAGTCCCTCGTAGAGGTCGCGCAGGATGTGCGCTTCGTACACTGTCGAGGTCTTGTGGGGATCGAGCGATTCCGGATCGGCCGAGTTGCCGCGGTTGAACACCGTTTCCGACAGGGCCGGCGACACAAAAACGCCCCCGGCCATGATCAGGCTCGAGGCGAAGACGGTCGCCCTTAGCAGGGATTTGAATGCCATTTGGACTCTCCTCTTGTTCGGCGCCGACGTTGGACACCTTTGACTGCCGAGGCGATCCTGTCCCTCCGACAGGAGCCAGAGCAGGGCGGGGTATCCCGCCGTTCTGCTGGCAAACCTAGCAGCAGTCAGCGCGATTTCAACAGCATCCGCACTGACGCAAAGGAATTCGCTCTCGGATTGCACGACCTCACAGGACGCGCCCCATGAAGCAGCCGAGCGGCTGCAGCCTGATTGCCAGTCCTTCCAGCTTGGCCGACCGCTCGGGCAACTCGATCTCGTCGAAGACGAGCGTGCCCGACGGCAGCGTCCAGCGGACTTCCTCGCGCGAGAAATTGAAAACGCAGATCAGCTTTTCGGCGTTTGCCTCGCGAAAGAACGCCAGCACGTCCTCGGCGCCGTCGATGAAGGCGATCGTTCCGCGGCCGAGCGATGCGTGGCGTTTGCGCAGTCCCAGCACAGCCCGGTAGCGCGACAGCACCGATGTCGCCTCGCCCCACTGCACGTCGGCGGCGCGTCCGACATGCTCCCGGGGAATTGGCAGCCATGGCTTGCCGCCGGAAAAGCCGGCGTTCGGCTTGTCCGTTTCCCAGACCATGGGCGTGCGGCAGCCGTCGCGCCCCTTGAACCCTGGCCAGAAGCGGATGCCATAGGGGTCGCGCAGGTCCTCGAAGGCTATCTCGGCCTCGGTCAGGCCAAGCTCCTCCCCCTGGTAGAGACAGATCGAGCCTCGCAAACACGCAAGGATGGTGATCGCGAACTTGGCGATAGCGTCGAAATCCTCGCCCAGCCGCACCCAGCGCGAAACGTGGCGCACCACGTCGTGGTTGGAAAACGCCCAGCACACCCAGCCGCCTGCGACGTGCTTCTCGTAGGCCTCCACGCATCCCCTGATATGCGCGGCCGAGAATTGCGCCCCGAGCAGGTCGAAGGTGTAGCACATGTTCAGCCGCTCGTTGCCGCCGGTGTAGGCGGCGACCGTCTGCAGCGAGCGCGACTCGTCGCCGACCTCGCCGACCGACGCGCGGTCCTCGTACTGGTTGAGCAAGGACCGGAACCGCTTCAGGAAATCCAGGTTCTCGGGTTGCGTCTTGTCGAACAGGTGCGACTGGTAGAGGTATGGGTTCGTCTCGGTGATCGTGCCCGCCACCGCTTCGGCGAGCGGCGGGTTGGCACGCAGCCAGCGGTCGTGGACATAGTAGTTGACCGTATCGAGCCGGAACCCGTCGACCCCGCGGTCGAGCCAGAACCGCACCGCATCCAGAAGCGCATCCTGCACTTCGCCGTTGTGGAAGTTGAGGTCGGGCTGCGAGGCGAGAAAATTGTGCATGTAGTATTGCCGGCGAACCGAATCCCATTCCCACGCCGAGCCGCCGAACACCGACAGCCAGTTGTTGGGCGCGGTGCCGTCCGGTTTTGCGTCCGCCCAGACGTACCAGTCCGCCTTGGCGTTTGTGCGGTCGGCACGGCTTTCCATGAACCACGGGTGCTTGTCTGAGCTGTGCGACAGGACCTGGTCTATGATGACCTTCAGGCCATGCTTGTGTGCCTGCGCGACCAGCGCATCGAAATCCTCCATCGTGCCGAACATCGGATCGACCGCCCGGTAGTCCGATACGTCGTATCCCATGTCGGCCATTGGCGACTTGAAGAAGGGCGAGAGCCAGATCGCCTCGACGCCGAGCGAGGCAATGTGGCCGATGCGCTCGGTGATGCCCTTCAGGTCGCCGCTGCCGTCCCCCGTCGTATCCTGGAAGGACCGCGGATAGACCTGATAGATGACGCAGCCGCGCCACCAGTCCGGGTTGCGTGCAGCCTCGCTCATCGTCTGCCTTTCCGCTTGCCCTGAGCCTTTTCGATCGCGATGGCGATCGTTCGGCCAGGGATATCCCAGCCTCCTGGGCCTGGCTCGCGCTCCTCCGGCAGGAGCAGCGTCCACTTGAAATCTTCGCGCACCGGCAGGGAGAAGGAAACCCCTCGCGCGTCACCGTTCACCATGACGGCCAGCCGGCCGCCCTCGGCGTTTCCGCCAGCAAGAACCATGGCAAGCCGCCGTCTGCCCGGATCGGTCCACTGGCCGGTGTCGAGCGGTGTGCCGGTCTCATCGAGCCATGCGACATCGGCCCCGCCTTCTTCGGCTTCGCCGGTCAGAAAGCCTGTGGCCGTCAGCGCCGGAGCGGTCTTTCGAAGCGACGCCAGCGCGGCCGCATACCGCTCAAGCGCCTCGTCGCGTCTGGCCCAGTCGAGCCATGCCAGTTCGTTGTCCTGAGCGTAGGCATTGTTGTTGCCCTGCTGCGTGCGGCCGAACTCGTCCCCCGCGTTCAGCATGATGGTGCCGCGCGACAGGAAGAGCGTGGCCAGCATCGCCTCGATGTCGCGCGTCCTGTCCGCCATGACGCGCGCATCGCCGCTTTCGCCTTCGACGCCATTGTTCCACGAAAAGTTCTCGTTGTGGCCGTCGCGGTTGTTTTCGCCGTTGGCCTCGTTGTGTTTGTGTTCGTAGGCGGTCACATCGGCCAGCGTCATGCCGTCATGCGCTGCGATGAAATTGACGCTGCGCGTCCGGCTTGCTCCATTGCGCCAAAAAATATCCGACGAGCCGGCAAGCCGCGTCGCCAGCGGGCCGAGCGTATAGGCGTCGCCGCGCCAGAACAGCCTGACATCGTCGCGATAGCGGTCGTTCCATTCCAGGAAATTTTGCGGAAAATTGCCCACCTGGTAGCCACCGGGGCCGATGTCCCAGGGCTCTGCGATCATAACCCGGTCGGCAAGCACGGGATCGGAACCGATCGCCGAAAGCAGCGGCGCGCCAGCGTCGAAGCCCTGCACACTCCGCCCCAGAATCGTCGCCAGGTCGAACCGGAAGCCATTGACGCCTGCCTGTTCGACAAAGTGCCTCAGTGAATCCAGCACCAGCTTCTCCACCACGGGCTGGCTGCAATCGATGGTGTTGCCGGTGCCGGTGTCGTTGACCAGCGAACCATCCTCGCGGTGCCGGTAGTACGCGTTGGCGTCGAGCCCGCGCAGCGAAAGCGTCGGCCCGAACACGTCGCTCTCGCCGGTGTGGTTGAACACGAGGTCGAGGATCGTGCCTATGCCGGCCTCGCGCAACGCCATTACCGCACCGCGCAGTTCGGCCAGCCCTCCGGGCGCCAGCCTCGGATCGAGCGCCATGAAGGTCACGGGATTGTAGCCCCAGGCGTTGGTCAACCCGAGCGCCGGCAGATGGCGCTCATCGATCCACGCCGTCACCGGCATCAGTTCGACCGCCGATACGCCGAGTCTCACGAGGTGCTCGATGATGACGGGGTGGGCGAGCGCACCGATCGTTCCGCGCATCCGTTTCGGTATCCCCGGATGCAGCATGGTGAAGGCGCGCACATTGAGTTCGTACACCAGTCCACCAGGCGCGAAGACCGGGGGTTTGCGCTGTGCCGGCTTGGGCAGAGCGATCGCCTTGGCCTTGGGCATCAGCGGCGCGGTGTCAGCGCCTTCGCCGCGCCGTGCCGAAAGCCTGGCATCGAAGACGTAAGGCCGGTCGATCTCGATGGCGTAGGGATCGGCGAGCAACTTGTCGGCGTCGAACCACAATCCGCGCTCCGGCGCATATTCGCCGTCGGCGCGAAAGCCGTAGCGCACGCCCTGCTTCAGCCCGGCGACGAACAGCGAGAATGTGCCGTCGGCGCTCCGCGACAGTTCCAGCCGGTCTGTCTCGCGGTTCCCCAAGGCGTCGAAGAGCGATACCCACATGCGCTCAGCCGCGCCCGACCAGACGGCGAACTCCGTCCCGTCGCGGTCGACCCGCGCGCCCAGCCGCAGCTCCCTCACGCGCGCGTCCTGCTTGCCATCAGGTGATGACGCTTGGCGTGTTGCGGCCGGTGTGGCTGCGGATGCCTGCGATTTCGTCGGCCGCCTCGATCAGGTCGGCCAGCGCCACCTGGGTATCGACGCCGTGTCTGGTCTTGTCGGGTTCGTAGCGCTCGATATAGACGCGCAGCGTCGCGCCGCTGGTGCCGGTGCCCGACAGGCGGAACACCACGCGCGAGCCGCCCTCGAACAGCACGCGGATGCCCTGGTTGCGGCTGACCGAGCCGTCGACCGGATCGTGGTAGGCGAAGTCGTCGGCCGCAGCGACCTTCATGCCGCGCACGCTCGTTCCCGGCAGCGCCGCGAGCTTGCCCCTGAGGTCGGCGACCAGCGCGTTGGCGCGGTCCGTCTCGACCTCCTCGTAGTCGTGGCGCGAGTAGTAGTTGCGGCCGTAGGTGGCCCAGTGCTTGTGGGCGATATCCATCACGCTTTCGCCGCGCACCGCCAGGATGTTCAGCCACAGCAGCACCGCCCAGAGGCCGTCCTTTTCGCGCACATGGTCGGAGCCGGTACCGGCGCTCTCCTCGCCGCAGATCGTCGCCATGCCGGCGTCGAGCAGATTGCCGAAGAACTTCCATCCGGTCGGCGTCTCGTAGATGCCGATGCCGAGCTTTTCGGCCACCCGGTCGGCCGCGCCGCTCGTTGGCATCGAGCGCGCGATGCCCTTCAGCCCCTTGCGGTAGCCGGGCGCCAGGCGCGCGTTCGCCGCCAGCATCGCCACCGAGTCCGAGGGGGTGATGAAGATGCCACGGCCGATGATCAGGTTGCGGTCGCCGTCGCCGTCGGACGCCGCGCCGAAGTCGGGCGCATCAGGCCCCATCATCTCGTCGTAGAGATGCTTGGCGTGCACGAGGTTGGGGTCGGGGTGATGGCCGCCGAAATCCGGCAGCGGCACGAAGTTGCGCGCCGTGCCTTTCGGTGCGCCCAGCCGGTGCTCGAAGATCTCCTTGGCGTATGGGCCTGTCACCGCGTGCATGGCGTCGAAGCGCATGCGGAACCCGCCCTTGAACATCGCCCTGATCGCGTCGAAGTCGAACAGGCTTTCCATGAGTACGGCGTAGTCGCTGACCGGATCGATGACCTCGACCGTCATGTCGCCGGCCTTCACCGCGCCGACCTTGTCGATGTCGACCGGATCGAGGTCGGCGATCCTGTACTGGGCGATCTTCTTCGTCAGCTCGAAGATGCGGTCGGTGATCTTTTCGGGCGCCGGCCCGCCATTCTCGGCGTTGTACTTGATGCCGAAATCCTCATGCGGACCGCCCGGATTGTGGCTGGCCGACAGGATGATGCCGCCGAACGCCTGGTATTTTCGGATGACATTGGAAGCCGCCGGCGTCGACAGGATGCCGCCCTGTCCGACCATCACCTTGCCGAAGCCGTTCGCCGCCGCCATGCGGATCACGATCTGCACTACGTCGCGGTTATAGAAACGCCCGTCGCCACCCAGAACCAGTGTCTTGCCCTGGAACCCTTCCAGGCTGTCGAAGATCGACTGCACGAAGTTCTCGACATAGTTTTTCTGCTGGAAGACCGGCACCTTCTTGCGCAGCCCCGACGTGCCTGGCTTCTGGTCCTGGAAGGGCGTGGTGGCGACTGTACGCATCATCTGCATCAGGTCCTTTTTGCAACGAGGGAGCGATAAAGGTCGGCGTATTTCGCCGCGCTCCTGTCCCATGAAACATCGGCCTTCATGCCCTGGCGCTGCATCGCGGCCCAGGCAGGCGCGTCGGCATGTACCCCGATTGCCCGCCCGATCGCGTGGAGCAGCGCTGAGCCGCTCTCGGCGTCGAACTGGAAACCGGTCGCCACGCCTGCCGCAAGTGCGGCCTCGTTGGCGTCGATCACCGTATCGGCCAGACCGCCGGTGCGCGCCACGATCGGCACGCAGCCATAGCGCAGGCCGTAGAGCTGGGTAAGCCCGCAGGGCTCGAAGCGTGACGGCACCAGTATCGCGTCGCAGCCGGCCTGCATCAGATGCGAAAGCCCCTCGTCATAGCCGATCACCGTGCCGATCTTGCCGCTGTGGCGCGCCGCGGCGGCGAGCAAAGCGCCTTCGAGCGCAGCGTCGCCTGAGCCAAGCACAGCAAGCCTGGCGCCCATCGCGACCGCTTGGTCCAGCACGCCGACCAGTATATCGAGCCCCTTCTGCCAGGTCAGCCTGCTGATCACGCACAACAGCAGGCTGTTGTCGCGCACCAGGCCAAACCGTTCCTCCACGGCCTTGCGGTTGGGAGCCCGCGCCTTCAGCGTCTTGGCGGCAAAGTTAGCTTTCAGGTGGCCGTCGGACTGTGGGTTCCAGATGTCGACGTCGATGCCGTTGACGATGCCCGTGAGATCGGCGGCGCGAGTCGTAACCAATCCGTCCAGCCCCATCCCGAATTCGGGCGTTCGTATTTCCTGCGCGTAGGTCGGGCTCACCGTGGTGATCGCCCAGGCGCTCTGCAACCCGGCCTTCAGGTAGCCGACGCCGCCATAGTACTCGATGCCGTCCAGGCTCATCGCTGCCGCAGGCAAGCCAAGCTCGGCAAAGATGCCTGCCCCGAAGCGCCCCTGGAAGGCGAGGTTGTGCACGGTGATGACGGAGGGGGTCGTCGCTGCCGCGCCGTATCGCATGTAGGCAAGCGTCAGCGCCGCCTGCCAGTCATGCACATGCACCAAATCCGGCCGGTAGCCCGAGATCGCGCCCGCCGCGATGTCGGCGCCAGCGAAGCTCAATGCTGCGAAGCGTCTCCAGTTGTCCGGCCAGTCGGCGCCGGTGGTGTCGCCATAAGGTCCGCCGACCCTGTCGAACAAATGCGGTGCGTCGAGGACCAGAAGGTCGAGGCCCGCCGCGGTCGCTGCGAACACCGTCGCCTCGCCGCCATGCATGGCAGGGTAGCGGTGTAGCGGAGCGCTCTTTTCCAGCTGCTTCAGCACAGTTGGATAGCCGGGTATCAGCGTGCGCGTCGAAACGCCCTGCTTGGCGAGTGCGATCGGCAGCGCACCGGTCACATCGGCAAGACCGCCTGTCTTGATAAGCGGAAAGATTTCCGGCGTTACCGCTAGTACCTGCATCCGGAGCCTACCGCCTCGTCACTTTCCCAGCCTGTCTATCATGTCCTGCGTGATCAGGCAGATGCCCTTTTCCGACAGGCGGAACCGCTTGGCGTCGAGCACGGGATCCTCGCCGACGACAAGTCCCTCGGGTATATGCACGCCGTGGTCGATGACCACCCGTTTCAACCGCGCCTTGCGGCCGACATGGCAGTCGGGAAGCATCACCACCTGGTCGAGCACCGAATAGGAATTGATCCTTGCGCCGGTGAAAATCAGGCTGCGCTTGAGCGATGCGCCCGACACGATGCAGTCGCCCGAAACTAGCGAGGAAACGGCCATGCCGCGACGGCCGTCGACATCGTGCACGAACTTCGCCGGCGGCTTCAGCTCCGCATATGTCCAGATCGGCCAGTCGCGATCGTAGAGGTCGAGTTCCGGCGTCACGTCGGTGAGGTCGATGTTGGCTTCCCAATAGGCATCGATCGTTCCCACGTCACGCCAGTATGCCTCGCGTTCCGCGCTCGAGCGCACGCAGGACTTGGTGAAGCGATGCGCCACCGCTTTGCCGTGCTGGACGATGTAGGGGATGATGTCCTTGCCGAAGTCGCGGGTCGATTCCGGTTCCTTGGCGTCGCGGCGAAGCTGCTCCATCAGGAACTTCGTGCGGAAGACATAGATACCCATCGAAGCCAGCGCGAAGTCCGGCTTGTCGGGCATGCCCGGCGGGTCGGCAGGTTTTTCGATGAAGGAGATGATGCCGTCGGTATTGTCGACATGCATGACGCCGAAGCCGGTCGCCTCCATCCGCGGCACTTCCAGGCAGCCGACCGTCACGTCCGCGCCCTGGTCGACATGCTGGCGCAGCATCGGCTCGTAGTCCATCTTGTAGATGTGGTCGCCGGCCAGGATGACCATGAACTCCGGCCCGTAGGACTCGATGATGTCGGCGTTCTGGTAAACCGCGTCCGCCGTGCCCTCATACCACTGCGTTTCCGACACGCGCTGGCTCGCCGGCAGGATGTCGAAGCTTTCGTTTCGTTCGGGCCGAAGAAAGTTCCAGCCGCGCTGCAGGTGGCGGATCAGCGAATGCGCCTTGTACTGCGTGGCGACGCCCATGGCGGATGCCGGAGTTCAGCGCATTGGACAGCGCGAAGTCGATGATGCGCGTCTTGCCGCCGAAATAGACCGCCGGCTTGGCCCGCCGGTCGGTCAGTTCCTTCAGCCGGCTTCCGCGG
>JAPLOZ010000117.1 GCA_026400435.1 Hyphomicrobiales bacterium | reverse complement strand
GCACCTATTGCAGCACCTTCGCGGTCGAGTTCATGCACATCTCGGATCCGGACGAGAAGTCCTGGCTGCAGCAGCGCATCGAGGGCAAGGACAAGGAAATCTCGTTCACGCCACAGGGCAAGCGCGCGATCCTGAAGAAGTTGGTAGAGGCGGAAGCCTTCGAGCGTTTCCTGCACAAGCGCTATCCGGGCACCAAGCGTTTCGGTCTCGATGGCGGTGAAGCTGCTGTCCCTGCGCTGGAGCAGATCATCAAGCGTGGCGGCGCGATGGGCGCCGACGAAATCATCATCGGCATGCCGCACCGTGGCCGTCTCAATGTGCTCGCGGCCGTGATGGGCAAGCCCTACCACAAGATCTTCTTCGAGTTTCAGGGCGGCAACACGCAGGGCGGCGACGACTACGGTTCGGGCGACGTGAAGTATCACCTTGGCGCCTCGTCGGACCGCGAGTTCGACGGACACAGCGTCCACCTGTCTCTCACCGCCAACCCGTCGCACCTCGAGATCGTGAATCCGGTTGTCCTGGGCAAGGCGCGCGCGAAACAGTTCTTCGACGAGGTCGAGGCGGGCGCCACGCGTGCGACCGATCCCAAGGAGCGCGATCTGCGCCGCACGAAGGTGATGCCGCTGTTGCTGCACGGCGATGCGGCGTTTGCGGGCCAGGGCGTGGTCGCCGAATGCTTCGCGCTGTCGGGCCTTGCGGGCTACCGCACGGGCGGCGCGATGCACTTCATCGTCAACAACCAGATCGGCTTCACCACGGCGCCGTCCTTCTCGCGTTCTTCGCCGTATCCATCAGACATGGCAAAGATGGTCGATGCGCCGGTGTTCCACGTGAACGGCGATGATCCTGAAGCTGTGGTCTACGCGGCGAAGGTCGCCACGGAATATCGCCAGACGTTCGGCAAGGACGTTGTCATCGACATGTTCTGCTATCGCCGCTTCGGTCACAACGAGGGCGATGACCCGACGATGACGCAACCGCAGATGTACGCGAAGATCCGCGACCAGTCCTCGACGCGCGAACTCTATTCGCGCCGCCTGGTGGACGAGGGCGTGATCTCCGAGGACGCGCTCGCCAACATGATCGCGGAAATGGATGCGCACCTCGACGCCGAGTTCGAGAAAGCCAAGACGTTCAAGCCTGGCGCTGCCGACTGGCTCGATGGCAAATGGGCCGGCCTTGGCCTGCCGAAGGACGAGGAAGGTCGCGGCAAGACAGGCGTCGCCACTGCCAAGCTGAAAGACATCAGCAAGAAGATCACCACGATCCCGGACGGCTTCAACATCCACAAGACCGTCGCACGCACGGTCGACTCGCGCCGCAAGATGGCGGAGACGGGCGAGGGCATCGACTGGGGCATGGCCGAGCACATGGCGTTCGCCACGCTGCTGGACGAGGGTTTCCCTGTTCGCCTGTCCGGCCAGGACTCGTGCCGCGGCACGTTCACCCAGCGCCACTCGCATTTTGTCGATCAGACGACGGAAGAGCGCTACACGCCGCTCAACCATCTGTCGGACACGCAGGCGAACTACGAAGTCATCGACTCGCTGCTGTCGGAAGAAGCGGTGCTTGGCTACGAGTATGGCTATGCGCTGACCGCGCCGAACACGCTCGTGCTGTGGGAAGCGCAGTTCGGCGACTTCGCGAACGGTGCGCAGGTCCTGTTCGACCAGTTCATCTCGTCGGGCGAGCGGAAGTGGCTGCGCATGTGCGGGCTCGTCTGCCTGCTGCCCCATGGCTATGAGGGGCAGGGGCCAGAGCACTCCTCCGCGCGCCTCGAGCGCTTCCTGCAGATGTGTGCGCAGGACAACATGCAGGTCGTCAACTGCACGACGCCGGCGAACTATTTCCACGCCTTGCGCCGCCAGATGCATCGCGACTTCCGCAAGCCGCTGATCGTGATGACACCGAAGTCGCTGCTGCGCCACAAGCGCGCCGTGTCGTTCTTCAAGGACATGGGGCCGAACTCGTCGTTCCACCGCATCCTGCAGGACGGCGCGGAAGTGCCGGAGTGCAAGGCCGACGTTACCCTGAAGGCGGACAAGGACATTCGCCGCGTCGTGATGTGCTCGGGCAAGGTCTATTTCGACCTGTTCGAGGAGCGCGAGAAGCGCAAGATCGACGATGTTTATCTCCTGCGCGTCGAACAGCTCTATCCGTTCCCCGTGGCGCCGTTGATGAAGGAGCTCGCCCGCTTCCCGCAGGCCGACATGGTCTGGTGCCAGGAAGAGCCGCGCAACATGGGCGCATGGAACTTCGTCGACTGGAACATCGAGAAGACGCTCGAGAAGCTGGATGTGAAGCACAAGCGCGCCCGCTATGTCGGTCGTCCGGCTTCGGCCTCGACCGCTGCCGGCACGATGGCGCTGCACAACAAGGAACTCGCTGCGTTCCTCGATGCGGCGTTCGAGAAGTAGGTTCGATTTCTAGTGTGATTGCAGCGCGGCGGATCGAAAGGTCCGCCGTTTTGCTTTGCGCGCCTACCGGCCCGCGTGCGCGGCGGCCCACTGGCCGAGCCGGTCGATGGCTTCGCGCGCCTGGCTCAGCATCGGATAGCGCGCCTGGAAGACGTGGAACATGTCCGGCCAGATCTCGAGCGTGACGGGAGAGCCGGCGGCGCCGAGGCGTTCGGCGAGCGAGGTTGAATCCGACATCAGGATCTCTGCTTCGCCGGTCTGGATGTAGGCGGGCGGCAGGCCGCGCAGGTCGGCGTCCAGCATGGGTAGCGCATTCGGACCGCCGAAGTATTCGTTGGCGCGCAGGCTGAGGCCCTTGGTGGTGAGGAAGGGATCGCGCTGCGCCTTGGCAGAATGGCTCCAGCCGCGATTGGCGAGATCGACCCACGGGCTCAGCAGCATGAGGCCGGCGGGCTGGGCGATGCCCAGTTCCTTCAGCTTCAGCGCGGTTGCGACCGCAAGGCCCCCGCCAGCGCTGTCGCCGGCAAGAATGATGTTCTTCGCTGCGACGCCTTCGGCCAGCACGGCGCGATAGGTCGTGACGCAGTCTTCCAGCGCGGCGGGATGCTTGTGCTCCGGCGCGAGGCGGTAGTCGGGCAGGATGGTTGCGGTGCGGGCGCGCACGGCGACCTGGGACGCAAGGCCCTTGTGGCTGCGTGAGGAGCCCATCGAGAAGCCGCCGCCGTGCACCCAGAGGATCACCTGGTCGCCATTGGCGCCCTTGGGCAGCAGGCCAAGACAGGACACGCCGCCAAGGTCGATGTCGGAATGAGTCGACATCTCGGGCATGGGATCGTTTTCGGCAAAGGCGTCATAGGCCCGGCGCATCGCGGCAAAATCGGTCGGGTCAACGCCGCGCAGACGGCCAGCAACGGCCTCACGCGCTTGCGCCAGCTCCCCGACAAGGGCCGTAACGGTGCTCAAACCGTTCCCTCCAAACGCCTATGCCCCGGCAAAAGCCAAGCACAAGCGCCCCGCAAAGACCATGCCGTTTGACAGAGGTTAACTACGCGAACGCAGCCTTACATCTGCATCGTCCAGCCTTCGACGGCCATGGAGGCCTGGCGAATGGCTTCCGTGAGCGTCGGGTGAGCGTGGGATGTGCGGGCGATGTCTTCCGAAGACGCCCCGAACTCCATCGCAACGCAGATCTCGGCGATCATCTCGCCAACGCCGACCCCGACAAGGTGCGCGCCGAGAACCTGATCGGTCGTGGCGTCAGCAAGGATCTTCGCGAAGCCATCGGTCTCGTGGTTCGTCTTGGCGCGCGAGTTGGCGGAGAAGGGGAACTTGCCGACCTTGTAGGCGATGCCTGCGGCCTTGAGCTCTTCCTCGGTCTTGCCGACCCAGGCGATCTCCGGCTTCGTGTAAACGACGCCCGGGATGATGTCGTAGTTCACATGGCCCGCCTTGCCCGCGATCAGCTCTGCGCAGGCGACCGCTTCGTCTTCCGCCTTGTGCGCGAGCATCGGTCCGGTGGTGACGTCGCCGACGACCCACACGCCTTCGGCTGATGTCTTGAAGTGATCGTTGGCGATCTGGCCGCGACGGTCGGGGACGATGCCCACGGTTTCCAGGCCAAGGCCTTGCGTGTAGGGGCGGCGGCCGATGGCGAGCAAGACGATATCCGCATCCAGGGATTCAGCGTCGCCGCCGGCGGCCGGCTGCATCGACAGTTTCAGTTTCGACTTCAGCTTCTCGACGCCAGTGACCTTCATGCCAAGTTTGAACTCGATGCCCTGCTTGGCGAAGATACGCTGGGCCTGCTTGGCAACTTCGCCATCCGCGCCGGGCAGGATGCGGTCGAGATACTCGACCACGGTCACTTCGGAGCCGAGGCGACGCCACACCGAGCCGAGCTCGAGACCGATGATGCCTGCGCCGATCACGATCATGCGTTTGGGAACGGACTTCAGCGACAGGGCTCCGGTGGAGGACACGACGCGCTCTTCGTCGATGTCGACGCCGACGAGCGGCGTGGGTTCCGAGCCCGTCGCGATCACGATGTTCTTCGTTTCGAGAACCTGGTCGTTCACGACGACGCGGCCGGGGCCATCAATGCGGCCAGCGCCGTTGAACACGGTGACCTTGTGCTTCTTCATCAGGTAGGCGATGCCGGCCGTGAGGCCGGACACGGCGTCGGCCTTCTGCTTCAGCATGTTGTCGAGGTTGAGCTTGAGGCCGGTGACCTCGATCCCGAGGCCGGCGAAATCCTTGCCCGCGGTCTCGTAGAGTTCGGAGGCGTGCAGCATCGCTTTTGAGGGGATGCAGCCGACATTGAGGCAGGTGCCGCCCAGCTTGTCGCGCTTCTCGATGAGGGCGACCTTCATGCCCAGCTGTCCGCAGCGGGTGGCGCAGTTGTAGCCACCGGGGCCGCCGCCGATGATGACGACGTCAAAGGTCTCGCTCATGTCTTGTCTCACGTCCAATTGCTTGTCGGCGCTCGCGTTCGGGGCGAGCTATACGCGCATCGCCGGACGGGTCAACAAACGGAATATGGGGAGGTCG
>JAPLOZ010000098.1 GCA_026400435.1 Hyphomicrobiales bacterium | reverse complement strand
GAATGATACCAGCCGACGAAATCCACGGCGTCGGCGAAATTGTTGCGTTTTGCCGAACCGTGGCCGGTTTCCTTCTGGTACTGCGTCCAGGTTCCGTCGAGCGCCTGCGAATAGCCATAGGCGGTGGAAACCCGCTTCCAGGGGATGAAGCCCAGCAGCATGGTGCGCGGCGGCTTGGCGTTGTGCTGGAAGCCGGATTCCTTGCGCAGGGTGGCCATCAGGACCGGCACGGGTACGCCATACTTGCGCTCGGCCTTGTTGGCCTCGGAGCGCCAGTTCTCGAAGAAGCCGTTCTTCTGGTCGAATACGCGGCAGACATCGTTGATGTGGCTGGGCGCGGACGCACAGCCGCACACCGTCATCACCAAGGCGAACACCGATACAATGATACTCAAACGCGGACCCATCAACAAAACGAATAGGCGTAAAACCTGAAAGGTTGGTTACACCTTCTGTTAACTCTGCCGCATCGCCTTGATACTGGCTTGCTGCGGGGATGTGAAGCGTTTCGAGACCGAAAGGTTAAGGGCTGCACAGGCACTTGAGTAAATGCGACCTTGTGCGCAACGCCCTGCAGCCAAAGGCCCCGCCGCAATCTCTAAACTGGCCTGGCGCAGAGTCCGCAACCCCTATCCGCCCAATGGCGCTGCTGTCGGCCGATCAGGTCGGGGCGATCCATGAAGCATTGCTGCATATCCCTGGATAATTTCGGCATCGAGTTGATGAGCCCGCGCGCGCTGGCTCTTTGCGCGGACCGGCGCGGCGGTCGAGTTGGCGCACCCACAAAACATGACGAATTTTATCCACTTTTTACGCAGTCAAATCATCGGCTTACCCGAAATTTGACCGATTGATAAAAAACCAAAACGTGCTAGCGTTCCGGAAAAAGCAATATGGGGAAATACCGGGATGCCTGATGGCCAGTTGAAGGAAGGGATCGTCGGCGGCCGGCTGGCGCCTTCCCAGTACGCCGACAATTTTTCCGACCTGCATCCACCGCTCGACCATCACGAGGCGCTGGTCGAGAGCGACCGCTGCTATTTCTGCTACGACGCGCCGTGCATGAACGCGTGCCCCACCGCGATCGACATCCCGCTCTTCATCCGCCAGATCTCGACCGGCAACCCGATCGGTTCGGCCAAGACGATCTTCGACCAGAACATCCTCGGCGGCATGTGCGCCCGCGTCTGCCCGACCGAGACGCTGTGCGAGGAAGCCTGCGTGCGCGAGGCAGCGGAGGGCAAGCCGGTACAGATCGGCCGCCTGCAGCGCTACGCCACCGACATTGCGATGGCCGAGGAGAGGCAGTTCTACGCCCGCGCCGAGCCGACCGGCCGCAAGATCGCGGTGGTGGGCGCGGGGCCGGCGGGGCTCGCCGCTGCACATCGGCTGGCGCGCCACGGCCATGACGTGACGATCTTCGAGGCTAAGCCGAAAGCCGGCGGCCTCAACGAATATGGCATAGCCGCCTACAAGAGCACCGAGGATTTCGCCCAGGCCGAGGTCGACTACGTGACGGCGATCGGCGGCATCACCATCGAGCATGGTCGCGCGCTCGGTCGCGACGTGCACCTGGCCGATCTTGCTGACGCCTATGACGCGGTGTTCCTTGGTATGGGGCTTGGCGGGGTCAACGCGCTCAGGGCCGAAGGCGAGGACGCGGCAGGCGTCGACAACGCGGTCGAATTCATCGCCGAGCTTCGGCAAGCCGACGACCTCGGCGCGCTGCCGGTCGGCCGCCGGGTGGTGGTGGTCGGCGGCGGCATGACGGCGATCGACGCCGCCGTGCAGTCCAAGCTGCTCGGCGCGGAAGAGGTGACGGTCGTCTATCGGCGCGGCAAGGAGCACATGAACGCCTCGGAATTCGAGCAGGATCTCGCGGCATCCAGGGGCGTAACCATCCGCCACTGGCTGCAACCACGGCGCGTCATCTCCCAATCAGGCAAGGTCGCCGGCATCGAGCTCGAATACACGCAGATGCGCGACGGCAAGCTCGCCGGGCTCGGCCAGACGGTCATCATACCCGCCGACCAGGTGTTCAAGGCGATCGGCCAGACTTTCGTCGGCACTGCTCTGGGTGGCCCGGCGATCGGATTGAAAGACGGCCGCATCGAGGTCGACGGTGAGGGCCGCACCTCCAATCCGAAGATATGGGCCGGCGGCGACTGCGTCGCCGACGCGCGCGAAGACCTGACGGTCGCGGCGGTCGCGGCAGGCCGCGACGCGGCCGAGAGCATCCACCGGGTGCTTCGGGGAGCGGGAGGATGATCGATGAGCGACGTGGAGGAAGGCGTTAGCCGGCACTATTCAGCCTATGATGTGCTTCCCCGCATCCGCGCCGGGCTGCAGGCGATGGGACGCGACCCCGACCATGTCGAGCCGGGCGACCTGAGGCTCGTGGACGAATTCCATATCGGCGGCGCGGAAGCCACCGCCGCCCTGCTTTCGGACCTGGACATCAGGGCGGGGATGGATGTGCTCGATATCGGCTGCGGCATTGGCGGGCCAGCCCGCGCGATTGCCTTGGAGACGAAGGCAAATGTCACCGGGGTAGACCTAACTCCGGATTTCGTGGAAGCCGCGAGCGCGCTGTCCAGCATGGCCGGCATGGACGACCGTGTAGTCTTCACGGTCGGCAGTGCGCTCAACCTTCCGTTCGCCGACGCAACATTCGATTTCGCCACGCTGCTGCATGTCGGCATGAACATCGCCGACAAGCCGCAGCTGTTCCGGGAAGCGCACCGCGTGCTGCGTCCGGCGGGCGTCTTTGCCCTCTATGAGGTCATGCGCACAGGCGATGGGATCCTCTCGTTTCCCGTTCCCTGGGCCGAGCGCGAGGAACTGTCGGCGCTTGCAGCGCCCGAAGCCTATCGCGACGCGGCGGCGCAGGCAGGCTTCCGGCTCGAAGGCGAGACCGATCGCCGATCCTTGGCGCTCGACTTCTTCGACCGCATCCGCGCCCAAGCGGGCGGCGCAAAGCCGTCGCCGCTCGGACTGCACCTCTTGATGGGACCTACTGTCGGCCAGAAGACGGCTAACATGGTCGATGCAATCAAGGCTGGCACGATCGCGCCGGTCCAGATGATTTTCCGTAAAGCCTAGCCGGAGAAAAGCCATGGCAGACATCCGCAACAACTTCGTCGGGATCAAATCACCAAACCCGTTCTGGCTGGCGTCCGCGCCGCCGACCGACAAGGCCTACAACGTCATCCGCGCCTTCAAGGCCGGCTGGGGCGGCGTTGTCTGGAAGACGCTCGGCGAGGAAGGCCCGCCGGTCGTCAACGTGAATGGAGCACGCCTGGAAGGCGATCCTGCCGGTGGTCGAATAGACCGGCGCCGACGGCATCGAGCTGAACTTCGGCTGTCCGCATGGCATGTCCGAGCGCGGCATGGGCGCGGCGGTCGGCCAGGTTCCGGAGTACATCGAGATGGTCGTGCGCTGGTGCAAGGCCAACACGCGCATGCCCGTGATCACCAAGCTGACCCCCAACATCACCGACATCCGCAAGCCGGCGCGGGCAGCCCTTGCCGGCGGCACCGACGCGGTGTCGCTGATCAACACGATCAACTCGATCACGGCGGTTGACCTCGACAGCTTCTCGCCCGAGCCGTCGATCGACGGCAAGGGCACGCATGGCGGCTATTGCGGCCCGGCGGTCAAGCCGATCGCCATGAACATGGTTGCCGAGATCGCCCGCGATCCGGAGACCCGTGGCCTGCCGATCTCGGCGATCGGCGGCATCACGACGTGGCGCGACGCGGCCGAGTTCATGGCGCTCGGCGCCGGCAACGCGCAGGTCTGCACGGCGGCGATGACCTACGGCTTCAAGATCGTGCAGGAGATGATCGCCGGCCTCGAGAACTGGATGGACGAGAAGGGGCACCGGACGCTCGACGACGTCGTCGGGCGCGCGGTCCCGAACGTCACCGACTGGCAGTACCTCAACCTCAACTACATCGCGAAGGCTCGCATCGACCAGGATGCCTGCATCAAGTGCGGCCGCTGCCACATCGCCTGCGAGGACACCTCGCACCAGGCGATCACGTCGATGGTCGACGGCGTCAGGCACTTCGAGGTGATGGAAGAGGAGTGCGTCGGCTGCAATCTGTGCGTCAACGTCTGCCCTGTCGAGAACTGCATCACCATGGAGCCGCTGGCGGTGGGGACGCTCGACAAGCGCACCGGCATCCCGGTGTCGCCGACCTACGCCAACTGGACGCAGCATCCGAACAATCCGTCCGCGAAGGTGGCGGCGGAGTAGGGGTCAGCAGGTCGCTCGGCCGCCGCCGACCTCAGTCTGCATCCGATCGAGACTGTTCAGGCTAACAGTCGCGGCCGGCTGCCCGCAGCGGCGACCCGCTTTCAAGCAGGCGTTGGATGCTGTAGCGACGGGTTGCCGCAACCTTGGGTGACAAAATGGACGAAACGCTTGTTCTGATCGGCCGCGTTGTGTTCGGCGCGTTCTTCCTGATCGCCGGTATCCGAAACTTCGCCGCTTTCGGCGAACGCCGCGAACTGGCGACCAACTATGGCTGGAAGCTGCCGGCGCCCTTCATGGCGCTGGGCTTCGCCGTGCAGTTTCTTGCCGGGCTGGCGGTTGTGCTTGGGCTATGGACCGTTCCGGCGGCGATTGCGCTCATCGCTTTCCTGGTTGTGGCGACAGCGCTCTACCACAATCTCTTCCTGTTCCGGGGCAAGGACCGCGACCCGCATCTCTACCTGACGCTGGTCAACATCACCCTGGCGGCGGGGCTGCTTCTGGTCGTCGCCGACGCCGGGTGAGCTTGCTCCGCCGGGGGGCCCCGCGGAACAAAGACAAGATCGAACGCAGGTTCGGCGCGATTTCGCGCCGGAGGCCGCGAAATGGCTAAAAACGTTTGACTACATCGGCTTGCGCCGACAGAAGGGAAGCAGGACTCCCGAGGTCTAACCTTGCCGCATGACGTAAACATAGTTGCGACGATCGCTGTCGGCTTCGTGCTGGCGTCAATATTCGGCTACATAGCCGACCGGCTGCGCCTGCCGGCGCTGGTCGGCTTCGTCGTTGCCGGCATTTTCATCGGACCGTTCACACCCGGCTTCGTCGCGGACACCGCGATGGCGGGGCAACTCGCCGAAATCGGCATCATCCTGCTCATGTTCGGCGTCGGCCTGCATTTTTCGGCCTCCGACCTGCTTGCCGTGCGCGGCATCGTCCTGCCGGGCGCGCTTGGCCAGATCGCGCTGGCGACGCTGATGGGCATCGGCCTCTGCTGGCTGTGGGGCTGGGACTTCGGCCACGGCCTGGTGCTCGGTCTTTGTGTCTCCGTCGCCAGCACCGTCGTGCTCCTGAAGGCGCTCGAGGAGCGCAACCTTGTCGAATCGACCCTGGGGCGGGTGACCATCGGCTGGCTGATCGTCGAGGACCTGGCAATGGTGCTGGCGCTGGTGCTGCTGCCGGCGTTCGCGCCGATGATGGGCGGGCATGCCGCGGCCGGCGAGGCTGCCGCCGATGCGCCGATCTGGCTTGTGCTGGTGCTCACGCTGGCGAAAGTGGCCGGCTTCGCGCTGATCGCCGCGCTGGTGGGACCACGCGTGGTGCCGTGGGTCCTGATCAAGGTGGCGCGCACGGGATCGCGCGAACTCTTCACGCTTTCCGTGCTGGCGCTTGCGCTCGGCATCGCATTGGGTTCGGCGGCGGCCTTCGGCGTGTCCTTCGCGCTCGGCGCCTTCTTCGCCGGGGTCATCCTGTCGGAATCGCAGCTCAGCCATCGCGCCGCCGCGAATTCGCTTCCTTTGCAGGATGCCTTTTCGGTGCTGTTCTTTCTGTCGATCGGCATGCTCTTCGACCCGACCGTGCTGATGGAAAGACCGCAGGACGTGCTGGCGTTGGTGGCAGTGATCGTGCTTGGCAAGCCGATCAACGCGATGCTGATCATCCTTTTGCTGCGCTATCCGGTCGGACTGGCGCTCGGCGTCGCGTCGGGCATCGCGCAGATCGGCGAATTCTCCTTCATCCTCGCCGGCCTTGGCACCAGCTACGGACTGGTCAGCAAGGAAGGCCAGAGCCTCATCCTCGCCGCCGCTCTCGTGTCGATCGCGATCAACCCGCTGGCGTTCGCCGCGGCCGAAATCATCGGCAGACGCATCGGCGTAAGGTTCCCACGCTGGTCCGCCAGTTGGGGCAGACCCAAGCAGCACGCGCTCAACGTGGAGCTCGAGCGGATTCGGGCTCAGTCCGAGAAGCGCGAACACGAGCAGGCCCGCAAGATCACGGAATTCGTCGAGACATTTCCGCTGTTTTCGGCAGTCGACGGCGAGGCCCAGGAAGAACTGTTGCTGCTTTTCGTGCCGAAGACCGCCTCGCCCGGCGACCGCGTGGTGCGCGTGGGCGCCAAGGGCGATGCAATGTATTTCGTGGTCTCCGGGCTGGTGGAGGTAAGCGTCAACGGCAAGGCAGTCCAGCTCAAGGCCGGCTCCTTCTTCGGCGAGATGGCGCTGCTGACGGGCGCGCCGAGAACGGCAGACGTGACGGCTGTCGACTACTGCAATTTCCTCGTGCTGTCGCTGCGTGATTTCAGGCTGTTCACGTCGCGCCATCCCGCCGTGCGGTCAGCCGTGCAGGCGATGGCGGAGGAACGCCTGGCAATGAACCGCGCAGCCGCCACCGCCGCCGAGGTCGCCGCCGCCACGGTCGACCACAGCGCGGCGGCGGACAAATAGGGGCGACGCGGCCGGCTGTCGCTATCAGGGGTTGCCTGTCATACGGAAAGGGCGGCTGGGACCGGTCCACCAGAATGCCGACAACACCGGCGCGCTTCGCCGGTTGGATCGTTCCCCACCGGACTACTGCGCTTCCAGGGTGAGGCTAAACACGGTGCCGACTTCATCGCCGTTCTTGAAGTAGAAATCGTTCCCCATTGCCTTTTCGGCGAGAGCCTCGACCTCGACCTCAGTCAATGCGTCGCCCTTGGCCGACAATTCCGGCAGGTTCTGCTGCATGGCATTGGCGAATTGAGCTGACGCGTAACTTTCCGGTCGGACCAACAGCAATTCCGCCTGATCGCCGATCCCTAGTTCGCTGCCGGGTATCGATGCGCCGACGCTGAATTGATTGATGCATCCCATGCCAATGGGGCAAGGCTTGCCCTTGATCAGCTTGACCCATTTCGGACCGCCGACGAGCACGGCGAAGTACATGATTCCGGCCTTGCCCTGTTCGACACCGCTCTTGATGAGAGCCTCGTGGAACATGCGGTGGGTCTGGCGCCACGGGCGGACGTGGCGGTCGCAATAGTGGTCGTGAAGGACGGCCGCCTTGATGAATGACTTGTCGAACGGACTGCCGACAAGCGGCTGTGCCCAAGGGGGAATAGACGCGCCGTCGGTCAACAGTCCCTTGGCGGCCTGCCAGCCATAGTGTCCGGTGTCCTCAAAGCCGAAATCTGCTCCCAGCGTGCAATGGCCCGTGGTTTCACATCCAGCGGGCTCCAGAACGAGATCGCCGATGAAATCGGCCCCTGCCGCGTTGGGGCGGAGGAAAAACAGGCACGCAGCTATCATCAGACCGGGCAGAATTCTTGGCGCAGCAGTCATATCGTACTCCTTGGAACCCCTGATCGCGCAACGTTCGCTACCCTCGCGGCGGGCAGGCGGCCAACGCCTTGGTCAGCTTGAGGCGCGGGGTATTGTCGTCCGTCAGTACGTCCGACGCCATCATGCAGTTGGCTGCCTCAAGGCTGGTGTAGCCTGGTCGCACGAGCCGGAACAGAATGTTGGCGGCGGCGCAGTAGGGCGAGGCCATCGAAGTACCGCTCATCTTTCCATAGGCGGAGTTCGATGGCTGGCCGGTCGGACCGAACGCCACCGCGCTGAGCACATCGACGCCCGGACAGGATATTTGGGCATTGGCGTTGGAAAACCCCGCCCGTTTGCCATCCGGCCCATGTGCGCCAACGATGATGCCGTTCTGGGCTATGCCGCGTTCGCGCGCGATGATGGCTGCCCAGTTGAACGGGCTCGCATATTTTGCGCCGATTGGCGTGGCCAGACCCTGACTGTCGTTGCCGGCGGCGGAAAAGATCACCTTGTTCTTGCGCTGGGCAAGTTCGAGAACGCCGACCAGCATGGTGCCCTGCATCTCGACCAATTGGCGCCACTGCAAGGATTCCGGCAGATCAGGATTGATTCCGAAATTGCTGCGCCAATTGTAGCCTAGACTGACATTGAAGGCGGAAACGTCGTCCTGCTCGTCGATAAATTGGTCAAGTGAAGCGAGTATCTGGCTAAATGACACCATGAAGCCGATCTGTGGATTGCCTTCGGCTCCTTCGAAGAAAACGTCGCCGGAGCGTGCGCGAACAAAACAGTTCGGCAACACGCCCTCCATGCCTTTGCCGTTGTGTAGTCCACATCCGATGGCAGCGACGTGATTGCCGTGGCTGTTGCTGACCGAGGCAGTCGGGAAATCGAGGAACACGATGTCTTCGTGTCGGGAGAAGCCAACATCCATCACCCCGAATATCACGCCGTCATTGGCGCCCGGCATGCCCCAAAGGCTGTCGGCCTCGATATCGGCAATACCCCAGTCGGCGATTTCAGGCCGCTCGTCCATCCCGACTGAAAGGGTGACTTCGCTGGGCGTCAGCATATTCGTGATCTCCGGCGTCCCGTCTCCGGCGTCCTTGCCGGTAAGCAGGATGTCAGGAGAAGCCGATTGAATCCGGGCATCCTTGGTGAAATCGCTGACTGCCGCCGTTAGTCCGCGTATCAGGGCGTCATTGGGACTTTTGTCGGTCAGCTCCGGTGTGAAATATTTCGACAGGTCTGCCTCGACCTGAACAGCGCCTATGCCGGGAAATGACCGCACTACCGGCAGTTGGTTGGTCGCAAGATAGTCGGCAATTTCCGCCGAGGTTGTCTGGGGCGTGAACTGCAGAATGATCGAATTCGGAACGACGAAGGGCAGGCTGCCCATGCCTGCGTCGTTCAGGCTGATTTCGCCACCGCCGGCGCCACGCAATTCCGGGTCGACCTGAAGTTCACGGGGCGCGGTCGCCTGCTTGGTCCACTCTTCCGCGCCAATCCTGGGCAATTCCGCAATCGTCTTGGAGACGTCCGCCGATGGAAGCACGCTGACGCCCTTGAAGGAGAAATCCTCCGCAAGGTCTTGCGCGCTGGCATGAATTGCTATGCCGACTGTCAAAGAAAATGAAATTAGGCACGAAACTTTCTGTAGAAAAGACATTGTCTCCTCCTACTGCCCTCCTTGAAAATACAACAACAAAGTTTTTCTGGCAATACATTCGAGCAAAAACACAAAATCAATCCGTCAATCGATAGATGTATTGAAAAGATGCAGCAAAACGCGTGAGTTACAGCGTTGCGCTTGAGGCTGCGACGGGTTCAAAGGTCCAAACGGCGCTCGATAGCGTGCTCAGGATCGAGGGCTCAATCCGTTCAGGAAAAGCTGTTCCAGGAACCGCGCGGCGTCCTCGAAGCGGCCGTCGCCGCCACGGTCGGGTCCCAGAACCGCGCGCACCTGAACGTCGAAGTCGGCATAGTGCTGGGTCGTCGCCCAGATGGCGAAGATGAGATGCCGCGGGTCGGTGCGGGCGATCTTGCCGTCGCGCATCCAGGCGCGAATGATTTCGGCCTTCTCGTCGACGAGTTGCTTCAGTTCACCCTCCAGCATCGCCCTGATGCGCGGCGCGCCCTGCAGGATCTCGTTGGCGAAGAGCCGGCTTTCACGCGGATAGTCGCGCGCCATCTCAAGCTTGCGGCGGATATAGCCGCGCAGCTCCGTCAGCGGATCGCCGACATTGTCGAATTCGCGCAGCGGCGCCAGCCAGGTTTCCAAAAGGCGCAGCATCAGCGTCTCGTGGATGTCCTCCTTGCCGCGGAAGTAGTAGAGGAGGTTGGGCTTCGACATGCCGCAAGCATCGGCGATCTGGTCTATCGTCGAGCCGCGAAAACCGTGCGTGGAAAAAACATCGAGGGCCGCTTCGAGGATAATTTCGCGCTTCTCGCGCTGGATGCGCGTGCGGGCAGGGGCTGCGGAGGCTTCGCTCACGCGGCCGATTCTCCGGGGCATATCTGGACCAATCCTCTGGACCAGTTTTTGCCGACCTGTGGAGCGCGCCCCGCGAGCTTCATTTCCGCTATCAGTCCCTTGACCGCCTCTTTGGCGGTGCTAACGTTTGTCCAACCGGTCAAAAATTGCGTAGCACGAAAACGCAGGCCGGACCAAGCGTTGGCATCACCGCAACATTGAAAGGAAAGCTTGGTCATGTCGAACCGGCTCAAAGTGACGCCCAACGATCTCAGTGCATTCTGGATGCCGTTCACCTCGAACCGGCAATTCAAGCAGGCGCCGCGCATGATGGCCGCCGCCAAGGACATGCACTACACGACCACCGACGGCCGCAAGATCCTCGACGGAACCGCCGGCCTGTGGTGCGTCAATGCCGGTCACTGCCGGCCCAAGATCACCGAGGCGATCCAGCACCAGGCGGCCGAACTCGACTACGCGCCGGCCTTCCAGATGGGCCA
>JAPLOZ010000005.1 GCA_026400435.1 Hyphomicrobiales bacterium | reverse complement strand
TGTGGCTGTCGCCCGGCGGCACCTGGGTAGCGATGCACATCCTGTGCTCGATTTTCTTCCTGTCGTGCGTCGCGCTGCGTGTTGCTGCGGCGGTGTTCGGTCGCCCGGGCCACGAACCCGAAACGGACAATCCCCCGCCGGCGGATTTGCCGGTCTATTCCGTACTTGTCGCCCTCTACCGCGAAGCGGCCGTCGTGCCCGAACTGGTCGCCGCGCTCAAGCGGATCGAGTGGCCGGCCAGCAAACTCGAGACAAAGCTGATCTGCGAGGCTGACGACGCCACGACGCTTGCCGCGCTGGCCACGCTGGCGCTGCCCCCCAACATGGAAGTGGTCAGGGTGCCCCTTTTCGGTCCCCGCACCAAGCCAAAGGCGCTCGCTTACGCGTTGCCCTTGACGTCCGGAGCGTTCGTAGCGTTGTACGACGCGGAGGATCAGCCGCATCCGCGACAGCTGAAAAGCGCATGGCGAAAGTTCGATTCTTCGCCTGCGGATGTGGCCTGTGTTCAGGCGCCCTTGGAAATCGCCGATCTCGGCGGTGGTCTGCTCAGCCGGATGTTCGCGTTCGAATACGCTGGACTGTTTCGCGGGCTGCTTCCCTGGCTGTCGGCGAATCGCACGTTGCTGCCTCTCGGCGGCACCTCGAACCACTTTCGACGATCAGCTCTCGAAGAGGTCGGCGGGTGGGATCCCTACAATGTCACCGAGGATGCTGACCTTGGCGTGCGGCTTGTCCGATTCGGCTACCGAACCGAGACCATTGCCTGTCCTACCATGGAGTCCGGGCCCGAAACCTTCGCGACGTGGCTGCCGCAGCGCACCCGCTGGTTCAAGGGCTGGCTGCAGACCTGGCTGGTGCATATGCGCCATCCTGTTTTGCTGATGCGTGACCTGCGTCCGGCATCCTTCGCGGTGGGTCAGATTCTATGCGCGGGCATGGTTTTGTCGGCGCTCGCGCATCCCTTTCTGTTTGTCTCGGCGATTGTCCTGGCGGTAGATCTGGCGCTTGAACGGCCATTGGCCGCCTGGAAATCCGCGCTGCTCGCTGTCGACATCGTCAACGTCGGCTGTGGCTATCTGTCCTTCCTGCTGCTGGGTTGGCGCCACCTCAGGCTGCCCGAGAAACTTGGATTCTGGAAGGTCGTCCTGTTCACGCCGGTCTATTGGATGATGATGTCCATCGCTGCCTGGCGGGCGGTGTGGCAGCTCTGGCGCCGTCCGCATCTTTGGGAGAAGACGCCCCATCGTCCCATGGGACGCGTTGCCGAGACGTAGGACCGAGACGCGCCCCGGCCCTATTCCATCAGCTGCTTGAGCCCCAGCCCGACGATCTTCGGATCCGGCGTGCCGATGGCTCCCTTGTCGCGGCCGTCATAGTCGAGCGCCGTCAGCACGTGCCGGATCACTTCAATGCGCGCGCGCCGCTTGTCGTTCGAGCGCACGACAGTCCACGGCGCATGGTCGGTATGTGTCTCGGCGATCATCTCCTTGCAAACCTTCGTATAGTCGTCCCAGCGCGTGATGCCGGCGGCGTCCATCGGCGAGAATTTCCAGTTGGTGAGCTTGCTGTGGCGCCGATCATGAAAGCGCTTGAGCTGCATCTCCTGGCTGATGTCGAGCCACACCTTGAAGAAGATGATGCCTTCGCCGACGATCATCTTTTCGAATCGCGGCGTCTCTTTCAGGAAATGCTTGTGCTGCTCGGGCGTGCAGAAGCCCATCACCGGTTCCACGCCCGCGCGGTTGTACCAGGAGCGGTCGAACGTCACGAATTCGGCCCGGGTCGGGAAATGCGCGATGTAGCGCTGGAAATACCATTGGCCCTGTTCGGTCTCGGTCGGCTTGGTCAGCGCGACGTAACGCGCCGTGCGTGGGTTCATGTACTGGCGCACAACACCGATCGTGCCGCCCTTGCCTGCGGTGTCGCGCCCCTCGAATAGGATCATCACGCGTTTGCCGGAGGATTGCTGCCACGCCTGCAGCTTGACCAGTTCGACCTGCAGGCCCTCCAGCGTCTTTTCGTATTCCGTTTCGTCCAGCTTCTTGTTGTAGGGAAAGCCGCCGGACGAAACGGTCTTTTCGTCGATCCAGTCGGGAAGCGCCGGGTTGTCGATGTCGAAGACCCGTTCGACGCCCGCCACCTTGAGCTTCAGCGGTCCGGTCGCCTTCAGACCGGTCTCGTTATTCGCGGTTGCCATCTGCCGTAGCCCCTTTCCTGTAACACCAGCCATGCTATTGGAAGCCGATGGCCGACACCAGACGGCAAGAACAGACGCGACGGCTGCTCAGCCTCGCCGCCGGGCGCTTTGCGAACAACCGCTGGATGTTCGGGGCGGGAGCGGCGGCTGTGCTTGGGCTCGCCTCGTATGCCGGCGCCCCAAAGGCGCCCGTGTTCTGCGCACTTGGCTTTCTCGTCTTCGCAGCCTTCCTGGCGCCGAACCGGCCGCGCGGACAGCGTCATGCCGGCCAGACGGCGGCGACCGACCGCGGCAGGCTGGAAGGCCTGTCGGCGCGCAGCCTTGCCGAGGCGGTCGGCGATCCGCTGATCGTCTTCGACCGCGCGGGCACCGCGGTCCATGTCAACCAGGCGGCGCGCTCCGCGTTCAACGCAACGGCGCCCGGGCTGTCGCTCCTGATGAAATTCCGTGCGCCGGAGATGCAGTCCGCGATCGAGAGGGTGCGCACCGGCGCCGTTGACAACGAGGTAGTCGACTACACCGAGCGCGTCCCGATCGAACGGGTGTATCGGGCTACGGTTTCGGCGATCGGTCGCGGCACCGGGCTGAACGTGGTGGTGTTCAAGGATCAGAGCGAGGCGCGGCGCATCGACCGCATGCGCGCTGACTTCATCGCCAATGCAAGCCACGAGTTGCGGACGCCGCTCGCCTCGATATCGGGTTTTGTCGAGACGCTGCGCGGGCCGGCGAGGAACGACGCGGTCGCCCGCGACAACTTCCTGCAGATCATGCAGAACCAGACGGCGCGCATGGCGCGTCTGATCGACGATCTCTTGTCGCTGTCCCGCCTGGAGATGAAGCCCTACCTGCCTCCGGGCGCCACGGTCGATGTGCGGCAGGTGGTCGAGAGCGTCATCGACTCGCTCGCCCCGCTCGCCAGGGAGTCCGGCGTGGTCGTCGAGCGAAACCTTGGCGATCAGCCGCTGGAGGCACGCGGCGATCGCGACGAATTGTTCCAGGTGTTCGAAAATCTGCTGGAAAACGCATGCAAGTACGGCCAGGCCGGCGGCCGGGTCGTCGTTTCGGTCGAAATTGCGGGCGGACCGGCGGCCGAGGTCGCCGTCACCATCCGCGATTTCGGTCCTGGCATTCCTGAAGAGCACATCCCACGCGTCACCGAGCGCTTCTACCGCGTCGACGTCGACAACAGCCGCGCCCAGAAGGGCACCGGCCTGGGTCTTGCGATCGTCAAGCACATACTGACCCGCCACAACGGGCGGCTGACGATCTGGTCGAAGCCAGGCGAGGGCGCGGCTTTCACCGTCCATTTGCCGGCAAAATGACCTGCTGGTCGGCGGCGGCCACGAACTGCGCGACCGGGTTTCTTTTTTCTGTCATCTGGTTAGCCTATCAGGGAGGATCAAGAAACTGCCTACCCGAGTCGCCGTAATCCAATGAACACGCATATCGTCCGCTCGTATGACGAGGATCTGAAATATCTTGGCAACCGCCTGGCGGCGATGGGCGGCCACGCGGAGCGCATGGTCGACGAGGCCGTGCTGGCCCTCGTCAACGCCGACGCAGGCCTTGCGCGCAAGGTGATTGCCGACGATCTGTTCCTCGACGAGACGCAACGCGAGATCGACGACAAGGCCATCGTTCTCATCGCCAAGCGCCAGCCGATGGCCGATGATCTGCGCGAGGTGGTCGGCGCGATCCGCATCTCCGCCGATCTCGAGCGCGTTGGCGATCTCGGCAAGAACATCGCCAAGCGCGTGGTTGCCGTCACCGAAGGCCGCCAGCCGCTCAGCCTGTTCCGCGGGCTCCAGGCGTTGGCCGAACTGGCGCTCAACCAGCTCAAGGATGTGCTCGACGTCTATGCTTCGCGATCGGTCGAGCGGCTCGTCTTCATGCGCGACCGCGACGAACAGATCGACCTCATGTACACGTCGCTGTTTCGTGAACTCCTCACCTACATGATGGAGGATCCGCGCAATATCACGTCCTGCACCCACCTTCTTTTCTGCGCAAAGAACATCGAGCGCATCGGCGACCACGCCACCAACATTGCCGAGACCGTCTATTACGTCGTTACCGGCGAGCAGATGCCGATTGACCGGCCCAAGGAAGATAAGAGCCACAAGGTGGTCCTCACCGGCGAAGATGTCGGCTGACGGCGTGCCCTGGCCTTGGCCTCTCCCGTGACTGATAAGATATCGGCGCGTTTTCCCGGCTGGCCGGCCTGACGGCATAGTGCTGCCAAATTCCGGCGAATGCGCTATGGTCCCGGTAGGAAGGCCGGAGAAGCAAAATGGGCCTGATTACCGAGATATCCGCAGCCGACATGCCCGAGAACGGCGTCGTCGCCTCTACCGCCTATGTCGAAGGCCGGCGCATCGCCGACATTGCGATCGACGACGCAGGCGCCTGGTCGCAGAAGGAAGGGCACGTCGTGTGGATAGGCCTGTGGGAGCCCAGCCACGAATTGCTGGCAAGGGTCCAGAAACAGTTCCACCTGCACGACCTTGCGATAGAGGACGCCGAGCATCCGCATCAGCGGCCCAAGATCGAACAGTACGGCGACGCACTCTTCATCGTCGCGCGCACCGCCCAGCTCATTCGCGGCCGCGTCTCGTTTGGCGAAACGCATCTCTTCGTCGGCAAGGGCTACATCGTCAGCGTGAGGCACGGCACCTCCACGTCCTATGCCAAGGTCCGCCAGCATTGGGAGACCTGCCCGACCATTCTGGCCAAGGGGGAAGATTTCATCCTCTACGCCATCCTCGACTTCATCGTCGACAACTACATGCCTGTTCTCGAACAGATCCAGGAGGAGGTCGACGAGATCGAGGATCGTGTTCTGGCCAAACCGATGACCAACATCGACATCGAACGGCTCTACATGCTGCGGCGCGACCTGTTGCGTCTGCGCAATGCCGCCGGCCCACTTGTCGAAGTCTGCCGGCGGCTCAGCGGCGGTGAACTGCCGCAAATCAGGCCGGCCATGCATACGCTGTTCAGGGATGTGACCGATCACATCCGCACGGTGCAGGAGAAGATCGACAATCTGCGCGAGGTGCTTGCCTTCGCCTTCGAGGCCAGCCTGCTCGTCGGCCAAAGCCAGGAGACCGCGATCGCCAAGAAGCTGGCGTCCTGGGCGGCAATTCTCGCAGTGCCCACGGCGGTCGCCGGCATCTACGGAATGAATTTCCACGACATACCCGAGCTGAGTTTCGAATACGGCTACCCGGCCGTGCTGGGCTTCATCCTGACGGTATGTTCGGTGCTTTACTGGCGCTTCCGCAAGAACAACTGGCTGTGACCGGCGCTGGGCGGCAAGGCCCGGCCTGCGCTATCTGTTGCGCCGCCGCTCGGCTGCCGGCTGGTAGGCGACGCGGGAGTGGTAGCCGCAATAGGGTCCAGTGTCGGCACAGTCGTTGCCGCAGAAGGAAAATTCTTCGCTCAGCGGATCGCCGTTCGGCCATTTGCAGGTGCGCTCGGACAACTGCACGAGCTCCAGGCGGCGCGAAATCGGCACGACCACGTTCTCGACCGGCCGCATCTGGTAGCGGGCAACGGGCTCGGCGTCGAACTGCGCCTGCAACGCGGTTGCGCCGATCGTTGTGACGGAGCGTGTCACGCTCGCGGCGCGGCTCACGCTCTTCGTGCCACCGCCCCCGGAGACAGTCTTCTTCTGCCGGGCCGGTGCCGCTGTCGTGCGCCCGCGGCTCGACAGTTTGAGGCGGTGCACCTTGCCGATGACGGCATTGCGGGTCACCGAACCGAGCTGTGCCGCGATCTGGCTGGCGCTGAGGCCCTCCGACCAGAGCTTGCGCAGAAGTTCGACCCTTTCGTCCGTCCAATTCATTGCGGTTGGCTCCATTGAACGCGCGGAATCCAAAATCCTTCGGCGCCCGGATTTCCGGGTACGACACAACATATGCGCTTAGGATTAGGGTCGCCGCACGAAATATAGTCTTTTGTTGGCTTCAAACTACCCTACCGGCTGACTCCGTGACAAGAGTCCGCAATGCAACAGGAATCGGTTTTTTGGGTTTTCCCCAACTTGCCCGTGCACTGCCTGTATATTGGTGGCGTATCTCCGCTCGACCACTGAGGAACGATCGGTACAGCACCCTTTGCAAGACCTTTCCGTTGACTTCGCGGCCGAAACCCACAATATGATCCCGGTCGGCCGCCGCTTGGGCGGCTTTTTGATTTTTTGGCCGCAGTTGGGCAGGCCGTCGCCATAGCGTCTGATGCCCGGATGCCGGTTCCGGAGACGCATATAATGAGCGGTTCGGCGCTTTTCGATACTTTCGCGCGTGCGCCCCTTGCCTTCGAGCGGGGCGACGGAAGCTGGCTGGTAGCCGACAACGGTCGGCGCTATCTCGATTTCGGCGCCGGAATCGCGGTCAATTCGCTCGGCTACAGCCATCCGCATCTGCTTGCGGCGCTCAACGAGCAGGCCGCAAAACTGTGGCACGTCTCCAATCTCTACGAGATACCTGGCCAGACGCGCCTTGCCGAGCGGCTGGTTGCATCGACCTTCGCCGACAGGGTGTTCTTCACCAATTCGGGCGCCGAGGCGATCGAGGGGGCGATCAAGACGGCGCGCCGCTACCAGTTTGTCAACGGTCACCCCGAGCGCTTCCGCACGATCACCTTCGAGGGCGCGTTCCACGGCCGCACGCTGGCCACCATCGCGGCGGGCGGCCAGGCGAAATATCTCGAAGGCTTCGGCCCGAAGGCCGACGGCTTCGATCAGGTCGCCTTCGATGACGTTGACGCGGCCGAGAATCTGATTGGGCCCGAGACGGCGGCGATCATGCTTGAGCCGTTGCAGGGCGAGGGCGGTATTCGCAGCTTCCCCACCCAGTCCCTGCGGCGCTTGCGCGATTTGTGCGACCAGCACGGATTGCTGCTCATCTTCGACGAAGTACAGTGTGGCGTCGGGCGTACCGGCAGGTTCTTCGCGCATGAATGGGCGGGCGTCACGCCTGACATCATGGCTGTGGCGAAGGGCATCGGCGGCGGCTTCCCCATGGGCGCGGTTCTGGCGACCGAGGCTGCCGCGAGCGGCATGAAGGCCGGCGTGCATGGCACGACCTTCGGCGGCAACCCGCTGGCCATGGCCGTCGGCAACGCGGTGCTCGATGTCGTCCTTGAAGACGGCTTTCTGGACGAGGTCAGCCGCAAGGCGCTGCTCATGAAGCAGGGCCTGGCCTCAATCGCCGACGAATACCCTGACGTCATAGAGGAGATCCGCGGCTCCGGGCTGATGCTCGGCGTCAAGTGCAGGGTTGCGAACGCCACGTTCAACGCGGCGCTGCGCGAAGAGGGGCTGCTGGCTGTGCCGGCCGGCGACAATGTCGTGCGCCTGCTGCCCGCGCTCACCGTCACCGACGCCGACATACGGGACGGGCTGGACCGCATCCGCGCCGGGGCGAAGGCCGTGTCTGCCTCGCTCGCCAGCGCGGCCAACTAATCCGGGGCATGCCTGTGACGCCAATCCGCCATTTCACCGACCTGTCGGCAATTCCGGCAACCGACCTGCGCGCTATGCTCGACGACGCCGCTGCCCGCAAGGCGCGGCTGAAGGCCGGCGAGCGCTCAAGGCCGCTCGACGGCAAGGTGCTTGCGATGATCTTCGACAAGCCTTCGACCCGCACCCGCGTCTCCTTCGACGTCGGCATGCGCCAGCTCGGCGGCGAAACGATTATGCTGACCGGAACCGAGATGCAGCTCGGGCGCTCGGAGACGATCGCCGACACCGCCAAGGTGCTGTCGCGCTACGTCGACGCCATCATGATCCGCACGACCGATCACGCACGGCTTCTCGAACTGACCGAGCATGCGACGGTGCCGGTTATCAACGGGTTGACCGACGACACGCATCCCTGCCAGTTGATGGCCGACATTATGACGTTCGAGGAGCATCGTGGGCCGGTTGCCGGCCGCACCATCGCCTGGACCGGCGATGGCAACAACGTCCTGCATTCGCTGCTGGAAGCTTCCGCGCGGTTCTCTTTCAACCTGCGCGTCGCGACGCCCGAAGGCAGCGAACCTGGCGAAAAGTATATCCGGTGGGCGCGCGCCAACGGCGGGTCCGTGCACCTGACGCATTCCCCCCAGGAGGCTGTGGACGATGCCGACTGCGTTGTGACGGATTGCTGGGTGTCGATGAATCAGGAGCATCGCGCGCGCGGCCACAATGTTTTCGGGCCGTATCAGGTCAACGCCGCGCTGATGGCCAAGGCTCGCCCGGATGCGCTCTTCATGCATTGCCTGCCGGCCCATCGTGGCGAGGAAGTCACCGACGAAGTGATCGATGGGCCGCACTCGGTCGTGTTCGACGAGGCCGAGAACCGCCTGCACGCGCAGAAGGCCGTTCTCGCCTGGTGTCTGGGCGCTTGAACCGGCGGAATTTCATGCCTATCTCACGCCCATCCCGAAAATCAGGGCGTAGCGAGCATGCTTCCACGACGGCGGCACCGCCGTACGCTGGAGACGTGCCATGTTGGAAATGACGAGAGTGCCTGACGCGACCAAAAAGCTCGGCGACTTCGGTTATGCCGGCGACGATCACGTGATCCCGTTCGAGGTCGGCCCGCTCGACGCGCGCGGCCGCGTGATCCAGCTTGGCCCGATGCTCGACGGCATACTGGCGCGTCACGACTATCCCGAGCCTGTCGCCCGGCTGCTGGCGGAAGCCTGCGTGGTGGCGGTGCTGCTCGGCTCGTCGCTCAAGTTCGAAGGCAAGTTCATCCTGCAGACGAGGACCGACGGGCCCGTCGATATGCTGGTCGCGGACTTCTCCACGCCGGGCTCTCTTCGAGCCTATGCGCGTTTCGACGCCGACCGGCTCGAAGTGCTGGCGGCCGCGGGTGAAACCTCCAGTGAGACGCTGCTTGGCAGGGGCGTGCTTGCGCTGACCATCGACCAGGGCCAGTACACCCAGCGCTACCAGGGCATCGTCGAGCTGGATGGCGCGACGCTGCAGGAAGCCGCGCACGCCTATTTCCGCCAGTCGGAGCAGATCCCGACGGAAATCAGGCTCGAGGTCGCCAAGGTGATACGGCCTGGCGAGGGCGAGCAATGGCGCGCCGGCGGGCTGATCGCGCAGTTCCTCCCCGAGGCGCCGGAGCGCCTGCGCATGGTCGATCTGCCCGGCGGCGACGGCGCGTTGGAGGTCGAGGATCAGTTCGACGACGCCTGGCGCGAAGTGCAGGCGCTGGCAGCGACGATCGAGCCCGGCGAACTGATCGACCCGACCATCGAGCCTGAAAGGCTGCTTTACCGGCTGTTCCACGAACATGGCGTGCGCGTCTTCCCGGGCACCCCTGTCGCCGACGAATGCTCGTGCTCGCGCGAACGCATCCGCGGCATCCTCGAGGGTTTTTCCGCCGAGGAGATCGTGGACAGCACGGAAGACGGCCGGATCTCGGTCAACTGCGAGTTCTGCTCGAAGTCCTACACGTTCGAACCCGGCGAGTTCCTGGCTGCGAACTGAACAGCGCTCTGTTGTTGGCTTTCTTCTCCCCGGTCCGGGGAGAGGTGGCCCGCGCACGCCGCTGAGGGATGCCGACCGACCTCAGTTGGCCGCGCGCGGCTTGCCCGGCAGGTCGAGCGAGAAGGCCGGGATGGCGACGTTGAAGGTCTCGCCCGCGTCGTTGCGCATCGTGTATTGCCCGACCATGATCCCCGACGGGGTGGCGAGCGGGCAGCCCGAGGTGTACTGATAGCTGTCGCCGGGATTGAGTTCCGGCTGTTCTCCGACGACGCCATCGCCACGCACCTCCTCGACCTTGCCGGCGGCGTCGGTGATCTGCCAGTAGCGCGCCATCAGCTTCACCCGTTCGCGCGACTGGTTGTCGATGGTGATGCGGTAGGCCCACATGTAGCGGCCTTCGGCCGGCTCGGACTGGGCCGCCAGATAGAATGGCTCGACGTTGACGGTGATCTTGCGCGTGACGGCGCTGTACATGTCTGCGAACTCCCGGTGCTCACCGCCTTTAGGACAGTCGCACAGCAACATTATGGCATGTCGCTGCCGGCATTCTACGGGCTCTTGCCGAATTCATCATGGCTCATCAGCGATCTGAGCAATGTCTCGCGCGCCGAATTCAGGTGATGCAGGCAGGCCCGCTCGACGCTGGTGACGTCGCGGCTTTCCAGCCCGTCCATATAGGCCAGATGCTCCTCGATCGCCGCTTCGTTGCGCTGCTTCTCGTCCTTCTTGTTCCACTGGTAGTGATAGTGGAAAATCAGCGATATCACGTCGTAGAACTCGTCGATGAAACGGTTCGGAACCGCGCGGCTGATCAGCTGGTGGAAACGGCTGTCGAGGTCGGAGAAGTCGTGATAGCGGGTTTCGATTTCGCGCAGCAGTTTCAGGTGATCGGCGCGCAGCGCTTCGAGTTTCACCCACAGCGGAGAGTCTGCCGGCTGCATGGCGAAAAGGCGGGCTGAGCGGAGCTCGAACATCACCCGGATTTCGAACAGTTCCAGCGCGAAAGCGGGCGTGAACCCCTTGAACAGCCAGCCGGAGTTGGGTCGTTTCTCGATCAGGCCGAAGCGGCTGAAACGGATCAGGAATTCCCGGATGCTGGCGGTGGCGACGCTGAACTGGCGGGCGAGTTCCAGTTCGTTGATCAACGTTCCCGGCCTGGTATCGCCCCGCAGCATCCAGTCCATGAAGCGGCTTTCGACATGCTGCGTGCGCGATGTCGTTTCTGCATCCGGGAAATAGTCGTCGGGCTGCGGTCGTCGCAGGATCGTCCGGCGACCGCGTTCGGCAGCCGCAAGGATGTGCCGCTCGCCCAGCCGGCTCAGCACCTTGCGCACCGTGGTGCGGCTCACGCCCATGTCGCGGCCGAGCACGGTCTCGGAAGGCGGTCCCTCTTCCCAGTTGCCAGCAACGATGATGTCGAGCGCCTGGTTGAACGCCCGCTTGTAAACGGTATCTGACTTCACGGCCCCTCCCGGTTTATTGGTACGTTTTTTAACGGCAAAAAACAAGTTGACGGAGAGTTTCGGCTACTTTTATCGATATAGGACGAATTTGTGAGCACAGGACAGTTGGAGGCCAGCACGTCGTCATGACAGCACGGTATCGGCGCGGTCGTCCGGGCCGCAAGCGCCGACCAACCCGTCACCAGGCTTGCGTGCCGCCATTGCTGCCTGGAACAGCATGGCCGGCTGCAAGTGACTCCCAGCCCTGCCGGCGCCCCCGGGCGCCGGCTCTTTTTCCTCTTGCAGCAGAGCCGACACCCGTGAATCCATACCGTCATCCCGCGCAGACGCTTCGCCTGGCCACGGCGCGTTCAGCCGCACAGAGTCTTCCAGCGTGAGGGCGCTGGTGTGCAACGCGCCCGGCGACCTGCAATTGCAGGATCGTCATGAGCCGGAATCGCCGCCGGAAGGATGGGCGGTCGTGGCGGTCAGCCATGTCGGCATCTGCGGGACCGATTTTCACATCTTCGAGGGCAAGCATCCTTTTCTGAACTATCCGAGGATCATGGGGCACGAAGTGTCCGGAACGGTTCTGGAGGCGGGAACAGGCGTTCCACTCGCCGCCGGCCAGCGGGTCATCGTCAATCCCTATCTGTCATGCGGCGTGTGCACCGCCTGCCGGAAGGGCAAGCCCAACTGCTGCATGGCCATACAGGTGCTCGGGGTCCACCGCGACGGGGCGATGTGCGAACGCATCCTCGTGCCCGGGCACAACCTCTATCCCGCCGACGGCCTGTCGCGAGAAGAGGCGGCCGGCGTCGAATTTCTGGCCATAGGCGCCCACGCGGTGCGCCGCTCGCAGGGCGAGCCCGGCGCCCGCACGCTGGTGGTCGGGGCTGGTCCGATAGGGCTCGGCACCGCGCTCTTCGCGCGCATCGCCGGTTATGACGTCACGCTGCTCGACCTCGATGCCGAACGGCTCCGGTTCGCCGCACGCGACCTCGGATTCGCAACGCTAGAGGCATCGGCCGAGAACGCCGCCGAAACGGTCCGCGACGCCAGCCATGGCGAAGGCTTCGACCTGGTCTTCGACGCCAGCGGCAACACCCGCTCGATCAGCCAGTCGTTCTCCTACGTCGCGCATGGCGGGGCGCTGGTGATGGTCAGCGTCGTCAACGACGCCATCAGCTTTTCCGATCCCGAATTCCACAAGCGCGAGATGATGCTGATCGGCAGCCGCAACGCCACGCGCGATGACTTCGACCACGTTGTGCTCAGCATCCGCAACGGCCGAGCGCCTTTATCCAAGCTAATCACGCACCGCACGACGCTGTCGGGCGCGGTCAGCGACATTGCGCATTGGGCGCGCGAGAAGAAAGGGCTGATCAAGGCGGTCATCAAGGTTTCCGAGGCGGGCTGATGCCAGGGCCGGTCTCATCTCACAAACTGGCAAGCAACTGCAAAACGGGAGGAGTGAAAATGACTGAACTGGAACATCGCCGAAATTTCATCAAGGGCGTCATGCTCGGTTCCGCGGCGCTGGGCGCGGCGGCGGCGGGCATGTTTTCAGATACCGACGCGACATCGCCGAAACTCGGTGTCCGCCCGGCCGGCGCTGCTGACCGGAAGAAGATGGCTTTCATCCAGTGGCAGCCCCATACGGTTCCCGCCGCATGGTCGAAGGGCATCGAGGAAGTCCTCAAGACACAGCAGACGATCGACTACGAACTGCTCGACGGGCAAAACAAGGTCGAGGTGCAGGTGAGCCTCATGGAAGCCCTGATCAACCAGGGAGCGTCTGTCATTTTCCTGCAGCCCATCGACAGCGTTGCACTTGCACCCTCGATCGCCAAGGCCAAGCGCGCCGACATCCCTGTCATAACGCTCAACATCGACGCCACCGAGGCGCATGCTGCACACGTCGAGATGAACCACTACTACGGCGCAATGGACATCGCCAAGGCATTGGGCGATCGCATGGGCGGCAAGGGCGAGGTGGCCATCCTCAACGCACCTCCCGGCATCGTTATCCGCGACCAGCGCACAAACGGCTTCGTCGACGGCCTGAAGCAGCACCATCCGGACATCAAGGTCGTGTCCGACCAGGTGGCGGATTGGGACCGCAAGAAGGCGCAGGACGTACTCAACACGATCCTGGTCGCAAATCCCAATCTCGGCGGCGTTTACGGCGTCAATGATTCGATGGCACTTGGCGCGGTCGACGTGGCCAAGGAGAAGGGGTTGATCGGCAAGATGGTCATCTTTGGCAATGATGGCGAGAAGGACGCGCTTGAATCGATAGAGAAGGGCGAACTGACTGGCACGCAATACACCGACGTCTACCAGCAGGGCCGTTTCGCTGCTGCGGCTGCGACGGTGTTGGCAACCGGCGCGGTACCCGCCAGCGCCTTCGGCGAACAGGGCAGGCTGCTGATGCCCTACCTGATAGCAACCAAGGAAACCGTAGGCGAGATCCAGCCGGCGCAGCGCTGGTAGCAGCGACCGGCCCATTGGTCCGAAGGACGCATTTTGTGCCTCGGATCTGTGCCCGCGGCGTAGAAGGAAGGACGCGTGCAATCGCGCCCTTCCCCCTGGAGCTAGAGCCTTTCATGGTTGGATTGAAGCGTTCTGCCGGCCTTCACACGGCAACCTCGGGAGTCGCTGGTTTGTGGTTCACATATCAGCGGGTCGCTTCCCTTTGGCGGCTATGCGCCGCCCTCCTGGCGCATCGCTCAACCTTGGAGCAAGCGGAAGCGCTTCAATCTGATTGTGAGAGGCTCTAGCCATGGCTGGCCGCTACTCGATACTTCCACTTGTGGGATTCTTCATCCTCGTCTTCGCGTTCTTCAGCTTCACAGCCACCCGATTTGCCAGCGCGACCAATATCGAGAACCTGCTGTCGGGCTTCTCCTTCGTGGCCATGCTTGCTGTTGGACAGGCTTTTCCGATCCTGCTGCGCGGCATCGACCTGTCGGTCGGCGCGATCGTCGCGGTGGTCGGCATGATTGTCTTTGACTTGTCACTCATTTTTGGAGTCCCCGGCTGGCTCATCCTGCCGGTTGCCCTTCTTGCGGGAGCGGCCGCCGGCGCGCTGAACGGCGTCCTGGTGGTCTATGTGCGGCTGCAGCCGTTCATCGCCACGCTGGCCACGCTCGCCGCCTATCGCGGGCTCGTCTATTCTATCTCGGGCCGCCAGTTGGTACCCGAGCTCTCAACCACGCCCTTGCGCGATCCGTGGATAATCGGACTGGAGACCTATTTCGACGTCGGGCGCTTCCTGGGCATTTCCTCGATCGTCAAGCTGCCGTGGATACCGCTTTCGTTTGTCGCGCTGCTCGCCCTTGTGGCGGTGCTGCAGTTGGTTCTGAGCGCTACCAGGTTCGGGCGCGACCTTTTTGCGGTCGGGGGCAATCTGGAAGGCGCGCGCCTCGCGGGCATAAACGTCGCGCGGGTCACGGTCGCAGCGTATGCGATCTCAGGGGCATGCGCGGCACTCGCCGCGCTGTTCCTGGTCGCGCGACTGACCACCGCGACGGAGGCGCTTGGCATCGGCGCCGAGCTTACAGCGATCGCCGCCGCTGTCGTCGGCGGGGTTAGCCTGCAGGGCGGCGTCGGCACAGTCGTCGGTCCGGCGATCGGCGCCTTCCTCCTTGGCGTCATCCTGCTTGGGCTGACGCTGCTTGGCGTGTCACAGTTCGTGCAGCAGATCATGACAGGCGTGATCCTGCTCGCGGCGATCAGCTACGACCGGCTGCTGGCGCTGCGGGTTCGTCGCGCGGGACCGTCCCTGTGATCCCCGCCGCGATCCGCGAACCCGTCATCGTCGGGCGCGGCCTCACACAAGTCTACGGCGCCGCGACCGTGTTGGATGACGTGGACATTCGCATCGATCCCGGCGAGGTGCGTGCGCTCATCGGCTCGAACGGCGCCGGCAAGTCAACCCTGGTCAAGATATTGACCGGGGCGGTCAGGCCGACCGCCGGCACGGTAGAGGTCGTTGGCCAACAGGTCCATCTGGGCAGTCCTTCGGAAATGATCGGGCGTGGCGTCGCCTGCATTTATCAGCATTCGAATCTTGCTCCAGCTCTGTCGGTGCTCGACAATATTTTCCTCGGTCGCAATCCGACGCGCAGGCTTGGTCTCGTCGACAGGCCCAGGCAGCGCCGCGAAGCTCAAGCTTTGCTGGCGAGGCATGGCATACAGATCGACCTCGACGTGCCGGCGGGCTCTCTGCCAGCAGTCAAGCAGAAGGAGGTCGAAATCCTGAAGGCGCTGGCGCTCGACGCCAAGGTATTGCTGATGGACGAGCCGACCGGCTGGCTGGCGTCCGCTGACGTCGCCAACCTGCATGCGACCATCCGCAAGCTGAAAGGACAGGGCGTCGGGATTCTTTATATCAGCCATATGCTCGACGAGGTTTTTGCCATCTGCGACACCATGACGATCCTGCGCGATGGCCGCGTGGTTGCCGAGAACGCCGTGGCGGACATAAGCCGCGCCCGCGCGATCGAACTGATGATCGGGCGTCAGCTGGCAGCACAGACGAAGGAGGCGAGCGAAGCGCGCGTCAGTCGAATGACTGGAAGTGTCCGCCTGAAGGCGAGAGGTCTCGCGCGCAACGGGGTCTTCAGCGGAGTGGATATTGACCTCAATGCGGGGGAGATATTGTGCATCACCGGCCTGATCGGTTCGAAGCGCACCGAACTCGTGCGTGCCATCTTCGGCTGCGAATCTCTCGACGCCGGAAGTATCGAGATCGATGGCGCGCCCATCGCCGTGAAAAGCCCGTCCGAGGCGATTGCCGCCGGCATCGGCCTGGTGCCGGAGGACCGCCACCGCGACGGTCTCATGCTGGGCTTGTCCGTCTCGGAGAACCTAATGATGGCGACGCTTGGCCGTTTCAGGCGCGGTCTGTTGCTCGATCGGGGCGGCATGGCCACTGCGGCGCGCCGGCTGATCGCGAGCCTGAACGTCAAGCCCGCTAGCGAAACAAGGCAGGTGCGTCTGCTTTCCGGTGGCAACCAGCAGAAAGTGCTGCTCGGCAAGTGGCTAGACGGCAGGCCCGGCATCCTGATGCTCGACGAGCCGACGGTCGGCGTCGACGTCGGAGCCAAGGCCGAGATCTACGACATCCTGCGCGCCGCGCGCGATGAGGGAGCCGCGATCCTCGTTGTCTCGTCCGATATCGAGGAGGTGCTGGCGATCGGCGACAGGGTCGGCGTCATGTCGGCCGGGCGGCTGGTTTCGGTTCATCCGGCAAAGGCGCTCACGGCGTCCTCGCTGGTGACGATGATCGGAGAAGCAGCGTGAGCGAAACAACCTCGATCTCGGTCGCCAGCGCCTGGCGGCTCGCTGCAACGCATGCGCTTCCCGTTTCGATAGCCATTGTCGTCGCAGTCTTTGCCGTTGCCGAGCCGGCATTTCTGACGCCCGACAACCTTCTCGGCATCGTAAGACAGATAGCGCTGGTCGGCATCATGGCCGCCGCCTCTACGTTTGTCATCATGACCGGCGGTGTCGACCTGTCCGTCGGTCCGGTGCTGGCTCTCGCCGGGCTTGTTGCCTACTTCGTGCTCGGCGCGGGCTATCCGGTTCCGGTCGCGGTGCTCGCTGGCCTCGGCATTGGTCTCTTCATAGGCTTGCTCAACGGGGCTGCAATCGGCTTTCTGGACCTTCCGCCGATTATCGTTACGCTGGCGTCGCTGAGCATCGTGCGCGGTGCCGCCCTGATCGTCGGCGGTCCCGACCTCCACTCGATCCGCGACCAGCCGATCTATTCCGCAATCGGCACTGGCAGCCTTGCAGGCATCCCCCTCCCAGTCTGGATCTTCGCGGCCGTGGTGCTTCTGCTGGTCTTCGTTCAGGTGCGGACCCCGTTCGGGCTACTGGTTGCAGCCCTTGGCGAGAACGAGCGCGCCGCGCGGCTGAGCGGGCACCGCACGCGTATCACCAAGATGCTCGTCTACGGCCTCTCCGCGACGGGGGCGGCACTCGCCGGCATCGTGCTGTCGTCGCAGGTCCATACGGCTTCGGCGACCTATGGACCCTTCGGCACGGAACTCGACGTCATTGCGGCCATTGTCGTCGGCGGAACCAGCATCATGGGTGGCAACGGTTCTGTGGTCCGCACGGTGGTTGGCGTGCTGTTTCTCGGTGTGGTCAGCAACGGCATGAATCTGCTTAACGTTCCCATCGACGTTCAACTCATAGCAAAGGGCGCGATCATCGTGGTTGCGCTGGGGCTCAGCGCGCGCAGGTAGCCACGCATTCTCTAGGCGCGGTCGATCTCCTTCATGAACCTGTCGAGTTCGGCGGCGTCCATCCGCACCACGTGGCGGTCCTCGGGGAACGCGCCGCTTTCGACATCGGCTGCGAATTCGCAGAAGGCTGCGACGCGCTCTGCCTGCAGGCGGTCGTACTCGGCGGCGAAGTTGCGGTAGACCTTGGAATGGCGCGGCATGTGGCCGCGGTTCTGGCCGAGCACGTCTTCCGCGAACAGATACTGGGCGTCGCAGCCGGCGCCTGCCCCCATCGACAGCAGGAAGAGCGACGTGCGCTTGGAAATCGCCTCGGCGACTTCGATCGGCACAACCTCGATCTCCGCTCCGAAGGCGCCGGCGGCTTCCAGATTGCGGACGGCCGTCATGATCTCGAGCGCGCTCTGCGCCGTCTTGCCGACCGCCTTCCAGCCGCCTGTCCAGGTCCGGCGCGAGGGGATCAGGCCGACATGGCCGATGACGGGGACGGCCTCGTCGGCCATCCTCTTGATGGTCGCGTAGCTCGCGCTGCAATAGACGGCATCGGCGCCGGCCTTGTGCATTTTGAATGCCCAGCGCACGAAATCGTCGGCAGTGCCGATTTCGTAGAAGTTCTCGCCGGGCATCGAGAACAGGCTCGGCGCGGCATCGCGGTATTGCGGGTCGAGCAGCAGCGTCGGCGGGATCGAGACGATGTCGATGCCGGCCTGCTCGGCCGCGGCGGCCTCGTCCAGTGTCATCACCCGCAGCATGGTGAGTTGCCGCTTGCCCTTCATGGCGCGCAGATCGTGGATCGTCGGTCGTGTTCTGGCCATGTTCGGTTCCCCCTCAGGCGGCAAGCAGCGATTTGAGTTTTATTTCGGCAAGCGCAAGTTTCTCGGCCTGCGGCGATGCGCGGCGCGCAATCAGCATCTCGGCCAGTCGGATATCGCGGGCGACCGAGTTGCCTGGACCGATGCCGCTCGCGGCAACCAGCCTGCCGTCCGCGGCCAGGTGGAAGAGCAGGAACGCGCCGTCGTCGAGATCGCGCCGCACGGTGCGCGCGCCTTCGTCGGGAAGTCCCGCGATCTGCAGCGTAAGCTGGTACTGATCCGACCAGAACCACGGCACGGTGTCGTGCAACGCATCCGCGCCAAGCATGTTGCGTGCTGCGAGGGCGCCCTGCTCCTGCGCATTGCGCCAGGCTTCCAGCCGGACTCTGCGCCCATCATAGAGCGGCAGTGGGAACGAGCAACAGTCGCCGGCGGCGAAGATGGCGGGATCGCTTGCCCTCAGCTGCTCGTCGACGCGAATTCCGTTCTCGACCGCCAGCCCCACCTGGTCGGCGAGTTCCGCGTTGGGAACGGCGCCGATGCCGATGATACAAAGATCGGCGGCGATGGCTGCACCGTCGGCCATGCCGACCAGAACGCCATGGTCGGTATCGGTGATGGCTGCAATCGAAACGCCGCAGTGGATATCGACGCCGTTGGCCCGGTGCGCGTTTGCGATCACCACCGCGATGTCTTGCGGAACGGCTCGCGCAAGCAGCCGAGGCAATGCCTCATGCACGCTGACCGTGCAGTCGCGTCCACGCGCGGCGGCAGCGAGTTCGAGCCCGATGAACCCACCGCCCACGATGACGATCCGTGCCCCGGGACGAAGGCGTTGCGCGATCGCGCCGGCGTCGTCATGCGTGCGCAGGTAGAGGCAATTTCGCGACCCCTCGGCAAGGGGAAGTATGCGAGGCCGCGCGCCTGTCGCAAGCAGGAGCTTCTCGTACGGGACCTCAGTACCGTCGCCAAGTCCGACCTTGCGGGTCGCCCGATCGATCGACACCACCTCCGTTGCCAGCCTGAGCGCGATGCCGGCAGCCTCGAAACGCGCGGCATCGGCGATCGTCCTGATGCTGTCCGTCCCGGCCGCCATGCCATCCTTGGATAGCGGCGGCCGTTCGTAGGGCAGGTGCCTTTCCGCGCCGATCAGCGTCACCGGGCCGGCGTAGCCTTGCTCCCGCAGCGCGAACGCTGCGCGCGCGCCACACTCTCCCGCGCCGACGATGACCATGCCGCGCGGGCTCATGTGCTCATTCGATCTCTATCAGGACCTTTCCGGCTGTGACCTTCACCGGATATGTCTTGAGGTTGACGCAGACCGGCGCGCCCTTGGCTGCGCCCGTCTTGTAGTTGAAGCGGCCGTTGTGCTTGGGACATTCGATGATGTCGTCCATCACCAGGCCGTCGGCGAGATGCACGCGTTCGTGCGTGCACAGCCCGTCGGTCGCGAAATACTCGTCGTCGGGAGAACGATAGACGGCGAAGGTCCGGCCGGCGTGGTCGAACCGCATGACGTCTTCTTCATCGATGTCGCCGGCGGCGCAGGCTTCTATCCACTCGGCCATAGGTGCATTTCCGTCGAACCTGTTTGCGCTGTGTTACTCGGCGGCGGCGGAGACCGCCATGTTGTGGAACTCGTGCCGGTAGGGCCGCGCCGTCGCCGGCAATTCGCGCTTGAGATAGAAGTCCTCGTAGCGCAACTGCCTGAGCAGGACCGGCCACGCCTCCTTGTAGGCATGCCACATGGACGGGTTTGGCGCCGGCAAGTCGTGCTTGATCAGCGCGTGGAGCCTCGGCAGGGCGTGGTAGGGCACCATCGGGAACATGTGGTGCTCCACATGGTAGTTCATGTTCCAGTAGATCCAGCGGCTGACCGGGTTCATATAGACGGTTCGCGAATTCAGCCGGTGGTCGATCACGTTGTCGGCGAGCCCGATATGCTGCAGCAGGCCGGTCAGCACCATATGCCAGCTCCCGTAGATGCGCGGCAGCCCGATCAGCATCAGCGGCAGGAACGACCGCGTGTAGAGCGCGACCGCGACGGTCGCGACATAGATCGCCACATGCCAGCGCGCCGCGACGACTGCCCGCTGCCATTCCGTCTCCGGAATATAGCTCTTTTCATCGTCGCTCAGCCGGCCGGACGCCTGCCGTAACAGTGCAGGAAGCGCGTGGCGAAAGTCGCCATACCCTGTGAAAGCAAGCGCCGCCCGCAACAGGTCCGGCGGGCGCATAACTGCGATCTCCGCATCGCGTCCGACGATGATCGTGTCGGTGTGGTGGCGCGCGTGGCTCCAACGCCAGACAACCGGGTTGCGCATCAGCATGAAGGAGGCGATCTGGTAGACGACATCGTTCATCCAGCGCGTCTTGAATGCCGTGCCGTGCCCGCATTCGTGCCATCGCGAGTCGCTCGCCGAACCGTAGAGCACGCCGTACACCGCGAAAAACGGCACGCACCACCACGTGCCCCAGAAAGTGATCGCGCCGGCCGCCGATCCCAGGATCAGCCCGATCCACAGCATCGTGTCGCGGATCGCCGGAGCGTCGGAGCGCTGCATCAGTTCCTTCATCGTCTTGCGCGCAACCTCGGTGTGATACCACTCGGCCGAGGCCAGCCCCGTCTCGATCGCCCGGCGCGTGCTCTCTCCGACCAGGCTGTAGTCGCGCCTAGGTCTGTTAGACATCTCGAAGTCGGCGGCGCTCATGCTTTCTCCCCGATCACATGGCATCGGACTGCCCGTGCAGGCATCTGACCCTTGCCACAGTCATAGCCACCGTGAGATAGGTTCTCAACATTCTTGATGGAAAATCTATCATTTCTATCAAAGCAGCAGGGAGATTTGTCGTGGCCAACAGGCCAACCATCGAACAGGTTGCGTTGGCGTCCGGCGTCAGCGTCGCAACCGTCGACCGTGTGCTGAACAGACGTGCGCATGTGAGGCCCAAGACGGCCAAGCGCGTCCACGAGGCAGCCGTCGAGATCGGGTACCACGCGTCCGGGCTGATCGGACGGCGCCTGCGCGAGGAATTGCCGGAATATCGTATGGGGTTCCTGCTGCTCGATACCGGCCAGGCCTTTTACGACGAGTTCGCGCGGCAACTGGCCCAGGCTGTGGCCGAGGCGAGCGATTTCCGCGGCGTTTTCATGCTCGACAGGGCAAGTCCGCGCGCGCCCGAGCAGATAGCCCAGAAGCTGCTTGCGCTTTCCGCCCGCTGCATGGCTGTTGCCGTCGTGGCGCCGGAGCATCCGGCGGTCAGCGCGGCGGTGGCCGGCTGCGCCGATCGCGGCATTCCGGTGTTTGCGCTCCTCTCGGACGTGGCGCCCGGCTATCGTCGCGCCTATGTCGGAGTCCACAACGGTAAGGTTGGACGGACGGCAGCCTGGATGATCGCTAATGCGGCGCGCGCACCCGGCAAGGTCGCAGTGTTTGTGGGCAGTCACCGCTTCCACGGCCACGAGGCGCGCGAGATGGGCTTCAGGGCCTTCTTTCGCGAGGAAGCCCCAGGATTCTCGGTGATCGAGACGCTCGTCAATTTCGAGGATGCCCGGTTTACCGAGGATGCGCTGCTGGACCTCGTGGCCAGGCATCCCGATTTCGTCGGATGCTACGTCGCGGGTGGCGGCATGGAAGGCGCCGTTGCCGCGATGCGGGCGGTCGAACCCGGCCGCCGCCCGGTCATGATCTGCAATGAGCTGACGCCGCTCTCCAGCATCGCGCTGTCCGACAGGTCCATCACCATGGTCATCGATACGCCGGTGCGCGCGATCAGCCGCGAGGTCGTCCGGCAGATGGCGCAGAGCCTTTCGGGGAAAGGCGGCCGCGCCGGCGACTGCTACCTGCCGTTCGGCATACACCTCCCCGAAAGCGTGTGACAGGCCGCCTGGGTCGGGTCGCCATCTTCGGACAGGGCGTCAGCCCGGACCGGAACCCGTCGATGCTGGCATCTTGTATCCAAACTCATCGCAGAATTCCCCGACCCGGCGCAGGAAGTCAGGTTCCATGGCCAGCACGTAGCTGAGGAGTTCAGGCTGCGATCGCCACTTTTCGATCGAGGATGCCACGATAGGATTGTCCGGATCCTCGCTGAACTTGATTCGCGGCTTCAGGCCGAAGGATTTTGAAATTTCGTTCTGAATCCGGTCTGGCTCCTTCACGAGATCCTCGTAGCGAATGTAGAGGATCGGCCTTTTGGGTTGCGCTGCCCGGAGCTGCTTAAGCGCATCGAGTTCGGCAATCCAGCGGTCGCAGGTAACGTGGAAGCGCCGAAGGTGTGCCGTTTTCGGATGCTTGCTCGTCAGGACGTCAACCGGGTGCCGCAGGCAATAGATGAGTTCAATGTCGGAACCGAGCTTGGGGAGCCTCTTGTAGCTTCCGGCTGTTCTCTTGATGACCAGCCATCCGGATTCGCCATCCAGCTCGTCGAATTTGTCCACGCGCGTTTCCTTCTGGATCACATATGTTTCCTCGAAGCAACGCATCAGGTCCTTGGTAAGGCTTGTGCCGCTGCGGGCACAACCGGCGATGAAAATTTTGCGGCTCATGCAGATTCAGTCTTCCCGTTTTGTTTGGATTGCTTGCCCCAGTTTCCGTCGATGTGGGGAACACGTGCAAGTTCAGGATCGTAGTGCCCGATCACCCGCCGCAGAAGTTCTTTCGGATGTCCCTGGGGAAAGCGGATTTCATCCGGAAGGCCAAATGCCATCTCGAACAAGCGACGGCTGTTGAGGCCGGTCATCGAATACATCGCCGGGTCCATTTCATTCATCATGTGTGTTCCCCACGTTCCAATCCGGTTCTCCCAATAAAAAATGTCGTTCGGATTGAAATCCAGGCCTTCGCAGTCAGCAGGCGTCACACGGCTGGCGTATCCTTCATAGCAAGCCTCGATCGCCCTGAGATAGGTCTTGTCGCCCAGATGCTGCTTGCGCGTGCCCATCACGTACGCTTTGACCATGTCGTCGATGGACATGCTGTTCATCGTGTTGCGTATTCGGTATTTAGGCGCTCTCAAGATTTCTCCGCCGTAACCTCTGACGTAAACAGGCGCTTCGACCGCGCTGTAGGCGTCGCGCATTGCCGCGACGACCAGGGACCTGCGCCTGAAGCCGCCAGCATTCTCCTGGGCGCTAACAGTTACCTTGTTTGCGGAATATTCGTTTTCGTCAATGTAGCGATGGCTCATTTTCGTGGCATTTCTTACCAGTTCAATGACTGCCCGTTCTGGTTCGTTGAAGACGTAGCGAAGCCATGTCACGCCTTGCGGAACCGAATTGTAGTACCGGAGGCCAGCGATTATTGTTCGCGAGTCTATTCCTCCCGTTATGCTCACGATCGTGTTCTTCGCCTGGAGGAAGCCTGACAGGCTTCTGAAATAGTTGTCGAATTCGGCCAGGAGCTCGTCAAAGCCATACTTCACCCGGCGCAGCGATGGCCAGTAGCGGATCGATCTCCTTTGCCCAACATCGAAAAAATTGTTCGCGATCAGCTGGTATGTGTCTTGGTGGATCGTGTCGTCGCCAGGCAGATAGGCAGGCTTTCGCTTGCGAAATGGCTCGGACACGACAAACGCGGCCATGTCCTCGCGAACCGACCTCGACTGGGCCCGCGCCAGCAGTGCGGCGTGGGACGCAACAGCTACCGGGTCGGTGACGGTGTAGAAAACCGATCGCGACCCGATCGGGTCGTTGAATATCAACGCATCGTCGCCTTCGAGGATGAAGAGGGCAAACCTTCCCGTATAGTCATAGAGGACGTCAGGCAGTTCGCCGTTCGACACGGCCGCGGCTCCCTGGGCAAGCGGTCTTCCCTCGCGTGCGCCGACGCCTATCGCGTCGCCGATCACCAGCGCTCGCCTGTCGTTGTCGCCGCAAACGCTCAGAGTTGTTTCTGGGTGAAGCCAGACGACAAAATTTCCATAGGGATGGCGCAGCCAGTCCTTGCTAATAGCCTGCCAGACCTCGTCGCCGAGAGGCTCCTCGCCCTTGCGGTGGCAGATGAATCCGAAGCGGTAGAGAAGTTTCAGGTCAATATCCGGCACATCGCCTCCAACCGGACGCAAAGCGCCACCTTCCGTCCAGCGTCATAGACCTGATCACGCATCTCGGATTAGATAGCCAAAGGTCGGAGGAAACTCAATTGGCAGAACCGGATAGTCACCCAGGCTTCAATTTCGCATCCGCTATCGACCGGCATTACGTGAAGCCCTACGCAGCCATGCTGATGTCGTTTCGCGACAAAAATCCGCAGACGTCAGCCGCCGCGTATCTTCTGCACTACGACCTCACGGAAGACGACCTCAGTTTTCTTGATCGCGTTGCCGGGAAAGTAGGCATCCCTCTCACCGCGATAGCTATTCCCGCCTATCCGCTGATGCATTTCGTGGTCAGGAAACGGGTTCACCTGAACCCGATGCAAACCATGTCGCCGATAGCCTATGGCAAATCATTTCTCGACCGCTACCTTCCCAGGGAGCTAAAGCGGATTATCTGCATCGACGCGGACATCATCGTCGCATCCGATATGTCGGAACTCCTTCACATCATTCCCGAAGAGCCCATTGCGGCGGTCGCCAATCTTCCCCGAAATCACCATCACCAGTTTAACAGCGGATTCATGGCAATCGACCTTGATCAGTGGCGCAGGATAGGGGTTTCCGATATTGCGGAGCGCTTCCTGTACGAGTATTCCGACGCCCTGTTTACACACGATCAGCACACGCTCAACCTCATCTTCAAGGATAACTGGTCGCGGCTCGACCTGAAGTGGAACTACATGGAGGATTTCTACCGGTATTCGGACAAGAGCCGCTCATACACACCCCACGAGATCGAGCAGGCCAGGAAGTCTCCGGCGATCATTCACTTCGCGGTGGGTACCGACAAGCCGTGGCTTGCCGACAGCAAACATCCGATGGCCCACATGTATGTGAAATATGCAAATGACGCCGCACGTCTGGTTGGACAGTGCAAGTTGGTGGAACCCGGAGAGGGCGCCGGATGAACCTGCCGCTGTGGATCGCTCTCGCTGCCATCGTCGTCCTGCAGATCGCTTCGGCAGCTCTTGTCGTCATTCTCATCAGGCGTCAGTGGAAACTCGTGAAGCTTATCTACCAGCGCACGGAAGCGCCGGTGATCCCCGGAGAGAGGGGCAAGGCGGAGAGCCTCGCGGCGCTTCAGTCCCTCCTTGAGAACAGGCCTTATGTGCCGGCCCTGGACGCGACGTCTCCGCAGTTTCTGCTCGCTGTGGCGGATTTCATCAGGCGCACGGCTCCGTTGCGCGTGGTGGAATGCGGCGCGGGCGCATCGACCGTTCTGCTGGCCATGATCATGCGGGACCATGCGAAATCGGGTCGCCTGTTCTCGCTTGAGGATCACCGTGGCCGGGCAAAGGCCGTCCAATCCGAACTGGAAAGCCGCGGTTTGTCGGCGGTCGCGACGGTGATCCCTGTCAAGGTGGCGGAGGCGAAAGTGCCGGGGGCGTCAGGGCAAACCTTCTGGTACGATCTCGGGGACCTGCCGGACGAGGTCGGCGCGCTTCCGATCGATCTGCTTATCGTGCACGGGCCAAATGCAAGGCCAGACATCTTCAAACGCTATCCGGCCGGGCCGGAACTCTTTCCGCGCCTTTCACCCAACGCCCACATTTTTGTCGAGAACGAAGACACCCTTGAGGAAGCATCTCTGAGCAGACAGTGGCGAAAGATCTATCCCGACCTTGGTGTCCGGGAGATACTTCCTGAGATATCCGCAGTCGAGCTTTTCTTCCTGGACCACAAGATCGAAGCGTTCATGCCCCAGGGCGGAGCGGCTCGGGTTTCCTAGCTTGGCCGATGCCGTTGCTGGCTCCGCCGCTTCGCGCCACCCCCTCGGCGGCTGAGAACAACCTGCCGACTTTTCGTCAGCGGATCAGTTCGGCGACTGCGATGCCGGTCTCCCCGGCAACGGTGTAGAGCAGCCACGTTCGACCGTTCTCTTCGAAAACGGCAGGGTCGCGCAGCGCGTTTTCGCGATGTTTCGAGATGCCTCTCGCAGAACGGGCAGGCGGCACATCGGCGCCTTCGTAGTCCTTCTCGGGAAACAGCAGCGGCATCGAATCGTCCACCCGCCAGTCGGTCCACTCCGCGGAGATGTCGATATGGCCCAAGCGGATATGTTCGGGGACATCGCCCTTGCGGGTGTAAAACACGGCCAACGTTTGCTCCGACAGCTTCTGTACGGCCAGGTGCCGGGGCCTCGACGCTTGATTTTCATACTGCGGAAACAGCGCCGGCCCGAGTTCGAAAAGCGACAGGCCGTCTCGCGATCGACGAAGCTTTGTTCCCCCGGCCCCGAACAGCCCGTAGTACCATCCCTGATGGCGAAACATTCTGACATAGGGTCGGCCGATTGCGCTGCCGATCGGCTCGAAATTGATGCCGTCGTTGGACGTCGCCGCGAATGTCCGTTGGAGGTCGGCGCCGACCATCGGCCCGTGGAAATACATAACGAACCTACGGTTCTCTTCGTCGAGATGAATATCAGGCGATGCGATATGCCCGACAACCAAGGGGCAATCACGAAGTTTCAGGGTCCCCGGCTGATAGATCGACCAAGGACCTTCCAGCGCATCTGAATAAGCCAGCCGGATGTAGTGTCCCTTGTGATGGGCAAAGTAGAGGTAATATCGTCCAAGTGGCGAATCTACCCAGTCCGGCACCTTGACCAGGGAAGGACCATTGATGCTTCTCCCCTCTTTTCCGGGGAGCATAGCGGGGTCGACTATCTGGCCAAGTCTCTTAACTGAAATCATGCGCATCCAAGCCGCCGCCGCGTTTTCGGCAACCGCATCGACTGTTACTGCATGCATCGCGCGCATGCCACAGCAGGCTGTGAAGCCGACAGTGCTTTTCGTACGCTCGGGCACGATCCTTGATCAGGCAACTGCCGGCCGTCAGCCGTGACCTGCGGCACGCATCATTCTCGTTCCTTGCGCCATATGCCCGGGGTTACGCCGCTCCACCTGCGGAAGGCGCGCACAAACGCACTCGGCGTAGCGAAATCCAGGGCCATGCCGATGTCGACGATCGACAGCGAGGTAAGGGCCAGCAATTCCCGCGCGACTGCATAGCGCACATCATCCTTGATCGTGTCGAACGTTGCATTTTCTCGTTGCAATGCGCGGCGCAGCGATCGCGGATGCAGGCCAAGCCGTTTGGCGACATCAGGCATTGTAGTACGCCCGGCGACCAACTGGGATCGGAACACATTCCTTACTTGATGAGCGGTATCCCATGGAACGCGCGCGCGCTGCGCCATGATTTCCGCGATCGCAGACCGGTGAAAACTCGGGTCTGCAAGCGGCAGTTCGTGTCCGATACTGCGTCCCGGGAGAAAGAGACATGTCTGGCTCTGTTCAAACCGGATCGGGCAATGTCCAAGCGACATGTATGGACTGAGGTCCGAGGGCTTGCGGCGAACAGACCACAATTCGGATGGCCCGACAGCACCATCGGTAAGCTCTTTTACGATGTTGCATCCCACCGCCAAAGCGAGATCGTAAATCTGCGGCGAAGCATGACCACTGGAATCGTAGACGCCATAACCGAAGACGGCATGGTCGGCGCTTCTCAGCAGATAGACCGCCGCTCCGCCGGAATTGCCGAGTTGAAGACCCACGAAATCGCTGAGCGCATTTCCCAGCGTGGCGGCATGGCGCATGATGCTGCCAACGGGGCCAAGTGCCTCGAGACCCTGCCGCAGCCCCATCTGCAAGCCGAAATCATCGCGACCGGTGAGCAGAGCCGCGCGGTCAAGTATCAGTTGAGCCTGCGCAAAGGGGATCATTGCCTCCGGTCGAAGGTCTTCGACGCCAAGGCCCGTGCCTTCAAGCACCGCTTCGATCTCGACGCCGAATTCGGAAAGCAATGCCGGCATCGGGACCAACGGGGCAGCCCGCTGCATAGCATGAGAAGAATTGCCCGCCATGCCCGAAGCTGTCCCCAAAAGACGACTGCGTCAACCGGATTCGCATTAGTGTAATTCCATGTATGGCCGCGTTGCCAAGGGAGGGATCGCCGTGGTGTCCAAAATTTCAAGGTTGTTCGCTTGTCAGCTCCTGGCCGCCATCGCCACATCCGTTTCAGGATTGGCCATCGCGGCCGAAGTGACTGGCGAGCTAGGCTCCCCTGCCGCAACGACCACCATCGACGGCACACAGCTGCCGGCGCCTCAACCCCAGTTCGGCGGCGACATACAGAACGACGCCCTTAAATCCAAGCCATGGTGGGCCCCGCGCATCGTGCCGCCAAAGCAGGCGCCGAACGTCTTGCTGATCATCACGGACGATGCCGGTTTTGGCGTGCCCGGCACTTTCGGGGGCGTGATTCCGACCCCGACGATGGACCGCATCGCGAATGAGGGCCTGCGCTACACCAACATCCATTCCACGGCGCTCTGCTCGCCGACGCGAGCAGCGCTGATCACGGGACGCAATCATCACTCTGTCGGCTTCGGCGTGATTTCGGAGCAGTCGACCGGTTACCCCGGTTACAACAGCATCATTCCGGAGGACAAGGCCACAATCGGCCGAATCCTGAAAGACAACGGCTATGCGACTTCGTGGTTCGGCAAGGACCACAACACGCCCTCCTTCGCCGCCAGTTCGGTCGGGCCATTCGACCAATGGCCGACCGGCATGGGGTTTGAATATTTCTACGGCTTCGTTGGCGGTGACGCCAACCAGTGGGAGCCGAACCTTTTCCGCAACACGACGCAGATTTATCCGTTCGAGGGAAAGAAGAACTGGAATCTGATCACCGGCATGGCGGACGATGCCATCGACTATCTGAACAGGTTGAACCAGACACAGCCCGACAAGCCGTTTTTCGTGAAATACGCTCCCGGCGCGACCCATGCGCCGCATCACCCGACGCAGGAATGGGTGCAGAAGATTCACGACATGCACCTGTTCGACGGCGGCTATGAAAATCTGCGCGAACAGATTTTCGAGAACCAGAAGAAGCTGGGCGTAATTCCTCAGAATACGCAGCTTGAGGCATGGCCTAAAGACATCTTGAAGCCCTGGGACGAACTGACGCCGGATGCGCAGAAGCTGTTCATAAAGCAGGTAGAGGTCTTCGCCGCCTATGCCGCCTACAACGACTACGAAATGGGGCGCATCGTCCAATCCATCGAGGACATGGGCAAGCTCGACAACACGCTGATCATCTACATCAACGGCGACAACGGCACGAGCGCCGAGGGCGGCCCTATGGGTACTCCGAACGAAGTTGCGTTTTTCAACGGCATAAACGAGATGCCGATCGACGTGCAGATGAAGTGGTATGACGTCTGGGGAACCGAGCAGACCTACAACCATATGTCCGCCGGCTGGTCCTGGGCCTTCGACACGCCTTTCTCCTGGTTCAAGCAGAATGCCTCCAGGCTCGGCGGCATCCGCCAGAACATGGCTGTCTCCTGGCCCGCCGTGATCAAGGAAAAGGGCGGTCATCGTGATCAGTTCATGCACGTCATCGACGTGGTCCCGACAATTCTTGAAGTAGCGGGCATCGCAGCGCCCGAAACAGTCGACGGCATCAAACAGTCGCCGATCGAAGGCACCAGCTTCGCCTACACCTTCGCCGACGGCGCCGAGAAAGAACCGACGCGGCACACAACCCAGTATTTCGAAATGATGGGGCAGTGGGCGCTGTATCATGAAGGATGGCTGCTGAGCACCAAGGTGAACAGAGCGCCGTGGGAGGCATTCGGACCTGCCAATCCCGATCCGCTCAACAACCAGGTGCTTGAACTCTACGACCTGACCAAGGACTACAGCCAGACGCAGGACGTAGCAGAAGCGAATCCTGACAAGGTTTTAGAGTTGAAGGCCATGTTCATCGAAGAAGCCAAGAAGTACGAGGTCTTCCCGATGGACGCGTCGGTCGCCGCGCGTATCGTTGCGCCCCGCCCCAATATCACCGCGGGCCGCACCGAGTTCACCTACACTCACCCCATGGTGGGGCTGCCGCAGGGTGACTCGCCATCGGTTCTCAACAGTTCCTATACGTTCACCGCCGACATTAACGTGCCGGAAGGTGGCGGAGACGGAATGATTGTTACTTCCGGTGGACGCTTCGGCGGATATGGCTTCTATATCCTCGGCAACAAGCCGGTGTTCCTTTGGAACCTGGTCGATCTGAAGCGGATCAAGTGGGAAGGCACGGACGTGCTGACGCCCGGACCCCACACGCTCCAGTTCGATTTCAAGTATGACGGGCTCGGAGTCGGCACGCTCGCGTTCAACAACATGAGCGGTCTTGGCCGCGGTGGCACGGGCACGCTTTCGGTCGACGGCACCGTCGTGGCGACCCAGACGATGGAGCATACGCTTCCCATGATTCTTCAGTGGGACGAGAGCTTCGATATCGGCTCGGACACGCTGACCGGCGTGAATGACACGGACTACTCGCCGCCATTCGCCCTGACCGCGAAACTCGACAAGCTGACGCTGACGGTGAATCGCCCGCAACTGTCGGAAGCCGACATCGCGAAGCTTCAGGCGTCACAAGCTACCTCGACCGACGGCAGTCCCGCGATCAAGACAATGCAGCCCGATCCGCAATAGGCGGCCATGCTGGTGGGCCTGCGCGGTAAAGCAACCGCGCAGGCGTGAACGCAGCGGGCGATCCGCCTCTATCCGACAATCAAGCCGTCGATAAATATCAGAGTTGTGAACTGGCAATCTTGCCGCATCACAACTGAAAGATATCCAAACACAAAGGGATGATGACAGTGAAAGAAGAACGACGCGGTCAATCGAATTATTTGTTTCGCACGCTTATTGCGGCGGCGATCCTGTTGACCTCTGCTTTCGGCCTGCAGCTTGTGCCTGGCCTTCAAGCCTCCGCGGCTGATGACAAGCCGATGTTCATGTTCGTCCATACCGCCGACGACGTGAAGGCCGACCCCGCCGCTGGCACATTGCGGCTGGTCAACGTCAATAAGCAGACAGTCTACTTCTCCGACCGCCCGGAGCGGATCGCGGGCCACATGACGCTGGCCGACTATCTCAAGGAATGGACCGCGGGCAAAGACAACTTCGGCCAGGATCCGCCGAATGCCACTCTTTCCGTCTACGAGGGCGGTTCCCAGGAAAACACCCTCGCCATCGTCGAACTGACGAATCCCGTTATCGAGGGCGCAGACCTTGTCTACTCATACAAGTCGCTCGGCGGTACGATGCCGAAGAGCGGCGGAGCGACCACGCTGTTCATCGACATGATCGGCATCGGCGGCGGCGTTGGGGTTGGCTATCACGGCGTCGGCGTTGGATTGCGTGGCCCTGGCGTCCTGTAGTTCAGTCGACAATCTTACTGAGGGCGCGGTCGCTGCCGGGCATTGCCGTCTCAGCGACCGTCCCTGACGGCGTGCAGGATTTCTTCGGTCAGGTCTCCGAACAGTGACCGGCCGCAGACCAACTGGTAGGAATCGCAGCCGCCGTGGAAATTCACCTCGACGAACACCGGCTCTCCGTCCTGACCCACCGCAATGTCCCAGGAAACGATATCGAAGTGGAACATCTGCCGGTGCAGGTCGCGGGCGAACGCGCAGACCCGGTCATGGCTCGGCACCGTCATCCTCCCGCTGAAGCGATACCCTGAGGTGGGATGCTCCGAATAAACGTTGCCTCTGATGTCGTAGGCGCGATCCATCAACCTTCCGTCGGCGTCGATGCCGCATGCAAGACCGCCGGTCGCGAGATTGTCGTTCAGGCTATCGCCAATGCCGAACCTTGCGATCGACATCGGCACGACGATCGTGTCGCGCCACCTCAGGGTTATCACCCTGATGGTGTTGACGGACGCCGGGTGCAGCCTCGCCATGTCTTCGTGCTGGAGGATCCTTTCCTGGACGAGAAAGTCGGTTCCGTACATCGCTTCCAGATCCGCGATCTGGCACTCTTTCCCGCCCACCATGACGGTCCGGTTGACGATCTCCAGCAGGCGAACTCCAGCGCCACCGTCCGTCCGGCTTCCCTTGATGATGAATGCCTCGCCTTCAAATCCAGACAGAAAGGGCCAGACGTCCCGGCGCGCCAGCAGGTCCTGTCCACGGTAGTAGTGGCCGTGCATGCGGCTGAGCAGCGTCCTGGGCCTGTTTGCGGTATGCAGGAAGACGTCGCTGAGGCCCTTGTCCGTGAAGGCCTGCCACACCGAAAAGTCGTTGAGGTACGGCAGGATCTTCTGGTTCCAGATGTAGCCCGGTATGTACCGGACCTCCTCCCGTCCGGTGGCATTGGTGAAGGCCAGGTGCCACAGCGGCGTCACTTCGCGGCCTAGATGCTCCCGCCAGTATTCCGCAATCTGTACTCTGTAGGAGGCGGACGCCGGGTCGGACAACTGTGCCTTGGCCTGGGCCAGCATCGGGTCGCGCCTGATGTATCGTCGGATGCGTCTTTGGTGCCTGAACTTGTCGGTCTGCTCGGCAACGAACATTTGCAGGCTGGAAATCACTCCGCCTGGTTTGCCCGATTTCCCCACACCAGCCCCTGCTTCCATCCCGCTGGTCGATCCTGACACCCGGCGCCGACCCGCTCAAGCGGTTTCGCCGAGGCGGTGGTGCACGAACGGCGCGTCGCGGCTGCCGGCAACCGCGCCGACGTTGCGCGCTGCCCGCCAGCCGTGATGGTCAGGCGTCTGCACGGGTAGGATGTAACGGTAGCTTGGACGCGCCGCGCCTGGCAACAGCCGGACTCGCTGCAGCCGGCTTGTCGCAAGAGCGTTTTATGTCGCTGCTATCTGATGCGGCACGCTGGCGTGTCGCTTCTGGTGGGTGTCGGTGAGATCAACTCTCAACGTTAGAGCGGGTAGGCAAGCTTCGTTGACAATCAAAGGGAAACCGATACTCTCGTTAGAAACCGTTGCAATTCTCATTTAATAGGAATGCGTATGTTCGAACGGAGAAAAGGCAGAGTTTCGTATCCATTTTTCGCAATATCCCTTTCCGTCTTGGGTTTGACCGTGGGGGCTGTGCGTCTCTCGGCGCAGGAAACATATGGATCATCTTATTCGTACGACAACACAATTTTGTTGGACCAGGGTTGGTCTGATGAAGACCGGCTAAGATATTACTTTAATACTCAGGGATCGGCTGCTCTTTCCTACAACTTGTTCATGAATCTGGAGGAGGCGAAAAGCGACAACCTTTTCCGCGCTGACGAAAATCTCGCCCGCTTTGGATTGGTACCTTATCCTGCCGATCCCACCTACAATCCCGACGGTCTGCCAATCGGCATCACGCGGACGGTCGTTCCTGATGGCCGTTGGAAAGGCGAGTGGCTCGGAATTGGATGTGCAGCTTGTCACAATGGTCGGCTCCAATACAATGGACAGCAGATAAGCATTTCCGGTGGCAGTGCTGGATGGTTCGACATCTATACCCTGCTCGCCGAATTGAACGGTGCGCTAGCCGCAACTTCCGCGAACCCCGACAAGTTCAACCGACTAGCTGACAAGATGGCTCTCGATCACGATGAGCTCCGTACCCAGTTGGACGCGGATGTCGAGGCCATCGACAATTACGTCAACGTTGTTTCGGTGACGCCCGCCGTGCCAGGCCCCGGTAGGATGGACGCGCTGGGGCTCATACATAATCAGGTGAATGTCCGCTGGCTCGGTGTTCCAGAGAATTGGCAAGCGCCGCTTGCTCCGACGAAGCCATCATTCGTCTGGAACGTGCCGCAGGCAGCCTGGGCACAATGGAGCGGGGTGCTTTCCGACCCCCTCAACCGCAACGTTGGCGAGGTGATGGGCGTGTTCGCGCGCCTAGATATTTCCTCGCCATCTGTCGAGGAAGGCCTGTTCGAGTCCACGGTGGATATTCCCAAGTTGATCGAAAGCGAGGATCTTCTGCGACGGCTCGCGCCACCCAGATGGCCGGAAGAGGTGTTGGGTACCATAGACAAGGCCAGGACTGCGCGCGGCGCCGAATTGTTTTCGGAAAATTGCGGAACTTGCCATTCGAGCTGGCCGCACCGCTGGAGTGAGCCGCGAAAGTTAGGCAAGCGGTTCATCGAAAATGCAATCGTCGCGGGCGATGTGATTGGAACCGACCCCAATCAGTTCCGCAGCACTCAGTTCGAGTTTCTTCCGACCGTGAAGTCCGGCCCGATTGCGCCGAACCTCGCGCCTCCGGACACCGGTGCTGTAGTCTTGTCGCCGGCCACGATGTTCCGCAGCACGCTGCAGCCCGGTATCATGAACAGGCTCATGGTCAAAACTAATCTGTCTGACGAAGAACTACTTTCTGCGCATGGATTCGGTCCGATCGCGCCAGAAGAGCCGCTGCCGATACCAGTACTTGGAGGGTACAAGGCAAATCCCGTCGAAGGGATGTGGGCGTCGCCGCCGTACCTGCACAACGGGTCGGTTCCCTCGCTTTATGACTTGCTCACTCCTGCCGCAGATCGGCCGAAGACATTCTACGTCGGCCGTGAATACGATCCTTTGAAGGTAGGCATCGATGTCTCCGGAAACTCCGGAACTTTTCTGTTCGACACCGCGCAGGTGGGCAATTCGAATGCCGGGCACTCATTTGAAGACCGTCCTCTCGGCAACGGAGTTATCGGACGCCTACTCACCGAGGACGAGCGGTGGGCGTTGATCGAGTTCGTAAAATCGGTTCCATCCGAGTCTGCCCAGATATCGCCTTTCGGCGGCCCTCCGAATCCGAAGCGGGCATGGCTCGACGAGACGTTCTACCACGTTCGCAATCCCGGAACCTACAATGGCGCCCCTGATCTTCAATAGTTATTTTCTGCGTTGAACATTGTGATTCGCCAAGGAGAAGCCGATGCGCGCCTCGATATTGTCAGCCGCCGTTTTCTTCACGCTGGCCTTTAATCCGGCGCATGCGCAGAATAGTTCCTCGTCTAGCTTCGTACCAGGGCGAGAGCAGGAGGTCATCGAGCCCGATGAGGCTGCCAGCATTGCCGAGATCCAGCGTCTTTCGATTGAACGGTTGAAGCGCCAGTTTCCAGAGGGCAAGCGACCGGTTCTGCGTGACGCTCACCCCAAGGCGCACGGCCTTGTGTCGGCTGAGTTCATCGTTCTGGACGGACTTCCAGAAGAATTGCGTCACGGTGTATTTGCCAAGCCGGGGACCTACCAAGCCCTTATCCGGTTCTCGGCAGGCAACGTCGAGGTTCAGGAAGATACAATCCCGCAAGCGGCGGGCATGGCGATCAAACTTCTGGGTGTCGAAGGCAAGAAACTGCTTCAGCGTGAGGCCGACGCGAAGACGCAGGATTTTGTCATGATCAATGCCCCCGTGTTCTTCGTGAGCAACCTGAAGGATTATGTCGGAATCCACGAGGCCCTCGATGCCGGCAGACTGCTCGATTTCTTCCAGGCCCGCCCGCGGCTGCTTGAGGCCATTATGATCGTGCGGGGCCAAGTCCTTAACAATCCGGTGCAGGTTCGCTACTGGAGCATGACTCCCTATCTGCTCGGCGAGCGCGCTGTGAAATTTTCGGCTACGCCGCTGTCGCACACGGCTAATGAGCCGCCGGCCGAACTTGGACCCGACTTCAAGCGTGAAAGCATGATCAGGCAGGTCTCGTCGGAAGACGTTTATTACGAATTCGGCATCCAGTTGCAGGCCGATCCCAAGTCGATGCCAGTAGAAGATCCGGTGGTCCAGTGGGACGAGAAGGTGTCACCTTTCCAGCGTGTAGCGCTCATCAGGATACCTAAGCAGGACATTACGGCGGACAGCTGGGTTCAGTTCGGGGAAAACCTGTCCTTTACACCTTGGCATTCGCTTTCTGAACATCGCCCCCTCGGCTCCAACAACCGGGCGCGACTGCCCATATATGAGGCGATTTCAGACTTCCGGCGCGAAACGAACGGCGTTACCGTGTCAGAACCAACCACGATCCCTGAGCGCTGATATGGCGAGGTGCGCTAAGGACAAATGTTCGATGGACCTGAATTTCAACCAGGGTCACGACAAGCGAGGTCCGCTGCCCGTCTCGTTGTCGGAATGTCCGCGATTAGGTTGCGGACAAAATTCGGCTATGGCCGAGTTGAGGCGCAATGCTGACGATAGATCGTAAGCTTTTGAAGCTTGTCTGCCAGCGTTGAAATCCCGCAGAATTACTAGGACTGCGGCGCCTCGAAGACATTGCTGGGGCGCCTTCCGGTAAATTCTCGTGCCTTATCCGATCAAAATCGCATGGTGTGTTGCCGGCCTTCTTTCGACCCGCTTTGAGGGTGGCCGGCGGTTTGTTCGCCTTCGCGAGGTTCCAAGAACACTCCCCGATATGAACGTCCATCGCCTTGGCGATCTTGCTCAACATCTCAAGGAGGCGGAGGCCGGGTCGGACAACTGCGCCTTGGCCTGGGCCAGCATCGGGTCGCGCCTGACGTATCGTCGGATGCGTGCACGAACGGCGCGTCGCGGCTGCCGGCAACCGCGCCGACGTTGCGTGCTGCCCGCCAGCCATGATAGTCAGGCGTCTGCGCGGGTATGATGTAATGGTAGCTTGTCAGCTTCCCAAGCTGAACGCGAGGGTTCGATTCCCTCTACCCGCTCCAGCTTCACGTTGCGCTACCCGCCATAGATGTCGAAGTCGAAATACCGCTTTCGAATGGCGTCGTAGGTTCCGTCAGCCCGGATTGCATCGAGGGCGGACTGCAGACGGTCGCGCAGCGCGACCTCATTCAACCTGACGGCCAGGCCGGCTTCGGCTTCCGTGTCCGCGACATCGCCGACCATCGTGCAGCAACTCGCGCCCTCGGTCTTCATCCACTCGATGAGCTGGATCTTGTCCGACAGAACTGCGTCGAGGCGACCGTTCGACAGGTCGATCATGGCCTCCGTCTGGCTTGGATAGGATTTCAAAAGCGCACCGGCTTTGCCAAAGGTCCCGGCGGCGAAATCCGCCTGCCAGGTCGCCGCCTGCACACCGAGCGCCTTGCCTGCAAGCGCCGCCGCCTCGGTGGTTGCCAGACCGGCCTCATTGCGCGCGACGATCGCCAGCGGCGTGCCGTAGTATTTTCGCGTGAACAGGACGTGCTTCCTGCGCTCCTCGGTGATCGTCAGCGACGCAGCGATCACGTCGATCTTGCCGGCCTGCAGCGCCGGGATCAGGCCTTCCCAGTCCACCGCGACGAAGTCGCACGCGACCGTCATGCGGCTGCACAGGGCCTTTGCGATGTCGATGTCGAAACCGACAAGCTCGCCGTCCGCCGTAAGGTTGTTGAAGGGCGGGTAGGCGCCTTCAGTTCCAATGATCAGTCTTTCCTGCGCGTCGGCCGCGCTGAGGAACAGCATCGCAAGGCCGGCGAACGCAATGGCGCACGATAGGCGGGGAAGAAACATCAGTCAGGCGCCCGAAAATGCTTCGACAGCTTCAGGCCCTGCGCCTGGTAGTTCGAGCCGAGATCCGTGCCGTAGAGCGCCTTGGGCCGTGAAAGCATGTGTTCATAGACCAGCCGCCCGACGATCTGGCCGTGCTCGAGGATGAAGGGCACCTCGTGGCTGCGCACCTCGAGCACCGCGCGGCTGCCTGTGCCGCCGGCCGGCGAATGGCCGAAGCCGGGATCGAAGAAGCCCGCATAGTGGACGCGGAATTCGCCGACAAGCGGATCGTAGGGCGTCATCTCGGCGGCGTAGAGCGGCGGCACGTGCACCGCCTCGTTGCTGACCAGGATGTAGAACTCGTCGGGGTCGAGCACCAGTTCCGGCGCGCCATGCGCGTGCAGAGGTTCCCAGAAGTCGAGCACGTCATGGGCAGCGCGCTTGTCGACATCGATCAGTCCCGTGTGGTGCTTGCCGCGATAGCCGATCAGGCTGCCTTTCTTGCCGCTGAGGTCGATCGACAGGGCGATGCCACCGCCCGAAATGTTGGGCGGGTCGGTCGCCACCAGCATCTCGGCGCGATGCAGGATTTCGACCTCGCCTTCGGACAGCAGCGCGTTGCCGGTGCGGAAGCGGATCTGCGACAGGCGCGAGCCGGTCCGCGCCACGATCGGGAACGTGCGCGGGCTGACTTCAAGGTAGAGCGGCCCGCAGTAGCCGGCCGGAATCTTGTCGAACTCGCGGCCCTTGTCGGTCATCACGCGGGTGAAGATGTCGAGCCGTCCCGTCGAGCTTTTCGGATTGGCCGATGCCGAGATATGGGCAGGCAGGTTCAGGCTCTCGAGCAGCGGCACGATATAGACGCAACCCGTCTCCAGCACCGCGCCGTTTGTAAGGTCGATCTCGTGCAATTTCAGACGGTCGAGTTTGTCGGCGACCCTGCTTTCGGGGCCGGGCAGAAAACTTGCGCGCACCCGCCAGGCCGTCTCGCCGAGCCTCAGGTCGAGGCTGGCCGGCTGTATCTGGTCGGCGTCGAGCGGTCGCGCCGTCGCCAGCGCGCCCGACTGGAGCAGCGCTGCAATATCGATGTCCGGAAGAATGCCGGTCTGGCGCAAGAACGCGTCTCCATGCGGCGTTGCCTGCGGAAAATCCGCGCCGGCACGCACGTCTGGCCCAGTGGTTTAGCAATCGGCATGATTGACGCAAGCCGGCGACAGGTCTAAAGGGCTCTTTATCCCGTGGTGATTTGGCCGGTCGGCTTGCAGCCACGTTAAACAAGTCGCTAAAGGACCGTCGGGCCGTAAGGCCGTATGGACCGGTTGCGACTTTCGCGGCCGGTTTTTTTGTTGTTTGGGGCACGTCGATGTCGAAGAAGAGTAACTGGAAGCCCGCCACGCAGCTCGTGCATTCCGGCACGCTGCGCTCGCAGCACGGCGAGACGTCCGAGGCGATCTACCTGACGCAGGGCTATGTCTACGCGTCGGCTGAGGCGGCCGAGGCGCGCTTCAAGGGCGAGGAGCCGGGCTTCATCTATTCGCGCTACGCCAACCCGACCGTCGACATGTTCGAGAAGCGCATGTGCGCGCTGGAAGGGGCCGAGGACGCGCGCGCCACGGCTTCTGGCATGGCCGCCGTCACCGCGGCCGTTCTCTGCAGCCTGCAGGCAGGCGATCACATCGTTGCGGCGCGCGCTTTGTTCGGTTCGTGTCGCTGGGTGATCGAGACGCTGGCGCCCCGATACGGCATCGAGGCGACGCTGGTCGACGGCACCACCATCGGGAACTGGGAGAAGGCCGTCCGCAAGAACACGAAGCTTTTCTTCCTCGAAAGCCCGACCAACCCGACGCTCGAGGTAATCGACATCGCGGCGGTCGCCTCGCTCGCCAATTCGATCGGTGCGCGGCTCGTCGTGGACAACGTCTTCGCCACGCCGCTGCAGCAGAAGCCGCTCGCCCTCGGCGCGCATGTCGTGGTCTATTCGGCGACCAAGCACATCGACGGCCAGGGCCGTTGCCTTGGCGGCATCGTTCTCTCCGACAAGGAATGGATCGACAAGAACCTGCACGACTATTTCCGCCACACCGGCCCGAGCCTGTCGCCGTTCAATGCCTGGACGCTGCTGAAAGGATTGGAGACGCTGCCGGTCAGAGTGCGCCAGCAGACGGAGAGCGCGGCCCGGATCGCGGATTTCCTGTCCGGCCGACCGGAGATCTCCCGCGTCATATATCCGGGCCGCGACGACCATCCGCAGGCCGCGCTGGTGAAGCGGCAGATGGCTGGAGGATCGACGCTCATCTGCATCGACCTCAAGGGCGGCAAGAAGAGCGCCTTCGGGTTCCAGAACGGACTTGAGATCATCAAGATTTCCAACAATCTCGGCGACGCAAAGAGCCTGATCACGCACCCCGCCACGACCACCCACAAGAGCCTGACAGACGAGGCGCGCGACCAATTGGGCATCGGCGGCGGCATGCTGCGGCTGTCGGTCGGGCTCGAGGATGCCGACGACCTGATCGCCGACATCGGCGAGGCGCTCGACGCGAACGTCTAGGCGCTCGGCCGCAAGTCTTGCCAGAAGCGGGCTTCCGTTCGATAAGTCTGCCTTCACGCGAAAGACATGGATCTGGGAGGACCGCCTTGAAGCTTGGAATTCTGACTGCGCCTTTTTCGGACACCCCGCTCGACAAGGTTGCCGACTGGGCGGCTTCGGAAGGCTTCCAGGCGCTGGAGATCGCCTGCTGGCCGAGATCATCGGGTCCCACGCGCCGCTACGCCGGCACCAGCCACATCGACGTCGCTTCGATCTCCGCCGCGCAAGGCAAGGCAATCGTCGCGAAGCTGAAGAAGAAGGGCCTCGAGGTCTCCGCGCTCGGCTATTATCCGAACCCGCTGCATCCCGACAAAGCGCACCGCATGGCTGTCATAGACCACCTGAAGAAGGTCATCGTCGGCGCCAGCAGGATGGGTGTCGGCCTGGTCAACACCTTCTGCGGCGGAGACGCCGCGCAGAACGTCGAGGCCAACTGGCAGGAAGCCCGCAAGGTCTGGCCCGATATCATCGCCTTCGCCCGCGACAACGCCGTCCGACTAGCCTTCGAGAACTGCCCGATGATCTTCAGCTATGACGAATGGCCGGGTGGGCACAACATCGCCTATTCGCCACTCATCTGGCGCCGCATCATCGAGGAGTGGAAGGGCGAGGTCGGCATGAACTACGACCCCTCGCATCTCGTCTGGCAGATGATCGACCAACAACGCTTCATCCGCGAGTTCGGCAAGCACATGTTCCATGTCCATGCCAAGGACCTGATGATCGACCGCGACGGCCTCTATGAGCACGGCATCATGTCCGAGGGCATAGGCTGGCAGGTCCCGCGCATGCCGGGGCTTGGCGAGGTCGACTGGAACGGCTTTTTCTCCGGGCTCTACCGGGCGGGCTATGACGGCACGGTCATCATCGAGCACGAGGATCGCCGCTTCGAAGGCAGCGACGCGGCGATCAAGCGCGGCTTCCTGCTTGCCCGCGACGTGCTGAAGCCGTTCGTGAAGTAGGCAGCAGGGGTCTGCCCGGGCGGCAGTCTTGGGCCACGCGGGCGCGGCGACTTGAACGCCGCCGGGCGAATGCGTATGTCGTGGCGGCTCAATCTTTGGGGGAACGACCTTGTCGTCACTCGACCGCTTTCTCGGCGACTCGCCGCTTCGCGTGCTGCTCAAGCTCGTCGTCATCTCGTTCCTGGTCGGCGTGGTGATGAGCGCATTCGGATGGTCGCCGTTCGACGTGCTCTATGGCGTCCGCGATTTTTTCGTCGATCTCTGGAACATGGGCTTCAGGGCGGTCGACCGCTTCGTCGGCTATTTCCTGTTGGGCGCCGCGATCGTCATTCCCGCCTTCATTCTGCTTCGGCTGTTCAGCTACCGCAAATAGTGGCCGACTGAACCAGCACGGGCTTTTCGTTTGGCACGCTGGCGGCCCGCGATTGCGCGTCACCGAAAGCTGATGCAGACCGGTCCTGAGAGGATCGCATTTGGATCAGCCAGCGCAACCGGCAAGCAGACCGTTTTCGGTGACCCATCGCTCGGTGCTGGCGATCGCCGTGCCGATGACGATCGCCTATATGACGACGCCGTTGCTCGGACTGGTGGACACGGCGGTCGTCGGCCAGTTCGGCAGCGCCGCGCTGCTTGGCGGGCTGGCCACCGGCGCGCTTGTCTTCGATGTCGTCTTCACCACGTTCAACTTCGTGCGGTCAGGCACCACCGGGCTGGTCGCGCAGGCCTACGGGCGCGGCGACGAGGCCGAGCAGCAGGCGGTGTTTTGGCGCGCGTTCGCGATCGCGGCATTCGCCGGGGTGGCGCTTGCAGCACTTGCTCCGCTCCTGGTGCTGGCGGGCCAGTGGTTCATGGGGGCCGGCCCCGAGGTCAACGACGCCATGGCGACCTATGTCGGCATCCGGCTTCTGGCAGCGCCCTTCTCGCTGATCAACTATGCGATCCTTGGCTATGTGCTTGGTCGCGGCGAGGGCGGGCTGGCTCTGCTGCTTCAACTGGTGCTCAACGGTATCAACATGGTCCTGTCGGTCCTGTTGGGCCTCAAGCTTGGCTGGGGCGTGGCAGGCGTAGCATGGGGCACCTTCGGCGGCGAACTGGCGGCGATGCTGCTGGGCATCGCGATTGTTCTGCAACGCTTTTCCAGAGCGCCCGCGCTGGGCCGGGCACGCCTGTTCGACAGGCGCGCCTTCGCCCGCATGATCGCGCTCAACCGCGACATCATGATCCGCTCCTTCACGCTGCTGGCCGCGTTCGCGCTGTTTACAAGGCAGGGCGCGCAGTTCGGAACGGTCACGCTGGCGGCGAACGCCGTTCTGATGAACTTCTTCATGATCGCGGGCTTCTTCCTCGACGGTTTCGCCACCGCCGCCGAGCAACTGGTGGGGCGCGCGGTCGGTGCGCGCCATGTCGAATCCTTCCGGCGCGCGGTGCGTCTCACCCTGCTCTGGGGGTTCGCGCTTGCGGCGCTTGTTGTGCTGGCGACACTTGCCTTCGGCGCCGAACTGATCGCGGTCATCACCACGGCCGAGGATGTCAGGGCGTCGGCGGTAGCGTATCTGCCCTGGGCAGCACTCACGGCGCTCTCGGGCGTCCTCGCCTTCCAGATGGACGGCATCTTCATTGGAGCCACGTGGTCGCGCGACATGCGCAACATGATGCTTGGGTCATTCCTGGTCTTCTGCGCCGTGCTTTTCACGCTCGCGCCTCGGTTCGGCAATTCGGGCTTGTGGGCATCGCTGCATGTCTTCCTGCTGTGCAGGGGGGTGAGCCTGCTCGCCACCCTGAGAATGAGGCTGCGCAACGGAATCTAGAGCGGCTTGTCGGCCCAGTCTGCGACCCTGCTGTCGCGGATTTCGTCCAGCGAGCGCAAACCCTCCTTGTCGAGCAACCGCGAGAAATCCTTGACGATCCGGCCGGGCAGGGCAGGCCCCGCATAGATCATGCCCGTGTAGAGCTGGACGAGATCGGCCCCGGCGCGGATTTTTTCGAGCGCGGTATCGGCGCTGTCGACGCCGCCGACCCCGATCAGCGCGACCTCAGGGCCAAGCAGCCTGCGCATCCTCGCCAGCGCGATTGTCGATCGTTCGAACAGCGGACGGCCCGACAGGCCGCCAGTCTCAGCCGTATTCGCCGATGATCGCAGGGCGGGGCGCGCGATCGTCGTGTTGGAGACGATGACGCCCTCAACGCCTTTGTCGAGCACCTCGGCGGCTATGTCGGCCAGGTCGGCTTCGTGCAGATCGGGTGCGATTTTCAGGAACAGCGGAACCTTGCGCCCGGCCGTCGCCACGGCCCGGTCGCGGGCGACGACCACCTTCGCCAGCAGTTCCGCCAGGCTCGCGCGCGCCTGCATGTCGCGCAGGCCGGGCGTATTGGGCGAGGAGATGTTGACCGTGAGGTAGGCGGCCAGCGGCGCGAAGCGTTCAACCCCGAGTTCATAGTCGCGCATGCGGTCGGCGCTGTCCTTGTTGGCGCCGATGTTGACCCCGACCACGCCCGCCCGCCACGCCCGCGCGGCAAGGCGGCGCTCGGCCGCATCGTGGCCTTCGTTGTTGAAGCCCAGCCGGTTGATGACCGCCTGGTCATCGGCAAGCCGGAAGATGCGCGGCTTGGGGTTGCCCTGCTGCGGCTGCGGCGTCACCGTGCCCACTTCGGCGAAGCCGAAGCCGAGGTTGAGCAGCGCGTCGGGAACCTCGGCGTTCTTGTCGTAGCCCGCGGCCATGCCGAGTGGATTGTCGAAGGTCAGCCCGGCGACTGTTGTCCTCAGGCGCTGGTCGAGCCGCGGCGCCGTCGCCACCGGCAATCCGGTCTTCAAAGCCGCAATCGACAGGCCGTGGGCGGTCTCAGGGTCGAGGCGGAAAAGGCCCCGTCGTCCGAGCCGCTCCAATGCGTCAAGTATCATGACAAGGCCGCCGGGAAGATGTGGCTGCCATCAGTTCCGAGCGTCAGCGGCTTGACCCATAGGGCCGTCGACGGGTCGACAGTCGCATAGAGGTGCGGAAACAGCGCGCCGCCGCGCGACGCCTCCCACCTGAGCGCGCCGCCGAGCGCTTCGGCGTCGAACGCCGCCAGCAGCAGGTCGCGCTGGCCCGCGAAATGTTTCGCTGCGGTCTCCTTCACCTGCTCGCCCGTGGAGAAATGGATATAGCCGTCGGCCAGGTCGATCGGTGCGCCGTCGAAGCGTCCAGCCCGCTCGGCGTCGCGCCATGCCGTTTCGGTACAGATCTTGTAGATCGTTCTTGCCATCGCGCGCCTATAGGCCGAAACCGCCGGGCGCGGAAGCCAAAGGCCTCCATGTCCCCAATTTTGGCGCAAAACAGCGCGAGAATCGGATAAGATTTAACAGGTTTCGACCGGATTCAGCGAATGGAGGATACCATGCGCCAGATCGCCTTGACCCTAGCCGTCCTGCTTGCCGTCTCGGGCGCCACCGCCGCCGAACCCGACCGCTTTCGCCTGGAAAGGACACCGGACGGTTATGTCCGCATGGATACCCGCACCGGCGAGATGTCGATCTGTCAGGAGCGCTGGGGCGAACTGGTCTGCCGCTTGGCGGCCGACGAGCGAACCGCCATGCAGGACGAGATGGATCGCCTGCGGTCCGACATGGAAGCGCTCGAGGGCCGGCTGGCCGAGGTGAAGGCCCTCGACGAGCGCGTAGCCAGGCTTGAGAACTCATTGGCCGCCCGGATCGAGAAGACGCTGCCGACCGAGGAGGACTTCAACAAGACGATGAGCTATATGGAACGCTTCTTCCGCGGATTCATGGCCATCGTGAAGGATCTCGAAAACGAGAACGCGAAGCCGACCGAACCGGGAGCCGACCGGACCTGACGCGGAACGGCGGCATTGCCGCTTGTAAATGCAGGTTTGCGCCGCATAATCGGCAGCCTAGCCGCGCCGGAAACAAGGCGCGGGTGAAGCGGGAGGGGATTTTTGCCGTCTGGCTACAAGTTCGTGATCGCGGACGACCACCCGCTTTTCCGCGGCGCCCTCAAGCAGGCGCTCGCCGGCATCGGCGATGTCGCTTCCATCCTTGAGGCCGGCGACTTCGACAGCGCCAAGTCGCTGCTCGCCGGAAACGAGGAGATCGATCTGGTGCTCCTCGACCTTGCAATGCCAGGCGCCGCGGGGCTGTCCGGGCTGATTTCGCTGAGGGGCATCAACGCAACCGTTCCGCTGGTTGTCGTTTCGGCGCATGACGACGCGCAGACGATCCGCCGTGCACTCGAACTCGGGGCGTCCGGATTCATTTCGAAGTCGGCCAGCATGGAGGACATTCGCGCCGCGGTCGACACAGTGCTTGGCGGCGGGGTCACGGCGCCGGCCGGCATCGATCTCGGCGTTGAGAGGGATGCTGAGATTTCCGATCTCATCAAGCGCCTTCAGTCGCTGACCCCGCAGCAGACGCGCGTGCTGGGCATGCTGGCGGAAGGGCTTCTCAACAAGCAGATCGCCTACGAACTTGGCGTCTCGGAAGCCACGATCAAGGCGCATGTCTCGGCGGTGCTCCACAAGCTGGCGGTGGACAGCCGAACCCAGGCCGTCATCCTGCTTGCGCGCATTGGCACCGATGCTCAGCAGCCGTCGGTCTGAACCGGGTTATTCGGCGACGGCCGTCGTCATGCGGCGGATGCGGGTGATCAGCGCGCGCAGCACCGCAGGCTTGAGCGGTTTGTTGATGACCGGCACGTCGAGGCGCTCCGCCGCCTGTCGCACGTCGCTCGACCGGTCGGCAGTCACCAGCACCGCGGGGACAATTTCGCCGAAACGGTCGCGCAACTGGCCGATCAGGTCGAGGCCCGTCTCGCTGTCGAGGTGGTAGTCGGCAAGTATGATGTCCGGTATGCCGATGCTGCCGGCGGAAGCCAGCGACGTGGAGCCGGAGTGGACCAGCACCTCGCAGCCCCAGCCCTCGAGCAGAAGCCGCATCCCTTCCAGGATACGCCGGTCGTTGTCGACGCACAGCACCCGCATTCCAGTCAGCGCGGCGCCCGGCAACGTTGCGATCGTGGCCGGCGTCGTGGGGGTATGCTGTTCGGCTTCGGTGAGCGGCAGGATAACGGAGAACCGGGTACCCTTGCCGCGCCCGGAATCGACCTGCAGTTCCAGCCGCAGGACGCGCGCGATTCGGTCGACGATCGACAGGCCGAGGCCAAGCCCCTGTGCTTCCCTCGCACCTTCCTCGAGCCGGGTGAACTCGCCGAAGATCGACGACAGTTTGTCGACCGGAATGCCGATGCCGGTATCGAATACCTGGATTTCGGCCAGTCCCCCCCGGCGTCGCACGCCGACCAGGATGCGGCCCGTGCGGGTGTATTTGACAGCGTTGGAAACGAGGTTCTGGATCAGCCGCCGCAACAGGTTGCGGTCGGTTCGGACGGCCAGCGAAGACGGAACTATCGTCAGTTCGAGTTTCTTCTCGGCGGCCAGCGGCTGCAGGTCGGTTCCGACCTGCCGCAGCAGCCCGTCGAGCCGGAATACGGTTTCGGCCGGCTTCATCGCCCCGGCGTCAAGCCGCGAAATATCCAGCACCGCGCCAAGGATGGTCTCGACCGATTCCAGCGAGGATTCGATGTTGGCGGCGGCGTCGCCCGTTGGCCCCTGGCCGGCCTTTTCGAGAAGGGACGAGCAATAGAGGCGCGCGGCGTTGAGCGGCTGCAGGATGTCGTGGCCGGCCGCGGCCAGGAACCGCGTCTTGCCGAGGTTGGCCTCCTCCGCGAACATCTGCGCCTGCGCCAGTTCTTCGTTCACCCGCGTCAGTTCGGCGGTGCGGCGCGCAACCCGCTGCTCCAGCGATTCGTTGGCGCGCTTGAGCGCGATATCGGCCTCCACGCGCTGCGTGATGTCGGCGTAAGTCGCCACGATGCCGCCGTCAGGCATCGGGTTGGAGCGTAGCTCGATGACCCTGCCGCTGGTCTTGAGTTCCAGTTGCCAAGGCACGCCGAAAGTCGACATGCGGTCGAGCACCGTGACCCGCGCGTCCGGCTGGATATCGCCGCGCTGCACCAGGTGGCCGAGGATCTCGTAGAGCGAAACGCCGACCTGGCCCATCTGGTCGGGCAGGTCGAACAGCCTGCGGTACTGCCGGTTCCAGCAGGTCAGCCTGAAGTCCTGGTCGAACACCGTTATGCCCTGTTCCATCTGGTCGAGGGCGATCTGCAGCAGGTCGCGATTGTGCTGCAGGGCCTCGGTCGCGTCGTCGAGCAGCCGGAACGTGTCACGCGCATCGCTGTCGCCGCGCTTGACGAGCAGCGAGAGTATCAGCCGCGCCGACGACGAGCCGACGGCGCTGGCAAGCAGCTGCTCGGAGAACCGGATCAGGTCCATCCCGGCCTGTCCGTTGCCGTTCAGCGGGCCGTTCCTGCCCTCGAATGTCTGGAAGGAACGCTCGGTTCGCTCGACGCCAAGATAGCGCGAGATCGTGTCCTTGAGGTCGTTGACGGTGATCGCCGTGCGGAACCGCTTCAGGCTGGGCATGGGGCCCGAGTCGCGCGGCACGAAGATCGCCGCCTGGATGCGTTCCAGCGGCACGGAAGCACGCGACAGCGAGCCGAACACGAAGAAGATCAGGTTGATCGACAGGCTCCACATGACCCCGTGGTTGAGCGGCTCAGCTTCCGTACCGAACAGGGACTGCGGGCGCAGCGCCTCGATGCCGAACAGGCCGTCGACCAGTATCGAGGTGCTGGGCGGGGCGAGCGAGGGGAACAGCAGCGTATAGGCCCAAACCAGGATGCCCGCCGTCATGCCAAGGGCTGCGCCCCGCGCGTTGGCGCCGCGCCAGATCAGGCCGCCGAAGAAGGATGGCGCGAATTGTGCGATCGCCGCGAACGACATCAGGCCGATCGATGCCAGGCGGGCGTTGTTGGTGCTCTCACGATAGTAGAGGAAGGCCGCGAACAGGACGATGAAGATCGACGCGCGGCGGATGTTGAGGATGAGGCTCGACCAGTCGCCGTTCTCGGCCGGCTGGCCCTTCAGCAGCCGGCGCACGAACAGCGGTATGACAAGGTCGTTGGAGACCATGATCGACAGGGCGACGCTCGCCACGATCACCATGGCTGTCGCCGCCGAGAGGCCGCCGACGAAAGCTGCCATTGCGAGCAGATCGTGGCCGTTGAGCAGGGGCAGCGACAGGACGTAGAGATCGCTGCTGGTGGCGTTGCCCACAAGAACGAGCCCGGCGAGCGCGACCGGCAGCACGAAGAGGTTGATGGCGATCAGATAGAGCGGGAACACCCACGTTGCGGTCCGCAGTTCGGTCTCGGCCCGGTTCTCGACGATCATCACATAGAATTGCCGCGGCAGCATGATGATGGCGAAGCCGCTGAGCGAGGTCAGGACCAGCCAGGTGCCGAGCGATGTCCTGTAGTCGAGCGATGCCTGGACATCGGCGCTTGCGGACAGCGCGTCGAACAGCCCCTCGGGCCCGTCGAACAGGAAGAAGAAGACGAAGACGCCGACCGCCAGAAAGGCGGCGAGCTTGACCACGGATTCGACGGCCACCGCCAGAACAAGCCCGTCCTGGTGCTCGGTCGCGTCCGCGTGCCGCGTGCCGAACAGCACCGCGAACAGGGCCAGCAGCATCGCTATGATCAGCGAGATGTCGCTGACGAACGGGTCGAAGGAAAAGGGTGCGCCGCTGTAGTGGCCTACCATCAGGCTTACCGACCCAGAGATAGCCTTGAGCTGGAGCGCGATGTAGGGAACCGCGCCCACGACAGCGATCAGCGTGGCGATTGCCGCGACCGCGAAGCTCTTGCCGTAGCGTGCGCCCAGGAAGTCGGCGATCGAGGTTATCTTCTCGGCCTTGGCGAGCGCGATGATGCGCCTGAGCAGCGGGAAGCCGAAAACGAAGACGAGCATCGGCCCGATGTAGATGGCGAGGAATTCCAGCCCGCGCTCGGTTGCGAGGCCGACCGAGCCGAAGAAGGTCCACGACGTGCAGTAGATGGCGAGGCTGAGCGCGTAGATGTAGGGGCGCGTACGCGCCGGACCGCGCGCCGCCGACCAGCGGTCGCCAAGGCTTGCGATCAGAAAGAGCAGCGTCACATAGGCGACTGCTATGAGGACGACGAACAGTCCCTGCACGCCCGAAACACCTCCCTGTCCAGCGATGCATGTAGGCCGTCGAAGGCAACCATAGCTTTCAGCGCAAGTCTATGGCTGCTGGATGTGCGCAAGCTCGGGCTGTGTTGTCGCCCGGCGAGTTCCTCGAGCCTGTCGGGTCGCAACAAAGGTGGGTCACGCGATGCAGTTTCGACTTTCTGCAACCCTTGCAATTTGCGATATGCTGGGCGAATGGTGATGCAGAGTCCTGCCGGGCCAGCGATCAGAATGGAGGGTGCCAAATGATCAAGGAATTCCAGGAATTTATCTCCAAAGGCAACGTCATGGACCTTGCCGTCGGCGTCATCATTGGCGGCGCATTCGGCCTGATCGTCTCGTCGCTGGTGGCCGACATCATCATGCCGATCGTCGGAGCGATCTTCGGCGGCTTCGATTTCTCGAACTACTACCTGCCGCTTTCGTCCAGTGTCACGGCGACTTCGCTGGCTGAAGCGAAGAAGCAAGGTGCGGTGTTCGCATACGGCAACTTCCTGACGGTCGTCATCAACTTCCTCATTCTCGCATGGATCATCTTCCTGATGGTCAAGGGCGTGAACACCATGCGCAAGCGTCTCGAGAAGCAGAAGGCCGCGGGTCCCGCCGCCCCGCCGCCTGCCGACGTGCTGCTTCTGACCGAGATCCGCGACCTGCTTGCCAAACGGGCCTGAGTTGCTGGATCAAGAGCCCGGCCGCGCTGGCGGCCGGGTTGCGGTTTGCTCCGGAGCCGAAACCGGCTAAGTCGGGCTTCCAGCAACGCGACGGAAGCTCCATGTCCCTGACCGAACTGTTGCGCGCCGAAGCGCGCCTGGCGCCCGTGAGCGGAATCGAGGCCGTCGCCAATTATGGTCGCGACCGCAAGGGCCTCATCCCGCTCTGGGCTGGCGAGAGCGATCAGCCGACGCCGGATTTCATCGTCGCGGCGGCCAACCGTGGCCTCGCGGCGGGCGAGACCTTCTACACCTGGCAGGGCGGCATTCCCGATCTGCGCGAGGCGCTGGCGCGATTCCACACGAGGCATTTCGGGGGCGTCTTCTCGCCCGACGAATTCATCGTCACGATCGGCGGCATGCAGGCGATCGTGCTGGCGCTGCAGGCGACGACAGGCGCGGGCGACGAGGCGATTTATCTTGAGCCGGCCTGGCCGAATTTCGCGGGCGCAGCCGGCGTGGCCGGCGCGGTGCCGGTTCCCGTGCCGCTGAGCGAGGGCGGCAACGGGTGGTATTGCGATGTCGCCCGCGTCGAGGCGGCGGTGACATCGCGAACCAGGGTGATCTTCGTCAACACGCCGGCCAATCCGACCGGCTGGACCGCCGATGTCGAAACGCTGAGGGCGTTGCTCGATCTGGCTCGCCGCCACGGGCTGTGGATCATCGCCGACGAGATCTATGCGCTGTTTCACTACGGCGGACGCCGCGCGCCTTCCTTCATGGACATCATGGAGCCCGAGGACCGAATCCTCTTCGTCAATACCTTCTCCAAGAACTGGGCGATGACCGGCTGGCGGATCGGCTGGCTGCGCTCGCATCCCTCGCTGGCGCGGACCTTCGAGAACCTGATCCAGTATTCCAGTTCCGGCGTCGCCCAGTTCCTGCAGCGCGGCGGCATCGCCGCGCTCGACGAAGGCGACGCGTTCCTGGCGTCGCAGGTGAAGCAGGCGCAGGCCTCGCGCGACCTGATATGCCGCAAGCTCGCCGGAACCGGCAGGGTCCGCTTCAGCGTCCCGCCCGGCGCCTTCTACTTGTTCTTCGCCGTGGACGGCATGCAGGATTCGACCGGGGCCGCGTTCGACATCGTCGACAAGGCAGGTGTCGGGCTCGCCCCGGGCATCGCCTTCGGCAAGGCCGGCGAGGGCTATCTGCGCCTGTGCTTCCACCGCCGTCCCGACCAGATCGAGGAAGCCGGCAACAGGCTGGCGGAATGGATCAGGACCGTCTGAGGCTTAGCCGCCTGACTTCGGCACCAGAAGCGGGATGATGCGGTCCGAACTTGCGACCGCGGGACGGCCTGCTGAACCGTAGGGGATGCCCAGCGCATCCCAGGTATCGACCAGCGCGTTGCACAGGCGGTCGATCAGCGCCTCGTCGTGGAATGGCGTCGGCGTGATGCGCAGGCGCTCCGTGCCGCGGGGCACCGTCGGGTAGTTGATCGGCTGGATGTAGATGCCGTGGACGCCCAGCAGCCGGTCGGTGGCCATCTTGCAGAGTTCAGGGTCGCCAACCAGCACCGGCACGATGTGTGTGTTGGAAGGCATGACCGGCAGGCCGGCCGCCGCCAGGATCTCTTTCGTGCGCGTAACCTGGCGCTGCTGCGCCTCGCGTTCAACCTGCGAGTTCTTCAGATGGCGGATGGAGACAGTCGCGGCCGCCGCGATTGCCGGTGGCAGAGCCGTTGTGAAGATGAAACCGGGTGCGTATGAGCGCACGGCGTCGACGATCGTTGAGTTTGCCGCGATGTAGCCGCCGAGCGTGCCGAACCCCTTGGCGAGCGTGCCCTCGATGATATCGATGCGATGGGCAAGGCCCTCGCGCTCGGTAATGCCGCCGCCGCGGTTGCCATACATGCCGACCGCATGGACCTCGTCGATGTAGGTCATGGCATTGTATTTTTCGGCGAGATCAGCGATCTCGGCGATCGGCGAAATGTCGCCGTCCATCGAATAGACGCTTTCGAATACGATGAGCTTGGCCCGTTCGCGGCCGGCCGCGGCGAGGATGCTTTCGAGATGCGCTACGTCGTTGTGCCGGAAGATTTTCTTTTCCGTACCCGAACGGCGCACGCCCTCGATCATCGACGCATGATTCAGTTCGTCGGAGACCATCAGGCAGTTGGGCAGCAACCGGCCAATCGTGGAGATCGAAGCTTCGTTGGACACGAACCCGGAGGTGAACACCAGCGCCGCCTCTTTGCCGTGCAACTCGGCCAGTTCAAGCTCGAGTTCGACCAGCGGATGGGTGGTGCCGGATATATTGCGGGTGCCGCCTGCGCCCGAGCCCATACTGCCCGCCGCAGCCTGCATCGCTGCAACCACGTCCGGATGTTGGCCCATGCCCAGATAGTCGTTCGAACACCAGACTGTTATTTCCTCGGCTTTGCCGTTGGAGCGCCAGATGGCGCGCGGAAATGAACCGGCTATGCGTTCGATGTCGGCGAAGACACGGTAGCGCCGTTCGGCGTGGACCTGATCGATCGCTTCCTGAAAAAAACGCTGGTAGTTCATTCTGGCCTTCCGGGTATTTGCGCGCGGATCATAGAGGGTCGCGTTTTTCTCGTCCATCGGACCAAAACGGTCAAAATGCCACGCCCGCCCCCACACTAACGACGCGGTCGCACCATTGCTTCCTTGATCCCGGTCAAATTCAATCGAAGAGATGCATCCGTGAGGTAACCGTCCTATGCCTTCGCGAGATTCCGCTGGTTTCGGGACAGTTGCTTTGGCTAATAGATCGCCGTGCGTCGTGTCGGACGCACAAAGGACGATCTAAAATTGTTGATGGAGCATCGGAGCGATCCGAAAACCAGATTCCACTTTTCGGTCCGGTGCCCTAACGCCCGACCGACGCCTGGAGAACCAGAATGAGCGTACTCGTCACCGGCGGAGCCGGATATATCGGCAGCCACATGGTCTGGGAACTGCTCGACCACGGTGAAGAGGTGGTGGTGCTGGACCGGCTTTCTTCCGGATTCGACTGGGCAGTTCCCGCGGAAGCGAAGCTTTACGTGGGAGACGTTGGCGACAGCGCACTGGTGTCGCGCATCCTGCGCGAGCACAAGGTGACAGCGATCATCCACTTTGCGGGCTCGCTCATCGTGCCCGAATCGGTTTCGGACCCGCTGCTCTACTATGAGAACAACACCTGCAAGACGCGCAGTCTCGTGGCCGACGCCGTGCGCGAGGGCGTGCCGCATTTCATCTTCTCCTCCACGGCGGCCGTCTATGGCACTGCCGGCGTCGAGCCGGTTGAGGAGGGCGCGCGCACGGCGCCCGAGTCGCCCTATGGCACGTCGAAATTGATGACCGAATGGATACTGCGCGACACGGCCGCCGCGTACCCGGGCTTCGACTATACGGTGCTGCGCTATTTCAACGTGGCCGGCGCCGACCCAGCCGGCCGCACCGGCCAGTCGACGCCGGGCGCGACCCTGCTCATCAAGGTGGCCGCGGAGACGGCGCTCGGCAAGCGGCCTTTCATGCAGATTTACGGCGACGACTATCCTACGCCGGACGGAACCTGTATCCGCGACTACATCCACGTCAGCGATCTTGTTGCCGCGCATCGGCTTGCGCTTGGACGGCTGCGGGCCGGCGGCAAAAGCCTTGTCGCCAATTGTGGCTACGGTCACGGCTACTCGGTGCTTGAGGTCATGGAGAGCGTCAAAAGGGTCTACGGCGGGGCGATCGACGTCAGGATTGCCGGCCGTCGCCCAGGCGACGCGGTTGCGGTTGTCGCCGATTCCGATCTGGCGCGCCGGGAATTCGGCTGGACGCCCCAATTCGACGACCTCGACAGGATCGTGTCGGATGCGTTGGCATGGGAGCGCATCCTGGCGACCAAGAACTGGCCGAACCGGGCCTGAGGCCGCAGGGCTTGGCCGGCATGTCGGGCGGTTGCTTTTCGGCCCGCGCTTTCCGACAATCGCCGCATCCCGATTGAACGCCGGTAAGCACTGGAAAGCATGACATGACGACCAAATTCAACCAGCCTCTCGGCGGCAACGAGATGCCCCGCTTCGGCGCGCCGGCGACCTTCATGCGGCTGCCGACCCAGGCCACGGCCAAGGGTCTTGACGCCTGCTTTGTCGGCGTTCCGATGGACATCGGCACATCCAACCGCCCCGGCACGCGCTTCGGGCCGCGCCAGATCAGGGCGGAATCCAGCTTCGTGCGGCCCTACAACATGGCATCGCGGGCGGCCCCCTTCGACAGCCTGCAGGTCGCCGACATCGGCGACGTGGCTATCGACACGTTCAATCTGCCGAAATGCATGGACATCATCACAGAGGCCTATGACCGTATTCTCGCCGACGACTGCATCCCGCTGACGCTAGGCGGCGACCACACCATCGCCTATCCGATCCTGCGCGCCATGGCGAAGAAGCACGGCCCGGTGGGTCTCATCCACGTCGACGCCCATGCCGACATCAACGATCACATGTTCGGGGAACCGATCGCGCACGGCACGCCGTTTCGCCGCGCGGTCGAGGCCGGCGTCCTCGACACGAAACGCTGCATCCAGATCGGCCTGCGTGGCTCCGGCTACGCCGCCGACGATTTCGACTGGCCACGCAAACAGGGTTTCCGCGTCGTGCAGGCCGAGGAGTGCTGGTGGAAATCGCTGACGCCGCTGATGGAGGAGGTGCGTCTCCAGATGGGCGACGGGCCGGTCTACCTGTCCTACGACATCGACAGCCTCGACCCCGGCTTCGCGCCGGGCACAGGCACACCCGAGATCGGCGGCCTGACCACCATCCAGGCGCTGGAAATCATACGCGGCTGCTGGGGGCTAAACCTCGTCGGCTGCGACCTGGTCGAGGTGTCTCCTCCCTACGACACGACCGGCAACACGGCGCTGACTGCTGCCTACCTGCTGTTCGAAATGCTCTGCGTCCTGCCGGGCGTCGAGCGTCGCACATAGCAGGGCCGAAGGTCGAAGTGCTGGGAGGAGCGGCTTGAAAATCGTGGTACTCGGCGCCGGCGTGGTCGGCACCGCCGCCGCCTGGTGGCTGGCGAAGGACGGCCATGAGGTCACGGTGGTCGAACGCCACGCCGCCCCGGCGCAGGGCACGAGCTACTCCAACGCCGGGCTGGTTTCCCCTGGCGACGCGACGGCCTGGGCGTCCCCGGCCGCGCTGAAGACCTTCGTCAAGGCGCTCTACACGCCCGACCTCGGCATCCGCGTGAAGCTCCGCCTCGATCCGTATTTTTATGCCTGGACTTGGCGCTTCCTGTTTCAATGCACCACCGCAAGGATGCGCGCCAACACCCTGGTCAAGCTCAGGCTGGCCATGCATTCCCGCGACTGCATCAACCGCATCGAGGCCGAAACCGGCATCGCCTATGACCAGCGCAGGAAAGGCATTCTCTATTTCTTCCGGTCGCAGCAAAGTTTCGACACTGGCGCCGACAACTATCGCTTCCTGGGCGAGCATGGGTTGCCGATCGAGATTGTCGATCGCAGGCGGCTCGTGGAACTGGAGCCGGGGCTCTTGGGCGCTGCGGAAAAGATCTCCGGCGGTGTCTATTCCGAGACCGACCAGACCGGCGATTCCCGAATGTTCGCGACCCGGCTTTCCTATCATGCCGAACGGACACTCGGCGTGAAATTCCGGTTCGGGACCATCGTGGACGCGCTGGACGTCGAGGGCGACCGAGTGGTGTCGGTGCGCACCACGCAAGGACCGATCGCCGCCGACGCCTTCGTCCTGTCGATGGGGCCAGAGAGCGGTGTATTCGCCCGCCGCCACGGCATCGATCTGCCTGTCTATCCGGTCAAGGGCTATACCGCGACCATCCCGCTGATCGACGCCGCCAGGGGGCCGACGATGGGCGGCGCCGATGAGGACAGGCTGATCGGATATTCCCGCCTCGGCGACAGGCTGCGGCTGTCGTCCACTGCCGAGTTCGCCGGCTTTGACCGCAGCCACAAGCCGAGTGATTTCAGGACCATGCTCGAAACAGCACGGGACCTGTTTCCGGGCGCCTTCGACGAGGAGAGGGCGGAATTATGGGCCGGCCTTCGTCCCATGATGCCGAACTCGGTTCCGGTGATCGGCCGGGCGCGCTACGACAACCTCTATCTCGACACCGGGCACGGCCACGTCGGCTGGACGATGGCCGCGGGCTCGGGCCAGGTTCTCGCGGACCTCGTGGCCGGCAGGAAGCCGGAGATCGATCCGCAAGGACTTGCCTACGCGAGCTAAACCTTTGCGAGGTCGCCCAGCGCTTCGATCAGCGGCTCGATCTTGTCCTCGTAGTTCTTCCAGCGCTTGACGGATGATCCGTAGATTGGCTGACGGACCTGCCAGCGGCTTGGCGTGGCGACCGACCGCTGCGTCGCGTAGAAGCGAAGGCACGCGTCGTCCCAGGGCAAGCCGAGATAGTCGATCATGCGCCGCGTCTCGGTCTCCGTATCCGCGACCAGCGCTTCGTAGCTGCATTCGTGGATGCGCCCTGGCAGCACGGACTTCCAGTGCCGCATCAGCCTGTCGTACTCGCGATAGTACAGCCCGAGCGTATGCAGATCCGTGTTGTAGCCGTGCTTGTCGTTGAATGTAGTCATGAAGCAGGACACGCATGTGTCGATCGGGTCACGCGTGCAATGTATGATGCGAGCGTTCGGAAACAGCAGTGCAATGAAGCCGATCCGCAGGAAATTGTGCGGCATCTTGTCGACGATGCGAGCCGCTGTCGGCGACTTGCGCCGCAGGAACTCCAGGTAGTCGCCGGCGATCGAATTCGCCTCCTCGCCGGTCAGCGCCTCCGGCGACTTCACCGCCGTCACGTCGTCCGGAAGGCCGTAACCCTTAGCGCGGAGGGCCTTCCCGAGCTTGACCAGTTCGCCCGCTCCAAACACTGCCGGATGGCTGGCGCAGATCTGCTCGGCCAGCGACGTGCCCGAGCGCGGCATGCCGAGGATGAACACCGGGACTTCCGATGGATTGCCAATACCCGCTTTCGCAGTGAAGAGTTCCGGCGTGAATGAGGAGATCAGGGTATCGAACGAGCGCCGGGCGCTGGCCAGATTGAATCCGACGCCGATCGCCAGCTTGCCGCGCTGGAAGTAGTCGACGGCTTCGCCATACCGGCCCAGATCGTTGAGGATCTTCCCCGATGCATGGTTGAGGTCCGCCACCTCTTGTGCGGCAAGGCCGGCGCGCGCCAGTTCCGAGCGGATCGAACCGAGTTCCGGGGGATCGGCGGTGAACTTCTGCGTTTCCGCCAGCCGCTTGTAGCTCAACCCAATATGGAAGCCTGAGGCGATGTTCTTTCGCAGCAGCGCGGCCGCCTCCTCCATGCGCCCCGCACTGGACAGCGCCTCGGCATAGCTCTCCCTGATTGACCGGTCGGTTGGCGCGAGAAGCAGGGCTTTTTCGTAGAGCGGTATCGATCTTTCGATCTGGCCCGTTTCAAAATACGCGCGCGCCAGGTCCGAGATCACGCCGGGCGAATTGGGCCTCATGGCAAGGCCGCGTTCGAATGCCTTGATCCCAGGCTCGAAGTCGCGATCCTCGCAATAGATGCTTGCAAGCATGAAGAGAAGGTCGGGCGAATTCGGCTGGCGCGCCACCGCCCGCCTGAACATTTCGATTGCGACGCGCAGGTCCTTGAGACTGCGGGCGATCGACCCCGCAAGCATAAGCGCTCGGGTACTCTTGGGGTCGCGGGTGAGCACCTCGGCGCAAAGCTTCTGCGCGCCGGCATGGTCGCCCCGCTCGTGCATCTGCTTGGCGGCCAGAAGCGTCGCTTCCATCTTGTCCGCGACCGACTGTCTGGAGGCGCCGCCCTGGCGCTGCGGCGCGGGATGCTTGGTAAAGGATGTTGGCAGCTTTGTCATGACCTGAAATCCGCGAGATTGCCCGGCGCCTCGATCACGGGCCGGACCTTTTTTGCTTCGATCCTGAAGCTTCAGACTTCCGCAAGGTCGCCGAGCGCGTCGATGAGCGGCTGAATCCTGCTTCCGTATTTTTTCCAGCGCTTGACCGACGAGCCGTAGATCGGTTGCCGCACCTGCCATCGGCTCGGGGTGTTGACCGAACGGGCGGTCTCGTGGAAGCGCAGGCACGCGTCGTCCCAGGGTAGCCCGAGATAGTCGATCAGCCGCCGCGTTTCGCTCTCCTCATCGGCGACGGCGTCCTCGTACCTGCGCTCGTAGATGCGTCCCGGGTACACGGATTGCCAATGACGCATCAGGCGATCGTACTCGCGATAGAAGAGACCGACTGTCGTCAGGTCGGTGTTGTAGCGGCTTCCTTCAGCAAATACTTGGAAGTAGCACGAGAGGCAGTTGTCGATCGCGTCGCGCCGGCAGTGAACGATGCGGGCATTGGGAAACAGCAGCAGGATGAGGCCGATGAGTTCGAAATTGTGCGGCATCTTGTCGACGACGCGCTTGACGTCCTTCGTCCCGGCAAGCACCGCGCTGAGATAGCCTCCCGCCGCCGTTCGCGAGTGATCGGGCGTCGCCCATGCCTGCAGGCGCTGGATGGATGCCGGGTGTTTGCGAAAGATGCCGATCGACTGGGCGATATCCCACAGTTCCTTCCTCTCGCCGGCGCCGTGGACGTCGGGATGGCTGGCCATGATCTGCTCGGTCAGGGTCGTTCCTGATCGCGGCATGCCAACCACGAAGACGGGGGCCTCGGAGGGCGCTCCGTGCTTGCCCAGCCGCGAAATCATTTCAGGGTTGAAAGTCTCGATGATCTGGTCGAACCATTTGCGGTAGATTTCGAGGTCGAACCGGGTGCCGTCGGTGTTCCTGCTCTGGAAGCGATCGATCGCCTCGTCATGGCGCCCGAGGTCGTCCAGGATCTTGCCGGCTGCCTGATTGAGCTCGCTGGTCTCCTCCGCCGTCAGGCGATCCTTCCGCAGCTCTCGCATGATTGCGGCCAGTTCGGCCGGCTCTGACGCGAATTCGCGTGTGCTCGCCCAAGCCCTGTAGGAGCTGGCAACGCGGTGGCCGCGGGCGATGCTCTCCTGCAGCACGCGCGCGGCGTCGTCCATATGGCCGAGGCTGGTCAGGCTGTTGGCGTATTCCACGCGTACCAGGGGATCGTCGGGGTCGAGTTGCAGCACTTTTTCGAACAGCTGGAGGGAAAGGTCTGCCTTGCCGATGTGCGTATAGCACCTGGCAAGCCCGCGCATCGCTGGCGTCGAATTGGGGGTCAGCGAAACCACCTGCTGAAAGTGTTTGATCGCCTTGTCGAACTCCTGCGCCGCTTCCAGCGCGTCCGCATAAACGATCTGGGTTCCTGGCGACCGCGGCTGGCGCGCGGCGACCGCGCCGAAGAACTGCAGGGCAAGGGAAAGGTCGCCGGAGCTGCGAGCCACCGAACCGGCGAGCAGCAGCGCGCGGGGATTTCCTGGATCGTGTGCAAGAACGGCAAGGCACAGCTTCTCGGCTTCCCCGAGCTTGCCGGCGTCGTGATATGCCTTGGCGCGCTGCATCGTGCCGTCGATATCGAGCGAACGGCTCTTGGGCGGCGGCGCTTTCGCCTGCTTGAGATGTCGGGCTATGGCGGGATTGGTGTACTTCATGCCGCCTTCCTAGCAAGGCCGGTGGAACAATTCCAGCGCATCGTCAGGGTCCCGTCATACGGCTGCGTTGTTCTGCCTGGAGACGCTGGCGCCAGGGCGTGGCGGCGGCGCTCGAGAATTCCATGCAGGGGTCGCGTGAAGCTGCGCGCTACTGCCTGAGAACGGTGGCCGCCGCGCCGGCCTCGGTCTGGTCGATGACCAGCAGCTTGACCGGGTCGGCGCCGACATTGGCGCCGAAATGCCATTCGTCGATCATTTCGACGATGAAGTCGCCAGTCTTGAACGTGTCGCTCTGGCCGGTATCCACGTTGGTCACCTGCAATGTACCGGCCAGAACATAGGCGTAGCGCGGGAACGGGTGTTTGTGGACGGGAAGTCTTGTGCCCGGCGCAATGTCGTAGATGGAGGCAGCGACCTCGACGTTCTTCTGCGGCAGGGTGATGGGCTGGCCGGTCGATGTCACAGTGGTCGACCGGACTGGCGTCACGACGACCGGATTCGCCGCACCTGAATCGAGGGCATATGCCGTAGCCCCTCCGACTGCGGTGAGGAGGACCCCGGCAACGACCAAAATCTTTCGCATGAAATCCCTCCGCGTCGGACCGAAGGGGTACCAGAAGCCGCTGGATGCGGAACGGTCAAGCCTGCTTGCGCGATGACGTGGGGGAAAAGTGTCTTGTGGAAAAGCCCCGCGAGGGCCGGCGCCTAGCTGGGGGCTTGGGAGTGGGCGGCGCCGGCCATGCGGAGGGTGGTCCGCCGCGAGAACAAAGGACCACATGACTGCGCCGGGCGGTATTACGTCATCGCAGCATATGGTTAAACCGCGGCAAAAAATTTGACAGAAAATCAAACCACCTCAAATGCAATCCGAGATTGTTTTTACTCAGACAAGCGATTGATAAAATTGCGAAAAATTATTAGTCAGATTTTATCCGGGCTGACTTTCAACCACCGGTTCGGAAGGTCTCGCGCGAACGGGAAATAGCTTTCTCAGCACGACGTAGAAAACCGGCGTCAGAAACAGGCCGACAACGGTGACGCCGAGCATCCCGGAGAAGACAGCAGTGCCAAGCGAGCGGCGCATCTCCGCCCCGGGTCCGGTTGCGATGACCAGCGGCACGACGCCAAGGATGAAGGCGAAAGCCGTCATAAGGATCGGCCGCAGGCGCAGCCGGCACGCTTCCGCCACGGCATCAACGACTGTCTCGCCGCGTTCCTGGGCCTGCCTGGCGAACTCCACGATCAGGATGGCGTTCTTGGCGGCGAGCCCGATCAGCACGACAAGTCCGATCTGAACAAGCACGTTGTTGTCGAGGCCGCGCACCGAGACGCCGATAAGCGCCGCGAGCACGCCAAGCGGCACGACCAGGATGATGGCGAAGGGCATCGTCCAGCTTTCGTACTGGGCGGCCAGCGCAAGGAAGACGAAGAGGACGGAAAGGCCGAAAATGAACACGGCGGAGTTTCCGGTCTGCTTCTCCTGCAGGGCAAGTTCGGTCCATTCGTAGGACGTGCCGGGCGGCAGCGTCTCCGCCGCGATCTGTTCCATCTTGTCGAGCGCCTGGCCGCTGGACACGCCGGGTGCGGCATTGCCCTGTATCGGCACCGAGACGTACATGTTGTAGCGCTGGATCAGCGTCGGTCCGGAAACGTCGCGGATCTCGACCAGCGTGCCCAGCGGCACCAGCGCACCGGTCGCCGAGCGCACCTTCAGCTTCAGAATGTCCGAGCGGTCGACACGGAACTGCTGGTCGGCCTGCGCCTGCACCTGGTAAACGCGGCCGAAGGCGTTGAAGTCGTTTACATAAGCGGTTCCCAGATTGATCGACAGCGTCTCGAATATCTGCGGTATCTCGACATTGAGGATGCGCGCCTTGTCGCGGTCGATCTGCAGGAAGAACTGCGGGCTCGACGCGGAAAAGGTGGTGAATACGCCCAACAGTCCTAGCGTCTGGTTTGCCTTGCCGGCGATCTGGTAGGCAAGCGCCAGGATCGGCCGCATGTCGGCGCTGTTGCGCTCCTGCAACTGCATCTTGAAGCCGCCGGAGCTGCCGACGCCCGGTACCGGCGGCGGTGGCACGGCGATGATGAATGCTTCCTGGATCGATTGCAGCGAGCCGAACAGCGTGCCGATGATCTGGTCCGCCGTGTGACCGGCCTTCAGCCGGTGCTCGAATGTGTCGAAGGCCGCGAAGATGACGCCGGCATTGCTTGCATTCGTGAATGTCGCGCCGGAGAAGCCAGCGAAGGCGACGGCGTCCCTGACGCCCGGCGTATTGCGGATGACTTCCGACGCCTTGCGGATGACCTCGTCCGTGCGTGAGAGCGACGCGCCGTCCGGCAACTGCACGACGACGATTGCGTAGCCCTGGTCGAGCGTCGGGATGAAGCCTGTCGGCACCGTCTGTATCATGTGGACGGTCGCGTAGATCAGCGCACAGAAGACAGCCAGCATCGCGAGCAGCGTCGCCCACGACCCGACCAGAAACCGCACGACCCTTGCATAGCCGTCGGCCAGCCGATCGAAACCCTTGTTGAAACCGTCGGCAATGGCTCCCACCACGCGCACCGGCAAAAAGCGCGATGGCGCGGCATCGTGTCGGTGCGGCTTGAACAGCAGGGCAGCAAGCGCCGGCGAGAGTGTAAGCGAATTGAGCGCGGAGATGGCGGTCGCGACGGCGATGGTGATAGCGAACTGGAGGTAGAACTGCCCGGTGATGCCAGGGATGAAGGCGGTCGGCACGAACACCGCGATCAGCACCAGCGAGATTGCTAGGATCGCCGTCCCGACTTCGTTCATCGTCCGATGCGAGGCGGACCTGGGATCGTAGCCGAGGCGTATGTTGCGCTCGACATTCTCCACCACGACGATGGCGTCGTCGACCACGATGCCGATCGCCAGCACCAGGCCGAACAGCGTCAGCATGTTGAGCGAGAAGCCGAGAGCGTAGAGCACCGCCAGCGTGTCGATCAGCGAAACCGGGATGGCGACGATCGGCACCACGGCCATGCGCCAGGACTGCAGGAAGACGATGATGACGATGACCACGAGCGCGATTGCCTCGAGGATCGTCTTGTAAACCTCGTCGATCGAATCGGCGATGAACTCGGTCGGATTATAGACAATCTCATAGGTCAGCCCTGGCGGAAAGTCCTTCGCCAGATTGGCGATGGTCGACTTGATTTCCGCGGCCGCCGCAAGCGCATTGGTGCCCGGTCTCTGGAAGATGCCGAGCGCCACGGCCGGCTTTCCGTTGAGATATGAATTGGTGATGTAGTCCTTGGCGCCGAGCTCGATCCTGGCCACGTCGCGCAGGGTGATCAGGCGGCCGTCCTCGGTCGACTTGACGATCACATAGCGGAAGTCGCGCGCGTCGTCGAAACGGCCTTGCGTCGTCACGGTGTACTGGAAAGCCGAGCCGCTGTCGTTGGGCGGCGCGCCGATCGAACCGCCGGACACCTGAACGTTCTGTTCGCGCAGCGCCTGCACCACGTCGCCCGATGTCATGCCCAGTGCCGAGAGCTTTTCCGGGTCCAGCCAGATGCGCAGCGAGTATTCGCGCTCGCCGAATATGATCAGATTGCCGACACCGTCCAGCCTGGTCAGGACATCGCGGACCCGCGAGCGCGCATAGTTGGAGACGTAGAGCTGGTCGTACGTGTCGTCGGGCGAGAGCATGTGGACGACCATCATCAGGTCGGGAGAACTCTTGCTGGTGGTGACACCCTGCCTGCGCACTTCCTCGGGCAGCCTCGGCTCCGCGCTCGCCACGCGGTTTTGCACCAGCACCTGCGCCTGATCGATGTCGGTGCCGAGCTCGAAGGTTATGGTGAGCTGCATCGAGCCGTCGCTCGCCGAGTAGGATGACATGTAGAGCATGTCCTCGACGCCATTGATCTCCTGCTCGAGCGGAGTGGCGACGGTCGCGGCCACGGTTTCGGCATCGGCGCCGGGGTAGCCGGCCTGCACGACGATCGTGGGAGGCGCGATGTCGGGATACTGCGCGACCGGAAGAAGCGTATAGGCGATGCCGCCGACGATAAGCAGCAGGATCGACAGCACCGACGCGAAGATCGGCCTGTCGACGAAGAAGTGGGAGAAGCTCATTGCGGCGCCCCGGCGCCCTCGGCTTCGTCCGGGAGGGTGACGATCTCGGCCTTGACCTTTACGCCCGGCCGCACCCGCATCAGTCCGTTGATGACGATGGTTTCGTCGCCAGTCAGTCCTTCGCGGATGACCCGGTAGCCATGGTTGCGCGGGCCGGGCCGCACCGGCTTGGCGCTGACATTGCCTTCGCCGTCGACGACATAGACGATGCGACGATCCTGATCCGAACCGATCGCCTCGTCTGGCACCATGACGCCCCTGTAGGGCAGCGAGCCCGGCACGTTGATACGGCCGAACATGCCCGGCTGGAGGATACCCGCGGTATTGGCGAAGCGCGCGCGCACGCGCATCGTGCCGGTTGCCGCGTCGATCCGGTTCTCCGCGAAATCAAGCTTTCCCTCGAAAGCAGCGCTCTGGCGATCGGCGATCTTGACAGTTACTTCGAGGCCGCCGCCGTCCTGCAGCGAACTTCCGCGTGTTCGTGCATCCGCGGCGTAGGCGAGATAGAGACGCTCGTCGATGTCGAAATAGAAGTCGATCGGATCCTGCGCCACGATGGTCGTCAGCAATGTCGCGTCGCTCTGGACGAGATTGCCAACCGACACCAGCCGGCGGTCGATGCGACCCGACAACGGCGCCTTGATCTGCGTGAATTCGAGGTTGAGGCTGGCCGTCCTCAGGTCCGCTGTCGCGCCTTGGAAGCCCGCCTCGGCCGCGAGATATTCGCGTCGCCTGTCATCCAGCGTGGAAGTCGACAAATTGCCGCTCTTGGCAAGGTCCTCGGCCCGCTGCAACTGCAGTTTGCTGAAGTCGAGCAGGCTGGTGGCAATATCGACGCGCGACTTGGCCGCGTCGTAGGCGGCCTGGAAAGGGCGCTGGTCGATCGTGAAGAGCAGGTCGCCGGATTTCACCAGCACGCCGTCGGTGAAGTGGACTGCCTCGAGGTATCCGCTGACCCGGGAGCGAATATCGACCTTGTCCACCGCGTCGAAACGGCCGACGAACTCGTCATTCTCGACGATATCGCGTACGACCGGCTTTGCGGCGGTCACCGCGGGCGGCTCCTGCTGCTGCGCAAACGTCCCTGTCGGCAGGAGCAGGCAGGCGAGCAGGCAGGCTTGGGTCAGCCGGCGGCTCAAGGCGAGCTTGTTTACGGAAAAAGTGTCGGGCAAGCTCATGCACCCCTTATTGGTTGCAGGCGATTTGCGGCAAGCTGGCACAGGCTGCTGTGCAGCGCAACATGGCGACCTCTCACTCCTGAAAACAGCCGACACTGCCGCTTGGCATCGTTGCGGCCTATCCGTCGCGGGTCAGGGCGCCCGACCGCCGCTTGTCAGCGAACGCAAGCAGGGCCCAGCCCGCCAGCATGGCGGCCAGTCCGAACCAGGTCACCGCATAGAGGAGGTGGGCGTTGCGGAACTGCACCACGGTCAATCCGCCCACGGGAACGCCCGCATCCGTCGCATCGGCGTCGATGAAATACGGCGCCACCTCTTCCAGACCGCGCGCCGCGGCAATTGCCGCGACGTCACGCGAGTACCAGCGATCGGCCTTCGGGTCGTTGCCGCGCAGAAAGGCGCCGCCTGGCTCGCTGATCCGCAGCAGGCCGGTGACGGTTGTGTCCGTTCCGGCGGCAGCCGGCAGGGCTGCGGCCTCCTGCTTTGTCACGAAACCGCGATTGACAAGGACCACGAATCCGCCGTTGACCATGAACGGCGCCAAGACCCAGTAGCCCGGTCCCAGTCGTGTCACAGCCTGCACCAGGGCTGGCGCAACGTCCATGAACCGCCCGCCGGCCTGCACATGGCGATAGGCGTCCTGCGCGGCATTGATCTCCGGCCACGACGACGGTCCCGGCGCAGCGACCGGATCGGCGTCGACCCGCTGCTCGACCGTCGCGATCAGGTCGAGCTTCCAGGCCCGGCGTTCCAGTTGCCACAGGCCGAGCGAAACGAAGATGGCAATGCCGGCAAGGATGAAAAGCGTGGCGCCAATACGCTTCGCCGCATGGTCCCGTGTGACGTCGCCGTCGCTGGCGCCGCCCGCGTTGTCGGTCACGGCGTCTGGCTCATCTCGTGGGGCGCCAGCATCATGTTGGCGTCGAGGTGGTACATCACCCACAGCGAGCCGGCGAGCGCGATCACCACGAAAATAACGGTGAACGCCAACGCCATCACGGTCCAACCCCCTTCGGATCGGGCGTTCATGTGCAGGAAGAATACCATGTGCACGACAATCTGGACGGCAGCTAGCGCCGTGATGATCAGCGCGGTGATCGCCGGATTGTCGATCGTGCCGGCCATGACCAGCCAAAACGGGATGGCGGTCAGCAGGGCCGCCAGAATGAAGCCCGTCAGATAACTCTTCGGCGTTGCTTCCCCATTGCCGTGGTCATGCCCGCCGTGGGCGCCGCCGCGGTCGTCGTGCGCGTGCGTGCTCATCGCAGCATCCCCATCAGATAGACGAAGGTGAACACGCCGATCCAGATGATGTCGAGGAAATGCCAGAACATGCTCATGCACATCATGCGGCGGCGGTTCGCCTCGATCAGTCCTCGCTGGGCGATCTGCACCATCAGCGTCGCCATCCAGATCATGCCGAAGGTGACGTGCAGGCCATGCGTGCCGACCAGCGTGAAGAACGACGACAGGAAGGCGCTGCGTTGCGGCGTCGCGCCTTCGCCGATCATGTGCGCGAATTCGCGCAATTCGATGCCGACGAAGGCGAGGCCGAAGAGGATCGTGACGCCGAGCCAGAGTTGTGTGGCCGCTACGCGCCCCCTTGCCGTCGCCAGCATGGCGAAGCCGTTGGTGAGCGAGGAGAGGAGCAGCATCGACGTGTTGACCGCCACCAGCGGGAGGTCGAACAGGTCCTTGGGAGAAGGCCCGGCCGCGTAGTTTCCACCCAGTACGCCATAGGCCGCGAACAGCATCGCGAAGATGAGGCAGTCGCTCATCAGATAGATCCAGAAGCCGAGCGCGGTGCTGCCGCCGTCCGCATGCGGATGCTCGTTCTCGAGGTAGAAGACCCTCTTGTCGTCCGGCTGCGCGGCGGCGGAAACCTCGCTCATGGCGCAGCCGTGCCGGCGAGCAGACGCGTCCGCTCACTCTCGGTCCCCGTGATTTCTTCCGCCGCGACAGTTCCAAGTCGGTTGTAGTCGAAGGTGTGGAAGATCGCGAAGGCGATGGCCGCAACGAAGCTCAGAGCCGCCAGCCACCAGACGTACCAGATCAGCGCCACGGCGAGGATCGTGCAGAGCGCGGCGAGGATGACCCCGGCGCCGGTGTTGCGTGGCACGACGATCGGGTTGAAGCCCGCGAGGGGGCGGCTGTAGCCGTGTCGCTTCATATCCCACCAGGCGTCATTGTCGTGCACGACGGGCGTGAACGCGAAATTGTAGGCCGGCGGCGGCGAGGAGGTCGACCATTCCAGCGTGCGCCCGTTCCACGGGTCGCCGGTCACGTCGGCAAGGCGCTCCCGGTCGCGGATGCTGACATAGATCTGCACCAGGAAGGCGAGGATGCCGAGCAGGATAAGGAAGGCGCCGCAGCCGGCGATGACGAACCAGATTTGCAGCGACGGATCGTCGAACACGCGCAACCGCCGCGTCACGCCCATCAGGCCGAGCAGGTAGAGCGGCATGAAGGCGACGTAGAATCCGACAACCCAGAACCAGAATGAAACCTTGCCCCAGAACGGATCGAGCCTGAAGCCAAACGCCTTGGGGAACCAGTAGCTGATGCCGGCGAACATGCCGAACACCACGCCGCCGATGATGACGTTGTGGAAGTGTGCGACGAGGAACAGGCTGTTGTGAAGGACGAAATCCGCCGGCGGTATCGCGAGCATCACGCCGGTCATGCCGCCGATGGCGAATGTAAGCATGAAGGCGATGGTCCACATCATCGGCTCCTCGAAGCGGATGCGGCCGCGATACATGGTGAAGAGCCAGTTGAAGATCTTCGCTCCCGTCGGGATGGAGATGATCATCGTGGCGATGCCGAAGAAGGAATTGACGCTGGCGCCCGAGCCCATCGTGAAGAAGTGGTGCAGCCAGACAAGGTAGGAAAGGATGGTGATGACGACGGTGGCATAGACCATCGACGTATAGCCGAACAGCCGCTTGCCCGAGAATGTCGCCGCGACCTCCGAATACACGCCGAATGCCGGCAGGACGAGGATATAGACCTCCGGATGGCCCCAGATCCAGATCAGGTTGACATACATCATCGGGTTGCCCCCCAACCCGCTGGTGAAGAAGTTCATGCCGAGGTAGCGGTCGAGCGCGAGCAGCGCCAGCGTTGCGGTCAGCACCGGAAAGGTGGCAACGATGAGGATGTTGGAGCAGAGCGCGGTCCAGGTGAAGACCGGCATCCGCATCATCGTCATGCCCGGCGCGCGCATCTTCAGGATGGTGGCGACAAGGTTGATGCCCGACAGCGTCGTGCCTATGCCAGCTACCTGCAGCGCCCAGATGTAGTAATCGACGCCGACGTCGGGACTGTACTGGATCCCCGAAAGCGGCGGATAGGCTAGCCAGCCGGTCTTCGCGAACTCGCCGACGAACAGCGACATCATGACGATGACGGCTCCGGCTGTCGTCATCCAGAAACTGAAATTGTTGAGGAAGGGGAACGCGACGTCGCGGGCGCCGATCTGCAGCGGCACGACAAAGTTCATCAGCCCGGTGATGAGCGGCATCGCCACGAAGAAGATCATGATCACGCCGTGCGCGGTGAAGACCTGGTCGTAGTGATGCGACGGCAGATATCCTTCGGAGCCGCCGAAGGCGATCGCCTGCTGCAGACGCATCATGATGGCGTCGGAGAAGCCGCGCAGCAGCATGACGATGCCGAGCACCAGATACATGACGCCGATGCGCTTGTGGTCGACGCTGGTGAACCACTCGCGCCAGAGATAGCCCCACAAGCGGTACCAGGTGATCGCGCCGACGAGTGCGAGGCCCAGCAGCGCCACCACGAGGAAAGTAACCACCAGGATAGGTTCGTGGATCGGCAAGGATTCAAGCGTGAACCTGCCGAGGAGGAAGTGAACGGCGGGGGATTCTGCCTGCATGGTCGCGACCTCAGGACTGCGAAGCGCCGGTCGGCGCGAACCGGTCAAGCAGCGACAGCGACGGTGAAGGTCCGGCTATATCGTCGCGCAGCATGAGAGCCGAGGGCGCGGACCTCTCCGGGAGGGTCGCCAGCCCCGCCGGATCGGCGGTGCTGCAGATGCTGGCGACATAGGTGGGCCGCGGCCCAAACACTGCCTTGCGCCCGCCCTTGGCGTCGGCGGCCACCGGCAGCGTGTTGCGCGCGCCGGCGAGGCCCATCCCGCCCCGCGCGTCTATCGCCATCATGTCGTTCATGCACATTTTTGCGGGATCGACGCACATGTTGACGATGGCCTCGAACAGGCCGGGCTCGACGCTGGCGAATGTGCGCGCCGGCTCGTTCTGGCTCGGTCGCTCGAGTTCCAGATAGGCGGCGCCGTCAAGTGTCGCTCCCTTGCTCTTCGCCGCCGCGACCCATGCCTCGAAATCGGCATTGCTCAGCCCGTGGAAGTCGAAATGCATTCCGGAAAAGCCCGCGCCGGAGTAGTTGGCCGAGAAGCCTTTGTACTCCCCCGGTTCGTTGATCACGGCGTGGAGTTGCGTGCGCATGCCGGGCATCGCGTAGATCTGGCCGGCCAGCGCCGGAATGTAGAAGGAGTTCATCACCGACGAGGCCGAGATGCGGAAGTCGATAGGCCGGTCGACTGGCGCTGCGAGTTCGTTGACGGCGCCAATTCCGAGTTCAGGGTAAATGAAAAGCCATTTCCAGTCGAGCGCCACGACGTTGACGACCAGCGGCTCGTGTTCGTCCGCCACCGGCGTACCTGCGTCTAGTCTGTCGAGCGGGCGGTAAGGATCGAGCAGATGCGTGCTTGCCCAGGTGATGGCGCCAAGACAGATGATGATGAGCAGCGGCGCCGACCATATGATCAGTTCCAGGTGGACCGAATGCCCCCAGTCGGGCTCGTAGGTCGCTTCCTTGTTGCTGCTGCGGTAGCGCCAGGCGAAAAGGACCGTCAGGGCCATCACCGGCACGATGACGATCAGCATCAGCAGGACCGACTGGAACAGGATGTCGCGCTGCTGGATGGCTATGTCGCCCGCAGGCGCAAGGACGACCGCTTTGCATGCGCCGAGCAGGCCGGCAAACGGCAGGACGCAAAGGATTCGAAGACCGGGAAAGCTGCTCAAATGCGCGCCCCGATCCGCAGGCATGCGACCGATGCAATTCCCCTTGCCGACCGTGACTTGTTCGCGCTTTTCGCTGCCATAGTCGTTCATGTCGCAGATCCGATGAGGAGCCTTCCTTCGGTAATGCAGTTCATATAGCATTTTCGACGAAGGTGCGATGGCGACCATGATTTCGCAAACGACAATTCCAGCATCCCCCGCTTCGCTTGATCCGCGCAGCCAGGCAGGGCTCAATCCGGGCGAAATAGCGGTCGGTGTGATCATCGGCCGCACCTCGGAATACTTCGACTTTTTTGTTTACGCGATCGCCTCGGTTGTCGTTTTCCCGAAGCTCGTCTTTCCGCATCTGGATCCGGTCGCAGGCACGCTCTGGTCGTTCGCCATCTTTGCGCTCGCCTTCATCGCGCGTCCGATAGGCACAGCCATCTTCATGACCGTCGACCGCATCTATGGCAGGGGCGTCAAGCTGATCATCTCGCTGTTCATGCTCGGCACGTCGACGGTCGCTGTGGCCTTCCTGCCCGGATACGAGCAGATCGGTTCGGCGTCGATCGCGATCCTTTGCCTGTTGCGGATAGGGCAGGGACTGGCGCTCGGCGGCACCTGGGACGGGCTGGCGCCGCTCCTTGCGACGAATGTGCCCGACAAGAGACGCGGCTGGTACGCCATGATTCCGCAACTCGGCGCTCCGCTCGGCCTGATGATGGCAAGTGCGCTGTTTGCCTATTTCATCTCCCGGCTGACCCCCGTTGATTTTCTTGCCTGGGGTTGGCGCTACCCGTTCTTCGTGGCATTCGCCATCAACGTGGTTGCGCTGTTCGCGCGTCTGCGCATCGTGGTCGCTCCGGAATATACGCATTCCTTCGAAAGCCGGGCGTTGAAGCCCGAGCCCGTGGTGGCGACGCTGCGCTCCGAGGGCATCAACGTGCTGATCGGCACGTTTGCCCCGCTGGCGAGCCTTGCCTTGTTCCACATGGTCACGGTCTTCCCGCTCTCCTGGGTGTTTATCTTCACCACGACGGACGTTGTGCGGTTCCTGGTCGTCCAGATCGTGGCGGCCGCCTTCGGTCTGGCGGCCATCATCGCTTCGGGACCGATCGCCGACCGGCTCGGCCGCCGCACCCTGCTTGGCGCATCGGCGGCGGCGATCGCCGCCTTCAGCGGCTTCGCCCCGCAACTCCTCGACGGTGGCGACGTCGGCGAAGCCGTTTTCATGATCCTCGGCTTCATCCTGCTTGGCGTATCGTTCGGCCAGTCTTCCGGCTCGGTCGCCTCCAATTTCTCGCCGGTCAACCGCTATACGGCATCCGCCCTGACTTCGGACTTTGCCTGGCTGTTCGGCGCTGGCTTCGCGCCTTTCGTGGCGTTGACGCTGGCCAGCAGTTTCGGCCTGCTTGCCACCGGCGCATATCTGCTGTCGGGCGCCGCCTGCACGCTGATTGCTCTGCTCATGAGCAGCCGCCTCGACCGCGCCGACCGCTGAACCCTCTTACAACTGCCGACCCAGTCGCCGGGGACAGCTTGGTGGCGGGATGGCGCTATCTTATCGGGACTGGCCGCCGGTAGCCGACATAGGGGCACATGCCGTTGTCGACGGCCTGGAAAGCGCAGGGCGCGGCGCCGGCGCCATAATTGGTCGACATCGGCGGCATCGGCTGGCACCCGGTGGCCAGCAGCCCAACAATCGCGAGCGCAGCAATATATCTGAACATGGCCTAGCCTCGAGCTTCTTGCAAAAAGCATGGCTCAGTCGCGTCAAGCGCACAACAGGCCATGAGTGTTGTGATCGAAAGGCCGTATCATCGCTCGCAAAAGTCCGTGTACGATCTTGACCGTCACGCTTGGGCAATCTTGCTGCGAGGCGACGATAGAGCCTTGCATCTGTGATGTCGAATGCTAGGCGCTCATAGTGCCGGGTGAGAGGACTAACACCGCACACGCGGTGACGCCCGCGAGGCTTTCGCGCCGTTCCAGTGTCGGCTTCCGGTAGGTCTTTTGCAAAGATCGACTCCTTGTGCCAGTAACCGAAATTCCCACGAATGCGCCTCCAGCGTCAATCGAAATTGGCGTCGCGCCTCCGCACAGCCGAAATCATGCGCGCCAGCCGCACGAATTGCCGGATTGTCGCGCAACAAAACAGCCGAGGCCCCGAACTGGTCGAAGGACGGTGGTGCCCGGGGGCGGCATATCGATGCCGCCTCAGCGCATCTCAATTCCCATCATCCACAACTAGGCCCCGCACAAACCATAGGGCTTCTCGTTTCGTTCAATGGCAACCTGTATCAATTGCTATCGGCACATCTCGCGCCGAAGGGGGATTGGCGGGTGGATTGGAATGCCTCGTGAACTGCACCGTCTGAGTGCAATTGGCGTGAAAGACGCGCTGCCCGGCAAGCATGCCGACGGCGGCGGTGATCGCCCGTCTACCATATAAGTATTTGATTTTTAAAATAGTTTGCGGTGCGCGCAGTCTTTTTCTCTGAGGAGCCCTCGCCGGGTTGATGAGGCATTTCGCAAGCCCGGCATTGGGCTGAATTGCCAATTGCCAGTTCCGACAACTTTGCGCCTGCAAACTTCTACAGCGGCCTGCCGTGGACTGCTTTGCGCCGCGCAACATTCGTCTTTCGCCGCATGCTTGCGAGACATTCGATAAGCAGGCCGACACTCCGCTAACGTCGAGCAATCGAGTAGGCACAAGTGCTGCTGCCGTTCAGGGAAATGGCGCCTAATGCCTCAGTCGCTCAAGCGACCGCGCAGGACATCAGGTTTCAGAATGGTGTGTTGCCGATAGGATATTTTGATTTCGCCAGTTTCTTCCATCTTACGCAACATCGCATTGGTCGTTCCCCTGGAAAGGTTTGCCATTGCGGCGAGGTCTTCCTGGCTGACATCGACAACGATCGGCGTTCCAACCGCCGAGGTTGCATTCCGGCAGCCGCCGAGACGCAACAGCACCGCGATCAGGCGCTGATTGCTGTCGCGGATCATCAAGTCGTCCACGACGCTGATGGCGACCTCAAGCTTTGCCAGGGTCAGCATTGCTATCTGGCGCCACGAAGTGGGATCGTCGCGCAGAATCTCCTCCATCGACTGCTGGGATAGTTGAAGAAGCGTCGTCTCGCGTATTGCGGAAATGTCCACCAGTCTCGGCGTGCCGGAGATCAGCGGGCCTTCGCCGAACCAGGTGCCTGGCTGGAAGAAGTGAGCGAAGTAGGGTCCCCTTTCCCCCGTCGCCAGGGAGACGCTCACGCCGCCCGAGATCAGCCCGTAGATCCCCCCGGATGCGTCGCCGGTCATGTAGATCGTCGCATCGGGTTCGAAGGTCTGCAGGACACATCGGTCAAGAACCGCCGTTCTGAATGCCGTGGGGGTCTGGCTGAGCCAACCCTCGCGCGAGGCAATCTCGCACGCCACAGACTTTGCGCTCGTCATAAGTCACCTACTGTCCGATTTCGTGCAATCTCCTGATTTCCCCGGCGTTATGCAAGCCCGAGGATCATGTCCGTTCCACACCTGGAATCGGATGCTCGGAGGAGGAACCGCTATGCTCACGTCCAGACTGTATCTCGCGGCACTGATTTCGACAGCGCTTGGCGGCGTGGCGCTCGCGCAGGACGTCGAGGTCTCTCCGGCCAACAACAGTTTCGGCAAAGCTGAATATTCGCCCTATCTGGACCAGGGTTTCCCGGACCGGGTGTATTTTGGCGATACGCACCTCCACACCTCCTATTCCACTGATGCCGGCATGGTCGGCAATCGCCTGGGGCCGGAGGAGGCTTACCGGTTCGCGCGCGGCGAGGAAGTCATCTCCAGCACCGGCCTGCGTGCGCGCCTGCAGCGTCCGCTCGACTTTCTGGTCGTCTCCGATCATGCGGAAAATCTCGGTCTTGCTCCCATGATCGAGGAGAGCAATCCGGACCTGCTGCGCACGGAGTTCGGCCGGCTGGTGCACGGCCTTGTGAAGAGCGGGAAAGGTCCGGAAGCGTACGAGGCCTGGATCGGGCGCATGAACGCGCTCGACGATCCGATGAAGGGCAACGAAGCGGTCACGCGGACGATGTGGGAGCGCGAAACCGAAATCGCCGAGAAATACAACCAGCCGGGCAAGTTCTCGGCCATCATCGGCTACGAGTGGACATCGATGCCGGACGGCAACAACCTCCATCGCAACGTCATCTTCCGCGATGGCAAGGCGAAGGCCGACGAGGTGATCCCGTTCTCGCAGTACGACAGCGTCGACCCGGAAGACCTGTGGACGTGGATGGCAGACTACGAGAAGAAGACCGGCGGTCGCGTCCTCGCCATTCCGCATGGCGGCAACCTGTCGCTCGGCCTCATGTTCGACGACGTGACCCTGACGACCAAAAAGCCGATCGACAAGGAATATGCGGAGCGCCGGATGCGCTGGGAACCTCTCTACGAGGTCACGCAGATGAAGGGCGACGGCGAGGCGCATGCCGCGCTTTCGCCCAATGACGAGTTCACCGGCTTCGAAACCTGGGACCGTGGCAGCTTCGGAGCGGGCGTGCACACCGCCGATATGTTGCCGCGCGAATATGCCCGCGAGGCGCTGAAACGCGGTCTGAAATACGAGCAGGACATAGGCGTCAACCCATTCAAGTTCGGCATGGTGGGTTCGACAGACGCGCACACCTCGCTCGCCACCACCACTGAAGACAACTTCTTCGGCAAGGTCGTCCCGCTTGAGCCGTCCGCAGGCTACGATCGCTTTTTCGAAGTCGTTGCGGGCCGCCTGTCGGGCGAGGATCCCAGGCGCAAGTCCTTCGCCTGGCAGACGAGCGCCTCCGGCCTCGCCGCCGTCTGGGCGACCGACAACACGCGCGAAGCGCTTTGGGACGCGATGTCGCGCAAGGAAGTCTACGCGACGACGGGAACGCGCTTGATGGTGCGCGTCTTCGCAGGCTACGACTTTGAAGAGAACGATGTGCAGCGGCACGACTTCGCCGCTTACGGCTACCGAAACGGCGTGCCGATGGGCGGCGACCTCGCGGCTGCCCCGGAAGGCAAGGTTCCTTCGCTGATGATCCGCGCGTTGCGCGATGCCGACGGCGCCAATCTCGACCGTATTCAGGTCGTCAAGGGATGGCTCGACGCCAAGGGCGATTTGCAGGAGAAGGTCTACGACGTCGCTTGGTCGGGCGACCGCAAGACGGGAGCGGACGGCAAGTTGCCGGCCGTCGGCAACACGGTGGATGCGAAGGACGCCAGCTACACCAACACGATCGGTGCGCCGCTGCTCACCGGATACTGGAAGGACCCGGATTTCGATCCGAAGGAACGCGCCTTCTACTACGTGCGCGCCATTGAAATTCCGACGCCGCGCTGGACCACCTACGACGCGAAGTTCTTCAAGACCACACCGCCGCCGGAAGCCCCGGTATCGATCCAGGACCGCGCCTATACCTCGCCGATCTGGTACACGCCTTGATCCATCGCAAGGCACGCAATCGCCAATGGGTACCTTTGAGTGTAGGATCGACCGCAACTAATCCTGGGAGGAACACATGACCAAGAGCAGGCACTATCTTGCAGCCTTGCTGTCGACGATGCTCGCAGGCGTCGCGATGGCGCAGGAGGCGCAGGTCGCATCCGATGACATCGGCCAGATGAACCCCGAGGCGACCGCTGCGGCGTTCCCCGGGCGCGGCTTCTCGCCCTATGCGGACCGCAACTATCCCACGCAGGTGTTCTGGGGCGACCAGCACGTCCACACTGGCTGGTCTGTCGATGCCGGGGCCTTCGGGGCGACGCTCGGGCCCGAAGAGGCGCTGCGCTTTGCGCGGGGCGAGCAGGTCACCTCGTCGCTCGGCCGCCCCGTGAAGCTCAGCCGGCCGCTCGATTGGGCGGCAATCACTGACCATTCCGATGCGGCGGGCGTGATCTTCGAGATCAGGGACGGCAACCCGGAACTGATGGCGGATGAGCAGCCGCGCCGCTGGCACGATATGATGGCCGCGGGGCAGGGAGTCCAGGCTGCCTCCGAAATGATCGCGGCACAGTCGAACAACAACGTACCCGCCTCGATGAAGGACCCGCGGCTGGCTATGACGGTCTGGCAGAAGAACACCTCGATTATGGAGAAGTACAACGAGCCGGGCGTATTCACCGCCTTCATCGGCTATGAGTGGACCTCGAACGCGGGCGGCGGCGACAACCTGCATCGAAACGTCATCTACCGTGACGGCAAGGCCAAGGCCGACGAAGTGCTGCCGATGACCACCTTCGACTCCGAGAACCCCGAGGACCTGTGGAAGTGGATGCAGGCCTGGCAGGACAAGACGGGGGGTTACCTTCTGGCGATCCCGCACAACGGCAACCTGTCGAACGGCAAGATGTTCGCTCTAAACACCTTTCTCGGCGATCCGCTGACCCGGGAATGGGCCGAGACGCGGGCGAAGTGGGAACCGATGTACGAGATCACCCAGATCAAGGGCGATGGCGAGACCCATCCGTCGCTATCGCCCAATGACGAGTTCGCGGGGTTCGAGAAGTGGGATGCCGCGAACCTTGCCGGTGTGCCCAAGACCCCGGGCATGATAGAGCGCGAGTATGCCCGCCGCGCCCTTCAGGAAGGCCTGAAGCTTGAGGCCGAGCTGGGCGTAAACCCGTTCAAGTTCGGCTTCGTCAGCGGGACCGACACGCATACCGGCCTGACCACTGCGGAAGAGGACAACTTCTTCGGCAAGCACACCGGCGTTGAGCCATCGCCACATCGCTGGGAGCATCCGGTGATCAAGACGCCTGAGGTCAATGTGATGGGCTGGCAGATGGCAGCGTCGGGCTACACCGGCGTCTGGGCGACGGAAAACACTCGCGAGTCGATCTGGGATGCCCTCAAGCGCAAGGAGGCCTACTCGACCACCGGCCCGCGCATGACTGTCCGCTTCTTCGGCGGATGGGATTTCGATGCCAAGGACGCACAGACCCGGATGCCTGCCGAGGCGGGCTATGCCAAGGGCGTGCCGATGGGGGGTGATCTGTCGGCGGCACCCGCAGGCAAGGCGCCGTCGTTTCTCGTTGCGGCGCTGAAGGACCCCTACAGCGGCAACCTCGACCGCATCCAGATCATCAAGGGTTGGGTCGATGCGACCGGCGCCTTGCAGGAAAAGGTCCATGACGTGGCGTGGTCGGGCGACCGCCAACCCGGCGCGGACGGCAAGCTGCCCGATGTCGGCAACACCGTCGATGTCGAGAACGCGATCTGGACCAACACCATCGGGGCGGGCGAGCTGATCACCGTCTGGCGCGACCCCGAGTTCGACCCGGCCCTGCGCGCGGTCTACTACGCCCGCGTGCTGGAGATCCCGACGCCGCGCTGGACCGCCTATGACCAGAAGCGGTTCGGCATCAAGATGGCGCCCGAGGTGCCGATGACCGTCGTCGAGCGCGCCTATACCTCGCCCATCTGGTACACTCCCTGACCAGGAGTCCTGCTCAAAGTCATGCAATGGAGGAACGAATGAAGCACTTCATGCTTTCCACGGTCGCCCTGCTGTGCTGCCTGTCGGCACCCGCGGCCTTCGCGCAAGACATCGACAATCATGAGGCGATCACGCCCGATGACGTCGGAGCTGTGATCAAGCGCGAGTTCTCGCCCTATGCGGGACGGTCCTTCCCCACGCGGCCGCTGTTCGGCGACACCCACTTGCACACCTCGGTCTCCGTCGATGCGGGCACCCTGAACCGGATCGGACAGGAGGATGCGTTCCGCTTCGCGCGCGGCGAAGAGGTGCTGTCCACCGGCGGGCTGCGCGCGAAACTCGGCCAGCCGCTCGATTTCCTGGTTATCTCGGACCACGCCGAGATGTACGGCCTGATGCCGCAGCTTCTGAGCGGCGATCCCGAGGTGCTTTCGACCGAGGCGGGCCGCCGCTGGTATGGTGAACTGTCGACTGGCGACAATGCCAGGATCTTTGCGACGGCGATGGAGATCGTGGGCTCGCTGTCGGGCGACGAGCCACCGATCAAGAACGAAAAGGCCGTTCGCAGTGCCTGGGAAACCTACACGGCGCTCGCCGACCGCTACAACGATCCCGGCGTCTTCACCGCGATGATCGGGTTCGAGTGGACTTCGGCGGGGGGCTACAACATGCACCGAAACGTGCTGTTCCGCGACGATGCCACCGTGGCCAACCAGACGCTGCCCTTCTCGCAATACGACAGCAAGAACCCAGAGGATCTGTGGTCTTACATGGCCGAATTCGAGGCGAGGACGGGCGGCGACGTGCTGGCCATCCCGCACAACGGCAACCTGTCGAACGGTCGGATGTTCACCGTCGAGAATTTTGATGGCACGCCGCTGACCGCCGAACTGGCGGCCAAGCGCATCCAGTACGAACCCCTGATCGAGATCACCCAGATCAAGGGCGACGGCGAGGCGCATCCCTACCTGTCGCCAAACGACGAGTTCGCGGGATACGAGGTCTGGGACCGGTCGAACCTCAACGGCACCGAGGTCAAGACGCCTGACATGCTGCAATACGAATACGCCCGCGAGGCGTTGAAGAACGGTCTGAAGCTTGCCGCAAGCCTGGGCGTGAACCCCTACAAGTTCGGCTTTGTCGGCAGCACCGACTCGCACACCTCGCTCTCGACCGCCGGAGAGAACAATTTCTTCGGCAAGCATTCCGGCGTGGAGCCGACCGAGCACCGCTGGGAACATGTAGTGATCGAGGCCCCCGATCCGAAATTCAACGTCATGGGCTGGCAGCAGGCCGCCAGCGGTCTGGCGGTCGTATGGGCGACCGAGAACACCCGCGAGTCGATCTTCGACGCGATGAAGCGCAAGGAGACCTATGCGACGACCGGCAGCCGGATGACGGTGCGGTTCTTCGGCGGGTTTGATTTCACCGCCGATGATGCTGCATCCCGGATGCCCGCCGCCGCCGGCTACGAGAAGGGCGTGCCAATGGGCGGCGACCTGCCGAAGGCGCCGGAGGGCAAGGCGCCGTCCTTCCTCGTCGCCGCGATGAAGGACCCCTACAGCGGCAACCTCGACCGCATCCAGATCGTGAAGGGCTGGCTGGGCGCCGATGGCGCGACCCAGGAAAAGGTCTACGACGTGGTCTGGAGCGACGGTCGCATGCCAGGCGCCGACGGCAAGCTGCCCCCGGTCGGCAACACTGTGAATGTCGAAAAGGCGATCTGGACGAACACCATCGGCGACCCCGAACTGATCACGGTCTGGACCGATCCGGAATTCGACCCGGCGCAGACCGCCTTCTACTATGCCCGCGTGCTGGAAATCCCGACGCCGCGCTGGACAGCCTATGAGGCGCAGCGTTTCGGCATAAAGATGTCACCCGAGGTGCCGATGACCACGCAGGAGCGCGCCTACACCTCGCCGATCTGGTACACGCCCTGAGACGGCGTCTTCAAAATCCAGGCTTCGGGACGAACGAATGACGACACCATGCTGAAACGCCTCCTGCATGAGCCGCTGCTGCACTTCACGCTGGCGGCCGTCGCCATCTTCGTCGCCTACGGGCTGCTCGCCTCCTCGTCGGAACGCCGCGCCGACGACATCGTGGTCAGCGCGCCCAAGATCGAACAGCTCGCCGCCGTCTTCGCCAAGACCTGGCAGCGGCCGCCCTCGCCCGAAGAGCTCAAGGGGCTGATCGACGCCTATGTGAAGGAGGAGATCGACGTGCGCGAGGCGCTGGCGCTCGGGCTCGACCAGGGCGACACCGTCATCCGTCGGCGGCTGCAGCAGAAGATCCAGTTCATGACCGATGCCGGTGCCGACGCCGCCACGCCCACCGACGCCGAATTGCAGGCCTATCTCGACACGCATCCCGAAAAGTTCGAGACGGCGGCCGAAGCCGGTTTCGAGCAGATATTCCTGAACCCCGCCCAACGGGGCGAGGCCATCGACGCCGACGCAACCGTCATCCTGGCGAAGCTAGAGGCCGACCCCGCACTCGAAGCCGCCACGCTCGGCGATGCCTCGCTGCTGCCTGCAGAGATGCCGCCGACGGACATCGCGTCGATCGGCAACATTTTCGGCCCCGAATTCGCGGCTGCCGTCAGCGCCGCCCCGGCCGGCCGATGGATAGGTCCTGTAGCGTCGTCCTTCGGCCTCCATCTCGTCCGCGTCTCGGAACACCGGGCCGGCCGGCTGCCGGCACTGGGCGACGTGCGCGATGCGGTGCTCCGCGAATGGACCAATGACCGGCGCCAGGCCATCGCGGACGAGCGGCTCGATGCGCTGCTGAAGCGATATAGGATCGTCATTGAGGCGCCCGAGGAAGGCGCGAGCCCATGAGGCGTTTCGCGCTGCTCCTCGTTCTGTCGCTCAGCGCATTCCTTGCTTTGCCGGCGACGGCCCACGAGATGCGGCCCGCCTATCTCGACATGCAGGAAACGCGGGCCGAAGAGTTCACCGTCCTGTGGAAGGTGCCGGCGCGCGGCGACCTCAGGCTTGGGCTTTACGTGCAACTGCCCCAAAACTGCACGCCGAAGGCCGACCCTTTCCGGTCGATTGAGGCGAATGCCTATACCGAGCGTTGGGTGGCGGTTTGCACAGGCGGCCTCAAGGGTAGCAAAATAACCGTTGAGGGTCTGGCGTCCACCATGACCGACGCGCTCGCCCGCATCCAGTACCTGGACGGATCGATCGAAGTGGCCCGCATGACGCCGGAAGCGCCCAGCTTTACGGTCGCGGGCGAACAGTCCACCATGGAAGTCGCCGCGACGTATTTTCTTCTCGGCGTCGACCACATCCTGTCCGGTCTTGACCACCTGCTCTTTGTCTTTGCGCTCATTCTCCTCATCCCAAGTCCGTGGATGCTGGCGAAGACCATTACAGCCTTCACTGTGGCTCACAGCATCACGCTTGCCGGCGCATCGCTCGGCTATTTCAGCTTGCCGCAAAGACCCGTGGAAGCGGTCATCGCGCTCAGCATCGCCTTCGTCGCCAGGGAACTGATCAAGCAGCGCCCCGGTGAACGACGCCTTTCGGAAGCATACCCCTGGCTTGTCGCCTTCGCCTTCGGCCTGCTGCACGGCTTCGGTTTTGCCGGTGCGCTGAAGGAGACCGGGCTGCCCCAGTCCGACGTGCCGGTGGCCTTGCTGACCTTCAACCTTGGCGTCGAAGCCGGCCAACTTCTCTTCGTGGCGGCGGTGCTGGCCGTATTCTGGGCGGTGAAGAACCTCGTCCCCGTCGATGCGAAACCGGCAAGGCTGGTCGCAGCTTTCGCGATCGGCACGATGTCGATGGTCTGGCTGATCGAACGCCTGGGCAGCTTTGGTCCGGGCGCGTAGGAGCTCAACAAACGCCCTGCCCTCGGTGCACCTCCCTCGCGCTCGGCGGTCTCGGCCTTCAGCGGTTGCGACAAGATCGGAACGGCGGCTGCAAACGCCGGCGCTCCCTGTTCAGTGAGCTCGCCTACGGCCTGTGCCATGCCGTGGGCCTGTGCCATGCCGTGCATCTTCAAGCTCCGGAGCATGATCGGCTCCACACCGTCCACGCGCAGATATTTGCGAATGGTATTAGGTGACAGGCCGGTTCTACGGCCAATCTCACGGATCGATAGATGATCTCGAAAATGCCAGCGTCGGATTACGCTCAATAACGCCATGTCGATCACTCCAAAGCCCCCACTGTCGTGCAGGCTGGTTCAAACATGGGTCAATTCTCGGTGGAAATATCCCTCGGTACCGGGTCAGTTCTCAGTGGCAATCAACAGCCGCGGCCGAGACGACTCTAGTGCAGCGATATGGCTAGTCCGTCCGCGACTGTGATGCGACCCATCGGATGTCTGCTTTTTGGCAAACGGCAGTCAATGTCGTTGCGACCGAAACGAGGGCGCAACGCAGACATTCGAGTCTTCAAGCTGCCTGATTCCCAGGGACCGAGGGACAGTCGCTTGGTGGACTAAAAGGTGGAATAAAGTGCACATAATCCAGTTTTCACCATGAAAATGTGTAGGTTTTGGAGATGGGATGGTGCCCAGGGGCGGAATCGAACCACCGACACGCGGATTTTCAATCCGCTGCTCTACCAACTGAGCTACCTGGGCTTTTCTCCCGATCGGTGCAACCCATCAGGATGACGGGAGCGAAACCTCCCGGAAAGCGGGTGGGTTATAGCACGGCAAATCGGGCTGTCCAGCGCTCGTGACGGGATTTTGACAGAGCCTTTCCGGATGTCAGTCCTGCCCGGATTCCCTCTCCCGCTGGCCGCTGCCTGGCCTGCCATCCTCATCCTCGCCTTCGCGTTCGGGAATGGCATAGGCACCGGTCAGCCAACGCCCGAGGTCGACGTTCTTGCAGCGCGCCGAGCAGAACGGATACTTGTCCCGTGCCGACGGCCGGCCGCATTCCGGGCATGGCCGTTTCGGCCGCAGCGGTGTGACGGTTGCGCCCGGCGTCGCCAAGCTCAGCCCCGGGCGCCCGACAGCCAGTTGAAATGCACCTGGTAGCCGTCGCCGTTGAGCAGGCCGACCGTTTCGTAGAGCGGCAGGCCGACGACGTTCGTATAGGAGCCGACCAGCTTGACGACGAAGGTGCCGGCCAGGCCCTGGATGGCGTAGCCGCCCGCCTTGCCGCGCCATTCGCCGGAAGCGAGGTAGCTTTCGAGCTCCTCGCGGGCGATGCGCTTGAAGCGCACGCGCGATTCCACCAGACGCAGCCGCACCTTGCCCGAGGGGGTGACGAGGCACACGCACGAATAGACGCGATGCGTCCGGCCCGACAGGAGCTGCAGGCTGTTCGACGCCTCGTCGATCATCTCGGCCTTGGGCATGACGCGGCGGCCGAGTGCCACCACGGTGTCGGCCGCCAGCACGAAACAGGGCTGGTAGTCGGCTTCGCTCTTGAGCGAGGCGAGCGCCTTCTCGGCCTTTTCCCGCGCCAGCCGCTTGGCGAGCGAGCGCGGGTGTTCCGAACGCTGCGGCGTCTCGTCGATGTCGGCCGGCAACAGCCGGTCGGGTTCGATCCCGGCCTGTTGCAGAAGCTCGATCCGGCGCGCCGAACCCGAGGCAAGCACAAGCTTCTGGAAAACGCTCATCGGAAATCAGGCCGCCTGCGGCCGTCCTATTTGAAGCGGTAGGTGATACGGCCCTTGGTCAGGTCGTAGGGGGTCATCTCGACGAGCACCTTGTCGCCTGTGAGCACGCGGATGCGATTCTTGCGCATGCGCCCCGCGGTGTGGGCGATGATCTCATGCTCGTTTTCGAGCTTCACGCGGAACATTGCGTTGGGCAGCAATTCGGTGATGGTTCCCGGGAACTCGAGGACTTCTTCCTTCGGCATTCTCTACCTTTGGTTTGGACAGACTTTCCGGCGCCTGTCCGGAATTGCGCGGAACCTATATGATTGTCGGGCCTTTGTGAACAAGCTTAATCAGCGCCGTTTTCCCTGGCTTTTTCGCCGAAACGCTCAGCCATCCGCGCCTTGAGACGGTCGCGCATGTCGCGATAGGCGGCCAGCACCTGGTCGCGCGTGCCCTGCGTCGCGGTGGGATCGGCGGTCTGCCAGTATTCCACGTCGACCGACAGGGTCCGGGTCAGTTCAAGCGCGGCATGATGGGCTTCGGGCGACAGCGTGACGATGAGGTCGAAATAGTCGTCCTCCAGGTCTTCAAGCTTCCGTGGCGTCCGCTCGCCGACATCGATGCCTTCCTCGGCAAGTACCGCATCGACGAAGGGATCGGCCTCGCCGACATGCACGCCGGCCGAGGCGACGAAGACGGAAGACGGAAGCATTGCGCGCGCCAGCCGTTCGGCGACGGGCGAGCGCACGGCGTTCATGCCGCACACAAACAGCACCGAGCGAGGTTGGGCGAGGGGCGTATTCATCCGCGCCAATGCAGCACGCAGATCAGCGTGAACAGCCGCCGCGCGGTGCCGAAATCGACGTCGATCTTGCCGGCGAGCCGGTCCATCAGGGTCTGCGAGCCGTCATTGTGGAGGCCGCGGCGGCCCATGTCGATTGCCTCGATCTGGCTCGGAGTCGAATTGCGGATGGCGTCGTAGTAGCTCTCGCAGATCATGTAGTAGTCCTTGACGATCCGCCGGAACGGGGTCAGCGACAGGATATGGGTGACGACGTCCTCGCCGCTCTCGCGCGCAATGGCAAAGACCAGCCGCGCCTCCACCAGCGAGAGCTTCAGCCGGTAGGGACCCTCGCCGGTGTCGTTGATCGGGCGAAAACTGTTCTCCTCGATGAGGTCGAAGATCGCCACCGCGCGTTCATGCTCGACATCGGGCGTCGAGCGGCCGATCGTGTCGTCGAGCTCGACGTCGACCAGTCGCGAACGCTGCGGATCGTGCCCGGTCATGGCATCAAGTTCAGCCGTATGGCGACGGAGCGGCCATGCGCGTCGAGCCCTTCGGCCCGGGCCAGCGCAATCGCCGCCGGCGCCAGCTTGCGCAGTTCTTCGGCGCCGAGTTTCAGAATCGACGTGCGCTTGACGAAATCGAGCACCGACAGGCCGGAGGAAAACCGCGCCGAGCGCGCGGTCGGCAGCACATGGTTTGAGCCGCCGACATAGTCGCCGATCACCTCGGGCGTATGACGCCCCAGAAACACAGCGCCGGCATTGCGCATCTTGGCGAGGAAGCCTTCGGCATCGGCGATGGCGAGCTCGACATGTTCTGCGGCGATGCGATCGACCAGCGGCAGGGCGCCAAAGAGATCGTCGACGAGGATGACGGCGCCGAAATCGCGCCAGCTCGCGGCAGCAGTCTCCGCGCGAGGAAGTGTCGTCAACTGGCGCTCCACCGCCGCTTCCACGGCCCTGGCGAATTCGGCGTCGTCGGTGAGCAGGATCGATTGCGCGGAGACGTCGTGCTCGGCCTGCGCCAGCAGGTCGGCGGCGATCCAGTCGGGATCGTTGTCACGGTCGGCCACGACGAGCACCTCGGACGGTCCGGCGATCATGTCGATGCCGACCGTGCCGAAGACCTGGCGCTTGGCCGCGGCGACATAGGCGTTGCCGGGCCCGACGATCTTGGCGACCGGCCGAATGGTCTGCGTCCCATAGGCGAGCGCGGCGACGGCTTGAGCGCCGCCGACGCGGTAGATCTCGGAGACGCCGGCGAGATCGGCGGCAACCAGCACCAGCGGATTGATGACGCCGCCCGACGCCGGCACCACGATGACGATGCGCTCGACGCCGGCGACCACGGCCGGGATGGCGTTCATCAGCACGGA